>NZ_MCXE02000004.1:0-200525 GCF_002877735.2 Vibrio sp. 10N.261.54.E10
TAGGAGCTTGTAGAGAAGCACCTTCTGGTGCGGCACGCAGTGGCTCACTAGGGTGATGCCAATCTAGGCCATAGATGAAAGCTCCAAGAGAAAGCCTTGCCCGAAGGATCACGCCTAAGGAAAGAGCACCTCATTATTTCTCACCCCACGTAAAAAACTAAGAAGCAATAAGCTAAGAGATAAGAAGCCAAGAATGAGGATTATTTAAATACATTTACCCGTCAGTAAGTCACTAGAATGGGTATATCGATACTGCCACCTTGCTCACTGTAACCTCCCTTTTGAGAGCCAAAGGTCAGCGTCCCTTTTTCAAAACGAGCATTAATGGTCTCAAGCGCTCGATTAAGCTCTATTGTTAGAGTTAGCCCCAAATCAGTCAAGCCAGTTTCTAAGTTAATGTATATACGTCTATAAGTAAGGCAAACACTTGTCGTATTTTCCAGTAGGAATAAAAACAGATATCGTCCTTACCTCACTTTTTTGAGACCTCACCTTAGTCATCACTTCAGCGCTGTGATGTACTATTTCTCCAAATAGCACATCCGTTTCTCTTAATCGGTCCCGATAACTTAGTTCAACTGATTTACGCAACAAAGAAATATCAAAATCCTTCATACGTGGTGCGAGCCATGTAAATCCAAATCAAACGGTGATGAAAACCGTGCGGTGCTTTATTAAATTATTCATATGTGTGCTCTACCCTTTGCCACTTAGAGTAGTTATATCAAGATATTTAGTTATAGTGCGTTAAGGACACAATGCCTTTCTAGCGTAAATCAATTTTAATTAAGCCAAGAAATTATTTACACCTTCGCAATAATTATTGGCTTTGTTGCGTAATTCAGTTTAGAAACAGAGTCTCCCCGTTTCTCATGCTTTTTAGTCAATACGACAAGTTTCAGGCATACCTAACCCAGTAAGCTTGTTCAACGGTTTTATCATCGCGTAAGTTTCACCCACCTGTGAATTGTAATTTCTTAAGCTCAATCGCCCTCCTAACAACTGTTTTACTCGATACATCACTGTTTCTGATAGTGAACGTCTGTGGTATCCATACCGCTCTTTCCAATACTTATTTGAGCCGTATAACTTCTGGCAACCCACGGCGAGATTTCGAGGGTGACCACGCTCCCAGAAGGCTGCTCCTTCTCTTGGGGGAATAAGCGCAACGGCTCGCTTAATCTTAATAGCAGCGTGGCACACTCTCGTGTCGTACGCGCCATCGCCAGACTCTACGCTTGCCATCCGTCTCGTGTTTTTTGACTTTTCATGAGTGCTGTCGTGATAGCTAAATCACTGAATCGACGTGGCCTACCGCGCTTATTCTGTTTGCTTTGCGCCCAACCGCTTATTGCCTCTTCATCAATCCAAAAAGTCAGAGAGCCACGGTTAATGAGCGATTGGTTGTATTGCTTCCTGTTGGTTGTTTTGTAACGAGGTTTAGACATAGAGCTACGAGAGAGAGTGGACGTAGCTGATCATATCGTAGGTTCTTGATTTAGTTCCATTGAATTACGCAACAACAAATCCACCTAGCTTTATTATTTATATTTAATAGATATAAATAATAAATATATATCTTTTCAACCCTAGAACCATTGTTACATTATAACAATTAGTGTTCTATTTGAGGTCGAGGGAATGAAAGGACACCTTTTAAAAGTAAAAGCACTTTTTTTGGCAACTTTGGCTTTGGGTGACATGGCCTCTGCTTCTACAGCTCTTCAGTTCAAAGACGTGCTCGGTAGAAACATCTCTTTAGAAAAGCCGGCAGAAAAAATTTTCCTAGGTTTTTATTTTGAGGATTACCTAGCGATCGCTGGACCAGATGCTTACAAAAAAGTGGCTATTTTCCCAAGACACTCTTGGAAAGATTACCGTCAATCTCAATGGACCACCTATAAAAAAATCATTCCTGAGTTAGAAACGATTATTGATTCAGGTTCTCTTTATACAGGTACTTTTGATTTCGAAAAACTCTTGTTAACTAAACCTGATGTTGCACTTCTTGCGGCGTGGCAATATCAATCCCTTGGTGAAAAAGTTGAAATACTTGAAAAGAATGGTATCAGAGTTGTCGTTGTAGACTTCAATGCTCAAACGCTTGAAAAACACGTCATTAGCACACGTGTTATAGGCAGAGTAATGGGGACAGAAGGACGCGCTTCATCGATTGCAACGGAATACGAAAACACAGTAAACATGGTTAAACAACGTGTTACGAGGCATCTGGAAAACCACACGGCACGCCGTGTGTATGTGGAAGCAGGTACAGGTGGACCAAATGAATACGGTAAATCTTACTCGACGACAATGTGGGGCAACCTTTTGACAATGGCGGGGGCCGATAACCTTGCCCATGGGATGTTTGAAGGTTCTGCCCACCTAACGCCTGAATATATCTTGAGTCAAGATCCAGAAGTGATCTTTATATCCGGTGCTCACTGGGTTAAACATAACGACAGCGCCCTGCTTGGTTTCAACAGCACAATGGAAGAAGCGCAAACTAGATACCGCCCCTACCTAAATCGTGCTGGCTGGAATCAACTGACGGCAGTTAAAAATGGTGACGTCTACGGTATATACCACTCAGGAACACGTACTATTTACGACCACGTTTTCTTGTTGTATCTAGCAAAGTCTATTTACCCAGAAGCATTTAAAGATATTGAACCTAAGAAATTGCACCAAGAATTTTTTAGGAACTACATGCCGCAAGCGCTCAAAGGCACTTTCATGATTCAGGTGGGCGTAACTCATGAATGAAAGCATGAAAGCATCGTCTGACCTGAATCATTCCAGCGGCGCTATTTATCAAAGAATGCAGAAGCAAAGAATTAAGATTTTGCTAGGCGCTTTTCTGGCAACGAGTTTTTCCGCTTTATTCGATCTTGGTACTGGCTCATCGTGGCTAGGCATTGAACAAGTTGTTGAAGCCCTCCTAGGTGGTCCCTCTGGTGACAGCTTATCAACACTTATTGTCTGGCAACTTCGGTTACCCATCACTCTCACCTGTCTTATGGTTGGCGCCTCACTCGGCCTCGCTGGCGGTCTAATGCAAACCCTCTTAGCCAACCCACTTGCCAGTCCGTATACCCTTGGTATCTCTGCTGCTGCTGGATTTGGTGCAGCCATAGCTTTTTTAACCGGTTTTTCAGTATTTGGTTTGCATTGGTTAGGCGTGCCGTTTGCCGCTTTCTTGACATCTGGATTAGCGAGTATGGCGATCTACATAATTGGTCGCAGCCGACATATGGACGCAAAAATCCTGATTTTGGCAGGTATTGTCGTTCTCTTCTTTTTCCAGGCTTTACAGTCATTAATTCAATATTTGGCATCACCAGAAGTGCTGCAGCAAATTGTTTTTTGGTTATTTGGCAGTCTACTGAAGGCGAGTTGGTTGTCCTTCTTTGTTTCAGGAGCCGTTTTCCTGTTCGGTTTGGTCTTTGCGTTATCTAAGGTATGGGCACTCACCGCCCTCACTTTAGGCGAAGAGCGTGCACTCGCCTTGGGAATAAAGACCAGCAAGTTAAGACTACAGATGTTTTTACTGTGTTCCTTATTAACTGCAGGAGCAGTGTCGTTTGTCGGAACCATTGGTTTCATTGGTTTGGTTGCTCCTCACCTAGCAAGAATGCTAATAGGCGAAGATCAGCGTTTCTACTTACCTTTGGCGGCATTAATGGGAGCGTTGCTTTTATGTACCTCGTCTCTTGTTGCTAAGTTGATTGTCCCAGGCACTATCATACCAATTGGTATCGTCACCTCCTTAGTCGGTGTGCCGATCCTTCTTTATTTTCTGATAAGCAGGAGGTTTATCTAATGACGTCGCTTTCAATAGAAAATCTTGCCGTTCCAATTGGAAGAAAACTCGTTTTAAAGAAGGTAGATGCCCACTTTTTGGGTGGCAAATTTACCGCCATTTTAGGGCCCAATGGCGCAGGAAAAACGACATTGCTCAAAGCTATCATGGGCATCATTCCTTCTGATGGGAAGATTAATTCAAGTGGGGAGGACGGGCTGAGATTACCGCTACAATCCTTCTCGTACCTATGTCAACTCAACAAATCTCCCTGTCAATTAACGGTTATTGAGTTTGTCTTACTGGGCTTGGTTCATCAACTGAGCTGGAACATCACATTTGAACAAGAACAAAAAGCAGACGCCATCCTTGATTATCTAGGTTTGAGAAATCTCGCCCTTAGACAGTTTTCTCAACTAAGCGGTGGTCAGCAACAGCTGGTTTCACTGGCGCAATCTCTTGTTGCTGAGCCCAAGGTATTGCTCTTAGATGAACCAACAAGCGCCTTAGATCTCAAGCATCAAGTCCAAATTTTAGACCTTGTTCGTCAATATACCCGAGCCAAAAATATCATCACAATTGCGGTCCTACACGACCTCTCTCTCGCTGCTCGATACTGCGACCATCTTCTCTTAATGAATGATGGTGAAGTTCAATATTGCGGTAAACCAGAAGACGTGCTCGATTCTGAAAGGCTGGGGAAAATCTATCAGATTCATGTGGACGTAGGTTGTTGCGTTCATGGACATACCCACGTCACCCCAGTTCGAGCCCTTAAAACAGATTAGGCATTCTTATGGCAATGAATAAAAGGCAATATCACTTATTAGTTTCTCTATCCACGTTTGAATCTCAAATTCAAACCCTGACTCATTACAGCCTTGAAAATTGTGAATGTTTTGTCCTTTTGCAAGAAAAAATTGATGAGTTTTGCGCTTGGATTTTGCAAGAAAATTTTAAAACCATTAGCGATGATTTTGATATGACCCCTGAGTACGATCGTTTAATCAAGCAGCTTCGTGAAACTGCTGTAAAAGCTCTGTGTTTATTGGAAAAACATCAGTCTCAGTGTGCCAGAGAGCATCAAATCGACATCAGCGAATATTTATACCAACTTTCTGAAAACACAAAAATTGAACTAAAAAAAGCAGGAATTGAAAGCAACTCTCGAGTCCTGTTTATTGGCTCAGGGTCCTATCCGGTTTCTGCTTTCACTATATCTCAGAGCACAGGCGCTCTCGTGCACGGTCTAGATCTTGATGAGCAGGCAGTGAAAATGGCCAACCAACTCAACTTGTCAACCACTTTTAGCTGCAAAGATCTAATCACTGAGTTTGCCTCTTTCCGGCCAACTCATGTTGTAGTAGCCTCTTTAGTGGAACATAAATGGGAACAACTCAGACAGCTTAGACCTCATCTTAACCACTCTCACCGAGTATTAGTTCGATTCGGTAATGGTTTAAAGTCCGCCTTCAATTACCCTTTCAACCCAAACCTAATGGATGGGTGGGAAACACAACAGATCCATAACGATGCAGCGATATATGACACCGTCTTGATGGAGCGCGCAAAATGACTCTTTCATTAGGAAAAGTGTTAATCGTTGGCACAGGGCCAGCCGCATTTCAGACAGCAAAAATCATCAGAAACCAGTGCGAGCAACTTGGGTTAGTAAACCGCTCATCAGAGCGCTGGCAGCCGATGTTCGAAAGCTTACACAACGAACGTATTGCGCATATTATCGCTGCCAAATCCTCTTTGAAGCGAATGGCTGGGCAGGTGATATTTGATGCGGTTTTTGAAGATTTACGCGATGTAAGCGGACAATGGGATACGTTGGTTCTGGGCACCCCATCTCATGCTTATTCAGCGGTTCTATTGGCTTTACCTAAATCGTGTTTGAGTTCCACAAAAATAGTAGTCCTCATTTCATCCTTATTTGGTGGGCACCGGATTGTAAAAGGCTTGTTTTCAGAACTGAATTTAACCCCCAACGTACTGATATTTTCCAATTACTTTGCGGCCACTAAATTTATAACGGAACAAGCTGGCGTTCGTGTCCTTACCAAAGCGGTTAAAAAACGTATTTATGCTTACTCAAGTAAAGAAAAATGCCCTGTCCTAGAGCTACTGACTCAAACTTTAGCGGATATCGGTGTTGAAGTTGTCGAGTTGGAAAATGGGTTTAGCGTAGAAGGACGAAACATTACCTCTTTCGTTCATCCCGCATTTTTTATGACCCCTTTCTCGCTCAATCATATCTTAAGTGAGACGAGAGAAGTTAAGTACATGTACAAACTTTTCCCTGAGGGACCGATCACAACCGAAACCATCCACATTTTGGTTGAGCTATGGCGCGATATATCAAGATTGATGCTTCACTTTAACGGAACACCATTTAACTTGTTACAATTTCTCAATGATGACAACTACCCTGTGCATCCAGAAACCATTCGTCGTCGTCAAATTGAGCAGTTTATGTCGCTCACTCCAATAGCGCAGGAATATTTGGTTTACGTACGATACAGCGCGATTCTGATCGATCCTTTTTCTAAGCCGGATGAAAATGGGTGCTACTTCAACTTCTCTGCCGTGCCCTATGCCAAAGGTAAGGTGGAAAAAGGCAAGTTGTCTTTACCTCGAATACCTAAAGAAGATATACAGAATCTTTACTGGCTTCAAGTCTTAGGCAGAGCGCATGGGATTGCATTACCGAGCGTTAACCGTGTGCTAGGTATATTCGAATCTTGGTTAAGTAGCTCTCAACTCCCTCACCATTTGATTGAAGAGTCCCGCACTCAAGCGCACCAATACCTTGGTTGGGTGCGTCTATCATACGACCTTTAAAGAAACCCATCATGAACAACGGTGTAGCGTTAACTATATTTTCTGCGTTCATTTTTAGTGTCATGAACGCACTTATTAAAGCGGCCAGTTTGACGATTCCAAGCTCTGAAATTGTCTTCTTCCGAAGCGCAATAGGAACCGTTCTGATTTTAGGTTTAATGTGGAAAGCGAGTATCAGGTTTTCTACCACGGGCATACCAATGCTTTTGCTTCGTGGCCTGTTTGGGGCGTTTTATCTGCTCGCTTTTGTGTACGCGATTACCCACATGCCGCTAGCGGACGCCGTGATTTTGGCTTACCTGTCCCCGTTCTTCGTTATATTACTTTCCAACCTAATTTTGGGAGAAAAAGCCCCTAAAAAAGTAGCATTCCTTTTTCCGCTCACTTTGGTTGGAGTTACCTTAATTGTAAATCCATTTAGCTTCGACACATTTAATTTGTATGCCCTCTCAGGGGTGGCGAGTGCTTTTTTTGCGGCGGCTGCCTCTATCACTATTCGCCACCTGAGTAAGAGGCACCATATTTACGAGATTGTGTTTTATTTTCTTTTCACTTCGATGTTGGTATCCGGTTACTTGATGAGGGAGGAGTTTGTGGTTCCACAGGGAATTGCGTGGATTTATCTAATTGCCATTGGTCTTGTTTCGCTCATTGGGCAAATTTTCCTAACAAAGGCATTCAGTCATGAAAACGCCGCTGTAGTTGCAGTCACCCGCTATATCGGCTTGGTCTTCAATATACTTTGGGGGGTTATTTTTTGGTATGAAATCCCTAGTTGGATGAGCACATGTGGCGTTCTTATAATAATAACAACATCTATTTCCCTCTCGCTAAAGAAAAAAAATATTATTCAATGATCTGAGTACCACCTAGAAAACAAACTAATCAAAGAGAGTAGGGAAGGCTTTGTTGCGTAATTAAATTTAGAGATAGATGCACCCCGTTTCGCATACTTTTTAGTCAATACGACAAGTTTCAGGCATACCTAACCCAGTAAGCTTGTTCAACGCTTTTATCATCGCGTAAGTTTCACCTACCTGTGAATTGTAATTTCTTAAGCTCAGTTGCCCTCCTAGCAACTGTTTAACTCGATACATCGCTGTTTCTGAGAGTGAACGTTTGTGGTATCCATACCGCTCTTTCCAATACTTATTTGAGCCGTATAACTTCTGGCAACCCACTGCGAGATTTCGAGGATGACCACGCTCCAAGAAGGCAGCCCCTTCTCTTGGGGGAATAAGCGCAACGGCTCGCTTAATCTTAATAGCAGCGTGACATGCTCTCGTGTCGTAAGTACCATCACCAGACACCTCAAGGATACTTCGGCGTGTTTGTTTCAGTAAGTTCGAGAGTACTTCCCCATCTCTAACCGTCGATAAACTTAGCTCGGCTGCAATAATTACATGAGTGCTTGTATCGACGGCAATATGAAGCTTTCGCCAGACTCTACGCTTGCCATCTGTCCCGTGTTTTTTGACTTTCCATTCACCTTCGCCATAAACCTTTAGGCCAGTCGCATCAATGGCTAGGTGCTGTATCGCTCCTTTCGTTTTTGTCTTAAATGAGACCTCAACTTGCTTTGCTCTACGACTGATGCAGGTGTAATGCGGACAGCTTAATGGAACATGGGCCAGTCTAAATATCGAGTTGATAAATCCTTGCAACGCTCTCAGTGGCATAGAAAACACGCGTTTCACCATGAGTGCTGTCGTGATAGCTAAATCACTGAATCGACGTGGCCTACCGCGCTTATTCTGTTTGCTTTGCGCCCACCCGCTATCGCCTCTTCATCAATCCAAAAGGTCAGAGAGCCACGGTTAATGAGTGATTGGTTGTATTGCTTCCAGTTGGTTGTTTTGTAAAGAGGTTTAGGCATAGAGCTACGAGAAGTAGTGAACGTAGCTGATCAGATCGTAGGTTCTTGATTTAGTTCCATTGAATTACGCAACAAAGCCAGTTAACGCTACTTGGAATATCAAAACGAGGAAATAAAGAACTGAGAACGCTATTTATCCATGCCGCAAGGTCAATTTTATGGAAAGATAAGTCGGTCGAAAAATATTTTGGTTCATGGCTTATTGAGCTTAAGAAGCGAAAATCTTTTAACTTGGCTGTGTGGTGAAAAATTGAAAATACAGGGGCATTTTTTGGAATACTTCCCGATTACTATTTGTTTTCGCTAAGAGCCTAAATTATCGATGAAAAACGCCCCTCTTGAAAGGGGTGTAGATTTGAACACACTGTTTTTACATGAACGCCAAGTTACTCTTATCCAGGAGCACTTTAACTCCAGAATACAGGCTAAAAGAGTGTGGTGGATAACCTTGTCACTGTTGATGGAAATTTGGGGATCACGACGGCACGTGACTTAGCTCGTCACGAAGGCATTCTTGTTGGTATCTCTGCCGGGGCAACGGTAGCTACAGCTTTAGAAGTGGCTAAATCTGCATCTAAAGGAAGCGTGATATTGGCAATGGCACCAGATACAGGAGAAAGATATTTGTCTACTGAGTTGTTTGATCAACTTGGTAATGAAGAAACGGACCCTTTTATTACAACTTGGAGCGAAGAGTCTATAACAGCTGAATGTAATGCATAGTTCACCCTCTAAATACTGGATTTATGTTAATAGTACACGTGACATGTAAACGCTATCAACGATAATTATCAACGAAAGGAGTACTCGTATGGAAAAACGAATTTCATTAAGTGTGTTGGCGTTGGTCATGTTCTGTGTGACCTACTCTGTAAACCTTCAAGCACCTCTTTACAGTGTTTATGCCGAAAACAGTAACATGGGCCCCGCGGCGGTCGCCATCGCCTTTGCTGCCTATGTATTGGGTCTATTGCCTACTCTATTAATGCTAGGGGGTATTTCAAATAAAGTAGGTAGGAAGCAACCCATATTCCTTGCACTATTGTTAAGTGCGGGGGCAACGGCATTGCTCGTCATTCAGCCAAATTGGACCTCGTTATTTGTCGCAAGACTGCTATTGGGTGTTGCTACCGCCTTAACCACAACCTCAGTCTCAGCGTATATATACGACCTTATTGATGAACGAGAACAAAAATTTGGTACGTTGCTAGTGGCCGCGTCTACGTCGTTGGGGTTTGGTAGTGGTGCACTTGCGACAAGTGTGAGCCTAAACGTAGCTGGCATGACAGTGCTTCCATACAGTTACCTCAGTCTATTTCTACTCGTTTCTTTGTTGTTGTTGTTGCTGGTTCGATTGCCGAGCAACCAAACCATAAAACCAAATCTCAAACTCATTACATTGCCTTGCTTCCCCACCAACACGTGGTCGTATGGTTTAGGCATGATGTTAGCTTGGGCTACAACGGGTATGGTCATCGCAATCGTACCAATACTTCTCAATGAGATGGGTTTAAGCGATTGGACTGGCTTAATGGTTTTCCTATCTATTTGCACTGGTTTTTTGACTCAACACATTGCTAAACGCTTGCACCCAAACTCAAGCCTAATATTGGGATGTTTCTTTACGGTATTTGGGTTTAGCCTCATAGCACTTGGCTACTATCATGAATCTATCACGATCATTCTTTTCGGAGCCAGTTGCACTAGCCTTTCAAGTTATGGTTTCACATATATGGCGGGGCTACTTAAGTTTACGAGTAACCATAACATCGACAAGGCAAGCTCTACGGCTGGCATGTACATCTATTCTTATGTCGGATTTTCGATACCTGTAATTACGTCCGGATTCATAGCGCAGCGCTTCGGTAACTGGATGGCGATACTCAGTTTTCTAACACTTCTACTGGCTCTTTGTTTCATTATTGTCGTCGGAAAGTTGATAGAAGGGAAGAAACAAACTCACTTTATGAAAGTTAAGAGCTAGGAAGGCTGAATGTCAGACTCACAGATTTCGCTCATTACAGGAGCAAACAGAGGGATCGGTTTTGAAATTGCAGCAGAACTTGGCAAGCAAGGTCATAAGGTACTGCTTGCTGGTAGAAAAGCAGCAGCAATTAAAGAGGCTGCTGCTAACCTGAACCTCCAAGGTATCGAAGTCTATTGCTTATGTATGGACATTACCGACGACAAATCTATCAAAGAAGCCGTCCATATCGTTGAAACCTTGTTTGGTAAGGTCGATATACTTATAAACAACGCAGCAATAAGGGTTGAAGAATATGGCACACCGCCGTCTGAACAACCACTCATAAAATGGTTTGAAACGTTCAATACAAATTTGTTTGGTACGGTAAACGTAACCCGCAGCTTTTTACCTTTACTCAAGCGCTCAATGAAAGGAAAAATCCTCAATGTATCGAGCTTATTGGGATCGGTGACGTTACATAGTGACACCAAATCATACGCATACACGGATGAATTTAAATCTCTACCAGCGTACAGTGCCTCAAAAAGTGCCCTCAATTCTTGGACTGCTCACCTCGCCTATGAGCTTCGAGATACCTCGATAACGGTAAATAGCATCCATCCCGGCTATACAAAGACCGACTTAAACGATGGCGATGGGATGTTAACCCCAAAAGAAGGAGCCCTCACAGCGATAAAAGTGGCACTTGATGCTGACAGCTTAGTGAGTGGTCAGTTTATTCACATGGAATCCCTTCTTCCCTGGTAGTAAAAGGAATAGTTAAATGCTCGCAACAAAGAAAGTCGCTTTAGTCTCAGATAGTGATAGCCTAGCTGTCGACTATGATATGCCTTATATTCTGGACGCTTTTAAGCGTACTGACGTGGAAGTTGATGTGATATTTTGGGATAGCCCCAACCACGATTGGGCTATGTATGATGTGGTTGTCCTGCGCTCACCGTGGACCTATATGGAGAAAATTGAGCCATTCATTGAATTTTGCCAACAAGTTGAAAATTGTTCAGTACTGCTCAATCCTCTATCGGTGATCAGATGGAACTCAGACAAGAGTTATTTGAAACAACTCGAGAAGCAGGGTGTCCCAATTGTCCCGACAGAAATCATCTACTCAGAAACTGAGATTCAAGCAGCCGTTGCTAATCTTCAAGATAACTACTGGAAAGTTCACGAAGTCGTGATTAAACCAACAGTTGGTGCCTATTCATTCGGTGTCATTCGTCTGTCCATCGAAGATTTAGACAAAATAACTCAGCATGTGCGTTACCTATTAGGACTAGGTAAGGGCGTCATTATTCAACCATACCTACATACGATTGAAGAGCATGGTGAAACGAACATGATTTACTTTGATCATACGTACTCACATGCGATTAAGAAGGAACCTTTGCTCGCACAACGTGGTGAGACTAAAACGCCGGACATGGAATTTCGCAAGCTAAAAGAAGCGAATAGTGAAGAGAAGGCGTTGGCGAAGCGTATATTGAGGTTAGTACAAAGCAATCTTGGTCTTTCTCAACCACTTCTGTACGCGAGATTAGACTTCATTGAAGGTAAAAATGGTCGGCCGCTGCTGCTGGAACTTGAGATAACCGAACCATCACTAAGCCTACCACTTACGCCTGAATGCGTTGATATATTTGTGCAGTCGATTATTGATAAAGCCCCAAAGCCTGTATATATAAAGGATTCTTTGTAACTGCCCTGGTTACCTATAAGCAGTTAATCGGTCTTCGAACATAATTATAAAGCGGTTCAGAACTTGTCGCCATTTGCTTATATGGGCATCGTCCATTGTACGGAGACATCCTGGATCGCTAAGAAGATCGTCTTCCCTGCCACTTCATCCGTTGGGAATAGCTTACTTTTGTTGACGGCTTTCGAGATAAAAAGTGACGGATAAAATTTAGCCTATGAAGTTTCTGGACAAAAATAAATCAGTACCTTTGCTAAATTAGAAAGTCATGAATAACTACAGGTATGGAAAGTCACTTAATTTGGTGTCCAGTCTTGGCTGTGCAGATCATTGTCTATCTTTACCATCCTGTTTAATGTATTTGCGATAGGCTCATTATGGTCGCATAACACTCGGTAAACACACATAATGAAAGGAATTTATCTATGATATTTAAAGGAATCAGTGCTTTCCCGATCACCCCGATGTCGGATGAACGAATCGACGTGACCGCTTATAGTCAGATTCTTGGCCGTTTAATTAACGCAAGGGTTGATTCTATATGTGCCTTAGGGTCAACAGGTTTATATCCGTATTTAAACGCATCAGAGAAACATAACGCGATTGCTACAGCAGTTGAAATGGCAGGAGAAATTCCTGTCTTGGCTGGCATCGGGTCGCTACGATTAAGGGATGTGCTTGCTAATGCTGAGCAAGCAGAGCAGCTCGGCGTAAAAGGTCTTTTACTCGCGCCTATTTCTTATCATCGGTTATTCGATGAAGAAGTCTATGAACTCTATCGACGTGTATCGGAGAGCGTTTCGGTACCTATCTGTGTATACGACAACCCAGCTGCTACCCATTTTACCTTTAGTCACGAACTCCATGCTGAGATTGCAAAGCTAAAAATGGTGCAGTCAATAAAGTTCCCTGGTGCGCAATTTGAAGATCAGGGTGGATGCCGAGTTCAAGCTCTCAGAAAACTACTGCCAGGCAATGTAACGATTGGAGTTAGTGGTGACGTATTCGCTTCAAATGGCATTCAAGCAGGATGTGACGTTTGGTATTCCGTCCTAGCAGGTTTGTTCCCACTCACCGCTCTATACTTATTTAAGCAAGCCAAAATTTCTTCCCCTGCGCAAGCGAAAGAACTCTCTCTAAGATATGACAGACTGTGGCAATTGTTCTCAGATAATCTCGGTGCCATGAGGGTGATGGTCAGTGCGGCAGAAATATTAGGCTATGCTGAATCCCCATGTTTACCAACCCCTTTGACAGGATTAGATAGTGAATCCAAGCTCATTCTGCAAGAAATTATCTCAGAGTTAGATCTCGCTTAACACTATATGTAGAGTGAAATTTCTTACGGGATTTTTCGACCCAAAATCAAGATGGCAAGCTTTGGACCAAAACCGTGTCAGTGTTTTTACTAATCTAGCTGCCACGGGTAAAATGTGATCTACCCTGTCAGCACGAAGCTGGACACTTCTGAGTTACGAACCATAGAACATCCTGACTTTGCGGATTACTTCTAGTATTACAACCATACGACCACCCTGCATGTTGTTGGCCAAATGCCCTTATCCACTACAGATGGCAATTGCCGACAACAAAAAACTTATACCTAATAAGTCAAAACCTAAAACACCCTCTTTTAGAAGGTAATATCCAGAAACAATACCAATAATAGGTATAACCAAGATATTTAAGTTAGCTGACATCATCAATATACTTCGGCACTTCTGGTAGGTTATTTCATCGAAGAAGACTACCAGTTCATCTCAATATCTATCTGCCTAGGTTTTATCTTGATAACTAACTAATGTATTAAAGTACCTGCCAAGCACTTTATTAAAATCACTAATATAACCACCTACCGAGGTAGGTGGTTTTGAGAGAGAAATCTAAGACTCAGACGTTTGCCGCTAAGGAACAGAGACACACGATGCGTAAAGATAGTCGTCGCTCGGCATAGTGAGCCCAGAGTGACCATTTCTGAGAGATATATTGGCATAGCCCGGACCACGAGACGTTGATGTCCAGTAATTTATCCTGACTGCCCAGCCACGAGCAGTAAACATATTTCCATTTGTGTTGAATAGTCCCCTTAACTCATTCACAGTAGCTAAACGCCAGTTGGTTCGTCCTGCAATACTCTTGGAATTATATGTGTCACACAATGAATCTGCGTTATTCCAATCGAAAATATAGAAATCCCCAGTAGGACCTGAAGTTCCTATTTCTTGTGTAAAACCTTTATTTGTACTGCCTCCTCTACTATCTAGGAACGTTTTGGATGGTGAATTTGTAAACAATTTCCCACTACCAGTATCGAAGATGTCAAGACATGAAGCTCCCGTACTCCTACATGCATAGACATCCACGTCCACTGTGTTACTGGTGACTCCGTCTAGGAAAGCCTCAACCGTCGTGGTGGCGACTGTGTCCCCAGACAATAAACCAGTAGGCGTGACCGTTGCTGTCTGTGGTTCATCCGGTGTCCACGTGACCGAACGGCTGACATCTGATGAGGTCCCATCACTGTAGGTCGCTGTTGCAAGTAACTGTTGTGTTTGACCTTTCGCGACTAAGACCTGTGAAGGCGTGACGGTGAGCGAGGTGACGATGGCATTGGTCACCTCCACGTCCACTGTGTTACTGGTGACTCCGTCTAGGAAAGCCTCAACCGTCGTGGTGGCGACTGTGTCCCCAGACAATAAACCAGTAGGCGTGACCGTTGCTGTCTGTGGTTCATCCGGTGTCCACGTGACCGAACGGCTGACATCTGATGAGGTCCCATCACTGTAGGTCGCTGTTGCAAGTAACTGTTGTGTTTGACCTTTCGCGACTAAGACCTGTGAAGGCGTGACGGTGAGCGAGGTGACGATGGCATTGGTCACCTCCACGTCCACTGTGTTACTGGTGACTCCGTCTAGGAAAGCCTCAACCGTCGTGGTGGCGACTGTGTCCCCAGACAATAAACCAGTAGGCGTGACCGTTGCTGTCTGTGGTTCATCCGGTGTCCACGTGACCGAACGGCTGACATCTGATGAGGTCCCATCACTGTAGGTCGCTGTTGCAAGTAACTGTTGTGTTTGACCTTTCGCGACTAAGACCTGTGAAGGCGTGACGGTGAGCGAGGTGACGATGGCATTGGTCACCTCCACGTCCACTGTGTTACTGGTGACTCCGTCTAGGAAAGCCTCAACCGTCGTGGTGGCGACTGTGTCCCCAGACAATAAACCAGTAGGCGTGACCGTTGCTGTCTGTGGTTCATCCGGTGTCCACGTGACCGAACGGCTGACATCTGATGAGGTCCCATCACTGTAGGTCGCTGTTGCAAGTAACTGTTGTGTTTGACCTTTCGCGACTAAGACCTGTGAAGGCGTGACGGTGAGCGAGGTGACGATGGCATTGGTCACCTCCACGTCCACTGTGTTACTGGTGACTCCGTCTAGGAAAGCCTCAACCGTCGTGGTGGCGACTGTGTCCCCAGACAATAAACCAGTAGGCGTGACCGTTGCTGTCTGTGGTTCATCCGGTGTCCACGTGACCGAACGGCTGACATCTGATGAGGTCCCATCACTGTAGGTCGCTGTTGCAAGTAACTGTTGTGTTTGACCTTTCGCGACTAAGACCTGTGAAGGCGTGACGGTGAGCGAGGTGACGATGGCATTGGTCACCTCCACGTCCACTGTGTTACTGGTGACTCCGTCTAGGAAAGCCTCAACCGTCGTGGTGGCGACTGTGTCCCCAGACAATAAACCAGTAGGCGTGACCGTTGCTGTCTGTGGTTCATCCGGTGTCCACGTGACCGAACGGCTGACATCTGATGAGGTCCCATCACTGTAGGTCGCTGTTGCAAGTAACTGTTGTGTTTGACCTTTCGCGACTAAGACCTGTGAAGGCGTGACGGTGAGCGAGGTGACGATGGCATTGGTCACCTCCACGTCCACTGTGTTACTGGTGACTCCGTCTAGGAAAGCCTCAACCGTCGTGGTGGCGACTGTGTCCCCAGACAATAAACCAGTAGGCGTGACCGTTGCTGTCTGTGGTTCATCCGGTGTCCACGTGACCGAACGGCTGACATCTGATGAGGTCCCATCACTGTAGGTCGCTGTTGCAAGTAACTGTTGTGTTTGACCTTTCGCGACTAAGACCTGTGAAGGCGTGACGGTGAGCGAGGTGACGATGGCATTGGTCACCTCCACGTCCACTGTGTTACTGGTGACTCCGTCTAGGAAAGCCTCAACCGTCGTGGTGGCGACTGTGTCCCCAGACAATAAACCAGTAGGCGTGACCGTTGCTGTCTGTGGTTCATCCGGTGTCCACGTGACCGAACGGCTGACATCTGATGAGGTCCCATCACTGTAGGTCGCTGTTGCAAGTAACTGTTGTGTTTGACCTTTCGCGACTAAGACCTGTGAAGGCGTGACGGTGAGCGAGGTGACGATGGCATTGGTCACCTCCACGTCCACTGTGTTACTGGTGACTCCGTCTAGGAAAGCCTCAACCGTCGTGGTGGCGACTGTGTCCCCAGACAATAAACCAGTAGGCGTGACCGTTGCTGTCTGTGGTTCATCCGGTGTCCACGTGACCGAACGGCTGACATCTGATGAGGTCCCATCACTGTAGGTCGCTGTTGCAAGTAACTGTTGTGTTTGACCTTTCGCGACTAAGACCTGTGAAGGCGTGACGGTGAGCGAGGTGACGATGGCATTGGTCACCTCCACGTCCACTGTGTTACTGGTGACTCCGTCTAGGAAAGCCTCAACCGTCGTGGTGGCGACTGTGTCCCCAGACAATAAACCAGTAGGCGTGACCGTTGCTGTCTGTGGTTCATCCGGTGTCCACGTGACCGAACGGCTGACATCTGATGAGGTCCCATCACTGTAGGTCGCTGTTGCAAGTAACTGTTGTGTTTGACCTTTCGCGACTAAGACCTGTGAAGGCGTGACGGTGAGCGAGGTGACGATGGCATTGGTCACCTCCACGTCCACTGTGTTACTGGTGACTCCGTCTAGGAAAGCCTCAACCGTCGTGGTGGCGACTGTGTCCCCAGACAATAAACCAGTAGGCGTGACCGTTGCTGTCTGTGGTTCATCCGGTGTCCACGTGACCGAACGGCTGACATCTGATGAGGTCCCATCACTGTAGGTCGCTGTTGCAAGTAACTGTTGTGTTTGACCTTTCGCGACTAAGACCTGTGAAGGCGTGACGGTGAGCGAGGTGACGATGGCATTGGTCACCTCCACGTCCACTGTGTTACTGGTGACTCCGTCTAGGAAAGCCTCAACCGTCGTGGTGGCGACTGTGTCCCCAGACAATAAACCAGTAGGCGTGACCGTTGCTGTCTGTGGTTCATCCGGTGTCCACGTGACCGAACGGCTGACATCTGATGAGGTCCCATCACTGTAGGTCGCTGTTGCAAGTAACTGTTGTGTTTGACCTTTCGCGACTAAGACCTGTGAAGGCGTGACGGTGAGCGAGGTGACGATGGCATTGGTCACCTCCACGTCCACTGTGTTACTGGTGACTCCGTCTAGGAAAGCCTCAACCGTCGTGGTGGCGACTGTGTCCCCAGACAATAAACCAGTAGGCGTGACCGTTGCTGTCTGTGGTTCATCCGGTGTCCACGTGACCGAACGGCTGACATCTGATGAGGTCCCATCACTGTAGGTCGCTGTTGCAAGTAACTGTTGTGTTTGACCTTTCGCGACTAAGACCTGTGAAGGCGTGACGGTGAGCGAGGTGACGATGGCATTGGTCACCTCCACGTCCACTGTGTTACTGGTGACTCCGTCTAGGAAAGCCTCAACCGTCGTGGTGGCGACTGTGTCCCCAGACAATAAACCAGTAGGCGTGACCGTTGCTGTCTGTGGTTCATCCGGTGTCCACGTGACCGAACGGCTGACATCTGATGAGGTCCCATCACTGTAGGTCGCTGTTGCAAGTAACTGTTGTGTTTGACCTTTCGCGACTAAGACCTGTGAAGGCGTGACGGTGAGCGAGGTGACGATGGCATTGGTCACCTCCACGTCCACTGTGTTACTGGTGACTCCGTCTAGGAAAGCCTCAACCGTCGTGGTGGCGACTGTGTCCCCAGACAATAAACCAGTAGGCGTGACCGTTGCTGTCTGTGGTTCATCCGGTGTCCACGTGACCGAACGGCTGACATCTGATGAGGTCCCATCACTGTAGGTCGCTGTTGCAAGTAACTGTTGTGTTTGACCTTTCGCGACTAAGACCTGTGAAGGCGTGACGGTGAGCGAGGTGACGATGGCATTGGTCACCTCCACGTCCACTGTGTTACTGGTGACTCCATCTTTAGTGGCTGTGATCTTTATAAATCCTAACGCTTTGCCAATTAATTGTCCCGGTTCTACAAAATATCCAATGTTCTTGTTATTAGAGCGCCAAATGCTTAAATCAGTTAGCACCTTTGAAGAGTGATCAGAATAATAACCTACTGCGACGAAAGCTTTTTTGTTCCCCTTCCTCATCGTTAATTTACTTGTTCCCCGAATTCCTGATGAGGAGACGCTAATATCGATCCGTTCTAATGTTATTGCTGGTTTTACATCAACCTCTTCTGACAATTCTAAATTACAACCTGCCAAGAAGAGTATAATTAATATAGAAAGGGAGATAATTTTATTCATGGCTATAGCTAGTATGGTTATAAATTAAAAATGATTCTTATAAATTCGATTAATAGCAGAGGAAATGACAATCATTTAAGATAATTAATCAATTATTTAACATAAAGCAATGATTTTATATTTTTAATTAATTATCTTTATTTATAAATATAATCATGAATAAACCCTGTATTTCGCTTTCAAATAGTACTAACTTTAGCGTTTAAAATTGGCAGATAATTAATTAAAAATAAATAATAAAAATCCCCCCCCATACAGTATTGATAGTGTTAACGTATTTTAACTAAAGAGAAAGAGCTGAGCTCAGCTGCAAGGAGATTATCAACAATGGTTTATCAATGGGCAGTATTTCGTCATCAGCATCCTATTTTCGGGGGAGGATGTGAACTATTTGTTGTCCTGCTCGCTTTTTTATCAATAGCCTTACCTCTAATATGTGAAGAAAGCTTATTAATACTAGGAATATCTTTAGGACTTGCCATCATCTGCTTTACTCTATTTTTACTTTTTGCCCAAAGTGACAAGATCCGAAGGTCTATGCCTAGCTAGAAAAATGCTATTAAGTCCTTAAAAAACTAGGAGCTCTTCCCTCGTTTGCTTGGGTTTTCAGCATATCTATCTAAGTGACTACTCACCGCCTATTGGGCGATGCTTCTTATTTCGTTAGCCATTGCTCGATAGTATCAAGACTTACGCAGCTTCCATAAGCAGAGACGATTATCCAACCGCCTTTAATTCTAGAAGGCCTTTATCACGGATATTAAGGGCGGCGTTTAAGTCACGATTTATGTCTGTAGTGCCGCCTGATGGACAATCCCACTTGCAAACCGATAAGGGCATTTCTTCCACTTTATGACCGCAACAACAGCACGTTTAGAGCTTGCGTCCCACTGATTTAGTTTAACTAGATATTTGCCTTGCTCTTTTAGTTTGTACTCCAACTTAAAGACAAAACTATGCCATGAGGCGTCCGCTATGTGTTTCGCCAGTTTGCGGCTTTTCATCATGTTTGTTGATTTCAATGTCTCAATTATCACCGCTTGGTTTTCGTCAACGAGAGTTCGAGAAAGCTTATGTTGAAAATCAGCACGAGCGTTAGCCACTTTTTCGTGGCATTTGGCAACGAGCAATCTAGTTTTTGCTCGATTGGCACTGCCTTTTGCTTTTCTAGATAGCTGACGCTGCTTTCGTCTGAGATTCTTCTCAGCACGTTTTACAAATCTTGGGTTAGCTGTCTTTCTACCGTTCGATTCAATAGCAAAATGAAATAGACCTAGATCAATACCAGTTACCTTGCTTAACGTAATGCTCTTAACCTTGCCTACAATCTCACGGTGATTATTCGCCTCTACAGGCTTTATTTTCGGGAGTTTGATGCACCATCAAAGACTTTTACACCAACACAGTGATAGCTCGATTGCTTACCGTGTCTACGTTTGAATGTGGGTACTTGGCTTTCAACTTCGGATTAAAGAAGTTATCAAAGGCTTGGTGACGATTGAGTACAGATTGCTGCAAGACGGTTGAATCATCTTGCTTCAACCAGTGGTATTTACGCGATTTCTTGGCAACTGCAAGTAGTGGCTTGATGTCCTTTTTAGGATTCAGTAAGTTTTGAAAAAATCACCACTCCAAGACAAAGTTGCTTGGTAGTTACAATACGCATAATCGCCTGGTGCTCACAAAGAGCAAAAGCGTTGCTCGTATAACAAACCCGAACCGATTGAATGCCGAAAACGACTGGAATATCGAAACAAAATTCAGACCTATTGATGGCCTTACCTTATGAGGGTTTGATGCCGTCGCGCATCAGCCGACCTTAATCGTTATACAGACAAGAGAGTAAACCTTTGGCCGACGCGCGATGCTCGGAGGTTGTTTCTGTCGTCTTTTCCGTTTTCTTCGCATAGGCGTCGTCTTCTCGCATTTGTTTAATGGTGGTAGCACAGTCACACACTCTGATACTCACCCCTCCCCCCGGTGCCTTTAGTATTAAGAAGTCGATTGAATTCACCCAAATCACGTGCCTGGATATGTCAGAGGAAACCGTAGAACGTATTTTCATGTGACCCTCTAAACGCCAAAACGCACATCAAAACAAAACCCTGAGCACTTAAACGTCCCCTCCTCCGTTTGCACGAATCGCAACGCTGGAAACACAGACCCGTAAGTGGTGTACAGAATAATGTGATCCGCTCGCTCGTGAAGAAACCATTCACCAAAGCCAGCGCCATTTAATTCAATGAAAAAGTCACGGATTTCATGGAAAGCAAAACGACGCGACACCAATTGCGGAAACTGCTGCTTGATAGCTTCAACGAACCCTTGGCCTTTTAACGACGCGATATCAGCCTGTTGCTCTGGCGACTGACGACGACTGAACATTTTTAAACGCTGGATTTTGGAAACCCAATCAGACTTTCTTTTCGCCTCATCACGACACTTTTTGACTTGATAGCGCAACTTCAAGACCGCCAAAGATCTAGAGACATCATTTTTTGGTGAGCTTTCGTGCCCAGCGGCGAAACGCTGGTCGCTGAACTTTGATTTAGAGAGAGTTAGGCTTGAGTGTCGTTGTACCATGAGGAGTTTCCTTTCTGTTTGAGTATCACTTTTATGGAGCCGCTTGGCTGTCCGGCAAACGTTCTTGGTTCTCAAGGACAAGGGCGCGAAGCGTTCATATACCCTTGTCATTGGGGTTCAGAACGATCACGGTTAACAGCCTGTGAGCCCATCAAATGATGTGAGTCGAAAGGGAAATAGGCACATAAGACAATAAGCCTTTACTCGAACTTAATTAAAGTCAGTGAAAGGAGTGAGGAAGCGCAAGCGTTCTGGCCACGCCTTCGAAATAGGACGTTCTTCATCTCAAAGCCAGCCTCAGACAATTCTAGAGGGGTGATGAGGCTACCTTTTGCTCCGGTAAAGTGATTAGCTAAACAAACGAGGTCTTCCACGATCACCTTGCTTGGTCCGTTGCCATTGTTGGATCACTTTTTCATCAATCCAAAATGTCAGCCGACCCACGATTGCAGGGGTTGGGGTGTAGATTTAACCACACTGTATTTACATTAATATCAAATTTCTCTTTTACAGGGGTCCTGTCACCCCCAAAATACAGGCTAAAAATAACAATAATCTAAACTTTCTTATCTTGCTATCGCTTCAATTAATGCCAACCCACCACCTAATCGCAAAATTTTTGATTTAAAAGACTAGTAAAATCAAAGAAATGTCATTCTCAATACTCGATTGGACTCACTTGTAAGGAAAACATAATTGATAGTTAATTTATTAGTATTCGGTCTGCATTAAGAGTTAGGTGGAGCCTCGTTTAACTGATTTTAATCAAAGGTAGTAATATATGTACACAAGGACAAGAATACTGTTCTATTTGAGTTGTTTTTTTCTCTCCTTTAATGCTAGAGCGATCGATTTATCAAATAGTTACGTGACATTTTATGAGGGACCACAATTGAGTGATCAAGCATTTCTCTACCCTATACTTAGAGAGAAAGATACTCGGGAGCTCACCTATCTTGATGACCTCATTTTAGATTCTCTGAGAGGTGGGAAGTTGGGTTATCAATATTTTGATTCCGGTGGAACGAGCGCAACTTGTCAGGGGTCCAGAGGTGGTTTCATACCAATAGGCAAGAAAACCACCGTAAGAAATCTTAGAGTCCCGTCTTGCTACAACAGCTTAATCATGCGTACGCGCTTATGTCTTTATGACAAGGACAACAAGTATATTGGAGGAAATTGTACAGACTCTTACTATGGCCATACTTTTAATCCTTTAACAGAGAAGCCTAGTGACTATAGGTACAAGAAAAATGGGACGTTTGAGGGATGTGAGTTGAACCCGGTAAAAGTAAAGCTAAGTGACATCTATGAGGATTCGGCTTTAGCCCCTGAGGCAATACATACGTACTTTCCTATTGGAACTTGTCGCGCGGTGCATTTAGAAAGTCCTGACTATAAAAGTTTTACCTCGATTCTCTCTCAGATGCATCCTAAAATATATAAGCGCTTAGGACCTAAGTGCACAGTTCTAGAAACTGAACCAGTGTCTCTAGCCCATACTAATGGGACAGTTATTCATCCTAGTATCAAACCTACAAAAGTAGGTTGCTTATAATTTTTTGCTATGTGTAGTGGTCAACTGAAATTGGCCACGGTTTTAGAGGGTACCCAAGACAATCTCTCTGATTCATTAGGTGTGAGGCCACCATTATAGTGATGTGGCCTCAATTGGCTGTAATAGCCAATGATGTATTGGATAATTTATTGTTGAGCCTCAGAAAAGCTACGATAACCTACTGTTGGGATCCACTCCGTCTTTAAGCTTCTAAAGAAACGTTCCATTGGAGCATTCTCCCAGCAATTTCCTCGTCGAGATAAACTTTGTTTTATCTGAAAACGCCACAGTAACTGACGATATTTTCTACTCATCTAGTGACTATCTTGCTCGCTGTGGAATGTAGCCCCTTTAGGCTTTCCTATACTGATGTCTCGGTAATTGACAGCTAATCGAACCAAGCGTTTTCATTAGCTTTGTTGCTAGATAACGGCTCAGAGCTACGCCTTGATTTATCACCAGATCAGCAATAGTTCTCGCTCCCGAAGAGCCATTGCTTACCGCTGCGGTCCTCACCTCGCTTGCGGTCACCCCCTCATAAATTCCGTTGTGGAAGGTCATTAATGGCGACGGCAACATACAGCGATAACACTTCATACGATGTAAGCGATTCCTTGACGTGGACGTCGAATGAGCTGAGCACGGCAACGATGACACCTACTGGCTGGTTGTCAGGGGTTGCGGTTGGCAGCACGACAGTCACGACAGCTGAAGATGGAGGCATCACCACTCACACAATCGACGTGAATGTGTTCACATGTAGAGTTACTGGATCTTCATGTCTTGAGAGCTTCGATACTGGGAGTAGGAAGATGTTTATCAACTCACCATCAAAAATATTCCTAAATAGCCTCGGCGGAGAAAATATTGGTTTTACAAAAAAAAGGAGTTAAAAGGGTTATTTAATACATACGGTAATATGTTTATCGTGCGAGTCTAGGCGCTCAGGATAAATTACTGGTCAGGGACGAATCGAGGTCCTGGTTTGAGTGTAAGACTCAAAAATGGCAGCGAAGGAACCAGTATGCCAGACAACGAGTTTTACGCCCCCTGCGTCTCAGACCCTTCACGGTTGAACCCTCGCGCTTGTGATTCTAGCCCTAAACCACCGACTAAAGTAGGGGGTTCTTTGTATAGTTTTGATGTCTTCCCAACCTCGCCCCTTTTTTCATCCCAGTCTTCATAGCAACTAGAATCAATAGCTCTAGGGTGACCACGTTCCAAGAAAGCGGCGCAATCTCGCGTCATAAGCACCGCCTCCAGCTCCCCGTATTTGTTTGAGTAAGATCGGGAGCACTTATCTCTACGCACGTTTTTGTCTTGCATGAGACCTCGACTTGCTTTGCTCTGAGGCTGATACAAGTATAATCCGGACAAATGAGCCAACCTAAATGTTCAGGCGTCCTAAGTGAGACTTTCGGAGTTTTTCCTGGCGTTTTGCTTTTAGTTGGCGAACCCACGTAGACTTACCCACATCCATGAATTGGGCTGCTTCAATGACCGATTCAAAAAATTAAATTTTTATTTAATTACCTATAATTAAATAATTAAACCATAGAAAAAACTCTAACATTCCATTCAATTTATTTGGGAAGATAACTCCTTTAAAACCTAAAACATTGGTTTCGCTCTCCAGTTAAATAGAGGGGGAATTTAACTATGAAATTATTAATTACTCTTCATAAGGTTGGAAAATTTTGGGGGGTAACCCTAGGCCGTGGGATTAAAAGCTAGCTCCCAGATTCGCTTGATAGAGTGCACCTCTCTTGCAAAGGGCTCGTTATAGTGAGCCTTACCAGCGCAGCACGTTCGCGAAGTGAGCTTAAACGACCAACATGATAAAAGCGGTAAAAACTGCCTTATGGTTATTAATTTTTTGGAGTTTACGATGCGGTTAATGATTTCAGCTGTGGTGGTGGTTTACATAGGCTATTTCTTTCCAAGTTATGTCCTGCTTGATTACTACCTGAGCATTACCCGAGAGTGGGCATTAAATCCGACTTTGGATCGAGCACTCTACTCTGCTTTCGCCTACTATTTTCTACCTGTTATCGCTTTTTTCGTGCTATTTGTTAGTGCTCGGCGAGATAAGCATTGGAAGCAGTACTTAACCTCTTGGCCCAGAAACGTATGTACATGGGGTGAAGGCGCGTTGATATTGATTGGGGTGATTTCATTAAATTCCGTATCAAATTATCTTCAATATATTATTTTTGATTGGTTTTCCCCGGGATCTTGGCAGGCCCAATCCTACAATTTTACCCCTTTATTTTCGGCCTCTGATGGAGTAATTGATTGGTCGAGTGTGTTGCGAAGCGCTCTAGACGGTGTGCTCATTTCTCCCGTGATAGAGGAGCTCCTGTTTCGTTATTTGTTGTTTGTTATTTTCAGGTCCATTTTTGGGGTTACTAACGCCGCATTACTCTCAAGCTTAATATTTGCTTCAATACACCAGTGGGCGCTGGACGCATTTATGTCTGGGGCGTTTCTATGTTGGGTCTTTGAGCGATATCGCCGCCTAGGAGTAGTCATTGTCATTCATGCTTGCCATAACCTGTTTATTTTACTTTATGATCTTGTCTATTATTTAAGCACTCAGCTTCACTTTAACCCTTGGGAGGCGGTTGATATTAGTATTATTGCGTTGCAAGTGGGGTATCTAGTGATTTTTTCACTATTTATTGATTATCAGCGTAGAGGGTTTAAGGAGAGGTAAGGTTTATACGGGGCGGTCTACTTTACGCCTTTATTTTAAATTCACTTGGTTGAGTTTTAGCGTGCTTTGGTTGTCAGCCACTTTTCTCCTCCATCATAAAAGTGAAATGAACACTACGCGATTTTCACAATGAAAACAGTGCTGCCAAGAGGGAGTAAGAAAGGATATTTAAAAGTTAGTGAGTGGTCTAAGCAAGCAATTGTCTTGCCTAGCTTCTCCGTTCCCTTCAAATCTCATTTTTAATTATAGTTAAATAATAAGTGTTTTTTTACCCAATCCTATAGCTTTGTTGATTCATCAAAAACCTATGGTTAAATAATATGCGAAAAATAATTGAAACTCAGTCAGCCCCTAAAGCTATTGGCCCATACTCTCAAGGGGTGATTTCTGGAGGGCTAATTTTCACTTCCGGACAGCTACCGCTTCACTCACAATCAGGCTTGATGGTTAAATCCTGCCTTGAAAAACAAACGACTCAATGCCTAGAGAACATGAGAGCCATTTTGCTACATGCGAATACTGATGTGTCAGACGTAGTGAAAACAACCGTTTATCTTACCGATATGGTGAGCTTTTCAATTGTGAATGAAATTTATAATGATTTTTTCATTAAACATGGTGCCAATTATTTTCCCGCAAGAACCTGTATCGAAGTGTCAAAACTCCCTCTCAATGCCATGATTGAGATAGAGGCCGTTGCTGTCGCACCTTAGCCGTTAACGTTTCGTAATTTTTTAGCTCCAGGGTGCCTATGTCGTAATTGTCATCAACAGCGCGAAAAATCCGAATGAGAGCATATTTGGTACGCTTAACTACTGAGCAAATTGATTCCTTAAAATCAAACTTAGATAGTACCTTCTATTGGTTTCAAGAAGGTACTGTGCTCAACTTCCTTGCGATAGCAAAATTAAAGAGCATGTTGTAGAACTACTAAAACATCGAAAATAAGACACCTAACAAGGCCATCTATACCTCAGGAGGAAAAATGGAAAAGGTCATCCGAGAACTGGCTAAAGAAGTAGGTCGAGTTATTCAAAAACCAGAAATGAAAACTGACTTTGTAATCAAAGGTCTCGGCATACGAAGAGGTGAAGAGGCGTTAATCTATCGTATTCCCTCTCATTCTAAAAAAGCGTCTTTCTATGAAAAAGGAGTGACTCTCTCTGAATTCCAGTTCGCTTACGTACATTTAAAAGAATCGGGTTATTTTACGAGAGCTTGGTTTAATAAAAACCTCTCTGCTTGTGCAAAAGAAGGGGCGTGCAATTTTACAACAATAGGCGGGGTTTTTAGCATTTTAGGTGTGGCAGAATACACCTCAAAGGCGACCTATCAATTAAAGGCATAACAAACTGTTTAGTGTAACTCCCAACGCTTTGCATTTCTCTCCACTAAACTTACTAGACTCAAGTGATTCAATAGTATCACTTGAGTCTTCTGTTGGAGTCCTTCTCATGAAAGTCGAGCTTGTTACTTCCCTTAAGCGTCAAGCGACCAAAACCCTCACAGACCTAGCCAGTGCTGTTCACCGAACATGGGACCCCCTCTACGTATCTGGTTGATGTGGACACCAGTTTATGCAAAACCGTTTGGCTATTCTCGAAGGGCTTGCTGGCGGTGAACTCGCAATCTCAAAGGCAAAGCACTGGGTCCTGATGAAGCAAGGAAAAATGTCAAAATGGCTGAAGGGATTTGGAGTGAGCCCGCGTTATCGACTCTCAATAATTCGCGGAATACATTGCCCTTGAAAACCTGCTCGCTGCCAAACAACTCGTTCAAAACATCTTCGAAAGAGTCGAACGCCTCAGCTAATTTCCCGAGTCTGGGCGTCTTCCTCCTGATCTTAAACACCTCAATTCTCGTGAATTCGTGGTTAATCCTTGCCGTGTTTTTTACCAAGCTAAAGGTGTGCATCTTTAGTTCAGCTGAACTAACCGTTGAACTAAAAACGTCTCAAGACGCTCTTGAAGTACTCGACCGTGATCAGTTTACCTTAATGAACGACCCCACGGCTATACGGCTGAGACGGGAAAAATTATCGTTATAAAACAAGGCAAAGTGACGTTTTCTGTTGAGGCCCAGAGGCTCATCAGCCCGTTATTAACTATCACGAACACCACCGCTGAAAATGTGTTGCTCACTTAATGAGACGGAGCGGAACAATACGAAAAGCGATTGCTTAAAGTGATAGAAGGCTTAACTTGGCGACACAAACGGTAAGTATTTTAGTTCTTCCCCAAGTTTGGATTTTAAAAAACTCAATTATACCGTTAATGAGATGAAATATAATGTGGTGCGGTCTTACGCAAAAAGCATTCAAGCGCTAGAGTAGAATGCCCCGATGGACGGACATTATGCAAATTTTCGACAACAAGATGGTGCGAGAAAAATGACAGTGTTGGTAGACAATATGACCGTTATTGCAAGGATTTAGCAAAGCTAACCGTCCCCGAATTAACTGCGCTCACCAAGGAGCATGGGGAGTTCTATTCATACTTCCCAACGCTTCATTTCTTTTGGACGTCGAGTAAAATTGCGCCAGAAATCACCACGCAATCCGCCGGCGCTTCAGAGTTTCTGTCTATCACTTGGTTCTCAAGAATTTCAAACATCCATAAGAGCCATTCTTCTCTGGCCATCTGTGTACGGAACATTCAAGTTCCGTCGGCAACGCTATCGAAAGGCCGAGGGCTGGCTCGGCTTTTCAATGTCTTTATTAACGATGTTTACTGGGGCTCCAAGGTTTCGCCAGAGCGATGAAAACGCTGGAAATTTACTTCTTTCTAGGGCCACTCTGTATGAGCCTCAGCGATCCGAGGGATTTGGTTTCCATGAATTGACCCATTGCCGCCCAATGGGCAATGGTTTGGGACGGGGTCAGTCCAGAGCTTTTGGCGGCTCTGAGTGCTTGTTTGAACAACACTTGATCGATATAGACACTCACTTTCATCACTAATCCTTCTTGTTCATGCTTACTTTATTTAAATTTACTCGGAACCCAAGATTTTGCCGCTAGAGTTTATTTTAAAACCGTCCTAATAGGGCTCGATCGGCAAATAACCACGCCCCTCAGCGCTCGGGTTGCTCGTCCTTGACCGTGATTTGAATCTTTTGGATGGGTAATTTTAAAATTAATAAGGCTAGACGCCGTCAAAAACGGGCAGCGCTTCGAACAGGACTAGTACGTTGATAACGATGATGCTCACACCGTAGATAAACACACCAACCAACACCAACTCTCCTCCAGGCACTTGGTAAGCCTTCGATTTTTTCTGATCTTCTTCACTCTCTTCAAGGTTGTTAAACGCTGGTCTTTGTAGTCTCGATTTCCTTACTAACAATGCCGGTACGATACATGCCCAAATCGCAGCGGCAGACGCTGCATAACCAATTGCGCTAAGAAAACCAAAAGGAAAAAGAAGAGAAAAAATAAGAGGCGGAATAAATGTAACCGCCCAGGTCTTGGTTCTTCCTTTGGAGGTAGCATCAAATTGAAAAAGATCGGCCAAAAAATCAAACACACCCAACCCTACCCCAATAAAACTCGACAAAATGGCCGCCGCTGAAAAAGCACTAATGACATTTGATAGGGTTTCTTCAGCCAACACTGCTTTTAAGCTGATGAGTAAGATGTCTATATTTCCACCTTCTGCAATTATAGGGCCGAAGCTAATTCTTGGTAAATTACCATAGATACTTAATAGCCAAATGGTGTAGATAAAGAACGCCATGAGCGTTCCGCCTACAATCGCCCTTTGTGCGAGCCTTTCATCAAGGTAGTAGTCTCGCAGAGTGGAGACGCTGTGCTGGTATCCAAATGAAGTTAAAGCAATAGGGAAAAACCCCCATACGTATTGCGCATACTCAAACTTTAAGTGAGCAGTATCCAACAAAGTAACAAGATTAACATTAAACCAAAGGCCAGCAGTCCCAAAAATAAAGCTGATAATCATAAATAGCATCAACACCATGGAAATGCGGTCAACTGTTTTTGTTGAATGCCAAACTAGTCCAGAAAAGATAAGCACAAAAAGGATAGAAGCTAGTTTAGGGGAAAGGCCAAAGTACTCCTTAATGATCAGTCCAGATGAAGTGATGTAAGCGTACAGTAAAATCCCTCCCACAAAGTAGATCATTAAGTTATTAAAAAAATTAACCTCTTTTCCTAACAAATCTTTTGTGATGGAAGAAAAAGACGACCTGTATGGATAATCTTTTAAAACTTCGAGTAACAGACAACCACTGGTTGTCATAATGAGCATAGTGAAGAGCAAAGCCATTAAAGCACCGATGGTCCAGACCCCAGCCCCTGCAGCGGGAAGTCCAAGCATACCAGCGCCGACGCAAATACAAGCGACAATACAGGCTCCTCCAATCATTGAAGGCGGGGTTGTGCTCCTTACCTGTTTCATACTAGACATAAATAAATACCTTTCTTTCGTTAGTTCAATTGCTCTTTTAGACTGCTCCCCTTACAAGCTAGGAGGCACAAAAAAGCGCTAGAACCTAGAATCTAGAACTTAATTTTAGGAATGACATATTAATTAAATTCTAAATTAGCCTAATATTTCTACCTAGTTAACCCCCGATTTCAGATAATAACTGCGACACTCATGGGAAGGTGTCAAAATCGGGGGGATTTAAGGTTCGTCAGAGAATGCGTGAAGCTGGTTAATGAGTAATCAGCCAGGTTCGCATCGATATAAACATGCAAAATTGGAGAGGCTAGACGCGATGATCTTACTTAGATTGGGTCTGGTTCGAAGTAGACCTACTTAAGCCGACGCGTTGTGGAATGGTCTTTATCAGATAAGCCTGATGCCACAATTTCAGGCAAGGAAAGATATGAGCTATTACTTGATGAGTTACTACAATCGGCCTCGGCCTCAGCACGCAACTCATGGGCTGTCGCCAGTAAATGCCGAAAATAGGCTTAAATCAGTGTCCGAAATGTTGACCACTTACACTTAACAGAATAACGTCTATCTTTTGGGGGGTCAGCGTGGTTTTTGTCTACGAGAGTTCGAGAGAGTTTGTGTTGAAAATCAGCGCGAGCGTTAGCGACTTTTTCATCGCATTTAGCTAATAGCAATCTAGCTTTACGAGATAACTACTTCTGCTTACGTCTGAGGTTCTTCTCAGCACGCTTTATAAATCTGGGGTTAGCTGTCTTTCTGCCGTTCGATTCAATAGTAAAGTGAGACAGACCAAGATCAATACCTGTCACCTTACTCACTGTATGAAGCAAACTAGGCGCTTCCACTCCATCATCAACAAGGATAGATGCGTAGAACTTACCTGTTTTACTCAATCTGACAGTAATACTTTTAACTTTACCTACAATTTCACGGTGAATGTTCGCCTCTACAGGTTTCATTTTCGGAAGCTTGCGGTACATATGCGACTTTAAATGTAGAGCTTTGTGGTTCGCAAAACGCACAACGCCAAACTGAGCTATTAAAAACTCAGATTGCTCTTACGTTGGGTAAATGCGTGCCTTAGTTGCTCTTAACACTCAAAATCCTTAACTGTATTCATGAACAGTCTTATATCAACTGCTTCGGGCTGTCTATCTTAAAGTGCTATCGCACTTTCGCCTTATCTCCCCGCCCTCAGAGCTGGCGAGGGTTTACGGCGTGATTGCTAAAAAATCAATTACTCCCAGGACTGTGAAAATTCTTGATCTTTAAAGGCAGCAGCGAGGCCTGTGACTTGTTGTAATCGTAGAACTTCATCTTTATCCATTCCCAATTCGTAACAAATTTTATGATTTGCCCATCCCATCTCTTTGAGTTGAATAATCAGATCTGCAATCAGTTCAACTTGGTGTGAGCCACGCGCCAGGTTATGGCGAACAGAAGTCGATATGCAATTTTCTTCAGGCAAATTAAGGACCACCGCGGGGATGTACCCCGTTAGGGTTTGCAGATCTGGGTGGTTCAATAATAATTGATAACGATGAAACCCATCGATGACAACGTATTTTTTGACCGAAGCATTCAAACGATTAACCAAAATAGGCATAGTTAAACCATTTTTCTCCATCGACGTTTTTAGGAGTTTGCTTTCTGGAGGCGCCATTTTATTTGGGTTGTATTGATTAGCTTCTATTTCATCAAGTGGGATCATTTCAACATGACAAGCTGGCGGTAAATCAGGAATAAGCTCGATGAGTACTTTGGCTGCTTTATTGTAAATTGCGACCTTATCAATGACTTGTTTGTCCGTGTTATTGATAGATTTCAACGGCTTCTTGGTGCGATGCTGATAAGCTAGAGTAGGTTCACTTTCCATTCGTATCACTCTTCTTCTCCATAGAGGGCATGGTATTGTTTTGCTAAGGACTTGTTGTACCCAAAAGAGAGTCCTCGGCACCAATAGTCATTTTTAATCAGTACTTTACAAATTCTTCTCCAACTAGGAACTTGCTTCCTAGATTCCAATTTACTCTCTGCGTAATCAGGGATGCAGGTCACTCCTTTTTGAGGACCGTTTTTACGCCACCACTGTAAGAACTTAAAAATTCGGTCTCGGTAATGTTTTTCTACATGTGGCGGCATGGTTTTCAGAAGGTATTTACTGTATTGCCGGTAGCTAAGCCCCGGTGGTAATTCAAAGCGATAATAACCAAGGATACGCCCCTGACTTTTTGAGTATCGAGCACCAAAGTTACATCCTTCTACTCTGGCAACTAATTTTTGCCAGGTATCAGGTTCTAATATTTGATATAGCCACAGCCCTTTTCTTTGCTCATCGCCAAAAGGTTGGCAAAGCCGCTGCTGTGAAAGAGGGACGCCGGCCTTATGCATTAAGTCGTAAATACGGTTGTAATCCCAACTAAAGCGGTAATTCGCAACCCAAATATCTTTAGTTTTCCAATCGTATAAGGGATAAGCCATATACACATTTGGCTGCATTTTAGTCGTCCAATATTTATCTGAAAATTTTTTTTTGGACCTATTTTTAATGGTATTGAAGCGATGTAAAGATTCATCAGCACGTATACCGATTAACACAGCGATTGGCTCACCCCTTTCCTTTTGGTACCAATGAGCAAACTTAAAAACAAAGTCTTCAAACTCCATCCCGTTTTGGAAAAAAGGGAATACATCCGGGTTTGAAATCACGCCTTTATGCGGTGGTCGGTCCCTGACCCATTGCGCTTCTTTAGCAGGATCCCAACAAAGCCATTTAGGCTGAAACTGTGAGATTGAATTCCTTAAGCTGAGCGGTAAACAAACCCAATAGGGGTTAATTTCTCCGTCCAGTACCATGCGCTCAATGAAGGCATGAGTTTCATGATACTGAGCTTCAAAGTCCACGATGAGTACATCGACAGGTAATCGACCACGCTTTTTCGCTTCTTGAATAGTCAGATTTAAAAGGACGCCAGAGTCTTTCCCTCCAGAGAAGGAAACATAGAAATGGTTAAAGTTGTCGAAAAGATAGCAAATTCTTTGTCGAGCGCCTTCAAGCACATTGTATTTTTGCTGAATTTTATCTCGAGAGAAATCGCCTTCTCTTCTTTTTTTACTGGCAATCATGATTTCCACAATGTCATTAACTACTCAAATAAAAATAAATAACTTTTGCATTTTTTATAAATTAATTATTAATAATTAATTTATTTATAAGGGCAATATTGAAGAAAAGCTCTTCCGAATTTCAAGCTCGGGAGAGCTTTGAGAGACTAGAAACTAAAGTGAAGATTACCTCTTAAACCAATAATCCAACTGTCATCAGCTTCTGAGTTCTTCGGTAAAGAATAAAGATATTGAACATTAGGAGTTAACGAGAGCGCACCCCAGTTCATTCGGTAATAGATTTCAGAGTTGTAAGAGTCATCAGCTACATTAGCAGAGTTGGGCTTAGCCCAACCCAAGGCGATGCCTAGCATGCCAGGTCCTGCCTCATACCCAGTACCAAACACGACCGAAGATTTGTATAGAGCCTCAGGTCCTTGCGCGACACCGGCTCTGAAAAATGGTATCCATGAGCCGGTTTTATATATGGACGACCAATTTGCGCCATAGTTTTCGCTAGCTTTCTCTTTTCCATCACTGTGCCAAACTGTTAGGTGTGAATTCTTCAAATAAAAATCGTCTTTCGACTCCACCCAACCTATTTCTAGGGACTTAAAATATTGATTATCATTGATGAACTGTTCAACACCATCGAAAGGCTTAGTCGAATCAGCTTTTGCATCAGAGAAACTTGCATAAAAATAATAGTTTTCCGACATCATATGGCGTAGAACGCCGCCGAATGTTGATTCATCTGGGATTGGGATAGAACCGGAACCGGTACTAAACTGTAAGTTAGAAAAACCATAGTAAGGGTTACCCAACTGATAAGTATCAACATAATCAGTTGCATCTAAAAAACCAACCATCATATCAGTAGATTGTTTATTAAAGGTTTGTGTCCAATAAAGATTCGTTAACCTTAAACCTATATCACTAAAAGCTGGTTGGATTACACCAAACCCTCCGACATTCTCCATGACAAATTCAGAGGGCGTACTCTCTGTATAACCGTGCTTATGATCAACCCTCAGCTGCAAAGCTCCGGTATCACTCTCTTTTTGGTAAGCTCGCCAATTCAATGTAATCCGTGCAATACCAGCTGCCGCACTGCTGTCTTTGTTCGGCAAGCTCTCACTGGACGTTAAACCAAAAACATAATAATCCACAGCTCCCTTTAAATCCTGGTCTTCAGCCGCATGAATCAACGTTGGCGTAACAAACACAACCGATCCCACAAGCGTTAGCCAAAAACGCTTAGTCTTTTTCGTAAATGCTACATTCTCAATCATATCAATAACTTCCTTTTTTTTTCATCGAAGTTGTACGACTCAGCTCAACTTTCATTGTTAGTCAGGAGTTATTAAGAGGGATTTGAAAAATGAATACTCGTAATTAATAGGTAATTTAAGCGCTCTCCTTTATCAACCTGTCACAATCATTTATTTAAAATCGAAAACACCTCAATTTTTTATACCAACATCAAAAATTGAGGTATATACTATTTCTTATCCCTACCCGGAGGCAGAAATGGATAATCAAAACACTACAAACACATTTCAAGCGCTTAAAATCGGTGCAGACGCTTACATTCAGCGTCGTAATCAACGTTTACTGGCCAATCATCGCAAAGAGCTGCGTAACTTTACCCGAGCAGAAGCCTCGGCCTACCTTGGCATTGATGCAAAAACGCTTGATCGGTATGTTACCGCCGCTGCGATAGATCCCCGTCGTCATGAAGACTCACAATGGTCGATCGATATCGCGGAAATGTACAAGGTACGTAACTTACTACCAGATAATCTACGTAAAGACGCTAAGTTCATACGCAGTGAGCAGCAAAAGGCGCAAGTGATGGTTATCCAGAACCAAAAAGGCGGTGTTGGTAAAACCGTTTCTGCCGCGACTATCGCATCAGGTTTAGCGACCGAGTTTCATCAAGAGTATCGTGTTGGTCTAATCGATATGGATGGCCAAGCCACGCTATCGATGTACTACGCGCCCGAAGCCGAGCAAGAAGGTAACTTGTCTGTTGGTGACTTGATGATGAAAACGTTCGACCTCGATGAAGGCGAAACCGTTGATCAAGTCATCTCTGAAGCCTTTCTTGAAACTACCATTCCAAACCTGCGCATTTTGCCTGCCGCGCAAAGTGACCGAGCGATGGAAGGCTGGTTTCATGAGCAAGTATTCAGTCAAACCTTAAATTCACCTTATTCACTACTTAAAGACATCATCGATAGTGTAAAAGATGAGTTTGATATCATTATTATCGACACCCCTCCTTCACTAGGTTATGCAACCTTCAATGCGTATTTTGCCGCAACGAATGTGGTCTTCCCATTGTCGATTACCGAAAACGACATTGATGCTACCTGCTCTTACTTCAGCTACATTCCTCAGGTGTGGGCCCTGTTAGAGAACGCCAACCATGAAGGCTACGACTTCATGAAGATCTTACTGACTAACCATCGTGATAGCTCAACCACTACCGAATTAATGAACAACCTGTACGACAACTTCTCTCCTTACTTGTACTCAAAAGAGTTTAAGCATAGTGAGGCCGTTCGTCAGTCATCTTCCCTACTCTCGACGGTGTTTGATATGTCGAAAAGTGAATACCCGAAAAGCAAAGCAACTTTCCAAAGCGCGCAACAAAACAGCTATGAAGTTACAAGTCAGATCTTGCGCGATATTCTGAACGTTTGGCGTGAACAGGAGAACAAATAATGGCGAAGAAACGTGGCGGGAGCCCTTTAGGCAATGCTCCTGGTTCAGCTCAAGCGCAGCAATCAGCGGCCAAAGCAAATTTAGACACTCTAACAAGTCAACTCAGCACCGAGCTAGAGAAAAGCGGGCAAAACGCTGAAGACTACCTTAGAACTAAGTTTGGATTAGAGTCTGTTGGCCAGAAAATGGTTTGGCAATTAGCTTCTGGTTCAACTGCCACTTTCAATGAAGTTACACTGTCACACGAACAAGTTAAGCAGAACTCATTTGTGACCTTTGATGTTAATGGTCGTGACCAGTCTCTGTTAACCAAAGAATCATTGGAAGATTTGAACTCGTTAGAGTTTCAGCAGTTCTATCCAGCCGTTGGCCGAGAAATTAATGGTCGCATTGATATTCTTGATGGCTCTCGCCGTCGTGCTTGGTTTTTATTTCAAGAAGGTCGTGTAAAAACATTCCGAATTCTAGTCACTCAAAACGAGCTTTCTACCACCGATGCCAAAGCGCTGGCTAAGCAGCTGCAAACCGCCAAAGAGCACAACCAGCGTGAAATTGGTTTGCAATGTCAAACTCTGATGAAGAACGGTGAGCTAACTCAAGAAGATGCGGCAAAAATCTTAAATATTAGCCGTCAAGCGGTAGGTCGAGCGCTGAAAGCAGCCAGTATTGACAGTAAGCTGATTGCCCTATTCCCTGTCGTTAACGACTTGTCTCATGCTGATTACTCCCTCTTGGCTAAGGTGATGAAAGCGTTCGCCGATGACAAGAAAGCCTTGAGCAGCTTCATTAAAAAAATAGCCGATAATGCTGTCAACGCTCAGGCTGAGCAGAGCCAAGAAGACGCTAAAGACGCTCTGATTGCTTACATTAAAGTTGAGTTAAAGATCGTTGAAGCCAAGCAAGAATTAGACAAAGCTGTCATTACTCCTCTAGCAGAGTTCGACAGTAAAGGTATGTTTGCTCGTAAGCGTGTTAAAGGTCGAAACTTTTCGTATGAATTTGGTCGCTTATCAAAGGATGTCCAAGCTGAACTCGATAAAGCTATCCAATCAGTGTTAGGTAAACACCACCAATCAACTTTATAAAAAGATAAAGGCTCTCAAATTAGGTAATGCCGTTCACTTGTGAGTGAACGGCATTTTTGTTCTTAGCATACCGGCTGTGGTCTAGGCTTAACTGTTCTAGGGAATGTTCTTTCCCTTCGCCCTTCAAGTATTAAGCTTTCAGCCATGTTGTGAAACCCCTTTAACTGACGAGGTATTGCTCCTGGTGTTGAGTAAGGTAAGCCTACAAATAACGCCGATACATGAGCTAATGTGCCGTTAAAACTCAGTTGATAAGGAAGGTAATTTCCCTTTAAATTGAAGCAGAGCTCGACCATCTGATATCGGATTAAATTGTAAGTAAGCAAGATGCCCCATAACTCCTGCTTGACCAGCTCTGGTAAACGACTTCGCAGCGTAAGACGGTTTCCAAGCATGTATTGTTTTTGCTCTCGGTAGCCCAGCTCTATTTCCCAACGATGCTCATAAAGGCCTGCAATATCTTTTGATGGGTAACGCAGGGAGTCCGTCATGGAGGTTAATACTTGGTAGTCTTTTCCTTTAATTTTACGAGTGACAAGTCGAGCGGTTATCGACTTTGGTAAATCAGGCCATAGCTTTCTAGCTCTTGGATTACTGTGTAATTGAACAAGTTTGTCATTTCGCCCTAAAGATTGAACAATGTCATATTGTGTATTTTTCTTGAGGGGGATAAGCCAATGGCGCTCTGAGCCAGAGTCTTGCCATTTATGTAATAAACCTAAAGAATAGAACCCCTTATCGAAAATTGTTACGCTATGGTTTGGTGTTGTTTTTATTAGTTTTTCAGCTAATATCATTTCGTTTGTATTGTAATTATCAAATGCACTGGCCGTAATAATGTGACTGCTTAGTTCCATTTGGCAGACCATTCTCACTTGCGGATATTGCGTCCCTTTTTGTCGAGAAAATGCATTTTCATTTTGCGGGTTATCGGGCGTTCGCCAAACAACGCCATCGACACCAAGAAGCGTTAACCCATTCCACTAGGGTAACTGTGCGCTTTTCAACCATGACGTAGTCATTCGCTCAAAGACCGCTTTTATTGCGTCTTCACCCAACGTCTTTCGACGTTGAGTCAACGCACTTGGTGCGACAAAAGCTTTACCTGTACGGTCGTACAATATCAAGTTGGTTAACTAAATCTTTCATGGACTTATTGTTATAGATGGCCATTCCAACAAGCAGCCACACCATGGATTCTAGAGTTAACTTTCTCTTTCTCATCGTGACGGTATCAGTAAGAGAATAAGACTCGTCGATGAGTTCAATTGGAAGCAAGTCAGACAAAGTTTCAATGTTGCTAGGTTTCCAATCATTAATTATGTTTAGAGCTTGAGAAACATCCATAAAAAAATCCAAGTGCATTAAATACACTTGGATTTTGACAGCTCTGGAGGATCGTTCAACCGATCACTTTGGCTTTAACTGATCGGCATTACTCATAAGAGCGGCTTTCTTTTTAACGACTGATTGGTTGGTGTAGCACTACTGTTGTATTGAGAGAGCGAATGCCATTGAACGACTCTATCTCATTACATAAATGGTGTATTGATTGCAGGTCAGGTGCTTCAATCAAAGAAATAATGTCGTAGGTACCACCAACAATGCTTGTAAGTCTGACTTCAGGTAGTTCTTTTAACGCATTACTTACATCATTTTTCTTACCTTTTTCACAAGAAATCAGCAAATAACTTGCCGCTTTTCTCCCGTCATTTTCTACTCTTATTTGTGCCGTATACCCTTTGATAATACCGGTTTTTTCAAGTCTGTTGATACGTTCAGCGACTGCTGTTCGCGACAAGCCGATGTTGCGAGAAAGGTTAGCAATCGATTCTCGCCCATTGGAGAGTAGATTCGATAGAATTTTACGATCTAGTTTGTCTAAGCCTTGTAAACTAATGTTGGACATCATGTGTTCTGCCTTTTCTGAATTATTATTATATTTGTATTTCTCTCAAATTAGAGCCTTTATCTTTCACCTAACCCGTCCTAAATAAGGTTGACACATATCCAACATGAAATTAGAGAGTTACAAATACAATTATGACTCTTATCAGAACGCACTTGCGGAAAGGATAATGGAAGACTAAAGATAGAATACTCACTGATGATGCAAAGAAAATGGTCTCCAAATCAGTAAAAACTAAGCCCTACAATGAGTTTGGCCTCGTCAAACTCTAACCCCCCCCCCGCCGATGAAGTACCTCCATCATTTTAATTAACCACTTGTTTGTCACCTCCCTCTATCGCCAAATCGAAAAAATAGGATGACTACAAGCGACTAAACCATCAAGAACAAGTTGGCTTGGGAAACTTCCTTCCTTATTCTATTTGACCTAGGGTAACTTCATCCTTATAACCCAAAAATTGGCTAAGTGCAGAGTGTTTGATTCTAGGTGAACCTAACAATCGAATTATTATCTTAGCCAAATATAAAGACCATTAATTTATTATTAATAAATAATGATAAGGCTTAATTCTTCTCACGTCCAAAAGGCTCTCTCCTGTAGTTGGCATCCTGATCCCGGACCTCATAAATGAGGGGTTCAATGGCAAAACGACAAAGACGTACATTTTCTACTGAATTCAAAAATATATGCTGCAAGCTTGGTTCTTGACCAAGGGGACTCCATCCCTGAAGCAGCTAGCTCTATGGAATACGTGAAACAGCTTTACGACACTGGGTCGAATAACTCAAAATTGAGCAAGGTGGGGTTACTCCAACGACCAAAGCCCTCACGTCTGAGTAAAAGAAAATCCAAGAGTTAGAAGCCCATATTAACCGATTAGAACGAGAAAAATCCGTACTCCAAATAGTGTTTGGTGCGGCGATATTACTTATCTTAGGTCTGGTTCGAAGTGGGCCTACTTAGCAGTAGTGCTTGACCTATTTAGTCGACGCGTTGTGGGCTGGCCTTTATCAGATAAGTCCAATGCTGAATTAGCATCTAAAACTTTAGGGCTGGCTTAGAAGAAACGGGGGCGGCGAAGAACATGATGTTCTATTAATATCAAGGATGCCAGGACAACTCAAAGCATGAGCCTTCGTGGTAATTGTTGGGAAAACACTCCCATAGAAGGTTATTTAGAAGCTTGAAAGCCGAGTGGGTACCAGAAACAAGCTACCTGGAACAAGCTCAGGACAAGAAAGACAACGGCTATTACCTGATGAGTCCTTACAATCGGCAACGCCCTCAAGAAAATGATGGGTTGTCACCAGTTAATGGCCCTTCAGCCAGTGTCCTGTACTTTTGACCACTACACCCCCTAGAACAATCAATATTCCGCCGACCATCAAAGACCATAAGCTAACCTATTTTATTTTTTAGTGACCCAAGTTCAAGCTAGACGCCCCCAAAACGCAATGAAATCTGTACTACTAAACATTAGATTAGTAAGTACACCAAAAAATGAATAGCTGCAGCTCGATTAAGAGTTCCGATTCTTTCGTAACGAATTGAGGAATAAAAGCAAAATAACAGGCTCAAGGGATCTCGTAGACAGAGAAGAAGCAACTATATAAAACAGGAAGAATGAGAGTATTAGTCAAAAATTTATTGTTGTTTAACCCTCCAAAACTCCAGTTTTAAAAAACTAAAATATCACTATAAATAGATGATTTTTTTGATAATTTATTTATAAATTATCAAAAAAATCCTATGAGGAATGGCCTAAATTTTAGCCATTGCCAAATGGGTAATCTAAAATTATTAATAATCATTTTTTATTAAAATTTATTCATCTACACAGATAAATTAGAGATGTGTATATGAATAAATTTTCAAAAGGACTACTAATATGGAAACACTGATCTGCCGCTCTTTTCAATCATTTATAGATTTCTGCGATAACGATATTGTTAAAGGAAAAAATATCCACTGCACTTTTAAGGCCTGTAAGGAGAAGGACTGGCGTTGGATGCAGTTTTACCTAAACGACAAAGGAGGAAAAGAGCTGACCTTTAGCTTCATATGAAACAAAACGCCTTAACTAATATTTCGTTTAACTTCAAATTTATTCAAAATTTTGTAAATAGTATTCAAAAAATGAGCCATTATATAAAGCACTAGAAAAACTAACTGTCTTAACCATCGCTCTCTAGAAATATGGAGAAACACTATGTTAAAAGCGCATCTCGAAAACCTACAATTACCTATAGGTAATTGTATATTACACAGGGATGAATCAGGGGCTCAATTGATGCTTAGCAATCAAAAGTCATTTTCAATTACCCTACCTGAAAGCTGTATCCTTGAAACTCTGATTAAGAAAGAACAACTCATTTCAACCAAAGAAGAGTTAATTATTGCCGCTTGGGGGAGCCCAGATATCATCGGGCCTAACTCTTTACCAGTCGCGATAACTAACCTAAGAAAAGTTCTAGACCTTGATAGCATCAAAATCGTCAACATCCCAAGAAAAGGTTACAAGATTCATATTCCTGAATTTGAAACCTCACTAGACCCGCCGAGAGATATAAAGTTACCACGTCACTCTAAGTTTTCGTGTCCTCTCAAAAAAGCAACCAATCATCTAAAATTATACCAATGGACTTTCATCGGCTTATCTTCAACAACCCTCGCGGTCCTACTAATCAGTTATTTCTATTTTCGATACGAACTTGAAGTTGTTAACGTGAACCTTAATAATCAATCAAGCCAAATCTGTTTAACAAAAAAGGATGAACTGAAATTAATCCTCGCCTCTTCCCAAGTTCAGGCAAGCAAAAAACCTTCAATAAACCCCTAACACCTCGTCAATTTAGTTATTAATAACTAAATCCCCCCTTATTCACAGCAAAGGGGGGTACAACTTAGAGTGCAGGTTCTAACGTAGCGTTAAAATGTCTCAATACTTTAGGTTCATAAGTAAACTTCAAACCTGAAATAGATGAGGCGCGTTTTTTCACTTCTTTAAAAGCAGCAATAATGTAATCAAGGTGAGCTTGCGTATAGGTTGCTCTGGGAATGGCTAAACGCAACAGTTCCGCTGGACAAGGCAGTTGTTCACCAGTTTCAAGGTCACACCCTTGCAATAAGGACCCTATTTCAGCCCCACGAATACCCGCCACTTTATAAAGCTCACAAGATAAAGCATGCCCAGGGAATTGTTCCGGCGGAATATGAGGTAAGAGCACACCTGCGTCAATAAATGCAGCATGACCGCCAGCTTGCTGGCAACGAACCCCTAACGCTTCAAGACCATTTACTAAATATTCAACTTGCTGAAGACGGGAAGCTAACCAATCTTCTTCCATCCCATCATAGAGTCCGACAGCTAGGCGCTCCATAGCACCGCCTTCAAGCCCGCCATAGGTTGGAAAGCCTTCCAATAGCACGCATAATGTTTTGCATTCTAATTGAACATCTAACAAGCTTTCATCTTTGAAAGCAAGCAATCCCCCAATAGGAACCATCGCATCTTTTTTCGCTGACATAGCAAAGATATCGGCATATTTAAAAGCTTCGCTAGTTATCTCTTGAATGCTCCATTCAGCATATCCCTCTTCGCGTTGCTTTACAAAATAGGCGTTCTCTGCAAACCGTGCACAGTCCATAACTACGGGAATATCATAAAACTGCGCTAACTCATAAACAGCCTTCAAATTGGCAAGAGAAACTGGCTGACCACCTGCAGAATTGCAAGTAATCGTACTCACAATATAGGGCACATTTTTAGCCCCGATCTCTTCAATGCCAGACGCGAGCGCTTTCAAGTCAAAATTGCCTTTAAAATCTCTCTTAACTTCAGTATTAAAGGCATCACGAGAAGGCACATTCATCACACGACAGTTATTTTTTTGAGTGTGCCCTTGAGTGGTATCAAAAAAGTAATTTGAAAATGCGGCCATCTTTTCTCGTTCTAGCCCCTTATCTCGTTCACGCTTATTGATCAAGGCAGGTACATACAACTGTTCAGCGCCACGTCCTTGGTGTGTAGGGATAGTAAACTGATAGCCAAATATATCTTTTACCGTTTGGCTAAGCGTCCGATAGCTTCGACTGCCGCTGTACGCTTCATCACCTCTCAACATTGCGGATTGCATGGCCTGCGTTACTGCCCCGGTGCCACTATCGGTCAGTAAATCGATAAACACTTTATCGCTATCTAACAAAAAAGGATTGTACCCCGCTTTCATTAACGCCAGCTCTCGCTCTTGTTCTGTTGTTCTTTTAACTGGTTCAATAACCCGGATTCGATACGGCTCCGGCAAATAGTGTGAATCCATAGGCTGTTCTTGATTGTTGCTAATTGCTGACATAGGGTTCTCTCCAAACATTTTCCAACGATTAAGGGTAAGTTGGTTAGAAATAACTAAAGAAGCCCATTATTCGGACACCCAAACCTCTCCTTCCCAACTTAAATAAAGATTAATCAAATAAATAAAATTTGGTATTAATTTCAGCGTAAATTAAATATTAATAAACATATTAACAACACCTAAAAGCCCTCTAAAAAAGCATCATAGCCATGAGAAAACCTGACCAAATGACATCACCGTTTTTTTAATTAATAAAGATAATTAAATAAACAATGGACTTAGAAAGTAGCACTATAAAAGTAGTGGTATGAGAATGAAAAATATACCTAGAGCATATAAATTAGAAGGAAAATGGAAATATGGAGAGCCCATTATGATACTAGGGAACACATTGGTTGCTGGAGCGGGGCCGGTCGGCATTCAAACTAGCCAAATTATGGCTCCTCTTAGTCAAAAAATAGCCCTCATCGGCAAAAGCTCCCCTCAGTGGGAAAATAGGCAAAGATTAATCAAACAACACGGATACGTTGTTTGTTGTGAGGTGAATGAACCACAATTAGCGACACTAGTCGGATTAGTTAAGTTTAATGAACTTTATACAGAGCTCTCTCCCCTTCCCTCCTCTTGGGATACGTTAGTTTTAGCCACTCCAGCTCACGCCTATTGTGATGTGTTGTCTTCCTTTTCTGAAATTTTATTAAAGAACTTAAAACAAATCATTCTTATGTCCTCAATGCTCGGTGGGTGTCTTATTTTAGAAGGAATGTTAAAAAAGAAAGGAGCCTCTCCAAATATAATGCTCTTCTCTAGCTACTTTGCGACGTCTTATTTTACTTCTAACCCGACGGACAAAAATAGGGTCCTCACGGTCAGAACCAAAACAGTAAAAAAACGAGTTTATATTTACCAGTCTAAATCCAATGATGGTTTATTGAGCGCCTTGCGAAACGCTTTAGAAAAAATTGATGTTCAAGTCATCCCTTTAGATAACTCGTTCAGTGTGGAAGGCAGAAACATTGCTACTTATGTACACCCTGCTTTTATTATCAATACGTTTTCATTAGATCACATTTTATCTAAGGAAGACGAAGTTAAGTACATGTATAAACTGTACCCAGAAGGGCCAATCACCATGAGTTCGATTAGGGATTTACTACTGCACTGGAAATCAGTTTCTCGCCTACTTGAACATTACTCAGCTCAACCGATTAATCTACTGCAGTTGCTAAATGATGAACATCACCGAGTACATGAAAAGACTATCCCCAAGGACAAAATAGTCTCTTTCAACGAGCTTGATGAGATAGAGCAGGAATATCTACTCTACATACGATATAGCACAATCCTGATAGACCCAGACCCGTTTTCAAAAGGTAAAACCTTTGAGGTTTCAGCCAAACCTTATATCAAAGGAAAAGTTAGAAAAGGAAGACTACTACTCCCCAGAACTCCTCTAGAAGACCTACAGACCCTTTATTGGCTTAACCACTTAGTTCAAAGCTCAAGCCTAATCTCTTCTGTCACATTTCCCTCAATAGAAGTGTTTGAAAATTGGATAAAAGAAAGAAACCTACCAAATACGCTAATCCAGGCTTTAAAACAACGCGCAAAAGAATATTACGAATATGCAACCCCATCTATTAGCCCCTAGTAATTACTAGGGGACACACATATCTTTTAATTCGCATTTTAGCGTTTTGCTTCAAAAAGATAACAGGAAAAAGGAGATTAAGGTGTTAATAAGAAAAGCGACGCTCAACGACATATCCTCTATCAATGCTCTGTGTCACGAGCAACTAACAGGCAGCCACAGTAAAATTAGCCATTACAAGAGAGAGCAGAACGAATACAGCTTAAGTGATTACAATTTCAGTAAAATCAGAATCATTGATCTAGTTTTTACGGAATCAATGATGAAGGAGAAGCTAAACAATAAAAATATCTATTTTTTTGTCGCTGAAACAAAAAAGAATAAACAAGTCATAGGTTACCTAATGGTTAGTGTCCATCCTCCTAAAAAAAGGCCGGCTCTCCAACAACGTCTCCCATCTTTCTACGCTTACATCGAACGATTTTATGTGTCGTATAAATACCATGAACAAGGTATTGAGCTTGCCCTACTCAACAGCTTTGATTATTGGAAAAAATACAAATCAGCACACTAATCATTATCTTTCAAAAAACCATGAAATTTGTCAATGCTCAGGCTGAGCATTGACAAATTTTCCCACAATCAAATCAATCTAAAGCTGTTTTTCTATAAAAGCCCATCAAACCTTCTTGATACCCAATCAAAAAGAAAAGGGCGAAACTAATATTGCCAGTGAGTTGCGAAAAGACAAGACAACACACACCACTACGACCCAAGCTAAAATAACGTATTCAATCGGTCACCAGTTATAAATTGCCCCAAGCCCCCTGGTTATCCCAAACCAAAGTAAAGGCGAGACAGCGAGTAACCAAGGAGTTTGGACCTCGATTTTTTATATGTCGGTTGCACCAGAAAAAAATAGCAACATGAAACGTCGATACCACAGCGTAAATCACACCGGTAATTAAGGTGTGACTGAGACACTACATTGTGCTTGGATACTGGTAGGAGGGCAGGGTAGGAGAGTATTAGAAGAGAACAGTTCATCTGCTTGGCATATGTGGCTTCAAACATCGAAATTAAAGCTAAGCGGTGTTCTGCTATTCGCTAGACAGATCTACGAGAGAAAGCCCTAATGCCTCACCTATGACATCTGGACAACTAGAAATTCGTGAATTTTAAAAGAAGGTATCTCGTCTTAAATAGGTTGACGATTTTTAGCAAGCCTGTAACGGAATTTTTTGTTTTTTCATACATATTATTTGGCCTGTTCATCTTACGAATGAAGGCGTCCGTTGACAATGACAACTAATGAACGCCCTCATCAGATTGAACATAAGTCATGTAGCTCACCAAAAACTCCTCTACCTTTGAAGAAAACATTTATTTTACCAAATTCGGATGCTTTTTCATTCAATGCCTTTTTCATTGTTTTGGTGTAGCTCCATTTTGGCTTAACCAGCAACCGCTCTTCTTGAAGGTAGTTAAACTAAACATCGCGGCCCAGCTTTATTCCTTTAGCTATCAATTGAGGTTTTAGTAAGAGAAGTGAAGCTTGTGAGTTCCTAGTCGAGACATGAAGCGCCTTAGTGCAAGCTCACCTTGACAATTTTTCTCTCTGATATACACATTAAAGATAAATATCGCGTAACGAACAAGCCCTAATTACGCTTACTTTCTTTTCGAAGGCTTCTTGCCGCCCTCGGTGATTTCGGCATCGTGCTCTTCCTTGAACTGACTAAATAATCCATTTCTCCATTTTCAATGGTATCCACAACCTGTATTTAAAGCCTAGTGTGTAATCTCGCTGAGTGCTCTTAACGTAGTGTTTATTTGGGATGGTCATAATTAGTCCTCAATGTATAAACATATTTCAAGACGGGGAAAATATTAAAAAAACCACGACTCTGCTGATAGTTTAACAGTCGGACAAGAGATAAAGTTTATCGATGGCTTACAAGCTCGTCGGAAACCTAAAAATATCATGGACCGCAGCGGCCAAGGCTGTCACTAAATAAGTGGAAAGTATCATCAATTACTGCGGTGCTTCCAGATAAAAAACTTATCTCGACGAAAAAATTGCAGGGAGTAGGCGACAATCGAACGTTTTTTAGAAGCTTAAATACTAAGTGGATTCCCGCAATAAATTATCGCAGCTTTGCAGAGACTCAAAAAATCATCCAATACATAATTAGATATTCCAGCCAACTTAGGCCATATCAGTATAATGGTGTTCTGACACTCATTGGCTCAGAACGATTGATTGTCTTGAAAACCGTGACCAATTTTATTGGACCACTATACTCTTGCCTCTAAAGAAAGATAAAGCCCAATTAAGCGATAAACGTAATTTCCCATCTAAAGGTTGATAAAGATTGCTACAAAGTTAGCGTGGTTGCATGACATTGGTATTCCTACAACGTTCGCGAGCTTGTTCGGTTGTGGGGTGGAACAGCACCTACCGACAATTTCAATTTAATAATCAGTAATTTCAGAGCACGCTTCAGGAACACATTCGTCAAAGTTGGATTTCATTTACGCAACAAGGTTTAAGTCGATTTTAAAGTTAATCTTCTCAGGGACGATAGTAGAAATAGCCTCTGAAGCCAATTTCTATCCAAGAGTGAGAGAAAGGGGCGGTAAATTATAATTATTGACTTAACCTTTGAAATTCGAGAGTTCGTAATATTTGATTTCTGGCGTTGGCACTTAAGGTTCTTCCCAAGGCAAATTAATCCCACTGTCATTAATATAATCAGCGCTCAACACACACAACTCATCACAACACGAATCAACCTTTGTCCAATCCTAAATCTATAGGCCTCATCATTTGCTTGAGGAGGCTATTGCCGATTGTAGTAGCTCATCAGGTAATAGCGGCTGAGCTTGTGTCCACTCGATTTTCAAATTTATGAATAACTTCTCCATGGGAGCATTGACGATCCCATGTCAATACTTACATCATAACTGAAAAATCTTTCAATATAATGGAGGGAAATTTACAAACGATATAGCGTTTCAAAAATCTTTGTGTTTCTCTTATCGAAAGTCCCTCTGCTTCTCTTCGCTACATATAGTTTTGTCTTAGGATCCTTCTCATTCTATCAAAACTACTGTCATCGGTGTCAGGATGTCTTTCCTGATGAAGTTTGTAACGAACTCACTTCAAAGAGGTTAGGTAAATGCAAACTCTTTGCCTAACCTCTGTAGATTAGCACATGCTGTAACCAACAATATCGCAGCTACACATGATCACACCAAAGTGTTCCATTAATGTTGAAGCTCTTTCTTTAGTTCGCATGAGAGAAACTTTTCGTAAGTAGATTTAAATGATAAATAGGTTTGACTGCATAAAAAATCGAGGAGACATAGCAAGCTCGTTTAATTCAGTCAGGCGCAGTGACGAGTAATGCATGAAACTGATTTACAGCCTGGGATGATCTAAAAAACGAAAAAGATCTTCACCATAAGAGCCCGCATTAATAGTAGCGATTTACCACCTAGTTTAGTACCTAAGATCATTAGACCACTACAAACCCAACCCATTTATCAATTACATGCAATTGGTAAAAAATATAGCTAAACATTAAGAGTAAGACATAAAATTATTAGAGAACTAACATTTACCCAACAACTAACATCAAAAATCTCTCGAGATTTGATGTTAGTTGTTGGGTTACCGACTGAGCCTAAGTGAAGTTGGTATATCTTGAAACTAGATCCTAAAGTTTCTAGTTTCTTAGAGTTCATCTAAATGTATCAACATCTACCGATTCAATATCAACATCTACCGATTCAATATCAACATCTACCGATTTTATATTGATATTAAACGATCAAACATATAAACATTTACCGAAATAAGATTTTTTAGTATTAACATTAGCCGATCTAAAAGAAAGGTAAGATCATTAATTTAAGTTAACTTATGATAATTAACCTAAATTGGTTATAAAACGATCAAAGCATTAGATAAATTATGAATTAAATACATAGTTTGATCATTGCGAAGTAACTAAACATTTACCGAAAAAAGTAGTTATTTACCGATATTTATACATAATTTATGTGACGAGCTATAGATATTTACCGAAATAATATAGACATCTACCGAAGTTGATGAGGTAAGTAAGGTTATCTGTTAAAATGATACTATCTCATTCTTAGGTAATGATCATGACGTTATCATCCAACTCTAGCCTGACGGTTATTAATGAAGAAGACCGAAAAAATCGGTTTATCTCATCGATTCTTTTCTCTCGAGCAACTATTTTTCATCCTGCTTCTCGTTTGACTTCAACGATGCAGTCAAAATTGATTCAAATTGCTCAGAGTGGTGGTACAGATCCAAATCACCCATTAGAGAGTGTTAATATTAATAGCTATGGGAAAAGCTTCAGGGTTGATCTACATGTAGATTATCTCCTACAACCTCATCGCGATATCCTCGAGACTATGCTGGCCTATGCTCAAACTATTCAACTCGACGATGCTTCTTATGAAGCGGGATCTCGTTTAAATTGGTCCCAAGTATATCAAACCATTTCTGATGGTGATATTTCTGACACTCAACAAGATGGTTTCGACTCTTTTATTGACCGGGATGCAACCGTTTTATCGATGAGTATGTATGAGCTAGCAACCCGAATGGGAATGGCGACAACTCGTCCGAACTACGATCAAATTGAGCGTCGTATTACTCAATTGGCAACGGCTCATTTGGTGATTAATGAACTCGATGAAGAACAGAACGTTGTAGGCAAAAAGCCCTTAGAATTTGTGCAAGATTACCGTTTCTATTGTGATCGAAGTAAATTCAAAACCGGCCGTAAAAACAGTAAGAATCTAACTAACCATGTATTCTTAGTGCCAGACATGCGCTTGCTACAAGCGATACGCGACCATGGTTACTATTATCGATTAGAACAACACAAAATGACCAACTATAGTAAACCGTCAGTTCGCTCATTCTTAAAATACATTACCACGCACAAAGCAGAATTTTTACATAACAAAAAGTTTGAATGGGCGCTCGATAGTTACATTCAGTCTATTGCTTCTAAAGTCAGCCATAGCTTCCGGAGCGATCTAAGAAAAGATTTGTTGGCCAATGCCGTGCAAATTGAAAAAGATTTTAGTCTTCAATTTCGCGATGTTGGTAATGGTATACAGATCTTTTATATTGGGGAGGGTAAATCATGATTACTCAATCTCTTGATAGCTTGATGTCTTCACCTGCGAGCCAAAGCCTAGAGTTCAGTATAAAAGGCTTACTCAAAGGGCATGTAGGTATGTTGATTGCCGCACCGAATGTCGGTAAATCTCACCTTGCACTTTGTATTGCGATGGAACACGCTTCTTCAATGTCTTTACTAGGGATGAGCGCGGCCGACAAACCGGCTAAAACCTTGGTACTGAGTTCAGAAGACGGGGCTGGCGTGATTCAATCTCGAATGAAAGAAAAGCTGGTTAATTGCACTGCCACCATTAAGTCAGAGCTAAAAAAAAATCTACATTTTTTAACGGACATTGAACCGATAGTGATCCCGCCCGACAGCTCTGCACAAGAAAAAGTAGAACATAAGCAGTATTTAGAACAACTCAAACAAATTTTCTCTGAATTCGATTTAGTGATAGTAGACACCGTGACTGAGTCAATAGGCCGTTGTGAGGAAGTCAAACACGATCGCTTAATCAAAAATGTCTTCCAAAGCCTTGCCAGTGAATCAGGCGCTAGTTTATTGCTTGTTCATCATGTGAATAAAGAGGAAATTCGTGGTAATCAAGAAATTACCATGGCATCTGGGGCTGGTTTAACGTCGATAATGCGATTAACAAAGTGCTTATTTACGTTAAAGAGAAACAAGGATTTCCTGTCGATTAAGTACCTTAAGAGTAATTATTTACCTGAAAATGAAAATCAAGGGTTTGCGGTTGAAGTAAGACAAAACCTTACGATTAATCCACAGGTATTCAGTTTGAAATCCAAGACGTCTAAGTCTGTTCGATCGGTGCAAAGTATTAAGCAAAATCCAAAAAAAATTACGCTGCCTGGAACTATCCCGGAACAAGAAGAAATTGAAGAGCGTAAAAACCTCAGAGACGTTTTGTAAGCTAGCTCTCACATTTTCAAAAAGCACCGAATTTCGGTGCTGTCTTTTTGTCTGACTCTGTTCGCACTTTCTTATATCCGTTCACTTTTTTGTCTACCTTAGATAATCTTATTTAAGGTGAAAACATGGTGAACTACGCATATTTAGGAGTCTCTTCAGACAACCAATATGTAGCAAACTAAAAGCACGGGCTCTATGACTCTACCAAAAAGGTTGGGATAGGTAATTTGGTGTTTGTAGAAGTCAGCCGTATTGCACGTCTTACCTCACAAGTGCTCAAAGCACTCTAAGTGAGCATGGAAAATAAAATCATCGTCTATATTGCTAATCAGAATTTGCAACTGGATGGTTCAATGCTGTGTCGGATAATGGCAACAGTACTAGGCGCCAAATTTGGTTTTACTCTAGGCTTATTTCATGAAAATTGTCTATGTCCGTGTCAGTACCCAAGACTAAACGTCCGACGTTCAAATTTAACAGCTAAACCAGTTGTTGGGCTTTGCGAGGGAAGGGGACATTATTCACGTTACCAAAGTCGATTGAATGGCGCGTAATACCATCGATGCATTGCAAATTACCGCTCAGCTCGCGCAAAAGAAAGCCGGTTTGGTTTTTCATGATTTGTGCTATTTGGAGCTCAATAGCTATGTAGGCCGGATCATTTACACCACCAAGATGGAAAGAAAACACATCTTGCAGCGCTGTAATGAGGGGGTTGGCACGAAAATAGGGCTTGTTTTTTCCAGCTTTACGTTTCATGAAAACGGTTGAGGGGACGTTTAAGTGTACTGGGTTTTGTTTTTATGTTCGATGCAGTTTTTAGGAGGCCGCATGACAGTTTGTCCCACAAGATCCGCCGAGACATATCTAGGTGAATTCGACCGATTTTGACTCCACCGTAAAGGCGGTTTAGGTACATGAGGTGCTCGTTAAGGATTTCGAATCTACCGACTCCATAAGACTAGAAGAAGGCAATCTAGGTTAAGGTGTCAGGATTATATATTGTGACGGCGTAACAAGTTTTGAGCCGATGCGAGAAGATTACGTTTGCGAAGAAAGTAGAAAGGACGAGAGAAACAACGTTCGCGTATCGGCCTCTTCTCTTTATGACGACTAGGAACAGGCTCTTAACGTCGATATCACGTTAAATAATCGTTAATGTTTACTTCATCAATTTGCTCAGGCTGTAAATAGTCATCAGTAAGACGTTTACAAACCCTCGAACTTAAAAAAAAAGCGAACAGAGCAGGGTCAACGCTTCAAAGAGATCGGCAATGGCCATGACTTTTGTGGTAAGAGGCATCTCTGAGCCCGTTAAGCCCATAGGTTACACTTACCATTAATTTTCTCATGGTGGCCTCCCGCAATTTTTGCCAAGTTTCGAATATGTCGTGGGAACGGTAGCTACTCCAAAATATGGATGGTTTGAACAATGTGATCGTTGATGATAAACCGTTCTTTCTCTGTTAACGTGCCGCTCTGAATACCTAAGTTGTGCATTTATCCTTTATTCGCCTGATATTGCTTCGGCTGGGTATTTATCTTTTTTCGTGTACTGCTTCATTTCTTCTGAAGATGTACCGAGTTGTTTACTTAAGGTTAGAGTCCACATTCGTGAGACGATATTAGGTTCAGTTGGTGTGATAAACTCTGCTCCCAAATTAAGCTGAGCTAAAAATTAAAAATATTGATTCAACTGTTCACAATTTTCTATTAGTTGCTTTCACCATCCAACTGGATACGCTTGCACCAAAGACTTCAATTTCGTAATTTCTTCCTCACGTTTAAGAAGCTTGAAGCGTATTCTTACTTCGTGGATCCGGTTATAAATCGCTTCCAGTTTTGTTGCTTTTTTGACCACACCTTCGGGTGTCGTGATTTTTCCACAGTTATGTAGCCAACTCGCCATTTTCAACTCTTGCCACTCTTTTTGAATTAAGAAAAAAGTGGTCAAAAGGCGGTAAGGTAGATTCTTGAGCTGCGCGAGTTAACCACTCGGCTAAGATTGGAACACGTTGGAACTGGTTTCTGTATAAAGGGATTTTTTGTCTAATAATCCTGCAATAAATTTGATGAATTGGTTAAGGAGTCATGTATGGTTTATGGTGTGCACGACATGGAAATTTGATTCGATAGGGACAGCAAGGAGTGCCTTGAAAAGACATTTATTGCCAGAGTTTGTGTGCTATCCCGTCAGTAGCCTTGATTCATACCATGTACAACGTTGATTTGATGAATTTAGTTGACTTAGGCTGGCGCTGCCAACCGTAACCTTGATGTGCTTCGTTCTATTTTTAAGTATGCTGTTCAGCAGCGTCTTGTATGGAGAATCCTTGTGATGGCATTAAGCAAAACCGTAAAAAATAGCTTAATCACACATCTTAAGTATGGAAGAGCCAAAGCAGCTTAAAATCGTTTTAAGGTGCTAAAATTGCTCCTTTTAATGGGTTGTCTAATTTAAGAGGTGACGGGGCTGAGATGGTCTTTTGTCAAAAATGATGAATGGCACCGCAGTTGTTAGGTCATAAGCGTATTCCGTCAACGCTTCGTTTGCCCATGTGAATGATGCGCAAGTATCGCTATCTTCTGAGGCGATAGGGGAAGTCATTCGTGGAATATTATCAGGTCAGTTTATGAGTAAACCTAAAAATCGAAAAGTGAGAGCATCCAAACCTAAACAGACGAGCTCCCAAGCGCAGAGGAAGACTTATCAAAGCAATGCCAACACGTACTGATGAGGAAGTTGAACGGTTTAGGTATCTGTGTTGATATTAGGATGTTAATTGAGTCGATTCTCGGGCGATAACTCACTCTAGTAAGGGCTAATTTTCAAAGTGATAGACGCAGAAGTGTCTTAATATTAACCAACAATAGTCTGGTAAGTGTGTTACCTTGGTTTTTATCCCTACCGCTTAGTAGGGACTTCTTTTCTTTTCCGAACTCGCATCTCGGCACTCCTTAGTTGCCCTCCTAAGCCTCACCGCAGGCTTTAATTATGTCCATTTCAACCCAAAAGTTAAGAAACATCTTCAAATTCACTAGAATTGAAAATTTCAAAACCAACTACCGGTGTTTTTCAAGGTAGTTGTCATCATTTGCTTACTTATTAAGCAGCTTCTCTTTCTGGATTTAGGTGAACGTCACCAACAGGCGCACAGTTCCTGATATCACCAGACCACCGCTCAGGCTTTCGCTGTTTTGCAGCGAGCAATACCTCTACACGACGCTTCAAGATCTCTTTATCTTTTCCATTGTGACGCTCTGAAGGCGTGACGTAATTTAGCTGACTGTGCTTGTGCTCGGTGTTGTACCAGCGTACGAAGGCTTCAACCCAACTTTGGCTACTATCGATTGTTTCAAAGCCTTTCGTTGGCCAGCTTGGCATGTACTTTACCGTGCGGAACAATGACTCAACATACGGGTTATCATCACTGACTCTTGGGCGACTATACGATGAAGTAATACCTAACTCTTCCATTTTTGCTTTGAACGTCAACGACTTCATCGGCGCACCATTATCTGAGTGAAGAACCAGTGCTTGATTGAAGCACTGCTCTCGCATCAACGTTCGTTGCAGAAGTTGTGACGCTAGCTCACCGCATTCATGCTCATACACTTCATAACCAACAATTTTTCGACTGTAGATGTCCTCAATGACATACAGGTAATAGTGTTGGCCTCGAACCTTTGAAGGTAAGTAAGTGATATCCCACGTATAGACTTGGTTTGAGTCCGTCGCTGTGTAACTGGTTGGCTTCGCTTGCTTCTGTCTGCTCCGCTGACGACCTCGCTTGTGAAGTTGCCCCTGCGTACTCAGTACTCGATAGTAGCTCGACTCAGAGGCGATATACTCACCTCTATCAAGCAGTGTCGGGACGATTTGAGTTGGAGGCAAGCTTGCGAACTCAGAGCGGTTACACACCTCGACAATCGCATCACGCTCTTCCTGAGACAGCTTGTTAGCAGGCTCAGGTCTGGTGCATATTGGCCTTTTGTCAGCTTGAACTTCTCCTTGCTGATACCAGCGACGATAGGTTCTCAAGTCAATTTGAACTTCATGGCAAGCTAGCTGTAAACGGCATCCGCATTGCTTCGCTTCAAGGATTAGAGTCACTATGGTCTGCCTTTCATCGGTTGAGGTTAGTCGTCCTCTGGCTCTTCCCCGTAAAAGGCTCTCAGCTTTTTTCTTAGTACCAAGAGAGCGGCCGTTTCAGCGAGTGCTTTTTCTTTGAGTCGTAAATCTTTCTTCAACTCTTTGATTTCAAGTTTGTCAGCTTTAGCCTGCTTCTTTGCTTCAGCTTCCTGCTCTTTACTCGACTTAAACCCTTGCATACATTCGCTGCGCCAGCTTTGGATTTGCTCTGGAAAAAGACCTTTTTCACGACAATATTGGCTGAGTTCACTTTCTGTCATTGAGTAGGTTTCAGCGACAATGGCAAGTTTAGTTTGAGCTGACCACTGCTCTGATGAAGTGTTGCTATTTGGCACGGCGGCTCCTGAACGTCTGAGTTGCTGGCGCCAATTATACAGGGTCGCAGTGCTAATTCCTTCCTCTTCCGACACTTCTTTAACTGACATTGAATAGGGAGGTAATAGCTTCTTCAATATAGCTTCTTTTCTTTCTACTGAGATACGAGACACAATTACTCTTTATCGCCCAAACTGGTTAAATTTTAACAGTGACAACTACCCTGCCAGATAGGGCTACAATGTAACTCATATTGCTCCTTGGCTACCACTTGCTCAGAAAGTGAAACCTGTCATCCCTTCGGCAATTATATATTGCGAAGGTAATTTCGGTGAAATTGATGGTAAAACCGCTAATGGGCTAGTGAGGCATTCATTAAGCTATCGTATTCTATCGGTTATTGATAGTGTATCTGCCGGCTTAGATGCTGGAGAAGTACTTGATAACAAAGCCAATGGAATACCGATCCTTGCCAATGCTGAAGAAGCTATCATTCACGCGGAAAGCATTCCCGATTACTTCATTTTTGGCATTGCGCCATCAAGTGGTTTTTTATCTGACTTAGATAAAAGCATCATTTTAAATGCCATGTCACTAGGAATGAACATCGTAAATGGCTTGCATGAATTCCTAACTGATGATCCTCTATTTTTAGAAGCTAGCTTAAAGAATAACGTTCGAATATTCGATACTCGCAAACCCAAAAGTAAAGGCGATCTGAAAACGTTTAGCGGCAAAATACACAACGTTAAATGTCCGAGAATTGCTGTAATGGGGACGGATTGCGCGCTAGGAAAACGAACAACAGCAACAATATTGGCGAATGAACTGACTAGAAAAGGCCTTAACGTCGTTCTGATTGCCACTGGTCAAACAGGTATTATGCAAGGCGCACAATACTGCGTTGCACTCGATGCTGTCCCTTCACAATTTTGTGCCGGTGAGTTGGAATCTGTCATTGTACAGGCCTATGAAAAAGAAAATCCGGACCTGATTATTATTGAAGGGCAAGGAGCCTTGAGTCATCCTGCGTTTTCAACCAGCGCATTTATCTTACGTGGCAGTTGTCCAGCGGGTGTGATATTGCAACATGCTCCTAAACGTTTATATCGTAGTGATTTTCCTGATTGCCCAATGCCTTCGATTGCTTCAGAAATAAATCTTATCGAAACGTTTTCTAATACCGATGTTATTGGACTAACACTGAATCATGAAGATATGTCTTTAGATGAAACCTGTCGTGCGATAGACAGCTACACTACCGAATTTGGTATACCGGTTACTGATGCATTATCACAGCCTGTCGAACATCTACTGCACATCGTAACGTCAGCCTTCCCTATGATAGCAAGAAAACTGGCCGCAAAAGGGTGAACTGCCCTAGATTAGACATTGATTGTGGGAAGATTCACCATAACGCTCAGTACCTGCTCACTCAGCTCTCACTAAAAAATATATCCGTTACACCTGTAACAAAAGTCTTCCTCGGCCACCCTATCATCGCACAAGTTCTTATTGATGCTGGCGCAACAATGTTAGCCGATTCAAGAATGGAAAACCTTCAAAAGATGACTGAATCAGGCATTGCTATCCCTAAAATGCTGATACGTACGCCCATGCTAAGTCAAGTGGCGAGTGTAATAAAATACAGTGATATGAGTTTAAATTCTGAAGTTGAAGTAATTCAGAGGCTTTCACATGCAGCGGAACAACAAAATTGCCGTCACGGTATCATTATTATGGTTGAGCTTGGCGATCTCAGAGAAGGTGTGATGCCGAATCGCGTGATTGATTTTATCCGAGAGATTATTTCTTTACCGAACATCACGATAAAAGGAATTGGTGCGAATTTAGCCTGTCGGTATGGCGTCGCTCCAAATGAACAAAATATGAATATTCTTTCTGATCTTGCCGATGGAATTGAAGCTACATTTGGGGTCAATCTAGAAATTATTTCAGGGGGTAATTCTGCTTCAGTTAACTGGGCTCTTCAGAGAACAGGCTTAACTCGAGTCAATAACCTTCGTATAGGAGAAGCAATTTTTTTAGGCTGTGAGCCTTTAGAGCACGAAAATATCAAAGGCTTACATACGGATGCGGTTTCTTTGACCGCTGAAGTGATTGAATCCAAGATTAAACCGACTTTGCCTTGGGGAAGTCGGGGGTTAAATGCTTTTGGTGAAAAAGAAAACCTTCAAGATAGAGGGGAGGTATCACAAGCTATTCTGGCATTAGGCCGCCAAGATGTTTGTGTCAGCGGGCTTAAGGCTCCGAATGGGATTAAGATCATGTCTTCAACTAGCGATCACTTTGTCCTTGAATCCTCACAGAAACCACTACTTGTAGGGGAAAAAGTCACATTCAGTTTAGATTACAGTGCGCTCTTATCTTCTATGTCTTCACGTTATATCCATAAATATTTTAAGGCACCTAAAGGGAGAAGAAGCGCATAATGCTACGAACAACAGTAATTTTCTTCGTCAGTGTCATGCTTAACGGTTGTCAGATAAGCCCAATAAAATCTAATGGGCTTGCCGATTATAGAGCGACGGTTATCTCAAGCCAACTGCCACAAGAGTTAGGCTCAATCACACTCGTAAATGCTCAGTCAGAGGGCAATAGTGTCACTCTTATTTTCGTAAAAAAGAAAACTTTGAATATGGACAGCTTAGTAGAAAAAGTCGCCGTTAGTTTTTGTGACAACATCGAAATAAGACCACTATTAGAGAGGGGGGTCTCTTATCGAATCATTACCTTAGGCAAAAATGATAACGTAGAAAGCCTTAACGTCATTTCTCTAGCTAAGTGCTCTAATTGAATGCTCAGCAGTCGAATGGATAAAAGCCAATACGAGTTGTTCAATGTACTAAATGACACTATTTTATTAAGGTTTGACCGCCTTACGCCTTGGGAAAAAAACTTTATCACGGACCTACACCACAAAGCTTTAACTAAGCAGCTCATTTCAACGAAACAAGAACAACTTGTCTTAAAAATTTCAATGAAAGCCTACAAATCAAAGAAGAAAATCGAACATTCCAACTTTTAATTTAAGCCTGTATATACTTAATCGGTTGTTGCTTTCGCATTTGGCTTGGAAAAGAAAATTGCTGGCTGTTGGAAGTCATCAAAATCCATTTCATGAGACTCTGTTGAGTTCTTGTCTTTTTCTCAAATTGAACTTCAAGGTCTGTTTTTCTCTGAATCTGCTTAACACGGCTAAATATCCTATTTTGCGAAGAGACCTCGCAACCCCGGAAGTAGAGAAAATCACTCGATCTTAGTTTGTTATCAAGAATGGCTCAGTTAAGTAACGCAAGCTACATCCAACTACTATCAATCTCTAGTTTGGTTTTGATCCGCCAAATCTCTTCAAGCCGAAAGGAAATGTCGGATAGACGGCACCTGTTACCAGGTGCCACCCTCCTCAGAACCGTGTGCAACTTTCACTGCATACGGCTCAAGCCTCCACAAAGGCACAGTGAAGCACCCAGTAATTAAATCGTTATAGGACTAGAGCGAGACCAAAAGTTGATCGCAACATTAGCTCTTCGTGTTAATTACCTTTGCGATACGCACTTGAAGCTTTAATACCTCGCCAATGAGCACTCAGTAATTGAGAGACCACGGTTCGTTGTAAGAAGATGCACTAATTTCATTCGAAATCATCATTTGCTTTTCTTCTTCAATAAAGTTCTTCAAACTCTTTCGCAACGGGAGACCAGTTAGAAGTCAGCTCGCTTTCGCGCCAGATAAAAATCTGTATCCACTTCATTACAAAGCGGCATTTGCTTTCTCTAACCTCCTTTACCTGCATACCTATCGGCCACCTTCACAGGTAGCTTTCCCATAGGGAGGTATACAGGCTTACCCTGTTCCGTATGTCGCGTAAAAATGTCAACTTAGATGCCCACAATGGTGCGGAGAGTACAATGACCACGAAAGAGCATTGTCCAATCTCTTTCCGACTCTCGTTGCCTTTTGGCTACAGCGTATTAACCACTTCCGCTGTTTCATCACATAACGCGCCTTAAATGGATTCACATTACATTCATCATATTGACTCCCTAGCACTCACCCGATTTTGAGGTTATCAGGAGGAACATCCTCTCACGATTTTGCTCCCGCACAGCCTAACGACCAAGCTTCGTTACGTTGTCAGAGCCGCTGCTTTATTCAGGCTCTTAGGGTCATCTGGTGATACAGATGGTTCACTCTGCGTGGTGAACAACGCTTCATACGACTTCAGGTCGCACGGACAATTATGAGTTAGATAAATTGCAGTACAAATAAAAAGAGGTCTCCTTTACCTGTATTAGTTCCTATTAGCTCTGATAGGTCCCGAGGCGATAAGTGGGGGGACGTAAAGCAAACAGAACCAGCGTGGTAGGTCACGTCGATTCAGTGATTTAGTTATTACTACCACTGCGTTAATGGTGAAACGAGTCTTCTCTATGCCATTGAGATCGCTGCAAGGGTCTATCGATTCAATATTTAGGCTAGCTTCATGTTCCGTTGAGCTGCCCACATAACAAAAGTATCATTCGCCATGCAAAAGAGGTAGATATCTCATCTAAAACAAAAGCAAGAGGCGCAATGCTGTGCCTAGCCATTGAGTAGAGAGGCATCAAGGTTTATGGTGAAGGTAAGTAGGAAGTAAAAACCTTGTTCAGATGGGAAGCTTAGAGTATGGCGAAAGTTACACTTAGCGGTCGATACCAAGACGCCGGAAATCCTTGCTGCTGAGTTAAGTTTATCTAATGTTACCGGTGGAGAAGTGCTCCCGAACTTACTCAAATAAACACGCCGAAGTCTCATAGAGGTATCTGGCGATGGCGCTATGACACGAGGTCTTGTTACTATGCAATTCAGATTAAACTCGCGTTTGAGCTCATCCCCCTCCCGAAATCTCGCGGCTGGTTGTCCGGAGGTGTCCGGTTCCAATAAGTATTGGAAACAGCGGTCTGGTTATCACAAACGTTTACTTTCATAAACTTAGACATGCTCAAAGCGCTGTAGAAGCTTGGGATGCCTGAAACCTGTCGTATTGATTAAAAAGCATATCAAACGGTGAAAAATGGCCTCTAAACTGAATTACGCGACAAAGCGGCCGTGCTTTATTGTCTTCTATTTCACCCATCCTTCCAAAGCGCATCAAATTCTTGGGCTTCAAGGATGTCTTCAATGCGGCGACGAACTTTGGTCTGCTGCTTTAATTTTTCTGGCACGGTTTTACTTGGATATGGTAAGGCGTGGTTGGGTTTAAGCGGTATTTCCATGCGCTGATGGGCTGGTACGGTTCTTTTGTCCATGAGGTGTTCTCCTTATTATGAATCAATCCCACTATTTTAATATTTTGGCTGATGTCGTTCTCTTCAAGTTCATTCTGGGTGCGTGCTTGACGGGGCCAGAATGAACTTGAGGTGTAATGTATTTGGCGATGTGGTCAATTTCTTTTTTAACGACTTTGCTTTGAGTGGACGTTTTCAAAACAAGGTCTTCTGGATGTCTTGGAACCAATCCAAATTCAATTGAACTTCTGCGAGTCGCTTTTTGAGGATAAGGGTTTGACGAGCGTTTAATTGCGGTTGTTTCAAGGTTCGTTCGTAATATTGACATACCGTGAGGGTGGTTTTGATGCTGAGGTCTATCTCACGGCTTAATTCTGTTGGTGCGAGAGAATGATTCATCAATTTTATACAAAACGAATCTCTATGCTGACAGGTGGCCACCGGTGTCGATAGCCAGTTAATTAGCGCTTGTTTACCAAGTTCGGTGATAGTGAAAGCGTTGCCTTTTGAAGCACAGTTCGCATGCGCTTCTATCCATCTTTCTTTGTGTAATACCTTAATCTCTCGATAAGTATGCTGTAGGACGGCGCTCCAATAATGGGATTTGTTGATTTCTTTGGTGACGCTGTAACCTGAGTGGGGGTTTTCATTTAAATACGTCAATATGACGTAACGTAGTGACATCTTTTTAGTTCCTTCAATTATTACAATGCGGTCGGCTTGAATGCGCTGAGATGTTAAGTGAAACGACTTTCATCATTATTGGGGCGATTATTAACCTGACGTCTTTATGCTTCTTCCTGTCAGCTATCGCAAGAGGTTGAAGGGTAATTAATAATTAATAATTATCCGTTTTTTGATTTTGAGTTGTTGATAGGCTTTGTGGTAACCATACCGCTCTTTCCGCTTTGCTACATATAATCTTGTTTTTGGCTAATATTGTTCTAGCTGCATTTTCAACCGCAAGCTCTTTCTCACTTAACTCAGAGTCAAAAACTCTTGGTGTGGCTCATGCTTTTTCCTTGAATTAGTAAAGATGATAACTTTTCAATATAAATAAAACATAAATTATTTAAATGTTCTTATTGATTGATTGAAATAGTCTATTGTCAGTTTTACCAATTTTTTAATTCCATCAAATTTTTCAAAAAATCATATTTTAGGCGGGGGAATGGACAATGAAGTTTAAAATAAGCACTATTGGACTATCAATCGGAGCGGTATTATTTGCCAATAGTGCTAACTCTTTCTATTTTCTTTTGGATGAGGGGGAAGCATGTAAAACTACAACTCTTGAAAAAGAGGTTGATGATTTTCAAGAGGACATCTCACCGATATCAGAAAAAGAAACTTCCATTGGCCAAAAGATTACTAATGAAGAAATTGGTGAGGTTATACCAGAATTTGAAACCGGAGCAATGGAGTTGGCAGAGAAAATTGGTGGAGCTATTGCCGTTGTAAGTGGTGGATTAGAATTGCTTGACGGCATAGAAAATAAAAATGCTGATGAAATCACTGGTGGTGCCGTTCTTTTGGGCTCCTACATAGCCCCGGAAATTGCAGGGGAAGTTATCGGCTCAATCTTCTCCGAGTCAATTGCGGAAGCTATAAACCCAGTTATAGGTGTTCTCATCGCTGAAGGGATTGCAATTTATGGTGATATAAAAATGGCTGGGGTCATCAACAAGATGGAAGAGTCCGATCGCACTTTGATGGGTGTCTACTCAAAAGCAATTGATAAAACAGACGCATCACTACTAAAGCTTAAAAAAATAATCCGAGGTGATAATGATGAGATTTATAATTATGAATATAAACATTTTGGAGAATTAACAGTTGAATTATATAAAAACAGTTTCCACAAATTAGCATATAGATTGATTAATGATAATTACTCTAATAGAGTAGATAAATATTTCAAAGATAACACAGTATCCACCCCAATAACCACGCAATTCGTTTCAAGTGAATTACCAGTAACTATTAGCCACCTAATCGGATTAAAGGAAAATTTAAAATACTGGTATTCAACCTCATTGACAGGGAAGAAATACATAAGCAGTTTCGGACATGTCCAATTAAATAATGCAAATTTCCATCCATCATATGAAGGCACAAACAGCATCCGATTTTCAAAATCGATAAAAAATGTTGCAATACCAAATATGCGTTGGTTGAATGATGTATTTTTCCCAGTTTTAGAGAGGACAGTAGATGTAATATATGACAATAGCGATCATCTTGTTGTTGAATTCAAAGATATGCTTACAGATACAAAATTTATCCATAGTCTTCAGGAGTCAATGATAGCCCCATATAATGATGTTCTAAAAAAATACTATTCTTGGTTATATTTTGGGCATCATATTTTGAAAAACCTTGATTATTCAGAGGTAAAGATTGAAGAAGGTTTTCTTATTTTTATATCGATATTTATGCCAATTGAAAGCTCAATAATTCAAGGCTCTGTCATGAATGATATTAAATCCAAGATTGATGTTGCTCCATTTGTTTTTGCCATAACAAAGTCACTAATTAGCCAAGGCGTCGATGTGACTGATGAGACCAAGTTTACAAAATTAATTAATGATGCATATTCGAAAATTGGAGAGGAACATTCCACCCTTAAAAACAAAATTATGAGTTCTTATCATGCAGCTAAAGACCTGGTTAATACTAAATTAGTAGATAAATCAGAAATTTCATTAAAGCCAATCAGTCAAGAAAAATTAAATTCGCTTATTGAGAAAATCGATAAACATGTGGCTGATGGAAGCCTAAAGAAAAAGGTAGATGTTGCATTAAATGATGCTGTTTCATTAATGAGTCTACAAGGTGGTGATAACTATGAGACATCATTACGATTCATTGATTATGCTCAAATGACTAGCTCTATTCAAAATAGTTACTTTAACGTTGTGGGCGCATTAATCGATAATTACGTGAAGAAACTACAAAAGTTAAGTGATTGGGAAAATGAAGCCGCTGCTGTAATCTTGAGCGATTTACGTGACGACCTGGTTGCGCTAAATAAAAACAGTAAACTCGTAAATTACTCTTCTCAAGAAGTACATAAATATTCAAGTGGAAACTTTGATTGGCTAGCGTTTAACTCAACTCCTTTTTTAGATGAAGATAATAATAAAATAATTAGGTACCTTGATGACACTATCAATTTATGGGTTCCTGTTTCTCAAACAGGACCACCCATGCGTCTGCATCACGCCAATTAGGTCGAATATTGTGATGGGAGCAGGGAAAAAGTATCTTAGATAAAGTTTTAAAAATGATTTTTTTGAGTTGATTAACTAAAAATCAAGACTATAGGAAGAGGCACTAGTTTAATTAAATCAAAGGATAATCCATTTTGATGTCTAACGTTCGAGCGACCTAAGGTTAAGAGCAAGCGTATTTCTCTTGCGTCATGTTATCCAGACAACATTGTAAATACTAATGTGGTTCTTAAAGGTGCAGTGCTAAACAGATAGAAGTGTGGTGAGAGATTTTAAGTCAAATAATCCGAACGTTAGGTGAATATCCGCTTTTGTAGTTTCTGATGTTATTGAGGGGAATTACAATGGGTTGGCTTCTCCTTTCCCCGGATTACCATAGACCAATTACTCCTTGAAGAGGTGAATCATGATGGGAAGAAAATATAAAATTAAATATATTATAAATACATTTTTGATATTGCTACTCTCTGCAATTTCATTTAGCTCGATGTCTGGGAGTCTTGAAATTGATGTAACTAAAATAAATCCAAGTGAATTAGACTCGATCAGGCCGAAAATAATAATTCAAAATGGGGAGGCAAGGCTTTCAAAAGTCGGTTTCTCTACTGAAAAGTTAGTTTTAGATAAACCCTTGGAACATTCAGAAGCTAGGAAAAAGCTATATGAGAATGTAAAAAGTATGCTTGAAAAGAACAAAAATATTTTGGCTGATATTGAGGAAGGTAAAATACCATTTCCAAATGAAAGTACTAAAAGTAGCGTAACAGAGGCTTTGCAGTTCAATGACGATTTTTTAGAAAGTGCCTCTGATACCTTGGGCTCAGATGTAATAGATTCTAATAAATTATACTTTTCAACTTCATATAAAGGTGAAAATGTAGTGATTAGTGAGGTTAAGGACTGGACTGCATTAGAAAAAAGAAGCATATCTCAAGTGATGTCAGACCCCGATAACATTGTTAACACTAGGCTTAATAGACCGGGAGCGGTTAAAAGAGCGAGTGTTGAAAATGGTAGGGAGATAATTCGAGATTTAAAGAAAGGCGGAGGTGAAATAAAGAAGGTTACTGCTTTTATGATCTCGGATGTTCTTGAGACTAATTATCGAAGGATGGGTTTTTCAACACCTAACTGCTTTTAGTTTAAGTGCGTTGCTCACTCTGCCAATTATCCATAATGTCGCCTGATAATCAGATATCAATCCGCCCTCGGTCACGCAATATAATTGGTTTGTCGGTAGGTGTGTTTTTTTGAAGTGTTGACGCCTGGATTGATTGTGTTTGTAAGGTATGATTATGAGAGTGAATACATCAAGGTATGATAAGAATATAGGAAAAGGCTCTCAACTCAAAAATTGGCGATTAAATGAGCGCTTCAACAAAGCCGCTCAAGAGCGACAAGAAAACTTTGGCACATTGAGAGCCAGAGTCCTGGGCGTTAGACGTTATTTTCAAAGAAGATGAGCAACGTTGTATTTATGCAGTAGGCTCGGTGCTGAAATTAGAATTCAAGGTTATTCTTTTTTAATATAATTTACATTAACTTATTAACTTATTAACTTATTAACTAATTTTTTAAATGTAATCATAATTTAAAATTAATTTCTTTTGTTTAATTTTAAGATTATTAGTAATAAAATTAGGGGTTTAATAATGAAACGAGTTATATTTGACAATCATCCTTTATTATCGCAAGAAGAATTAGAAATGTTAGCTATGGTTGTAGGTGGTCGAGGAGAGGAGGGAGGGGCAAGTCGCCCAGGTCGGATTAAAAATGATCGTGATTTAGATCGAGCTGGAAGCAGGTGGAATTTGCGGCTTCGTTAGGAATAAATTTTATAGGATAATTTTGAGGTTCTCAATTTCCAGTTAGCAATTTCTCCGTAAATCCTCGCCCGCTTTTAGGGCGAGGATAGGCTTTGTTGCGTAATTAAATTTAGAGATAGAGCTACTTCGTTTCGTGTGTTTCTTAGTTAATACGACAAGCTTTAGGCATACCTAACCCAGTAAGCTTGTTCAACGCTTTTATCATCGCGTAAGTCTCACCCACCTGCGCATTGTAATTTCTTAAGCTCAATCGTCCTCTTAGTAACTGTTTAACTCGATACATCGCTGTTTCTGAGAGTGAACGTCTGTGGTATCCATACCGCTCTTTCCAATACTTATTTGAGCCGTATAACTTCTGGCTACCCACGGCGAGATTTCGAGGATGACCACGTTCCCAGAAGGCAGCCCCTTCTCTTGGGGGAATAAGCGCAACGGCTCGCTTAATCTCAATAGCAGCGTGACATGCTCTCGTGTCGTAAGCGCCATCACCAGACACCTTAAGGATACTTCGGCGTGTTTGTTTCAATAAGTTAGGGAGGACTTCTCCATCTGTAACCGTCGATAAACTTAGCTCGGCTCCAATAATTTCATGAGTGCTTGTATCAACGGCAATATGCAGCTTTCACCAGACTCTACGCTTGCCATCTGTCCCGTGTTTTTTGACTTTCCATTCACCTTCGCCATAAACCTTTAGGCCAGTCGCATCAATGGCTAGGTGCTGTATCGCTCCTTTCGTTTTTGTCTTAAATGAGACCTCAACTTGCTTTGCTCTACGACTGATGCAGGTGTAATGCGGACAGTTTAATGGAACATGGGCCAGTCTAAATATCGAGTTGATAAATCCTTGTAACGCTCTCAGTGGCATAGAAAACACGCGTTTCACCATGAGTACTGTCGTGATAGCTAAATCACTGAATCGACGTGGCCTACCGCGCTTATTCTGTTTGCTTTGCTCCCACCCGCTAATCGCCTCTTCATCAATCCAAAAGGTCAGAGAGCCACGGTTAATGAGTGATTGGTTGTATTGCTGCCAGTTGGTTGTTTTGTAACGAGGTTTAGGCATAGAGCTACGAGTGAGAGTGGAGGTAGCTGATCAGATCGTAGGTTCTTGATTTAGTTCTATTGAATTACGCAACAAAGCCTATCGGCATAGCCTGCAGGCTTTTGAATGGCGAGGAAGTAGATATAGCCAGAGAGTTTTTCGTTACAGCTGGTACGCACAGATTTGAGTCGGTTGAAACTGTTATAGCTATAAAGCGTATAACAAAGCTCTACATTTAAAGTCTCATATGCACCGCAAGCATGGTGTCACGCTGAATCCTAAAAAGGACATCAAGCCACTACTTGCAGTTGCCAAGAAATCGCGTAAATACCAATGGTTGAAGTAATATGATTCAATCGCCTTCCAGCAATCTGTGCTTAATCTTCACCAAGGCTTTAATAACTTCTTTAATCCGAAGTAGAAAGCGAAGTAGAAACGCGACAGAGGCTCCTTCGGGGCGAGTCCAATACACGGCAGAGGGATGAGCCTAATACTTAGTGGGAGAATCTGCTAGTTCTATGCCAGAGGAAGACATAAGTCGTAATCGAGTGAGTGTTACCACCCAACCCTCAGATTTCTTCTTTTCGAATCAGGGCAGGTAAAGCTCTCTCTAAACTTGGGGCCAGTTCAATTAGCCCGCTTGGGGTTTTCCGACCTAGAATTAGGTTTAATTATGCCGAAAGGTTATGCAAAAAGGAGCGTATGATTTGCCTTTTGCCGTTGTAGAAGACTAAGAGCTATAAGGTTTATCACGTCTGACGTAGGCTAAGGTCGCCCTTTCACGAATTAAGGAGGGCGTTAAAGGGAGAGGTTCTAGGCGGGATCGGCGAAGTTAAGGTGAACACCGTAACAATCTGAGCATGTGTGAATGCCAAATCAAGTGATGTGTTCTGCTGGGGTTCTGAGCAAAATAGGAAAAAGAAAAAAACGACATATGAGATCGTTGATGGTTACTGTCATGGAAGCTGGCCGGGAGCAAATAATGAGAAAATAAAACACTGCTCTCAACGGATCTTGTGGGACTTCCCTTTCGATATCAACCTCTAATCCATCAAGTAACGAGCTTAAAACCTAAAGAACATGAGTACTGCTGAGGACATTTTTCTGTTGAGATGTAACCAGTTCCGCTATTGGCATGCAAGATTCCCAAATCGTCTACTAATTAGATGGAGGATGAATTTTTCGGGGAAATGTGTTCAATACCCCAATCAGCTGTAAATCGTAGAACGATTAACAAGGATGCCGTGTTCGGCCAACGTATAACTTAGATTGGCAGAGCTCAAAGTCGTAGAGGCATACCAGCGAACACACCAAAGAAGGAGGTTAGGGCGAAGTTTTGCCATTTGAACTCAAAGTTGGCCAGAGGGCGGGATTCGTTAAAACTCTCTTCTGTATATACATTATTACTGCGCTTTTCTAAATTTTTCATTATAAATTATAAATTAATTATTATAAAAATAAAGATTAAATATATATTTTATCATTGTGATAAAATATGGGATATAATATATGAAATTTCTAAAAACAAATTCATTTAAAAAACTATGTTTACTCGCTTTTTTATTTAATATTAATAGCGCTTTTTGCTCTTCCACTGGACCTAGAGAGGAACCTTTTTCGAGGCTTTATCTTGAAGGCACCTATGTGAATTTATCGCCAAATTCTAAAATATACGCCAATAATAGAATGCAGGCCGAAATTGAAATTTATTATCAGTTGAAATCTAATTACACGTTTGACAATGTAAGTCTCAAAAAACTCTATACGGCGGAAACGATTGACTCGCTCTCCGTCTCAGATTCTCACAGCGGGTATGTATTAGATATCAGGCTTGAGGATGGAAGTAACCGAAACAGACGAAGAGAAGGCTATAGGAGTGTTTCTAAGTTTGTTTCAGGTAACCGTGCAGATGTTTATCATCTGTGTGTCCAAGCGACGGCCACCAATAATATCACTGGTGAATCTCTTACCCAAAATACTTGTAATGGAACCACAAACAAATCTTCTGCCATCGTCGAATTGTTGACCCCAAGAACCTTTACCAGTTCAGATTTTACCTACGAAACAAGCAATAGCGGATGGAGTGATGGGGCCATTCTTCATCTCAAGAAGTATAAGCCTAACAATTTTACGCTCCAGAAAGTTTGGCAAGAAGGGGGGCTGAGATTTAATAATGACCACCATAGGTTGCTGGGGACTTATAGCAACAGCCAGTCCTCTTCCGCCTTATACTGGATATATGATACAGATGCTGGCCATATCAACATACCATTTTCAACTACCTATGACACTGGCTGGAAAGACCGGGTTGTCTATGGCGATCTCAATACAGATGAGGCCATTATATTCGTCAGCTCATTTGGGCGCGGTATTTACAGCAGCAACTCTGCTAACATCTCTAAAGCATTTCCTCCCTATGACTGGAACCAAAGTATTAGTCCTGATGGAAAAATAGTGTATTTCGAAGATAAATTTGGCAATAGAGGATACTTTAGTTTTTCAAGAACTAGCTACAATGATTATTTCGAGGAAGGGTACTATTTAAGAAGAATACATAGTGAACATAATTAATAGGTGATTAATAAAATGTCTTTTTTATCGAATGCACATAACTTCTCAATTATTAATAATTCAGGTGTCGATCCTAGGACTGGGGCTTATATATGTTCAATAAGGCTCGCTGATTTTATATCACATAAAACCGTAGGTTCTCCCATTTCCTTGGTATTAAACTATCGTGCCGAAAGTGTTCGAGATGAAGGGTTTGGGAGAGGCTGGCTTCTTTCTTTCAGTCGTTTTGACAAAGAAGATAGTATTATTTACCTGAGCTCAGGACAAAATTATAAAGCGATTTATAATCATCAGACTAATGAATATAAACTCCCATACAGAAAAATTAAAGATATTAAGTTACTCTATTCTCTCAGTAATAATGAAATTAATGTTATCTATAAAAGTGGGATTGTAGAATCGATAGACTATGAAACGGGAGCCTTGAAAAAGATCACCTCCATCCAAGGCTTGGAAACAACATTCCACTATAGAGAGAGTGACCAAACTAGCAAATTGTGGAAAATAACGGATGGCTCAGGAAGAGAATTACGGATAGATTATTGGTCTGAAGACTTAAAAACAACGGTCACACAGGTTGTAGGTGGAGAAACCTATCAAACACTGGTTGTTGATAAAGAAAGCAATGGTATTTATAAAAGATTAACAACGCTTCATTTACCTGATGACGAGTCGAATATCACTTTTGAGTACGAATACCTGAGTAATATTAACTATGATCTCCTGACAGTCTTTTCTCATCCCAGTGGCCTGAAAGAAATCCTCACTTACCAAAATGAAGGGCACAGCTTTCCGAGCGGTGGGCCGGTCAGTAAAGTCCCTTATGTGACTATGCATCGATTTGTCGCTGGGAATAATCAACCTGACCGAGTAACAAACTATACTTATTCAGATAAAAACTATCTCGGTTTTGCTAGTGAAGCCGCGTTCGTCAATGGAGAAGATACTCTATTCAAATCTAGGAGTGACTATGAGTATAGTAGTGTCGAGAAAATAAATAGCACGCAATCCATAACACGGTCTTATAATAAATATCATTTACAAAAATCTATAGAATATCGCCACAATGAGGTTCTTTACAGAAAAGAAGAGTACGTTTATTACGCGGAGATAAATACCAGTATTGAGCATCAACCAGCCAATTACTCATTTCTGAAGGAAAAACATGAAACTCACTATGAAGATTCTGATTCTAGAACGTTTGTCCATAAGTATCAGTACGATGATTATGGGAATCAAACCTTAATTCGAGAGGTAAATGGTGATCAAACGAAGCGAGTCTATTACACCTCTTCAGGAGAGGGTCAAGCATGCCCTCCAGAGCCTAATGGGTTTGTTGCCTTCCTGCAGGAAGAAACTTTCCAGCCAGCTTCCTCTATTACTAGTCATGAACAAGAGAGGAAAAGTGTCTTCACCTACCAATCCTTACCCCGCATCGGAGGAGGCAACTTTGTCGTCCTTAAACATGAAGAGAGCTCTCTGAGTCGTGTAGATTATGTTTACTTTAACAATGTTGAAGAGCTTACTCATGGTCAATTACAAAAAACCTCTACTTTTATCAATGATTTTGTTTCACGAAAGGACTTGTCGTACCGTTATACCGACCAAGATGTTGAAATTACAAGCGCACTAACAACACATGATAATTTAGTCGTTACCACCCAAGTCAAGCATGATTTAAAGAGTGGTGAAGCCGTTCAGTGGGTCGATAGTGAAGGAGTTATCTCAAGTTGTCGATACGATCTTCTTGGTAGGCGGACTCGAGAGATAAAGGCGGAAGGGACGGATTATGAAGCGGTAGTGAAGTATGTCTATCGTGTTGGTGATGGGCTCAATCAATTGAAGAGCATAGAGCCTACCGGTATCCAAAGCGTCGAAGACTACAACAATGCAGGCAAGGTCATTAAGACAAAACGAAGTGATCTTAATGGTCAACTCATCGTGTTGAGTGAACTCAGCTATAACAGCCTGGGTCAATTGATTGAGCAGCAAGAATTTGATAACTTTTCGACCAGTTCTTCAATGGTAACTAACTACGAATACGATGCCAGAGGCAACCTTAGTAAAATCACCCACCCAGAGGGAAGGATAGAAGTCATCAAGCAAAACCCCGTCAAGATGACTATAAACTATTCGATACAAGGTTTGCTTTCAGAAATTCGTTCTTTTGATTTAATGGGTAACTTATTAACAAAGGAGCTGCTCAACAGTCATGGGAAACGGTTAGCGTTTTTCCAGAATACTTATGATGCCTTAGGCAACTTGGTGTCGAGCACAGACCAGAAAAGTCATACTGTTGAATACACCTATGATACCGCAGACCGAGTTGTTTCAACACGTCAAATCTACGATGGTGAAACGCTTGAAATATCAAAAAAATACGTCCGTTACAGCCATGATCTTTTGCCTGTTGAAACCAGTGTTAATAATAAAACCATTGGGATTAGGGTGTATGACGGGCTATCTCGCATGGTATCTGAAGTGTCGAGTTCTGGAACTGAAAAACAGTCTTTTAGCGGGGCTTCTCCAATTCCCACGAGGGTTGTTATGGCGGATGGTAATGAACTCGAGATAACGTACAATAAGTATTTGAAGAAAGCCACGGCCTATAATGTTTCAGGCAACGAAGCGTTGAATGTCACCTATCACTACGACGCAAAATCTGGTCATCTAGTACGTGCAGAGAATAAAAATCTCATCAGTGCTTATGTGTACTTTAAAGATGGGATGACGAGAGAGGAGATGGCGTTTTTCCCCAATACGTCTGTTAGACTTTTTAGCTTTGAACAATATCACCTTTCAGGCAGGCTGGATTTTAAGCACGATTATTTTGGTAACGTCGTTAGATACAGCTATGACCGCTACGGAAGAATGTTTTATATCGAATATATTAAGCAAGATTCGAATAATGAGAGTGTCCATACATTCAGCACTTTAAATTATGATCACTATAGTCGCTTGGTCGGATGTGATACTTATAGGGGAAATGATCACCTTCAAATTAAACTAGAATTAAACGATGTCGGACTAGAAACGAAAAGAAGTGTTCATCTAAACTCTCAATTACAGTTTTCTTTGCAACAAGTTTATAACGATGAACTTCAAATCAGCCTAAAGACACTCGAAAGAGACAACAAAACAACGGTTGAAAAAATGTCATACGATGATTTCCATCGACTAGTTGATTATCAGTGTGATGGCTTTGAACACCCCAAAGATACATTTGGCAACAAAATCATTCGACAGCAATATAGTTATGACTTGTACGGCAATATAACCAAACTTATCACGTTTTTTTCAGACGGTACCGACAATATTTGTACATATACTTATGATACTGATGACGTGGTGCGTCTTACGTCAATCTCTAATACCCACATTAGCTACTCTGAATCGGCTAACTTAACTTATGACACATCAGGAAACATAACTAAAGATGAGCGGGGGGCGCTTTATCATTATGACGCTCTTGGTCAATTGAATTCAACTTCTCTGCCTATTAACAACAAGTCTTATCAATTCGAATACGACGCTCAAGGGCGTGTAGTGGCGCAAATTGGGCAAGACGAACCCAAGATGGAGCTTTATTATCAAGGTGACCAGATAGTCAACGAATTATACGATGGATGGCACACTTGTTACCATAACGTGGGTGGTTTATGGACGGACCGTACTATTTCTTCGTACCTCAAGTTTAATATCAGCCCTTCAAATTATGATACCTCGGTGCATCTTGCTGAACATCAATACTTACTAGGAAACGCCCAACATAGTGCTATCGCTACTCTAACCTCACACCATGGCGATGATACTATTTCGACAGAATACAAAATGTACACCCCCTATGGACAAGGTTGAGGTGAAGGCGTGATTTATAGAGGAAATGTTTATCATGAATAAGAATTATGGTTCATCCGGTGTTAATCAAAGATATATAGATCTATCAAAAAGAACTTTTATCAAGTATTCCACCTCATTGGCTGCTTTATCCCCGTTTATTTACTTTACTCCAAGATTTCTCTTAGCTGGCGAAGCCTTTAAATCAAAATTTGAATCTTCAGGGTTAATTGTGCCTGTTAAATTTTCTCAGAGTCGGTTAGGTTTTAATGGCGAACGTGAGATTAGCGACATTGGTTCAGGGCTATATCATTTAGGCAATGGTTTTCGGATTTATAGTTCAGGTTTGACTCGCTTCCATTCTGCAGATGTGTTGAGTCCTTTTGGAGAGGGAGGGAGTAACTCCTATAGCTATTGTTTTGGCGATCCTGTGAATTTGCGTGATCCCAGCGGAAAGTTTGCGATATCCAGTTTAATTATAGGGGCGATTGTAGGGGCAATTCTAGGGGCGGGCATCTCCGCAACTGCAGAAGGAATTCGTGCGATAGTGACGGATACGCATTTTGAATGGGAACAAGTTGGGATTGGGGCCGCACTTGGCTTTATCTCAGGAGGATTTGGCGCGGCAGCAACGGGAGCAAAAACCAGTGTACAAGTGGGCCTCGCGATTGCTGATGCTTCTGTGTCAAGTGCAGTTAGCTTTGGTCTTGAATTGGCGACTGGCTCAAGTGCCAAAGATGCCGCTTTAAATGCGGGAATTGGGGCGGTAATAGGCCTTGTAACGTTTGGGGCAGGAAGAGGGATCGGGGTGGCTCGTAGCAGAAGAGCATTGATGGCTACACGACGCCAAGCGATGGAGATGGTTGAGTTAAGACATTGGTCCCCTCTTGAAGATCTCACGACCATAACAAGGCAGCGCTCACCAGGTTATCAAAGAACAGCAGCTATCTACAGGAGCGCCGACGATTATGTCTACAGCCATGGGGGGATTGGGTTAACCATGACGCCAGATGGTTTTAAAACAGCTGGACGGCTTGCGGAGTATCTACCAGAGGGCGCGCGAAGCGTTCAGAGGTTTAATTTGCAAACCTGTTTCGGGGCGACCGGAGGAAGCATGTTTTCTCAAGGGCAGGCTTTAGCCAATCATCTAAATACTAGAGTGGTTGCTTGGCCAGGTAACTACGTCCGCAACCTACCCGCAACTTCAGGGAGAGTGTTCAGACCTCAAGCCCCTGCATTAGCCAGGGTGACCAATAGCTTCAATACCGCGGCTGGTAACCTGAATAAACTCGTCATTTATGGTAGGAATCCGTCTTGGTTATGATAGTTAGAATGACAGTAATTTTTAACTAATGTGCTTTTTTACAAAAAATCTAGAGGTAAGTTGGTGGGGATAGGGGTTGTTGCCAAATTTGGGTAAAAGTAAAAAACTTCTGTCTGGCCTTTTGCCGAGTCCCGTCCTATGGCTAACTTTTATTTCAAATGGAAACATAATATTCTCCCAGTTTGGTTGTTTATTTCATTATTGTAGCGGATTACTACAGGTGGATGCCGGCATTGCAACTGAGCTTGAAGCAGCAGCGAGTGAGAGCGTCCGGTTATTGGTTCTTTATCATCGAGGGGGAATTCACGCTCAAGCGATAATGTAACACTCTTCTTGTCTGGGCCTTCATTAGTATTAGAAGTGCTTATCTCACTGGCATATGACACTTTTAACATTGAAGGTTGCAACCCGATCGCTGTCGCATTCGCAATGAGCAACCTAGGCTCGGTATCACCTTGTTGAACAAAACCAGCAGAACGGGCTGGTAGGAGTAACTCTAACTCGAGGGGCGAGTCGTTGGGGATGATGCTTAAAATCGGTGTGCTTGGCTGCCCACTTTGGCTTGATAGGCAAGATAAAATGGCGACCACTTAAGTTAGGTGTGTTAGTAGAGGGGATGACGAGCGGAGATTGCATTGTGTTTGCTGAAGTCAGTCGAATTGCACGTTCAACGTTACAAGTACTAGAGGTACTCGAAGTGTGCATGAAAAAGAAAATTAATGTCTATATTGCAAAGGAAAACTTACAGTTATATGGCTCGAGGCAATCTCATATCACCGCTAAGGTGCTAGGAATTGCGGCAGAAATCGAGCGTGAGTTGATCTCGCTGAGAACGAAGGAAGCGCTCGCCGCCAGAAAGAAAAACGGAATGATTCTCGGAAGACTGAAGGGCCAAGCCGAGAGGGTGAAGCGCCGAGTACGCTGCGTGACTATATGAAGCTAAGGGTTAAGAGAGTTATGAAAAGTGTTTGGCGGGAGACATGTGCTTACCAAAAACGGCTGCAATAATGAGGAGCTCTTGTTTTCGAATGTAGTAAATCACATGGTGCTTCGAAGGAAAGCGGAAGTAGTCTTGGCCCAACTCTGAAACTTCTATGCCGATCAACTTATTGCTAGCCAGTAATTCCATTGATTACTTTAGTTCTGAAAAGTAAGTGGTCCATTGTGTTTGCCCCCATCGCTCTAATGTATAGCGACGAATATCAATGAGATCAGACTGCGCTGCATAAGAAAGCTTATATTGCGTCATTAATCAAATTTACCTTGGTCAAGTGCATTCATGAAATCGTCACCGTCGACTAGGTTATCTGATAGAAAATCGGCCTCTGCTTGTTCGAAGCGCGATTTCACCACCATCAATTTCAGGGCTTCAAGTTGCTCATATTCTTCACAAGACATCATCACCGCAACCGGTGAACCGTTCTTATTGATTTGTACGGGTTCACGTTGAGCCTTCATTAGTAAATCGCCAAATTTAGTTTTAGCTGTATTAGCAGTAAGTGATTGCATAATATTCTCCTTTTCGTTCATTATAAACGAATCTAACGCTTTAACTGATTTGTATGATTTTAGTTATACGGTTAATCCAATGGCGTGTCCATAAAGGTGTAATTTAGTGGATACGACTTGTTACCCCTCTCAGAACTGTCCAGTTAGTCTTTTAAATGTATATGTACACTTAATTAAAACTATCTTAATGTTCACTTTAGGGTTCATTTCATGAAAATTGGCTATGTCCGTGTCAGTATTCAAGACCAAACGCTCGACGTTCAACTTGAACAGGTTAAAGCTATAGGTTATGAAAAATTCACCAAGAGCAAGCGAGGGGGGGAATCCCCAGAGAGAGAACTGCTTAACCTGTTGCTGGACTTTGCGAGGGAAGGGGATGTTATTCACGTTACTAAAGTCGACCGTATTTTGATCGTAATACCATTGATGCTTTGCAAATTGCTGAGCAGCTAGCGAGAAAGAAAGCCGGTTTGGTCTTTCATTACTTGGGCGATTTGGATATTAACAGTGATGTGGGCAGAGCGCGCGCTCAGAAGGGAGGCACCTCTAAGACGCTCACCAACTCATTCAAGAGATTGCAAACCAAGGCATGAATAAACTGCGCTCAGTAAAGAGTTAGGGTGTAGTCGGACGACTGTTTATAAGGTCTCGGGATAAAAGTGTAGGTGAATTTGTAAAAAATCGTATTTTGCAGGGCAGCAGGAAGATATATGTTAACTTCAAATTAAACCTTTACAAAAACGAGATAATGGATAATAATGTTATCGCTCTGTTGTTCAGAGTTATTAAATGAAACATCAAGTTGTAAAAGTAAAACCCTCAGAATTCCTCGTTATTGTTGTTTTCCTCAGTGTTTCCCTTAGCTTCATAGATACATTAAATAATTCCAGCTCTCAGCGCATCGCATTTTGCGATTAATTTTTATCTTATATAAGGGACACAATATGTCTAACAAAACAAATGGCGTAGTAAAATGGTTTAACGAAGAGAAAGGTTTTGGTTTTCTAACTCAAGACAACGGCGGTGCTGACGTATTCGTTCACTTCCGTGCTATCGCATCTGAAGGTTTCAAGACTCTTAAAGAAGGCCAACAAGTGTCTTTCGAAGTAGAGCAAGGCCAAAAAGGTCTTCAAGCTGCAAACGTTGTAGCTGCATAAGATTTTAAGTAGGCGCGAGCGGAGATACCGCTTGCGTCACTTCCCCCATCTTAGAGTACTTATTTATAACTCCCCACGAAAATATCCAATATTCTCCCAATACTTTTTGTATTTGTCGTTACGTTTCTTATTTACTTCGTTTTTATAAATAAAATTATTAATATATCTCAATAGTAGTATCTCTAAAAGACTGCTAGCTTCGTTATATCTAACGAAAATAAATAAGGATCAACCATGTCTCGAACAACAGGCCGTAAACTTTTTTGGTTTCAACAACAAAAGAAAAAAACGATAAATAATAAATAGGAATAGTATGAAGATCACATTTAATTTATTTAAAGATAATCTCTCTTGGGGTGGGATTATTCACCAACTTAATGGTGATGTTTTAAGGCGCCACGTGTTAGTGAGCGGAAACGTGGATGATATGAATATTAAATTTTCATACTGCGAAACGACTTTAACAGGCAGCATTACTGATCAACATGATTGTGTACTTGGTGATTTTAGTATTTTGGCTTAAATCTAAAGCACAGGCTTGTAATTAAGCTTACTAATAATTGATTACACAGTTGTCCGACTGAACCCTAACTCTTTGTTGATTGTGTGCTTGATATCTTGCTCCGTAGGCTATTGACTACTTTGGTAAAGCGGCTTGTTAGGAAATCGGTCGACATGCATTCCTCGGCTCGTAATCGCCCCCTGATTTCATTGTAATACAGCAAGATGCGCTTCTTCATATTTCAGCGGAGGCGGAAATTGTGGTGTAAATGACTCTATATGCACCTCTATTTATAAACCCTAGCCCTTAAAGTGCTTTATCAAATACTTCGGGCGTAATGTTAATATACCAATCTAAATTTACTTTCTTGCGCCTGATTAGCCCTCGCTCCTCAATAATTTCACAAGATACGCGGAAGTTGTTTGGAGGGACCTCTCTCCTAAGAAGTTGGTTAATAGCATGGTTGACCACCGTAGACTTACCTTCTTTGACTCCCTTCACGAATCCCTTTGCCAAACAACTTAATATCTCTTTTTGGATTTGGCTGAGTCTTTGATTTCTCATTTCATATTTTTATTATTCCTTGTAGCAATGATTAAACTTTAAATTTGAGAAGGAGGGTATGTTGTTTGGGTATACCTTATTGTCACTAGTTGAAAATTGCACCTAACCATTAAATGTCATAATATAAATGACATACCTATTTAGATCATAACCTAAAAGTCACTTAATCAAAATTATGTACATATTTGGATACTTAAGAGCATCAACTATCGAACAAGATGCAGAAAGAGCAAAAAAGACCTTATCAGAATTTGTTGAACAAAAAGGACTTCGTATTGCTGCTTGGTATGTTGAGCAAGAATCTGGCGCTTCGTTGCAAAGACCTAAATTACTGCAATTATTAAGTGATGCTAAAAAAGGGGACTTGATCATGATTGAGCAGATTGATCGACTCTCTCGTCTAAATGAATCTAGTTGGTCTAAATTGAAAGAAATGCTGTACGAGAAGGAATTGAAAGTCATTAGCTTGGATTTACCAACTAGTCACATCGCCATGGCTCCTGAAATATCCGATGAGTTCACGAATTCGATGATTAAAGCGATCAATAACATGATGATGGATATGCTCGCGGCGATTTCTCGTAAAGATTACGAAGATCGACGTCGACGCCAAAAGGAAGGCATAGATAAAGCTAAGACAATGGGCAAGTATCGAGGAAGAAGGCCCGATTTAGAGTTGCACGAACAAATCTACAAACTTCGAGTTCTTAAGGAGATGAGCATCAATGAAACAGCTAAGTTTGTGGGAGTGTCACCACGAACGGTCGTTCGTGTCGTCAAAAGAATGAGAGTTGAGCGTAACGAGAGCTAGGCATGTCTCACATCAAGTTGGGCCGGAATCGAGCAATTTTATAGCAGAAAGCGAAGTGATAGCGCTATTCGTGAGGGTTGTCTTCGTAAAGCAGGAGCCTCGCCCTTAAACTAGCAAGGCTTTATACTTTCTCGGCTAATGAGAAAGTTGTGCTAGTTCGTCTTTATTCAATCCTGTGACATCCATAATGGCTTCCTGATCTAGACCATTAAGCATCATCTTGCGCGCCATCTCCTTGAGGGCTTCTTGGCGTCCTTCTTGGCGTCCTTCTTGACGTCCTTCTTGGCGGCCACGTTGCTCGCCTTGTTGGCGCAATTGTTCTGCAATAGTCATAAGTGTGTCCTCGTGTTTCGGTACTGATGAGGCTAGTGACGTAATTAACGCCTCTAGGTTGTTCGTTTCACCCACTTGGAGTAAGTAGCTCATCAATGACTGTACTTGCTTATCTGTAGTGTAATCGGTTAAGAGCAATGTGACCAGAGGCTCAAAGAAATCCATGATATCCCGATGCCTTGCGTGCTTTTGGACAAGCTCAAGCAATGCGATGCGGCGATGCTGCATTATCTCATCATCGGAGATGACCGTGACATCGACTAATGGAAAATCTTGAGTATAGAGCGCTTTAGCTATAAGAGGGTTAACGAACCCTTTTAACCAATTCATCTCATACGGGTAGGGCGAGACCTTACCATGGTAAAACTGCAACGGGATCACCAGAGGTAAACGCTCATAGCCAGCTTCAATATGTTGCTGCATGGCGGCGATAGCGTAACGCATTAGTCTGAATGCCATGTGTTTATCTGGTCGACTCTGGTGCTCGATTAACGCGTAGACGTAACCTTCCCCCTGAGACGTTGTAAGAGAATAAAGGACATCCGAATAGTAAGGCCGTAAACTTTCTTCAATAAAGCTGCCTGATTCGAGTTTTAGGGTCGTCAAATCACAGATTTCACGCAGCTCAGCAGGCAGGTGAATATCCAATAAGTCCTTAGCGGTTTCTGGATGAGTGAGAAACTGCTTAAAGAGGGCATCATGTGGGGTTGGCGTGGTCTTTTTCATTTTATTATCGTAACACCAAATGAGTTAAATCAGTATCACGATAGGGATTCTGCGCTAGCTTAATTTCTGCTCACGCATCAATTTAGATTATTTAATGTGATTCCCAAGGGAGGTTGACGGGGGAGTGTAAAATGAGAGCAGAGTGCAACAATAGTTAGCCACGCCTAACATTAAGTAGGCTTTCTAACAAAACTCTATTAATCGATTAGGTTTGTAGTAGAAAGCCCCTCTCAATTAGGCCTTTTTCTACAGCGAGATTTATATGCTATAAACGCTGTAACAACAATGGTTAATTGACTAACATGTATCGCTCGGGGATGTTTTAAAATCATCAAATTTTAAGATTAGGTTTTTTGGTGAAGTTTGTGTTTTGGGGAGTCACACTTGGAGTTCTGTAAATAAGTGTACGTTATGAAGCCAAAGTCAAAATACCAAGGGTAGCGATTAAACAAGAGACTATTTTCGTTTTAAGGTTCGTGCGCTCTTTTAAAAAGAAGTAACCAAAAAGAATATCGAGGATGAAGGCTCCTTGGAATAAAACCATGACTAAACTAAAAGCGCTAGTGTTAAGCACTTTTAAGAGAAAATAGTAGAGGCGTCAAAAAAGCGGTTCCAGAAAAACCGATAAAAAGGATAACGCTAGTAGGTAAGTACAACGTAAGTACTTTATCAAAACCAATGGCTAGAGTGAGAAAGATTGGCGCGAGCCACGCGTGTAGATTGTTTGAAAAAAGAAGATTCATGTTGTTACTTGTGCTGATGAGTAGTGAAGCGACAAGTATCAGTATAACGCCAGTCATTTGAAGGAAAGTCAGTGTCTCATTTAAAAAGCTAACCCCGAACAGAGCACTCCAAATGATCTTTGTTTTAGAGATTATCGAGACAGAGCCTAATTCAATTGAAGCACGAGCCCTAAAGGTTGAGTACGCAAACCCAAGCCATGAGAAAACACTGAATATACTTAAAAGCAACAGCTCCCAAAATTCACTTGTATTGTCGAATTTTGTAGGGATTTGTTCGATTTCGAAGATAACAAACAGAGCAGCTAGTAAACTGCATGTGATTTGATAGGCTAGTAAATATTCATTACATAAAGGATTTTTCTTAAGAAAGACTCGTGAAATCCATTTGTCTAATGAACTTAAAGTCATAGCTAGAGCTAATATAGTGTAGGAACTTATCATTGTTTCTCAATGTGAATCGAGGTCTTGCATTTTATGAGTTCAAATAGTTTTCGGTTATTGGGGCGACTCTCTTCTCCTTTAGTAATAGCAACGTGATTATAATCAGTTTCAATTTTAGCTATGACATTTGGAATGACGATTTGAAGCATGAGTAATTCGAAAATAAACTTACTTAAAGGAGTTCCGGGAAATAACTCTTTCTTTTGAAACTCGCCCGGCCAGTGCGCCCACCCCCAATCTTTTATGACGTATATCCCACATGACTTTAGATAAGGGAATGATGTCAAAAAAGTGGCTTTTGTTGGTTCATATAAATGGCTGCAATCATCAATAATCAGGTCTACATTTTTTTGGGGGAAGTGTGATTCTAATATTTGAATGATCTTGTCGGTATGCTCTTGCTTGACTCCACAATAAGGCTCTATTACAGAGAGTGCTGAAGGCCCCTTTCGGTATTGACTTAAGGCTGGATGTTCTCGACGTTTGTCTATGCCTATGATGGATTCAGGGGTGTAAATCTTATCGAGTAAAACGAGACTCGCCCCGTGATATACCCCAAACTCAATAATGTTTTTTGGACTCCCCCAAGAAACCAAATGAAATTCAACTTCGTCATCAATGGAGAAGTGTTCTTCATTATGCCAGCGTATTTTATCTCAAGGGTCATTATAACTATTCATACTTAGTATAGGCCTGATAATTTCCATAGCCTGCAATGCTACTGTATGTAAAGATTTGATATTAATAAATTATTACTTAATTATTAATATAGTTGATATTTTTAGTTTATTCTCCTTAGATCGTTTTACTTTATTTAACGCTTCTTTCGAAAATTCAAAGATAGAGGGAACATAATGGATAAGTCCGAGCTAATATTAAAGACCACTAAGGAATTAAAAGACATAGCTGAATCAGGGGCTAATAAAATTGCATTGGCCATGCAAGAAGCAAAAAAAGCTAATTACATAATTTAATCATTAAGGTCGCCTATATCACCGTAGTGACCGATAATTAATTTAAATAATTAGTGGTGGTAATTATTTCCTATTGTTAGTATCGGGTTTATTCTTTTTAAAACATTTAATGACTTAACGCTCAATAGCGACCGAGGGATTCATGAAAAAGACTAAAAGAAATTTAACTCTCGCTTCTATTGTGATCGTAATTATAATTATGCACAGCCAAAGAAATACGAAACCAAATTTTACTTTCCCGGAGTGCGAAGAAGAAAGAAGCGTTAATTCCAATGTCACCTTTTATATTGATAATCAGATTGGTAACAAGGAAGAGTTAAAAGGCAGATTGCAAGAAGCGGTAAAGATGTCTAATACGATACTGTCTAACTCATGCATCCCTATAACTCGTGTGTTCAAGGATAGCCATTCTGTATCAATATCTCATGACAGTATGTCTATCTCCTCTGTGCATTCAGACCTAAAACAAGCAATCAGTTCTTCGAAGGTAAACTCGTTTTTAGACGCTCCAAAAGAGCAGTACGTTTTGGTTTTAAGTGATAATCATCCATTGGTCATCGAAGAGGAGATTAATGGGATGACAATGGTTAACTTGAACGACAGCTTTGTACTGCTTGCGGAGGACTTCCCGATTACCGTGCTAGAACATGAGCTAGGACATTTAGGGTGGGCAATGCATGAACGGCCTAACTCTGAAAGTGGAGACTTTTGGATCATGGAACAGGTCTTTGCTGCAAATAGAAGTAAAGTAAAACCTTATTCTGGAGCTTTTCATTGTTCTAACTACGGGACAGTCATGAGTTATTCTGAAAAGGTTGTCCCTGCTTATTCAAGCCCTCTGATCAGCAACAACGGTGAACCATGTGGTAATGAAGAGTACGCGGACAATGCCAGAGTTATGCGCGAGTATGCGAAAACTTTGCAGTGAAGTGTCCACCTCTTCATCGTTAGAGCAGAGGTTGTTGACTGCTCCCCTAGTAAATGCACTGTATCAATATATTTTTTGTTCTGTAGTGGCTAAGTGAATTTGACCACTATTAGGGGTTTTGCTGTACCTAAAGTAATCCGTTAAATGCTAATTTAACAATACATATAACACGGAATTGTCCAATTGTCCTACTAGTTTGACCTCAGACACCTAGCACGTTTCCGCCCCTTTCTGTGCATATTGCGGCGTTACCCCATATAAACGTTGATCTGAAAACTGAGCATTCGATAAATAACCGAACAAACATATGTCCACGGCTGTTTCAGTACACCCTGACAGACTGTTTTCGCGGCTGGAACAGTTCTAGTTGATAGCCAAACTTTATGTTGACCATTAGCACCTAAGAGGAGGTCAACATGAGAAAGTTATCTTCAGGAAAATGTAGCGGTATAAAAAGACCATTTAAGCTTGAAGAAATCTGGCGAATCAGGACTAGGCTTGAGCTTGAGAACGACTTGATGCGGCTTGCTCTGCTAAACCTAGCCATTGATAGTAAGTTGAGAGCGAGTGATTTACTAAAACTGCACGTATACGATGTTTCATCACAAGGAGTGATTTACGAAAGGGTTCAATGCATCCAGCAAAAAACGGGCACTGATGTACACTATGAAATCACTCCTCGAACACAGCAAAGCATCAGTCGATGGATTTACTCTGCATCCCTAGAATCAAGCAGTTTTTTGTTTCCAAGCTGTCGTCGCAAAGGTCAACCTATCAGTTACTCATTTTATCGTTCGATTATCAGGTGTTGGGCTATAAAATTGGGGTTGAATACAGATTATTATGGGACTCATTCAATGCGTCGTACCAAAGCTACTTTGATCTATGCTAGAACCAAAAACATCAGGGCGGTACAGATTTTACTTGGGCACTCGAAGCTAGATAATACGATTCGTTACCTTGGCGTTGAATTGGAAGACGCTTTGAGGCTTTCAGAGCAAACTGACTGCTAGAGGCATTGATACAGGCTTTTCGAGAATGTTGAAAAGCCTGTGCCCCTTTACGCGCTAGACCTTTTACTTATTCATATGCTGTGAATATGCGTTTACCCTACTACAAGTTATCCATTATTCTGATGCGGTTCGCTGTGAATTCCCATGATGTATCACGGGGGTCAATTCGACTTGCCAACAACCATTTACCTTCCTGCTCTACTTCTTGATGGGATTGATCCAAACCCTCATTATCGGTTCGAAAGTGGCGAGGCACTGACCATTATTGCGCTGCGCGAGACGCGTGTCAGTAGCCCAACGTCAGTGTCTTATTTTGCTAAAGCAAGATCCGGTTGTGTTTTAAATGGTGTAGACACGCAAGGCACAGCGTTTCGATGGTGTTGTCTGCTGCGTTGAGGTGGATCTCGGGTGCCAGAGGGGGCTGATACTCGGCGTCGATGCCGGTGAACTGTTGAATGTTTCCTGCCCGGGCTTTTTTATACAAACCTTTAGGATCCCGCTCTTCGCACACGTGCAATGGGGTATCGACAAAGATTTCAATAAATTCGCCATCTTCCAACTGTTGACGAACGAATTGACGGTCGTCGCGATAGGGAGAGATGGATGCAGTGAGCACTATCAGACCGGCATCGACCAACAGTTTTGCGACTTCACCAAGGCGGCGAACATTCTCCCAGCGATCGTCGTGGGAAAAACCGAGATCCCCACATAAACCGTGGCGTATGTTGTCACCATCGAGGCAATAGGTGTGTGCGTCCAACTTGGCTAACTGGGCTTCTAAGGCACTGGCGATCGTTGATTTGCCGGCTCCGGACAAACCAGTAAACCACAGCACACAGGGGCGCTGCTTTTTCTGTGTCGCGCGAAATACTTTATCAATACCATGGTTGTGCCAAGTGACATTGTTGCTGAGTGGTGTTTCGATGGAGTCTGTCATGATTAGGGTTCCGTTATCGTTCAATTAAAAAGGAAAGAGTTGGGGAATTAAGGTGAGCACCAGCGCTGAATAGACCAGTGACACGGGCAGGCCTAGCCGTAAATAATCGCGCAGTTGATAGTGACAGACGCGATAGACCAGCAAATTCGTTTGATAGCCGTAGGGAGAAATAAAACTGGCACTGGCCCCAAACAAGACGGCCATAATGAAGGGCATGGGATCCGCCTCATAGCCCAACGCCAGGCTGTAGCTCAGTGGGAACGCCAGGGCCGCAGCCGCATTGTTGGTGATCAGTTCGGTTAACAACATGGTCAGCAGATAGATAGCGATCAAGGCACCGTAAAGGCCCCAGCCATCAAACGAGGCAATAAACATTCCCCCCAGCATGTCGGAGAGACCACTTGAAACCATCAGTTGGGCGAGAGACAACGCAGAGCCGACGGTCACGATGAGATCGGTGGGGAAGCGGTGGCGGAGTTCATTCAGCGTCACAACACCGCACGCCAGTAAGCTCAACAGATAACCAGCTAATCCCTTGATTAAGGGGAGTTGTTCAAGCAGCGCGGCTAGGATCACCGCGCCAAACCCGATGAGTACCGCCAGACTCTTGCGGCGGTCTAATCGGGCGCTGGAGTCGAGATCATTGACCTGCACAAATTCACGATCCAATGGCTTCGACTTATGGTGAAAGGTTTTACCTGGTACCAGCACTAAGGTATCGCCCGCGTGCAGTTCAATATTGCCTAGGCCACCGGCCAAACGTTCATGACCGCGCCGAATAGCGACGACAACAGCATCAAAGTGTTCACGAAATTGGGCTTCTTTTAGCGTCTTGCCCCGTATTTGAGCAGAATGACTGACGATGACTTCTAACAAGGCTTGGCCGTTCAGGTGATGTTGACCAAACAGTTGCAGCCCTTGAATTTCCTGTAGGGTCGCCACGCTCTCGACATCGCCGCAAAACAGCAAAACATCGCCGGCTCTCAGCTCGGTGTCCGGCCATATCGGCGCAATGGTTTGCCCTTCTCGAATCAGCTCAGCCAGGAAGAGCCGGCGCAAGCCTCTTAAGGCATTTTGTGCGACGGTTTTGCCGACTAACTTAGAGTTGGGCTCAACGCGGGCCTCGAGAAAGTAGGGCAACTCCTTTTGCGTCTGCGTGTCGTGGTTGGGCAACCAATGGCTGAGTGGTACCAGAACCATCATACCCCCGATGAGTACGGCTAGACCGATCACAGTGGGAGCGAAAAAGCTTAAGCTGGGCAGTCCGGCATCTTCGACGAAACTGTTGATGATCAAGTTGGTGGAAGAGCCGATCAATGTTAGCGTACCACCCATGATGGCCGCATAGGAAAGTGGTAGGAGCAAACGAGATGGCGCGTGGCGTTGATTACGTTTGACTGCGCCGATGAGTGACACTACGACCGCTGTGTTGTTGGTGAAAGAGGAGAGAAACGCTGCTGAGAAGCCAAGTTTCATGACGACGGACGCTTGTTCTCCTTGAGACACTTGCTGTACGACCCAACTGATCAGGCGAGTTTTCTCCAAGGCGCAAGCCGTCAGGAGTAACAAGATCAAGGTCAACAATGAGGAATTGGTAAAGCTCCCAGAAAGGGTGGCTAGGTCAAGCAATCCTGTTTGGAAGGCGACAAAGGTCGCGCCAGCGAACAGGAAAGCGGGCTTAATACGTGTGAGCATGAGGCAAGCCACTAGCACCAATAGGGTGGCAAGCACCATTTTTTGTTCCCAGTTCATGTCACTTAACCTAGCTGCTGGCTCAGATCTTTCGCATTCCAATGAGGGAAGTGTTTGCGGATCAGGGCGTTTAGTTCAAGTTCAAAGGTGCTTACGTTGCTTGCTACTGGCTGGGGGGCGGCTAAGGCTTGACGGATCATGCCCGCCCCCACGGTGAAATTGGTCAAGGGGTCAATTAGAATCAAGCCTCCAATCGTGGGGCAGTGTTGATAGTGGTCAAACGGTATCGACTCGGTCAGGCTCATCTCACATTGGCCGATCCCATTGAGCGGCAGTGTGTCTGTGGGTGAGGTTTCGAGGGTATTGATGTTGACTTGGTGACGGATCGCCTCAATCGAGCCTAGGGTGGTCTTACCGGCAATTTTGACGTTGTACTGACGACCCGGTACCAGGGGTTGCTCAGCCATCCAGACAATATCTGCCACGAGGCGAGGGCTAGATGAGAGCGGATGGTGCGATGACACAATGACATCACCGCGGCTGATGTCAATTTCATCGCTGAGAGTGACGGTGACGGCTTGGCCTGCAACGGCCTGAGGCAAATCCCCTTCAAAGGTGACAATGCGCGCGATCTGACTGGTTTTCCCTGATGGCAGGGTGCGGACTTGATCGCCGACTTTCATGATCCCCGAGGCTAAGGTCCCTGAAAAGCCCCGAAAATCGAGGTTGGGGCGATTCACGTATTGGATCGGGAAGCAAAACTCGTCGTGTTGGCGTGCGGGTTCGAGGTCAATGTGTTCCAACAACGACAGCAGCGTCGGTCCGTGATACCAGGGGGTGTTTTCACTCACCTCGACCACGTTGTCTCCTGCGCGGGCAGAGAGAGGGATCAAGTGGATGTGACTGTGGGGGTTGAGTTTGTCGGCAAAGCGCACGTAGTCCTCGCGGATAGACTCAAAGCAGCGTTGGTCGTAGTCAACCAGATCCATTTTGTTTACGGCGACAATGACATGCTCAATACCGAGCAAATTGGCGATATAAGAATGACGGCGCGTCTGGTCTAACAGGCCTTTTCGGGCGTCAATTAGGATCACCGCGACGTCACAATTAGAGGCGCCAGTGGCCATGTTGCGGGTATATTGTTCATGACCGGGAGTATCCGCGATAATGAATTTTCGGGTCTGAGTGGAGAAATAGCGGTAAGCGACGTCAATAGTAATGCCTTGCTCTCGCTCCGCTTGAAGACCGTCTACCAAGAGCGCGAGATCGGGTTCATTGCCCAAGGTACCGAGCTTGTGGCTATCGGCCTGAAGGGCGGCCAACTGGTCGGTATAGATTTGGCGGGAGTCGTGCAGCAGGCGACCGATCAAGGTACTTTTGCCATCGTCGACGGAGCCGCAGGTCAGAAACCGAAGTAGGGTTTTGTGTTGATGCTGCTCTAAGTAGGTGTCGATACCTAGATCAGCGATGTGTTGTTCAATGATGCCGTTCATTCTGTTCTCCTTAGAAGTAACCTTGACGTTTTTTCAATTCCATTGAGCCAGACTTATCGTGGTCAATGGCCCGTCCCTGACGTTCACTCGATGTCGCAACCAGCATTTCCGCGATGATCTCGGGTAACGTCGTGGCGTCAGACTCCATGGCGCCGGTGAGTGGGTAGCACCCCAAGGTGCGAAAGCGGACCGGTTTGTGTTCGACACGCTCGCCTGGATGGAGCGTCATGCGGTCATCATCGACCATGAGCAACATGCCCTCGCGTTCGACGACGGGCCGGACTTGAGAACGATACAAAGGGACAATGTCAATGTTTTCCAAATAGATGTAATGCCAGATGTCTAACTCAGTCCAGTTGGATAGTGGGAAGACTCGAATGCTTTCTCCTCTATTGATTTGGCCGTTATAGGTGTTCCACAGTTCCGGGCGTTGATTTTTCGGATCCCAGGTGTGGTTTTTGTCTCGGAAGGAATAGATGCGTTCTTTTGCACGTGAGGCCTCTTCATCACGACGAGCCCCGCCGAAGGCGGCATCAAAGCGGTAGTGATCGAGTGCTTGCTTGAGCGCTTGCGTTTTCATGATATCGGTGTGTGTTGACGCGCCGTGTTGGAAAGGGTTGATCCCCATTGCGACGCCTTCTGGGTTCTGGTACACGCGAAGGTCGAGCTGGTATTTGTTGGCTATCCGTTCGCGAAACGCGATCATGTCGCGAAACTTCCATCCTGTGTCGACATGCAGCAATGGGAAGGGGATCCGGCCTGGGTAGAAGGCTTTGCGGGCCAAGTGCAATAGCACTGACGAGTCCTTGCCTATGGAGTACATCATTACCGGGTTATCGAACTCCGCGACCACTTCACGGAGGATATGAATACTTTCCGCTTCGAGCTGTTTGAGGCTGTTTAAATTGTTTGGGTATAGGTGCATAGTCATCACTTACTGTTTAGCGGTATAAAAATCATCAAAAACGGCGTGCCGATCTGGCAGACAGAACCTTGTCTCGCGCATTGATCGGCACGCGGCCAAAGGGTTGGAGCCCCTTGTTGAAACGGGGCTTGACTCAGCCAGGGAGTCTGACCAGCTCGCACTCGGTCGCTGGTCCTTTTTCTATCTTCTGTACGGTGCCGTTTTCCATAAACACCAAGTTATCGGCCACGTCAAAATAGCGGTCATCATGAGAGATCACGATGATGATTTTGTTTTGCTTTCGGAGCATGGGCAGTATTTTCCGATAGAAGATCTCTTTAAAACGGGGATCCTGATCGGCCGCCCATTCGTCGAACACGATGATGGGGCGGTCTTCCAGCAAGGTCACCAGCAAGGCGACGCGGCGCCGTTGGCCTGCCGATAGCGAAAGGGTTGAAAATTCGCCCTGGGTCAAACTGACCTTCTCATCCAGTTCGAGCAGGCGCAGGTAATGTTGGATAGTGGCGTCTTGATCCGCCTCTATTGGAAAATAGAGGTTGGAAAACAGGTAGAAATCGGCATAGATGACGGAGATCTGCTCACGTACTGACGGCAGATTGTCACTGCTTATGACTTGATTTCCCAATAAGATTTGCCCTTGGTCCGGGTTAAAGTGGGTTGATAAACACTTACAAAGCGTGGTTTTACCCGAGCCATTCCCGCCGACAATAAAACTCACTTCGCCTCGGGAAAAACACAGATTGATATCGCGAATACCAAATTTGTCGTTGCCCGGATAACGAAAAGCCACGTCTCGCACTTGGAGCTGGTGCCAATTGGGGTCGAGGTGACCGGTGCCCGTTTCTTCCGGCGTCGCCAGTTCGGCATAGAATGCTTCGATTTTCTGGAGGGACACTTTACCTTGCTTGATGCTGCCTGTGGTGGACAAAATGGTGCGGATCGGGCCAGACAGATACAGGAGGGCGGCGACGATACTGAACAGTTCTTTAAGACTTAACAAATTGGTGTAACTGAGATGAAACACCACCAGACCGATGATCAGAAACGACAGCATTTGTCCATAACTGCCGCCGAGAATGATGGTGACCAGACCTTTGAGACCGTTTGCTAGCGCAACTTTTTCTGGTTCGGCCAGTGCGGCACGATAATAATTGTCGCAGCGTTGCTTGTTTAGCCGCAATTCCTTCGCACCATAAATGAGGCCTTTAACGCCTTCCTGAATGGTGTCATACGCTTCTCTTTCGCGACGCATAAAGTGGGAAGCGACCAGCATGGGGATCTGATAGCTGACAATCGCGATGGCGAGGGCGGTCAGGACGAAGAAGAAGATATCGGGGTGGAGGTAGAGCAAAAACAGCATGACGCCAACAATAATAATGGCGTTGATCCAAATCAGCGGCAGATTGACCGAGGCATCGGCAATGACCTTAATGTCGTGACTGAGTAAGTTGATGATGCGGGAAGGCCCTACCCTGTCGAGTTCCATTTGGCGCATGGACTTGATTTGCTGGTACAGGCTCAACCGGTACTGATACGTGGCCTTGAATCCTATGTAGGTGGACAAGGACTGAGAGATGGTGCGGATCAGGATAATGAAGCCGCATAACAACAGGTAATACACCGCCAGTTCTTGGGTGGGGGAATGAAAGTAGGAGTAGTTGGTCACCTCCAGACTGACATCGGCGCCGAAGTCGGCACTGAGGGCGTACATAATGAAGGGGATCAAGAGCGCGTACGCTAAGCCAGTGAACACCGAAGTCATTAGGGAGACAAAAAATAACCAGGGTGACACTTGGTAAAACAGATCGCTAAGTCGGTGCAAACGCATCACAGATTTCCTCCGTCTGAGCGTTGATGGTGTAACGCCTTGGACTCTAACATTGGGATGTAATCCCCATTCTGATGTTTGGTGATCATATCGTCGTAGTGCGGACTGAAGGCGTTACCGGATTGGCCAGTGGTGTTGATAAAGGCATCCTGGGTGTCGTCACCAAAATCAATCACTTGACGGTAACTGGTGCCATAAAAGGGCATAAACCAAGCGTCAGTACGGAAGCTGGACGGGGAGACATTGAGGGTTTGTTCACCGCCGCTTGCAGCGATACTGCGATGGAAAAACGTGCTCAGCATACCGTTAAAATAGCTGATCCCAGTCGCGGACCTTTCGGGCTTACTGAACGGGAAGTGCGGGTACTGGGCTTGATGAACGGCGCCCCAGCGCCAGTTGTCGGGATCGTTACCATAGCGGGCAGAGAGCGCGTTGATGGCGTGGTCAAACGCGCTATTGACGAGCGCGTTACAAGATTGGGTGGGTTCGATCATGACAAAGTCACACCACTGAGAGGTGGTGTTGTTTAAGGTGTTGCTGACGAACGCCAAGTCCAGTTTCTGAGTTAAGACGTTCAAATATTGCCGTTCATTCGCTGGGATTGGGGCACGGGTTAAATCATCGGCCACCATCAGTCGGTTCATTTGATACAACCAGGCGGTGTAAATGGTCGCGGCGACACTCTCTCGCGCCATTTCGCCGTTCCAATTGGCGAGCCGAGCAAGGAGATCGGGGGAGGCTTGGCCTGGCGTTAATTGGTTGAGTAGCAGTGCTACATTGTTGACGGCGCCTGGGCTAGAGACATCGTTTTGCCATTGTTTCATGTCGTTGATGTCTACGCCATCGGGCGATTGCAGGGCACGCATGAGTTTGGTCTCAATGGTCTGAGCACGAAAATCATCGGACCAGTCTCCGGTAATGAAATAGGGGTACTCTGGGTCGATAAACTGGTTATTGGCCGTGATAATGTAACCCTGCTCCGGGTTCAATTGTTGAGGGAGGGCATCAAACTCAATCCAGTCTGGCCATTGTGTCTCGGCGCGCCAACCTTGTTTGGGTAGCATGCCGTCGTAGGGCTTACGCTTGGGGATCATGCCCGGCACCAGGTAGCCGATATTGCCGTCACGATCGGCATACAGAAAATTTTGAACTGGGGCAACATAGTCACGCAGGGCTTGTTTGAACTCGGGCCAGTTTTTGGCGTAGTTGAGTCGATTAAAGCTTGCAAAGGTGCCGCCGTTTTGCACGTCGGCGGTCCATTTGAGGCTAAAAGAGACGCCTTTTAGACGCGGATCCAAATCGCTGAGTATGACGCCGTTGCGTGTCCGCCTCACTTGTAAGGTGATCGGATCTTCTTGGGGCTTTAACGGCTCGGTTTTGACGTCGATTTTTTCTTCTGACAAGGTCATGTCGTACCAAGCGCTGTCGTAGAAATACTGGTTTCGATTATTGGGGTTGATGCGCTCAAAATAAATGTCTTGTGTATCGGCCATCATATTGGTGATGCCCCAAGCAATGTTTGGATTACGCCCGATCACGACAAACGGGAGACCGGGGAAGGTCGCGCCGGAGACTTCGAGGTTGCCGCCCTTCATTCGCGCCAGATACCAAATGGACGGAATCGAATTCGGCAAATGCAGGTCGTTCGCTAAGAGCGGTTGACCGGACGCGGTGTATTGGCCAGAAATAACCCAGCCATTGCTGCCGGTGGCCTCGCGGTTAAAGAAGTAAGGCCCCAATCGGCTGCTGTCCATGGCCGCCGTCAAATTGCTCACGCCGTCTAAGACCAGAGGCTTCATGACTTCATTGGTTTTGTCCAATCCAAAGTTTTTCAGCAAGGCAGAGCGGGTGATTTCAGACTCCATATTGGACGCAAGATCCCAGGTCATCAATTGCATCAATAACATGGAATCGATGGGTTGCCAGGGTTGGGGAGTCAGGTCAAAAATAGTGAACTCGATCGGCAAGGTGGTCAGTTGTGCCGTCGCGTAATTGATGCCTTGAGTATACGCGTCAAGGAGTTGCTTTTGATCATTAGGCAGTTGTTGCCACATGCGTTGGGCGTTTTGTTTTAGGCCGAGCGTTCGCATTAGCTGGTCGGATTTCAAGGTTGATTTGCCCATCACGGCGCTCAGTGTTCCGGCGGCGCGGCGACGATTGACCTCCATTTGCCACAGGCGATCTTGCGCGTGCATGGCCCCTAACCCAAAGTAGACGGCCAGCTCGGTGTTCGCCTGGATGTCAGGGATCGAATACCCATCTCTGTGCACCGTGATGGTCTGTTGGCCATACTGCAATTGGCTGGTGTGGTTGGCTTGAGGCAGATCCCAGCGAAACGTGACATAGAGGAAGGCTGCCACGAGAATGGCGGGAACCAAGAGTATCAACACAAAATACACAGAGGTAGAGGGCTTATCCAACCTTTTCATTGATGAATCCTTAATAAATCCTTGATGCGGTGATGTTTTCCCTGTCCGAAAAACACCCAGATAAACACGAGTGAAGGCGCGACGGTTGAGGCGCCTTACGTCAATGATTTGTTATCGATGGCCTGTAGACTTTGAGCCAATGACACTCAATCGCTTGTCCTAGCCAGGCGCGCTTTGTTGTCCGTTGACACGTCGTTGATGACTTGGGCGAGCTCTTGAAGGGTGGGCGTGTCATAAACATTGTCGAGTGCCAACTCGCAGTTGAACTGTGAGCGAATTTTGGCGATCAGACGAACGACGAGCAAAGAGTGACCGCCCAGTGCGAAGAAATCGTCGTCAGGGCTGAGGTCTGAAACCGGGCGTTTGAGCAATTCGGCCCAGATCATGACCAACCTCTGTTGAAGTGCAGCGTCAACGGCTGGTGTCGTGTCGGAGAGGGGGACATCAGTCTGGCCTGCCCAAGGGTGGAGCTGCGGCGGGATCAGATAATCTGGCAGATGGGCTTTGAGATAGGCTTGGATCGCCGGTCGCTGGTCATCGTACGTCTCGACGTTCGCGCGCAGGGTGCGTTGGCCGTTTTCGTCATCAGTGAGGCTCACCTTGGCTCGGGCGATCTGTGGGCAAGCGTCGAGGACATGTTGAATGCGATCGAGTTGGATGGGGTAGCCATTCACTTTGACGGGGCGAATCGCGGAGGTGAGCTGAGAAATGGCGTCGATATCGACCAATTGTGCGACGCTTTGCTGCTCGTCGGCTACCAGGCGGTGGAGCAACTGATGGTAGGCCTGGAGTAAGCCTTGGATCGTCTGGGGAAGAAACAAGTCGGTGTCGTAGTCGAAACGCAGGCGCAGTTGTCCGTTTACGCGAGTGGCGTAGGCTTCCAAATCGCATTTCACCGTTTTCTGGCCACCGATTTGGTGATCGGGTAAGGCGTTTAAGACGCCGGTTTGTGGGATCGCTTTGTGGTCTTCCTCTTGGAAGGTAAATAACAACTGTATGAGCGGAGCATGACTTAAAGAGCGTTGAGGTTGCAGTTCTTCGACTAATAAATCAAAAGGTACCGCCTGGTGTTCAAAGGCGTCGAGGAGCGTGAGTTTGTTGCGTTGCAGTAGCTCGCAAAAACGTTCGTGTGGTTTGACCTGCGTTCTCAACACCAAGGTATTGCTAAAGCAGCCAATTAACGCTTCGCTCTCTCGGCTGAGGCGGCCCGCGACAGGCGTACCGATCACAACGTCGGCGTCTTGACTGATCGCCGAGTAGAGTGTGGTCAATGCTGTTTCCAGAAGCATAAACAGGGTGACGCTGTGGCTGTGACAGAGGGCCTCTAGACGTTGAGTCAGGGTTTCATCCAACACCAACAATTCGCTGGCGCCCGAAAACGCCTGCACAGGACGTCGAGGGTTATCTGTCGGAATGCTGTGCAGTGGCGGTAGATCGTGGAGTTGTGCGCGCCAGTACGCGCACTGGCGTTCCCATGGTGCTTGGTGGATCTGCTGCCGCTGGTGATGGGCGATGTGCTTGTATTGTTGCTCTAAGGGTGGGAGCGTCGCGTGGTGACCGCTAAGCTGAGAGCGGTAGAAATGGTTGAGCTCTGACAACAAGATCGCCATTGACCAGCCATCAAACGCAATGTGGTGGGCTTTGAAGATCAGATAATAACGGTTTGATGCGACTCGAACGACGGTGAGGCGTAACAGGACATCGCCGTTCAGATCAAACGGTTGACGGAGAAAAGGGTGGATCACTTCATCGATGCGCGCCTGAGGTAAAGCGTCACTCAGAGGGGAAGCATCGATGACATCGAAAGGGGGCGTGAAATCGGACATGACCTCTTGAACCAGCGCCTCGCCCTGCATAAACACTTTTGAGCGTAAGATCTGGTGGCGCTCGATAACGCACTTTAGTGACTGCTCTAACTTGGGTAAGTCTAAATCACCGACAAATTCGAAACCGAATGGAATATGATAATTCTGGATGTCCGGTTGCAGTGCTTCGACATACCAAATCCGTTGTTGGGAATAGGAAACAGGGTGGCAGAGGGCCTCGTGCGTGCTGCTGTGCGGGTTTTCAGGTGACGCAGCAGCTTGAAAAAACGCAATGATCTGGGGCTCCAAGCGGCTGATTTGTTGTTTCAACTCATCTGTCAATGTATGGGGAGCGCCAAAACACTCCAATTTTCCGTCAGAAAGCGCAATTTCAATGTCGAGAGAATCGAGAGTGTTGAGTAGGTCTGTTACCGAAGACATGAAACGTCCTTTTAATAATTTCGCTGAGCATCGTGCGTCAATCAATTTGATTCGAAATGATTTCGAGCGCGCGCTAAGTTTATTCGCACTGAGCGGCTATGTATTAATAACGCTGTGGGAGGGTATCAAGAATTAAGAAATATAAAAATAAATTTATATTTCTTAATCATTAATAATAGTTAAAAAACAGTAGTGTTGATAAATGTGTCATTTTTAAATAGTCGAAAATAACGTGTTATTTTTTAGTTTTATCATTTTAAATGAGTAAATGAAACCGATTTAATTTGATGTAATTATCATTTTTAGCGATCGGTTGAAAGGGAATTTATTTGATAGAAGTGTCATTTTTAGTGTGATATTTGTTCAATAAATAATTAACAAAAATGTTACTTAAATAAATGTTACTTAAATAAATGTTAAATTAGTTGCGCATGGTGTTGATTTTTCGAAAATAATGAATATATTTATCTCGTTTTGATAACAAGCCCAGATATTCGATTACGGCCTGAACGGGATATTTTCCGTGCCGAAATGGGCGAACCCTGTGAAGCGTAATATGAAGGCGTAGTTGGCTAGAGACGCTTGTTTAAAGGGGCGCATTAGAACGAGATTTGCTGGCATATTGATGACAGTCGAACGCCCCCCCATCAACAACAAGGTCTGGAGAAGAATTATAAAAATTCTTAAAAAACAAATTGTTGATTTTGGATAGCTGTGGATGCCGTTTTCTGCCTGGTCAGTGAAAGAAGAGGAAGTGCCGCTCGTGTTAAGGTGCCTCATGAGGTTGCCAATTGGAACGCGTTTAGTGCGAGCAAACAAAACGAACGCTGCAAGGGAAATAAAGTATTAAAGACGGTCTCCCAATGGGTCAACTTAATAGAAGGAAATAAAGCGTCATAAATATTTAATATAAGTTACCTCTCATGGTCGACGCTTTTTATTGTTATATAACCCATTGGTTATATATTTCTCAGGCCTAATCATTGCCATTAAAATGCTCGTTTCTGTCATTAAAAATAAATGAAATTTTACTCTGGTTTTAATCAACCATTAATAAGCAGAGTAATCGATTTATTTGACGATGTGATACGACGCGTTGCGTTACTTCTTTACTGCAGATGGTCGTCAATATCTCCCGCCATGATGGATAACTCGATCGACCGCGATCACGATGATGAAGTTGGGCTGCCAATATTTTTATTAACGAAATAAGTTAACTTAATGCCCGCATAAAAAACAAGCCTATTAGTGTGGTGTAAATAAGCTTAGTCACCATTAGAAATACCTGCAAATCCAGCCAGACACTGCTGGGATGCACCGTGTGTGCGATTTGAATATGGATTACCACGATAATTAGAAGGATTGCTCGATCTCATGAACAGCAGCTCTCAAAGCAAAACGCTTTTGCAACACCTGGAACTCAACGCCGCTCAAAAACCGCAAGAGACGGCTTTTATTTTTCTGGAAGGCAAAGCACTGACGGAAGCCAAGATCAGTCATCGCGAATTAGTCAATGACGCGAAACGTCTCGCCGCCACCTTAGTTGCCGAAGTGCCTCGAGGTGAGAGAGTGATGTTATTGTTCCCCCCTGGTTTGGAGTACATTCGTGCCTTAATGGCGTGTTTTTACGCGGGGGTCGTGGCCGTTCCGCTATTTCCGCCGAGGGTGCGTGAAAAAAACAGCCGCTTGGCCAATGTGTTGGCGGATTGTGATCCGCGTCTTGTCCTATCGTGCTTATCTGTCAAACCGGCGCTTGATCGCCTGTTATCCAAGCAACGAGCAGCATGCTTATTTGACGTGATGTACACCGATACTCTGCCACTGAATGCCCTTGGTGAAGCGGCGGTAGAGCAGGCGTTAGCTGACCGGTCGTGCCCATCGGCTGACGACGTCGCCTTCCTTCAGTACACTTCCGGCTCCACTGGCGACCCTAAAGGAGTGATGGTCACCCATGGGAATGTGATCGCCAACCTGCAAGCGTTGGAGTCAACGACGGGTTGTCACGAAGACGACATTTTTGTTAACTGGTTGCCTTTTTTTCATGATCTTGGATTGGTAAACACCATTTTCCTACCGATTTACTTGGGGACGCAGTCGGTGTTAATGGCGCCTGGCACGTTTGTGCAGTCGCCGGCGTGTTGGTTTGAGGCCATCAGTCGTTATCGAGGAACCGTTTGTGGAGCACCGAACTTTGCTTATGAGTTGTGCGTCCAGCGGATCAGTGACGCGCTGGAGGCCGATTTGTCGTCTTGGCGCTTGGCTTTTAACGCGGCGGAGCCGATTAAACTCGAGACCTTGGAGCAGTTCGCGCAAAAATTCGCCGGGTTGGGTTTTGATCGTCGTGCGATTTACCCAAGCTATGGTATGGCGGAAGCCACGGTGTTTCTCTGTGGTGGCGTGCCTCAACGTTTCCCTGGGACGCATTCCTTGCCGAGCAAGCGCAGCAAACTTGTCAGTTGTGGGGCCATCGCTGAGCACCATCAGCTGATCATTGTCAATCCTGACTCAAAACAGGTATTGGGCGAGGAACAGGAAGGTGAGATTTGGGTGCGAGGCCCGAGTATTGCGCGAGGTTACTGGGGAAGAGAAGCGGCGACGGCGGACGTCTTTCACGCGGTGCCATTGAATGGCGAACAACACTATTTGCGTACCGGGGATCTGGGCGTCTTATCTCAAGGACAGTTGTATGTCACGGGTCGGATCAAAGAGCTGATCATAGTGAATGGTCAAAACTATTACCCGAACGACTTGGAACATACGGCGCAGCGGGCTCATGACGATTTGGTGCTGGGTAAAGGGGCGGCGTTGAGTGTCAATGACAAGGGTGTCGAAAAGCTGGTGTTGGTGCAGGAGCTCAAGCGCACAGCGATTCGCCGAGCAAACGATCAGGCGATTTTTGACACGGTCAGTCAGGCCATCGGTGACGAACATCAATTGGCGTTGCACACGCTTATTCTCATTAAGCAGGGGTCGTTGCCGCTGACCTCGAGTGGCAAGATCCAGCGAGTGTCGGTGTCCGAGCAGTATTTGCGAAATGGCTTTGCTGAGGTGACGATTTTTGGTTGCCAGGCCGATGAGGTCGCGCCGATTGCCTTGGAGACGATGTCAGCCACCGAGCACCAGTTATGCCAGATGATCGAAACAGTGTGCAAGAGACGGGTCGTTTCGCTAGAGCAGAATTTCTACCAAATGGGACTGGACTCGCTGCAACAGTCAACACTGCTGTCTCAGATCAATCTTAAACACAACTTGCAGTTGAGCTTGGTCGAGGTGGCCGAAAACAATATGGTTTCGGCGCTCGCTCAGATCATCGACAAGGCGGGCACGTCGGCGGGGTTGGGGGCGTTACCTGTGGTGAGGAAATGTCCAACACGTGACGCGGGCCTTTCTCCGATGCAGACGCAACTTTACCGTCTGTGGAAAGCGGGGGTGGGTCATCATGCCTACACCGAAAGCAAAGTGTTCGCCTTGCCTTATCAGATCGAAAAGGACGCGTTACATGAGGCAATAATGGCCTTGATTGACAAACACGCATTACTTGCGGCACGGGTCGATGATCGGGAGCCGCCATTGTTGGTGTGCGATCAGGATGTGAACGCCCTTATTTCGTATCGTGATTTCGACAGTCAAGAGCAGGCAGAACAAGCCATAGCGAAAGAAAGAGTGCATGAGTTTGACCTAATCACTGGCCCGCTGTGTCGTATTACCTTCATCACAACACCAGAGCAGCTATTTTTCCAATTTACGTTGCACCACATGATCACCGATGGTTGGTCGATGGCGATTCTGATCGAGGACCTCAATGCCTTGTATCGTGCGCGTTCGTTGGTGGCCGATGACGCGCACCTAGGCGAGTCAGAGTTAGGGGGAGACCTTGGCGCTGAGTTTGACTACCAAGATTATGTCAGTTGGTTACAACGGGCCAGCCAGGATAACGGCATGGCCGAGCAAATTCGTTACTGGCAGACGCGTTTGGCGGATCTGCCCCTGGTGCATCAGTTACCTTTAGATCACGCCAGGCCGGCGACTCAGAGTTATGATGGGGTCAATTACTTTGGCGAACTGTCGCCGTTATTGAGCAGTAAAATCGATGCGTTTTGTCGCGATCAAGGCGTGACGCCGTCTGCTTTTATGCAAGCCGGCTTTGCGCTGCTATTGAGTTATCTAAGCGGTGAAACAGATATTGTAATGGGCACCATTAGCGCAGGGCGGCGACAAGCACAATGGCAGCGGATCGTGGGTCTGTTCACCAATACCTTGGTGTCTCGGATCACCGTGGATCCGACACAGACTTTTCTGCAGTTGCTGCGCGATCATCAGGCCAACAGTGTGCGCGATTTCGATCATCAAGAATTGCCTTTTGAGGCGGTGCTCAAGGCGTTAAAGCCCGCTCGCAGCCCGGCGTATCATCCGTTGTTTCAGGTTTGGTTCGTCATGCAAAATGTCGAACAGGCGTCCCTTGATCTGGATGGTCCCGCTCCCTTGATAGAGTCCCAGTCGCTTGCAACGGCTGCCAAGTACGAGCTGGCGTTGTACATCACGCCAAAAGCAGGAAAACACAAGCAATACACGTGTCAGTGGCAGGCCAATACCGCGCTGTTTAGTGGCGAAACACTGGCGTACTTTGCGCTTCAGTATGTGTCGTTACTTGAGGCGTGCTTGGACGCCCCGCAGCAACAGTGCTCGGACTACCCGATATTGCAAGTCAAACACCGGTTTTCAAACCGCCTGGGATCGCAACCATTAACCCCCGCTCATGAACGTCAAGGTTTACTGACGAGATGGGACGACATGGTCGCACAGTATGGGGAAGCGTTGGCGGTAACCGACGGTGAGTTCGCCCTGACGTATCGTGAGTTGGCGCAGCGCAGTGAGGCCTTAGCGGGGCAGATCTTGTCGCAGAGCCGCGGTCAGCAAGTGGGTTTGTTGTTGGGCCAACAGGTGTCAATGGCGGTGGCCATATTGGCGGCGCTCAAAGCGGGCAAAACCTACGTCCCACTGGATCCCCAATTACCGCTCCCGCGTTTGCACGACATTTGCGAGGATGCACAAATCAGTATGCTGCTGTGTCATGAGGAGTTGCAGTCGGTGGCTGATGAGCTGGTGACGCTGAACCCGGTGCCGGTGTTGACTGTGACTGAGAGTACGGGTGGGGAGGTTGAGTCACAACTTGCGCGCGTTGAGCGCCCGGCCGATTCCGTCACATACATTTTGTATACATCAGGTTCTACCGGTAAGCCAAAGGGGGTATACCAGTCGGATGCCAATGTGGGCTACTTTGCTCAGCGCTACAGTGAGAGTGTGGCCATCGGCCCTAGGCAGCAGGTACTGCAGTTAGCGTCGTTCAGTTTCGATGCCTCAGTGATGGACTTCTATGGCGCGCTGTTGAGCGGGGCCACTTTGCATATCAAAGACATCAAACGCACTTCGTTGAGCGATCTTCAACGCTACATGAAGGAGGCGCACATTTCGCTCTTTCATGCCACTCCGACGGTATTCAAATACCTGTTCCGCGAGTTTGAGAGTCACGCTGAGCTGCAAGCGGTGGTCTTGGGCGGAGAAGCGGTGGATGCTGACACGCTGAATATTTTCCAACGCAGCTGCAAAGCGCACTGCTTATTGATTAATGGCTATGGGCCGACAGAGTCGACCTTGGTCGCGCAGCGCGCCATACCACACGACGCGAACTTGGTCGATGTCGAGCGTGCTGGCCGTTTGGCGAATATTGGCCAGACGGTACCAGGGACGGATCTGATCTTACGCAATGAAATCGGTAAGACGTGTCGCGTTTACGAGGTTGGCGAAATTCATGTTGTGAGTCCACATGTGGCGTTGGGCTATTGGAACGATCCGGCGCTCACACACGCCAAATTTACCGATCTGGGGGATGGGACCAGGCAATACGCGACGGGCGATTTGGCCCGCTATTTACCGGATGGTAGCGTGGAATATTTGGCGCGCAAAGACAGTCAAATCAAGCTTAACGGTATTCGCATTGAGCTGTCAGACATTAAATATCATTTGTCGCGATTACCGGGTGTACAGCAGACCGCTGTGCAACTCAAAGCCTTGCCAGGCTTAGGGTGGCGCTTGGTGGCTTATGTGCAAATGGCGGGCGAGGAGCACGGTGCGACGCACGCTCAGGTTCAGAAATGGAAAGCGCAGCTGGCGGCGGCGTTACCCGATTACATGGTGCCGTCGTTTTTCGTGCCATTGGCGGATTTTCCTCGAACGGCCACAGGCAAGGTGGATCACGCACGTTTGCCGCTGCCTGAATCAACGGCAGAAGACGTACTGCCGTTCACTGAGGGTGGGGAAGCGGTCGATAACGTGATCCAGCCGATCCAATCTGTCTGGCAGGCACTGTTGAATCAAGTCCCGGTCAATCTGCAGGATAACTTTTTTGATTTAGGGGGCAACTCGCTGCTGATGATGCAACTACAACAGGCATTGAACACGCAGTTTGGGGTTGATATCAAGTTGACGGAGTTGTTTGCGTTACCCACGATCAGTGCCCAGGCTCAACGTGTGCGTACCTTATTGGGGCAAGCGGAGTTGGAGAGCGTGTTGGATGAGGCTCGCGAAACGACGAGGCATGGCCGCGTGCCCTCTGGTGGTCGCGATATCGCCATCATCGGAATGTCGGGTCAGTTCCCTGGCGCATCGGATGTGGAGGAGTACTGGCAGAACATTCGTGATGAGGTGGAGTCGATACGCCACTTTGATCAAGCTACGCTGCGAGAGGCGGGCATTGACGAGGCGATGCTGAACCATCCGGATCATGTTGCGTCTGGCGCCCCTTTGGCAGCGTTAGAGCAGTTTGACGCGGGCTACTTCGCGATGTCGCCTAAAGAGGCGAGCCTGACCTGTCCACAGCAACGTTTGCTGTTGGAAAATGCGGTGAGCGCACTGGAACATGGCGGTTACGGTGATTTTGACCAATCCCAGGATGTTGGGGTCTTTGTCGGCACTGGCCACAGTATGTATATGCTGGAGAACTTGTTACCGCAGACGGAGCTGGTCGCCTCTCTTGGGCCTATGACCGTGCTCAACGCGAATTCTCGAGCGGCTATGCGCATTTCGTACAAGCTCAATTTGTCGGGCCCGTCGGTGAATGTCGATACCGCGTGTTCGACTTCGGCGGTTGCCGTGGCTCAGGCGTGTGACAGTTTGGTCAACCACCAGTGCCAAATGGCGCTGGCAGGCGGAGCCTCGGTGACGGCGTTGTCGCCAACGGGATACATTTACGAAACCGGTGGCATCAAATCACAGGATGGTCATTGCCGAGTGTTTGATCAAGCGGCTACGGGCACGGTGTTTGGTAGCGGCAGTGGATTACTGCTATTGAAACGGTTGGAAGATGCCGTGAGCGACGGTGATCTGATCCATGCGGTGATCAAAGGTTGGGCTGTGAACAATGATGGCAATGACAAGATGGGGTATACGGCGCCGTCTGCCGCAGGACAGACAAAGGTCATACGCCAGGCGCTCGCGAATGCGGGGGTGTCGAGTCGCGACATCGGTTACGTTGAAACGCATGGTACGGGCACCAAGATGGGCGATCCGATTGAGATTGCGGCGTTGTCTGATGCGTTTGCATCCCCAGGGGATGAGGGTCAACGCTGTGCGCTAGGTGCGGTGAAAGCGAATATTGGTCACCTGGACGCGGCGGCGGGTGTGGTGGGGATTATTAAAACCGTGCAAGCGCTGAAGCATCGAACCTTGCCGGGTAATCTGCATGTCAATCAGTTGAATGCCAACATAAATTTAGCGGGTGGACCGTTTCGTATTCATTCTGGCACACAACCTTGGGTGTCTGAGAGCCCGCGAACGGCGGGGGTCAGTTCGTTTGGCATTGGCGGCACCAATGCGCACCTGATCTTACAAGAGGCGCCGGCCCAACAACCCCAGCCTACGCCCGTGGCGCCACACTTATTCCCGGTTTCGGGTAAATCGGAATCGGCTTTGAAGGCGAACTTAGGGCATTTACAGGCGTATTTGGCTGACCACCCAGAGGTGGATCTGCAGGCGGTGGCTTGGACATTGCAGCATGGACGTCAACAGCAGGCCTGGCGCCAAGTGGTGGTTGGCCATGAAACGGCGGAGCTACAACGTCAGTTATTGACGGCGGCCAAGGCGGGGACCGCGCCAGTTTCTGGATCCGCGAATGTTGTGTTTATGTTTGCCGGACAAGGCACGCAAACGTGGGATATGGGCCGAGATCTGTACGACAGCCATCCGGTGTTTGCTGACGCGATTCGCGAGTGTGCGGCTATTTTCCAGCAGAAGATGCAATTGGACGTCATTGAGTTGTTGTTCCCGAGCCAGCCTTATGCGCAAGATCCATCGCGGTTTGAGCGTCGCTTTGCTGATACGGCGAACGCGCAACCGGCGCTGTTCGTCATCGAATACGCGCTTGCTCAGCTTTGGCTGGAGGCGGGCCTTCAGCCGAGCGCGATGCTCGGTCATAGTTTGGGTGAATACGTCGCGGCCTGCCTCAGTGGCGTGATGTCGCTGGAAGACGCTTGTTATTTGGTGGCGGTTCGCAGTCAGTTGATGGCGCAAAGTCCGGATGGTGCCATGGTGGCGGTGATCGCCACGCAAGAAGTGGTGGCCTCACTGTGTGGGCACTTTGAGGTGTCGGTTGCGGTGGTCAATGGACCGACACGATTTGTCCTGGCCGGGACCATTGCGGCCGTGGAGGCTCTGCAAGCTCACCTGAATGAACGTGCGATTAACTGCTTGCGCCTCAATGTGGGTAAAGCGTTCCACTCACCCTTGATGGAGGCGGTGTTACCTGCGTTTGCTGATGCGTTTTCAGAGGTGAGTTTGCACGAGCCTCGCGTGCCGTTGGTGTCGAATGTGACGGGGGTGTTTGTTGAGCCTGGTCAAGTGACTCAGCGTCAATACTGGTGTGATCACTTGCGCCAACCCGTGGCGTTTTCTGCCGGCATCGCGCATTTGCTGGCGCATTACGCTGACGCTTGTGGGCCAACGATCTTTATTGAAATCGGTCCGGGTGGCGCTTTGGGGGCCTTAGTCAAAGGGCGACGTCATGCCGATGGGCAGCCAGCGATCGAGGTCGTGGCTTCACTGCCTGATCTTACCCAAGGTGACGGGCAGGGTAGCGAGCAGGACTACCTGTTACGCAGCCTGGGCGCGGTGTGGCGCCGAGGGGGATCGGTGCGCTGGCCGACGCCGGCGGATCAAGGGCGAAGACTGGCCTTACCGACGTATGCGTTTCAGAAACAGCGTCATTGGATAGAGGCGCCAAAACAGGCACAAAAAGCGGCGACATCGTTCCGAACACAGCCCTACTACGCGCAACAATGGCGCAAGGCTGACTGTGCCGAGCAGGCCCCAGAGAGGGGCGCTGACGCCAGTCATTGGCTGATCTTCTCTGATGGTGCGGGTTTTGGTGCAGTGCTCGCGCATCTATTGGAAGAGCGCGGCGCGTCGGTGGTGTGCGTAGAGCAAGGGATCGCGTTCAGTCAGAATGGCGCTTATCAGTTTACCGTCAAAGCGGGCGCGAGCGACGATATCGACCGTGTGCTGAGTACATTGAAGCGTCAGAACTGGTTCCCAGATCACCTGGCGTATATGTGGCCATTGGATCAGCAAGCCGCGAGCGACTGTTCATCTCAGCTTGAATGGTGTGAACCGGAACAGCATGCATTGATGGACATTTATCAGGCGATCACCCGCCTTGGGCGCGCCCAGTTGGTGGATTGTTATCTGCTGACGCATCGGGGCGCTATCGCCAGTGATGCGGCGTTGGGGCATGGGTCGCAGGTAGCGCTGTCGGCGCTGTGTCAGGTCATCGCACAAGAGGATCCGTTGTTCCAGATCCACCAGATTGATCTGGACCAGCCGAGTTTGGATGACGTGGCGATGTCGCTGTTACTCGACGATCTGTACGCAAAAGAAAAGCCGCCTCGTGTGGCGTATCGTGACGGCGTCAGAATGGTCCCTGAGCTTGTGCGTTTACCGACGGACACGAGGCCCTTCTCTTTGAGTTCGGGTACCTATGTGATCACCGGTGGACTGGGTCGAATTGGTTTGAGTTTGGCGGCGCAACTGGCGATGGCGTGTCCTTGTCATCTGGTGCTGTTAACGCGTCAGGATTTTCCCGAGAAAGCCACTTGGTCGGCGTGGAGGCAAGCCACGGATCTGTCAGATGAAATGAAAGTAACGTTGCGTCAGTTGCAAGCTCTCGAGCGAGAAGGGGTGACGGTGTCCGTATTGCAATCGGATGTGACGGATTTGGCGCAACTGCGGGGCACACTCGACGCGGTGACACAAGAATTTGGTGCGATCAAAGGCATCATCCACTGTGCGGGGCAGGTTGAGGGCTTAAGCCAATCTGCGACCCAGATCACGGCGGCCGATTTGGCGGCGCAGGCTTTACCTAAAATGGTGGGCGCGCGCAACCTTCAAACGGTTTGCCAAGATGTGCACGTGGAGTTTGTGGTGCTTATGTCGTCGATTTCCACGGTGTTGGGAGGATTGGGTTACAGTGCCTATGCGGCGGCGAATGCGTGGATGGACAGCTTGGCCTTTAGTGAGCGCCATAACGAGGTGACGCGTTGGCGCACCATCAACTGGGACACTTGGCTGTTTGACTCTTCTCAAGGGGTTCAGCATGGCAACGGAATACCAGGCATGGATCCGAGCGAGGGTTTGGCGGTCATTGAAGCGGCGCTGAATCAGTCCGAGCCGCAGCTGATTTACGCGGCCGGTGACGTTGAGGCGAGACTGGCAAAATGGGTACATCGTCAGAGCGCACGAGAAGCGCAAAGCGTGGGAACGGTCGCCGCGTCAAGTACTGAGGCGTCGTCATTGCCGCGGGCTCATGAAGCATCCTTGCGAGACATTTGGCATGAGTTGTTGGGGGTAGAGCACATTGGTCCTGAGGATACGTTTTTTGATTTGGGTGGGGATTCCCTCTTAGCGACCCGTTTGGTGAGCTTGATCCGCCAGCGTTGTGGTGTGGAAGTGTCAATCGAGCAAATCTATCAATCCGCGGACTTTGCCGGATTGGCGACCTTGTTGGAGGCCGGCTCAGATCATGTGATGCTACCGGCCATTGCCGCGGTGCCAAGAGACGGCCAGTTGCCGCTCTCATTTGCTCAGCAACGCCTTTGGTTCATTGATCAGTTGGCTGCGGAGCAGTCTCATTATGTGATCCCGAGTGATTTTGAGCTCAACGGAGAGGTCGACGTTGAGAAATTGCACCAGGTGTTCAGCGCAATTATCGCGCGTCATGAAGTGTTGAGGACGCATTTTAGCCAACACGAGCAAAGCGTCACTCAGCATATCTGCAAGGATTTCGAGCTGCCGTTTACGCTGCATGATCTCTCGGACCGCAGTGGTGCTGAACAAGAAGCCATCGTGGCTCAGCTGTTTGACGAAGAGGCCTCGACACCATTTGATTTGATGCGTGACATTTTGTTTAGAGCGACGTTGATCAAATTGGCCAGCGATCGTCATCGGTTACTCATTACGATGCACCATATTGCGTCGGATGGTTGGTCACGACAGATCTTCATCGAGGAATTTACCCAGTTGTATCTGTCGTCGTCAGTTGACGCCGCCCAGTTGCCAGCGTTGCCTATCCAGTATGCCGATTACGCGCACTGGCAACGTGACACCTTGGCGCACCCGGTGATGGTGGGACAGCTGGAGTATTGGCGCAAGCTATTGGCTGAGGCACCGGCTTTACACAGTTTCCCGTTGGACAGAGAAAGACCGGAAAAGCAAAGCGTTGAAGGGCATATTCTCCACTTTGATGTGCCAGCAGACATCGTCACGCCACTGAGACAGGCATGTGAGCAGCACAAGGTGACCTTGTTTGCCTATCTGCAAACGGTGTTTGCCATCTTGATCTCGCGCTACAGTCACAATCGCGATGTGGTGATGGGGACGGCCGTCTCCGGGCGCAGCCATGCTGAGCTGTCGGATCTGATCGGCTTTTTCGTCAACACTTTGGTCCTGCGCAGTGACTTTACGGGCGCGTTAAGTTTTGCGCAAGCCCTGTCCGAGAACAACGACATGATTGCGGCCGCGTTCTCCAATCAGCACGTGCCGTTTGATCAAGTGGTGGAGGACCTAAATCCGGAGCGAAGTGTGGCGTATAACGCGCTGTTCCAGATCATGTTCTCGATGCAGACCGCGCCGAAAAGCGGTGCGGACTTAGGGGATCTCGAGGTGATTGCGCGGGACATCAATAACACGCAAGCCAAGTTTGATATAGAGCTGGACGTCACAGACTTGGAGGACGTGTTACGGTTGCGTTGGCGTTACAGTACGGCGCTGTTTGACGAGGCCACGATGACACGCGTCGCCAAGAACTTCTTGACGCTTTTGGTCTCGAGTCTCGAGCAGCCTAACACTGACATTATGGCGTTGCCGATGGTGAGCCGTGCGGAGTTGGCTCGGATCGAGGATGAGTGGAACAATGTCGGCGCAGAGTATCCGTTGGAGCTCAGTGTCAATGCGTTGTTTGAAGCCCAGGCACAAAGGGTGCCGGAGCAGACAGCAGTGATCTATGACGGAGAGGAGTTGAGCTATCGTGAACTAGACGCTAGAGCCAACCAACTGGCCCAGTATTTATTGGCGCAGGGCGTGCGTAGCAATCAACTGGTGGGGATTTACATGGAACGTTCCATCGACATGCTGGTGGCGATGTTTGGGATCCTCAAGGCGGGAGCCGGGTATTTGCCATTGGATGTGACGTACCCCTTAGCGCGTTTGCAGTACATGCTGAGTGACTCCGGTACATCGTTGCTCCTGACGCAGATGAAGCATCAGGCCATGCTCAAGGACGTTGAGGTTGAGGTGATCACCCAAGATGCACCAGAGACGGTAGGTGTGCTTGCGCAGATGCACACCTGTCAACCGCAATTACCGGTACTGTTACCGACGCATGAACGTTTGGCGTATGTGATCTATACCTCTGGCTCAACCGGGATGCCTAAAGGGGTAAAAGTCCATCATCGCAGTGTGACTAACTTTCTGTGCTTCAGTAAGCAGCACTTTATGCTGCCACACATTGATGGTGCAGTGGTGAGTTCTCCGTTGACGTTTGATGCAACGGTGGGCTCGATTTTGGTGCCATTGGTGGCGGGCGGCTACGTCGAGCTGTTGCCTGAAAATGACATGATTTTAGAGGTCTTGGCCGACTATCTACTGGATGATGACGAAGCCCTGTTATTTAAGATCACCCCGGCGCACTTGGAGGCGTTATCGGGTCAAGGGATCCTGCGAGATAACCCTGAGGCTCAGCACGTGGTTGTGGTGGCGGGTGAAGCGTTGCGTGAAAACGTGATCCAGCCATGGCGAAAAGCGCAGCCCAACACCCTCTTTATCAATGAGTACGGGCCAACAGAAGCGACCGTGGGCAGCACGATCTTCAAGTTCCCGACGAACAGTTTAGAGAAAACATGGGGCTTCACGGTGCCGATTGGTGCTCCGATTGAAAACAGTCGCTTGTATGTGATGAACGAGCATTTGGTCCAGCAACCGATTGGCGTTGTGGGTGAACTCTACATTGCGGGGGAAGGCTTGGCGGCCGGTTATCTCAACCGTGATGAGCTCAACGCTGAACGTTTTGTGTCATTGACATTGGCGAGTGGTCAGGCTGTACGAGCCTATCGAACGGGCGATCTGGTGCGTTGGAACGACACCGGTAATCTGGAATTTTTTGGTCGTACGGATCATCAGGTCAAACTCAGAGGGTTCCGGGTGGAGCTGGATGAGATCCAGAGTAAGTTGCTCACCAGTGAACGCATCCAGGCTTGTTTGGTCACCGATTATCAAGCGCCGGATGACAGCAAAAAGTTGGCGGCGTATATCGCCCTCGATAAGGCGCAGTTTAGACAGATCTCGGCAGCAAAAGGTGAAGAAATTGTCGACAGTTGGCAAGAAGTTCACGACGAGTTCTACGACAAGGACGATCACAATCTGGGCGTTGAAGCCAACTTCAGTGGTTGGAATAGCAGCTATACCGGTGAGCCGATCGTGGTTGAGCAGATGCTGGAATGGTTGGATCTCACCATGTCGAGGATCTTAGCGCTGGCGCCTCAAAATCTGTTGGAAATCGGCAGTGGGGGTGGTTTGTTGTTGTATCGCTATGCGGACAAGTGTGACACTGTCACAGCGCTCGATATTTCGCATCAAGCGATTGCGATGATGCAGAAGAACTTGGACGACAAACAATGGGATCATGTTGCTTTGTATCACGATGATGCCACCGGGATCGCGCGTTTTTCAGCCGGTCAGTTTGACACGATCGTCTTGAACTCTGTTGTGCAGTATTTCCCGAATGAAGACTACCTGACTCAGTTATTGGAGCAAGCGGTCAGCAAATTGGAAGACGGTGGTCACGTCTTTATTGGTGACGTGCGCAACTTGGATTTGTTTGAGCCGCACCTCGCTACGGTCGAGGCGTACCGCTTAGGCAGCTCTGAGTGTCAAGTGAGCACCTTTGCACAGCGGATTCAGCGTGCCAGATTGCAAGAGCATGAGCTGTTGATCAGTCCCGCTTACTTCAAGCAGCTTGGTGACAAATTGGCGCGCGTTAGCGACGTGGACATCCAAGTGAAACTCGCTGACGGCGACAATGAGTTAATGCGTTATCGCTATGACGTGGTGATCCGAGTGGGTGGATCCGCTCAACACCGATCCGTTACCCAATGGCATCAGTGGGAGGACTCGCACGACTTAGCGCAGCGTTTCTTGAACGATAACACGGGACTGTTTGGGCTTCATTCCGTACCTCACGGGCGGGTCGAAGGGGCGGTGGATTTGGTGAGAGAGCTGAAACACTGGCCTGGAAGCAAAAAACTGGACAGCCGTGTCTTGCAGGACTACATCCGCTGTGATGCGTCACTGATGCGTGACATTGAGACCAAGGCAAACGCGGCGGGTTATCAGGTGGCCGCGACTTGGTCCCAAACGCATGCCCAACATTTGGATTTTGTGTTCTGGCAAGGGGAGTCTCCGGTGATCCAAGCTCAGGCGGAGTATCGTCAGACTCACTTCACCAACTTGACCAATATCAGCAAACTCAGCGTGGGGCTATCAACGGAGCTCAATCAATACTTAGCGGAGTACCTACCTGAGTTCATGTTGCCCGACATTTACGTGTTTATGGAGCAATTCCCGTTGACACCGAACGGTAAAGTCGATCGTAAGGCGTTACCGACACCGGACGAGACGGACTTGCTTAAGGAGCAATACCAAGCGCCAGAGACACGCATTCAGACACAAATCTGTCAACTGTGGGAAGAGCTGCTGCAGGTGAGTGAGATTGGGATCAACGACAACTTTTTCTCGTTGGGAGGGGATTCCGTGACCTCCATTCAGATGGTGTCCAAAGCGAAAACGCTGGGTTTGCCACTGAAGGTGAGGGACCTATTTGAACATCAAACGGTGGTGGCGTTGGCGCAAAAAGTGGAGCAAAACCTTGGAGATGAGGCTGATGAGGCATCGTCGCTAGACTGGGTCAACCAAGTCCTGCATGCCCAAGGTGTGGCCACGTTGACAGGGGAGACACAAATCACGCTGACGGCCTTGCCGGAGGCGAGTTCGGTGTCAGAGGTTGAAGCCCGGCTTGCACAGCTGGTGGAGCAGCAGCCCCTGCTTGCCGCGACCTACCAGAAGGCATCAGAGTCGCTTAGCGTCTTGCTGCCGTCTACCGATCAACCGGCTGTTGCGCGAATGTTCTCTCATGTCGAGTTGGCGGCGTTGCCGGAGGCTAAGGACTTGGCGCGACGGATGACAGAACGCACCGCGGGCCAGGATCAGTCGTTATTTCGACTGGTGTTCCTCAGTATCGCATTCGGGGGCGATTATTTGCTGACGGTTAGCCATCGTCATTTTATGAATGTGGCCGCACTTCAGCAGTGGCTGGCGAGACTCACGCAACCCCTGGCGATAGGTGCGGATGCCCTGTCCGCAGATAGGGTCAAACGAGAGCCGCCGATGCATCAGTTAAGCCGAGTCGGACGAGCCGTGAAGATGCACATTCCTGAAGGGGGGAGTCACCGCACAGTGAAGGCTCAGCAGGACACCGTTGGCTGTTTAGCGATGCGGATGTCGACAGAGCAAACGGCGCTGCTGCTGGGGGAAGCCAATGACGCCTACCAGACTCATGCCTCGGAGCTGTTGATGGCCGCGGTTCATCAGGCGTTGTGCCAACTCCCTGAGGGCCAGGCTTGGCAATTGAACGTTAATCGCAACGTTTTGACGTTAAACATCGATCAGCCAGCGCCGGATAGTGAGCTATTTCGCTTACCTGTGGTGACCCGTTTCAACGACTCGACCGGATCTGAAGTGTCGACGACAGAGCCAGGCGCGTTGATCAAGCGGGTGAAAGAGAGGAACCGTCAACAGATGGCGCAGGGCTATCAACTGTTGTCAGAGGTGACACCGGCTCTGCAGGCCTGGCAAGTCAACTTCCATTATGTCAACCACATGACGGTCGGTGATGATCTAGCGGTGGGCATGGCTTCGCCGCTCTTGGCCGAGGTGGAGGCTGCGCTGGGTGAAGAACGGGATCGCCACCTTATTGACATTGAGTATTGGACCGAACAACAGCAACTGTCCCTGCGGATACACGCTTCAGAGCAGGCTCTGGCGGGGGCAGCCATGACCGAGTTTTCAACCTTATTACCGCAATCATTGGCCGCAATATTAGCGCACTGTCAGTTAGTGAACTCAGTGAAGCTAAAGGCAATGTTAGAAAAGAACAACCCACCAGGTGTGGACGAAGGAGAGACGCTTTACCTATGAGTATTTTTGAGCTTGTAAGTCGTATTCGCTTAACAGGACTGGAGTTGGCACTGGAGGCTGGGCAGCTGAAGGTCACCAAACGTGAAGGTGCCGTGTTAGACGAGGGGATGATTGACGAGATAAAAGCGCATCGCGATCACATCATCGAATTCTTGTCGGCTGAGCAGTCTCTGGCGCAGGAAATGGCGCAAGGAGGGGGAACGTTATCGGCTTCTGATCACGAGTTTAGTGAGCTGAGTGATGGCGATCTTGCCCGCCTTCAGCAGGCGCATCCGAATGCGGTGGCGGTTTATCAGGCGACCGCGATGCAGGAAGGGATGGTGTTTCACGGCATGTTTGAGGAGACGCGTTCAACGTATCTGACTCACATGGGCTGTTATCTTGAGGGGGACGTCTGCCCGCAAGCATTCGAGGAAAGTTGGGCGACCTTGGTGGCGCGTCACGACATGTTCCGTACTTGTTTTTTTGAGTCGGAAATGGGCAAACTGCACCAGGTGGTGTTGGCTGAGGCGGAGCTGAGCGTCACATTCGAGGATTGCTCTCAAGCGGATGACGCTCAGAAAGCGGCGCAGATAGACCGATTGCAGCATCAGCCATTGTCGGATTTACAGGGGGCTCCGCTGATGGCGTTAACGCTGCTGAAGCTGGCCGAGGGACACTACTATTTCCACTGGTGTTATCACCATCTGTTGATGGATGGATGGTGTCAACCGGTGTTGCTGTCCGAGGTGATGCAGTGTTATCAGGCCAAAGTGAAGGGTCAACCGGTAACGCTCAATGCGGTGCGACCGTATAAAGACTACATTCGCTGGCTAAACGATCAAACGCCGGGTGAAGCGCAAGCTTTCTGGGAGACATATCTGGCGGGGGTGAGCAGTCCAACGCAAATGGCGATTGATAAATTGCCGATGGTGGCCGGCGCGGTGGCCGAGGTACGCGACCACATCACCATCCCTCCAGAGTTGATGACGCCGTTACGAGCCCTGGCTCGACGCTGTCATACCACCGTCAGTGTGGTGTTTCAGGCCGCCTGGTTAGTGTTGCTGTCTCGTTATTCTGGAGAGCAGGATATCGTGACCGGCACGACGATTTCTGGGCGCCCGGCGGATTTGCCGGGGGCGGAGACCATGATTGGCCTGTTTATTAATACGATTCCCTTACGAGTGACAGTGGATGATGAGGCGGATCTGAGTCACCTGTTACAAAACGTGCATCAGAGCGTGATAAGCAGAGACGAGCACAGTTATCTGCCCCTGACGCATATCCAGGCACAGTGTGATGTGCCGAACAACATGCCTTTATTTGACCACTTATTGGTGATAGACAACTATGATCTGCGAGGGGCAGTCACGGGCGAAGGGGAAGAATTCGCGGGGATCCGAGTGGGGGACAGTCTGACCCAAAATGCCACTCATTATCCGTTGACGATGCACATTACCCTGGCCAATGTTGCGAAGATCACGGCCGACTATCATACTGATAAGATCCCGGGTACGGCGATTGAGCGCCTGTTGGAACAGTTCCATTGTCTGCTTGAGGACATGGCGGCTTGCGATGTGCCGCGTAAAGTCGGCGATCTGACGTGGCTACCTTGCCGTCAACAGCGACAGTTGGACGCGTTTTGCGACGTTGAGGACGAGAAGGTGATGCCCGTGGCAGCGTGGGTTGACCAGCAAGCCTTGTGTCAGGGTGACAAAGTGGCGGTGGTCGCGGGTGAGCAAGCGTTGAGTTATCGCGAACTGCACACCAAGGTTACGGCGCTGGCGAGCCATTTGAAAACGCAAGGTGTATCGGTAGGCACAAAGGTAGTGGTGTATCTGGAGCGAGATACCGATCTGCTGGTGGCGTTGTTAGCGGTGTTGAGAGTCGGGGCGACGTATGTGCCTGTTGATCCGGGGTACCCCACTCAGCGCAACAATGACATTTTGACAGACAGTGGTGCCACTTTCATCCTCTCTCATCAAGGGTGTTTGGACGGTCTTCAACGTCAGCAGCAATCGGTGATTTTACTGGATGACGCGAGCGTTTGGCAGCCGAGTTCGGACGCCGATCTGGATTTCTATCCGGTTGAGGAGACCACGGCGGCCTACATCATTTATACCTCGGGTTCGACGGGGCAGCCCAAAGGTGTGGTGATCAGTCATGGTGCGTTAAGCCAGGCGTTGAGCGCGTTCCAGCACAGTTTTGCCTTTACCCAAGACGATGTCTTACCGTGTTTGGCTTCTCAATCGTTTGACATTTCCCTCGTTGAAATGCTGTTGCCTCTGATCTCTGGGGGCCAAGTACTGTTATTGACCAAAGCGCAAGTGACGGATCCCGATCGCTTGGTGGCGGCGACGCAAGGCGCGACCGTTTTGCATGCTGTGCCGAGTTTGATGCGACTTTGGTTAAATCACCTGCAAGAGACGCATCAGTTAGGGGCTTACCCTCAATTGCGTACTCTGTTGGTGGGCGGAGAGGCGGTGCCACCGGAGCTGGTCTCTGATCTGGGTCAAGCCTTACCAGAATGCCAGTTGATTCAATTGTATGGCCCGACAGAAAACACGGTATTGAGCAGCTATAAAAAGGTGCATTGGGATGAGCAACCGATCCCGTTTGATTTAGGCTGTCGTTTCTCTCATGTGGCGATGCAGGTGCGTGATACGGCGGGACGCGAGTGTCCGGTTGGCGTGCCAGGCGAGCTCTATCTGGGCGGTTCCGCTTTGGCGCAGGGTTATCTCAACCAGTCGGCGACAACGGCTGATAAATTTGTCACCGTGGCGGATCAGCGTTGGTATCGCAGTGGCGATTTGGTTCGCTGGGTCGACAGTGGGGAGTCGCAGGTGACACTGCAGTTTTTAGGTCGTATTGATAACCAGGTCAAGATCCGCGGTTTTCGTGTTGAGCCGGGGGAAGTCGCTCAGCAAATCAAGGCGCTTGGATCCGTTGAAGACGCGGTTGTGGTGGCGATGGAAGATGACGCACGAGGGACGCAGCTGGTGGCTTATGTGTGTGTTCAAGCAGAGGACACTGGCCGCGTGATTGAGGCGCTTCCTCAGGCATTGCAGGCACGGTTACCTGACTACATGGTGCCGGCGGTGTTCGTGCCTTTGTTGGCGATGCCACTGTTGCCAAATGGCAAGTTAGATCGTAATGGCTTACCGGCCATCACGGCTGAGGATTACCGCACGCACGCCTATCAGGCACCGCAGACTGAGCGGGAAAAACAGTTGGCGCAAGTGTGGGAACAACTGCTGTATCTGGACAAAGTCGGGGTCCACGACAATTTCTTTGCGTTAGGGGGGCATTCGTTGATTGCCACGAAAATGTCGGGGTTATTGAGGCATCAGTTCAACATTGAACTGCCGGTTGCGGCGGTGTTTACGCATCCCACGATCGCGTTGCTGTGTGGCTATTTATCGGCAGCTTCTGGTACGACTAGCCCTGCCACGATAGAAAAACGCGGCGATCATGGCCTGGCACTGGCGTCATTTTCACAGCAGCGTCTTTGGATGGCCACGACGCTCAAACGCGCCTCCGGTGAATACAACATGGCGGGCAGCTTGAGCCTGACGGGGGAGGTTGATCCCCAAGCGGTTCAGGCGGCTCTGGACGCGATCGTCGAGCGCCACGAAGTGCTGCGTACTGGCTTTATCGAGCGGGAGGGAGAGTTATACCAGCGGATCGTTAGTGAGGTCGATAGCCCGTACCGCTGGGTGGATCTGTCCGCCTTGTCTCAAGAGGCGCAAGCGGTTGAACTCGAACAATTGATTGCCAAAGATGCTGAGCAGGGGTTTGATTTGGCCCAGGGGCCGTTGCTGAGAATGACGTTGGTGAAGTTGGCGGATCAGCCATGCCACACGTCGTCCTATCGTGCCTTGTTTAACATTCATCACATTGCTTGTGATGCTTGGTCTATGGATATCCTGATCCGCGAGTTTGTCACTTTGTATCGTCAATTGACGAGCGGCCAGGCGACCGCTTTACCGGAGCTTGCCATTCAGTACGCCGATTATGCTCACTGGCAAAGACAACAGTTGGCCCAAGAGGAGGGAGTGAAGGCAGGTTTGGCTTTTTGGCAACACGCCCTTAAGGATGTGCCGACGTTGCATGAGTTGCCATTGGATTTTGTGCGACCGGCGGTGCAAGGGTTTGAAGGCCGTATCCACCAACTGAGGGTGGAAGGCGACCTATTGCAGCGTTTGAAAACGTTTTGTCGTCGCCACTCGACCACACCATACATGGTGTTGCAGTCGGTATATGCGGTGCTGATGGCTCGACTCAGTCGCCAAGAGACGGTGGTGATTGGGTCGCCTATCTCGGGACGTGGTCAGCAAGAAACCGAAGCGTTGATTGGTTTTTTCGTTAATTCGATGGCGATCCCATCCAAAGTGTGTGGTGAGCAGAGCTTTGACGCGTTTCTGAAGCAAAATCAACGCACGATTGAATCGGCGTTGGATCAGCAACACATTCCATTTGACTTAGTAGTGGAACACCTCAACCCGCAGCGAAGTCAAAGTCACCATCCCGTGTTCCAATTGCTGTTTGCGTATCAACCGGCCAGCGCGAAAATTCCGGATTTTCCGGCGCTTGAATTTGGCGACTACGTGCCTTCTCAGGCCAAATCCCGTTTGGATTTGGAGTTGTATGTGAACGATTTGGGTGAGGCACTGAGTTTCAATTGGCATTACAGCCGCGAATTGTTCGCGCCTCAGACAATCGTCAGTTGGGCCGATAGTCTGTTGGTGTTGTTGGAGGCGGCGTTGTCTTGTCCTCATGCGAGTCTCGCCTCCCTCAGTCTGCAGTCTGACGCGCAAGCGCAGTGGATGACAGAGTGGAATGCTGCGTCTTGGGCGCCGGTCAGTGAGTCCAGTTTTCTTGAGTTGTTCCGCGCCCAGTGCGCGAAAACCCCTTATATGACAGCGGTGGTGCATGGGAGCACGTCGCTGAGCTACCGTGAACTGGATGAGAAATCGACGCAGTTGGCGCAGTATCTGGCGCAGTGCGGGGTGGCGTCTGAGCAGAAGATCCCTGTCTGCTTATCACGAAATGAATGGTTACACATTGCGCTGATTGGGGTGCAGAAAGCGGGAGCGGCCTTTGTACCGATAGATCCCCAATTGCCGGATGCTCGATTGGCGTATATTGCCTCTGATTGTGCGGCAGACCTGATCTTGACCGAGCAGTCTCTGTGTGACCGATTTGAGGCGTTCGACTACGCTGGGCAGGTGATTGCTGTCGACGCACCTGAGGTTCAGGCTCGTTGTGCTGAGCAGACGAAAGATGGCCAGCGAGTCTTTGCCAGTCGCGGTTTGGACTCATTGGCCTACATCATTTATACCTCGGGCTCGACCGGCCAACCTAAAGGGGTCTTGATAGAGCAACAAGGTTGGGTGACGTATTTAAGCACGGCAGCGCAACAGTATATCAATGCAGAGCCTGAGGCGCCGCTTGCGGGCAGTGTTGTGTGCACCTCAATTTCCTTTGACGCGACATTGACGACGTTGTTTGCGCCGTTGCTCACGGGGGGATTTGTTGAGTTGATGCCGGATAACCGCAACAGTTTATCGCTGCTTGCGGACTCCGTGATGGACAGTGAAGAGCGGTTACTCTTTAAGCTGACCCCGACGCACATGGACGCGTTGCTGCACACGGAATTATTGGCGCCGGATGACGAGGTGGCACATACCTTAGTCATTGGAGGGGAGCAGTTGAGCGAAAGGTTGCTGCTGCAATGGCTCGATCTGTATCCGAATATGCAGTTCTGCAATGAATATGGACCGACCGAAGCGGTGGTGGGTTGTAGTGTGTTCGCGACGACGAAAGCGCATTACCAGCCAGGGCAAGCGTCGGGCGCTGTGCCGATTGGTCGCGCCTTTTCGGGAAATCAGCTCCGCATCCTGGCACCGGGCGGTAAAAGCGTTCCGTTTGGTGCCATTGGCGAGTTGTATGTATCGGGGACACCGCTGGCGCGAGGGTATCACAATCAAGCTGAGTTGACCGACAACGCGTTTGTTCGGGTGAACGAATCGCGTATGTATAAAACCGGTGATCTGGTGAGAATGCAAATGAATGCCAAGGGTGAGCCCACGGAGCTGGTGTTTATGGGGCGCGCGGATGAGCAATTTAAGCTGCGTGGCTATCGCATTGAACCAGGGGAAATCGAAAGTGCCCTGACCGATCTGGACGGCATCACGCAAGCCTGTGTGGTGAAACGAAGCGAGGCAGACAGCCATGATGAGTTGGTGGCGTATTTGGTGGGCGACCGTCCGGAGGTGAGAGGTCACACGTCGAGTGAACTGTACAAACGATACAATGCGCCGTTGGCGGACAGATTGCCGGCCTATATGTTGCCATCGCGTTATGTGATGGTGGCGGCATTGCCACTGACGGCCAATGGTAAGCTCGATCGTCGGGCGTTGCTGCAAATGGATATCGATGAGGGTCAGTTATTGCCGTTGAGCCAACCGCGTACCCAAACCGAAGAGGTGATGCTGGGATTGTGGCAAGACGTGCTGCAGACTTCGGAGATTGGGCGCCAGGACGATTTCTTCGCCTTGGGCGGTCATTCCCTGTTGGCGACCCAATTGGTGAGTCGGATCAGGGACGTCTTTTCAGTGGAGCTTTCGCTTGGCGTTTTGTTTGACCATTCCACTTTGGTGGCATTGTGTGAGCAAATTGAATCTCTCAGCCCTGGGGCTCAATTGCCGGACATCAGCGTGGCGCCGGCGGCTCAGTACCCACTGTCGTACTCTCAGCAACGACTGTGGTTTGTGCAGCAAATGGACAAACAATCCCATCACTACAACATGCCGGGGAAATTTGAGCTGGCGGGATCCTTTGATGACACCGCATTCGAGTATGCGCTTAACACGATTTTGCAGCGTCATACTGTGCTGCGCAGTGTGTTCTGCCAGCAGGGGGATGCGGTTTTCCAGCGGGTTGTTGCTGACTATCGCTTGCCATTGCAGGTGACCGATTTGAGCCATCTTGACGCGGCGGAGCAGCAACAGCGGATCGCGGCACTTGAAACCCATGACATGCAGCAGCCGTTTGCGCTGGATCAGGAGATCCCTTGTCGTTTCCATCTAATCAAACTCAGCGCTCCTGCGAGCGTCAAGCCAAAGCATGTGGTGTTGTTTAGCTTGCACCACATCGCGGCGGATGGCTGGTCTTTGGCGGTGATGGTGAATGAGTTCAAGGCGTGTTACGAAGCGAAACGAGCCAAGATCTCAGCGTCACTGCCGACGTTGCCCGTGCAATATGGTGATTTTGCGTGTTGGCAAAAGCACTGGTTGTCGGGCGAAGTCTTGGCGTCGCAATTGCAATACTGGCGACAGCGTTTGGCGGGGGCGCCGCAGTTGCATGACTTGGCGACGGACAAACCAAGGCCAGCGAAGCAGACGTTCGCGGGGGCCCGCTACGAAACGGCCTTATCGTCGGATTGTCAGAAGCGCATCAGTGCGTTTTGCCGCCAGCATCACTTGACCTTGTTTACGTTCTTGCAGACGGCGTTTTCTGTGTTGATCAGTCGCCAAAGCGGGAGTCAAGATATCGTGATGGGCTCGCCGATTTCCGGTCGAGTTCACAGCAAGGTGGAAGCCCTGATTGGTTTTTTTGTCAACACGTTAGTGATCCGTACTCAGTTGGATGATGAGCAAACCTTCTTGGAATTAGCCGCGTGCAACAGACGTAATGTATTGGAAGCGTTCAACCACCAACATGTTCCTTTTGAGCTGATAGTCGAAGCGGTCAATCCGGAGCGCAGCTTGAGTCATGCGCCGTTGGTTCAAATCACTTTTGCTTTGCAAAACAACGACAAAGCCGAAATACGCCTTTCCGATGCGCAGGTAAGCAAGGGGCCGATCGCCGATCGTCATGCTGACACGAATGCGCGTGTTGATCTTGAACTGCACATCTATGAGGAAGAAGACGGCCTGCGTTGTGATTGGATCTACAACAAAGCGTTGTTCTATCCGGCGACGATTGAGCGGATGGCAGACAACTTCTCAGTGCTACTGGATGGCATTTTGAGTGCCCCGCAGACGCAGTTGGCGCGATTGCCTGTCGTGAATGCCGCGGATCAAACGTTATTGCTTGAAACGCTCAACGCGACTCAGGCGGCGTTTCCACAACACCGACTCTTGCACCAGTACCCGCAGACTGCGCGCGAGGCCGACCAGCGCATTGCGGTGAGATGTGGTGACGTTTCATTGAGCTATGCGGAGTTGCATCAGCAGTCTGAGCGCTTGGCGCGCCGATTACGTTGCTACCACGATGAGCCGGGTCATTTTATTGCGGTGTGTTTGCCAAGATCGGTCGAGATGATTGTGGCGATGCTTGCGGTGTTAAAGTCTGGCGCTGCGTATTTGCCGATCGATCCGCGTTACCCTCATGCCCGGATTGAATACATGCTGCAAGACAGCCAGGCATCGGTAGTGATTTCCAATCACGACTTGGCTCAGACGTTCAAATTCGAGGGTTGTCATACCCTATGTGTGGACAGTCATGAACAAGGGGGGGAGGATGAGCCGTCAGCTCTGATCAACGAGCCCACACCGGATCAGCCCGCCTATGGTATTTATACCTCAGGCTCGACAGGCCGCCCGAAAGGCACGGTGGTGAGTCATTCAAATGCGTCGAACTTGGTGAACTGGTACAGCCGTCGCTATGGGTTTTGCTCCGATGACAATACGCTCATCATTAGCGCGATAGGCTTCGATTTAACGCAGAAAAACATCTGGGCTACGTTGGCGACGGGGGGCACTGTGGTGCTACCCGATATGCATTTGTTTGATGTAGATCTGGTGGTGAAGACCATCGCGTCTCAAGCCGTGACGTCTTTAAACTGCACCCCGTCGGTGTTTTATACCCTGGTGCAAGACACAGATAGCTGGGCGCAGTTACAGAGTCTTAAGTACGTCTTCTTAGGTGGTGAGTCGGTGGCGAAAGAGATGCTCGAACCTTGGCTCAAGAGCGGATGTTGTCAGGCTAAAGTGATCAATATGTATGGGCCAACAGAGTGCAGTGACATCACGGTCGACTACCAGAACACGGGCGAGGAGACCGGGGTGATCCCGATTGGGGCGCCGATTGATAACGTGACGGTGTACGTTCTTGATGACGCGGGGCAGTTGGTGCCTGTCGGGACGCCTGGAGAGCTCCACATTGGTGGGGCTGGCGTCACAGAAGGGTACTTGCATCAACCTGCGTTGACGGCAGAGAAGTTCATCTCAGATCCCTTCCGGGCAGATGGGAAAGCGACACTGTATAAAACGGGGGATGTCGTTCGTTGGCAAACGGCGCCAAATGGCGACGTCCGTTACCTAGAGTTTTTAAATCGACGGGATCATCAAATCAAAATTCGTGGCCACCGCGTTGAGTTAAGCGAAGTGGAAACGCGCATCCGAAACCACCACGATGTAGTCGCGTGTCGGGTGCAATATGACGCACAGCTTGAACAAATTTGGGCGTGGGTGAGTCCGACGGAGCAGGCGTTTGAACGTGCTTGCGATGATCTTGCCCAACAAAACATCCAGGATTGGTCGCGCGTGTTCGATGAAACCTACGAAGCCAGTAACGGATCGTCTGAGGCTCATCAAAGCGAATTAGCGGGTTGGGTGAGCAGCTACACCGGGGAGATGATCCCAGAGCAAGAAATGCAAGACTGGGTTGATGATACTGTCGAGCAAATCTTAGCGCTTAAGCCGCGGAAATTGTTGGAAGTGGGCGTGGGCACGGGATTGCTGTTCCACCGTTATGTGGAGGCTTGTGACGCGGTCTTTGCTACGGATATTTCCGCAGCGGCTTTGGCGGGCATTGAAGCCAGCGTGAAGGACAACCATTACGATCACGTGACCTTGTGTCACGGGACTGTTGAGACGTTGGATCTGCCGGCAGATTGTCAGTTCGATACCATCGTGATCAACTCAGTCATTCAGTATTTCCCGAACCTGAAGTACTTGCATAACACCATTCAACGTCTACTGCCATGGTTGACCGATGACGGCCAGATATTTATTGGTGATATTCGTCATTTTGCTTTATTGGATGCGCACAACGCCGCCTCGATTGTGGGCACCACTGAGCGGACGGCCAACTTGTCGGTGCAGCAGGTACGTGAACAGTTGAATCAATTGCGCTACAAGGATGAAGAACTGCTGGTCAGCCCGGGGTATTTTCAGCACCTGGTGGCTGAGACAGAGGGGCTCGAACAGGCGGACATCAGTGTGAAAACTGGCGCGGGCAACAATGAAATGCTGCGCTACCGCTATGATGTGGTGTTGCATAAAGCGGCGTCGACGGAGGCGGCACCACCACTGCGTGAGTGGTATGACTGGCAGGATCTGACTCAGTTTGAGTGTTTACTGCAGACTGGTGAGCATGCGAGTTGGGGTGTTTGCGGTGTGCCTAATGTCAGGATCCTTGACGATCTGACGTTATTGCAGCACGTCAAATCGGCCGGGGATCAGGTTTTGGTTAACGATTTGAGGTTGACGGCGTCGACGTCACCGGCCGCAGATTTACCGCGCTTAAAAGCCCTTGCCCATCGTTATGGTTATCAATTAAGTGCCACGTGGTCTAGCCGTGACTTGCACAGTTTGGATCTGGTGTTGTATCGCGAGGTGAAGCCTCCTGTTGCGGGTCGTGGGCACTATGAGTACCAGCGCTTCGCCAACTACCCGAAAATTGCGCACGTGGCGGAAGGCTTGGAAACAAAACTGGTCGCGGAGCTGAGCACTCATTTACCGGACTTTATGTTACCGGCAGGTTATGTGTTTATAGACAGTCTGCCCACAACGCCCAATGGCAAAGTCGACGTGAAGGCGTTACCGAAAGTGGCGCATCAGACGTTGTCCTTGAGCCGCTACGTCGCGCCTGTGACTGAGCTGCAAGCGCGCTTATGCGATCTTTGGCAGCAAGTGCTGCGAGTACCGAGTGTGGGGGTGAACGACAACTTCTTTCACTTGGGTGGGCATTCGTTGCTCGCGACGCGCTTGGTGAGCAAGTTGCGGTCTGATTTGGCGGTGACGTTGACCATCAGCCAGATCTTTGAGCACCCTACGATCGCCGAGTTGGATGGTCTTATTCGCGAGGCGCACTCGCCTTTGTCGTTGCCGCCTTTAGAGGTGGTTGACGCCACGGAGGCGATCAGGCTGTCGCACGCCCAGAAGCGTTTGTGGTTTATCGATCAGTTGCAAGGGGGCAGTACGGAATTCAATATGCCCGTTGCGTTTCACGTCCATGGTCCGCTCGATGTGCAGGCGTTGAAAGCTTCGTTGAGCAACGTGATGCAACGTCATAGGGTGCTTCGTTCGACGATCCGCACGGTTCAGGGTGAGCCTGAAGTGTTGGTGCATGAATCGTTTGACGTACCGTTTACTTTTACCGATATGTCGCCTTTGTCTGACGCTGAGCGGGACACACAGATGACCGCGAGTTTGAAGGCGTTGACGGCGCAGAGTTTCCAATTGGCGACAGAGTTTCCGGTCAAGATGCAGGTGATTCGGCTCCCCGATGTTGACGGTGAGGCGTCGCATTGCCTGCTGATCAATGTGCATCACATCGCTTCCGATGGTTGGTCGCAAAATCTGTTTGTTCAGGAGCTGAGCGAGGGCTACCGAGCGTACCAAGAGGGGGGCGTACCGACGCTGCCAGAGCTCACGGTCCAATACAAAGACTACGCGGTTTGGCAGTCACGCTGGCTGCAAGGTGAGAAGCGCCATGCGCTAATCGAGCATTGGCAAACGCAGTTGGCGGATTTGCCGGTCGTCCATGGTTTGCCGTTGGACAAAGCCAGACCAGTGGATCTCGGTCACGAGACCCAGATGGTGAGAACGATGTTGCCACTTGAGACTCTGAACCGAGTTGAAGCGCTGACGCAACACGTCGGTGGTACGCTGTTTATGTTCATGCAAACGGCGTTTGCTCTGCTGCTTGAGCAGTACTCACACGAAAAAGACATTGTGATGGGGACACCGGTAGCGGGTCGTTATGACGAAAACACGGAGTCGTTGATCGGTATGTTTGTCAACATGCTGGTACTGAGAACGGAGTTGGATCCTGAGCAGACATTTTGCCAATTGTTGGCGGAAAACAAAACCAGGTTACTGTCGGCGTTTGAGCATCAGTATTTGCCATTTGACGTGTTGGTTGATGAATTGAACCCACAACGTAGTACCAGTTATCACCCGTTGTTCCAGATCCTTATCGTGTTGCAAAACAATGACCAAGACACGTTGAGTTTACCTGGTCTGGACATGGCGTCGCTGGAGGTCCACGAAGGTCGAGGTTTGCTGTCACCGTATGATCTCGAGCTGCAACTGGAGCAAAAACCGCAAGGTTTGATGATCAATTGGCAATACAACGTGCAGCTCTTTGAGCGGGACTCCGTGACTCGAATGGCGAACAACTTGTTGCATTTGGTCGACAGTATTTTGTCACGCCCAGAGGCTAAGATTGCCGATTTACCCGCGATGGTGCCTGAGGAGAGAGCGCAGCTTACCGACACGTGGTCGGGGGCTGACGTGGTAGTCCCGACGGCCCAGTACATACCTGATGTGATCACAGAGGTGGCGAAACGACAGCCGCAGGCGATAGCGATTGAGCATAGGCAGCGCAGTGTGACGTATCAGGCGTTGCATCAGGCCTCCGACAGATTGGCCCTGAGTTTGGTTGAACGGGGACTAAAGAGCGGAGAGCGCGTCGGGATCTTTTTACCGCGCTCCCCGGAGACGATCGTGTCGATTCTGGCCATTTTGAAGGCGGGCGGGACCTATGTACCACTCGACAAGAGCTATCCGGCGGATCGCTTGACTTACATCATTTTGGATGCGGAGTGCAAATTTGTGATCACCATGGCGGGTCAATCGCCTGCGGGGATGGACGCGGATCGGCTGGTGGATTTCCACGCTGAACCTCGCCATGACGTCGCGTTGCCGGTCAGTAATCCCGCCTTGTTGGATGGTCCAAGTTATTTGATCTACACCTCGGGTTCAACGGGACAGCCGAAAGGCGTATTGACTGGGCATCGAGCGATTGCGACGCATATCCAAGCGATGATTGCTTTGCATGAGATTGGGGTGAACGACAAAGTGTCGCAGTTCTTTTCATTCAACTTTGATGGCTCAGTTGAGCAGATCTTTATGGCTTTGTGTGCGGGTGCGACGTCAGTGATCTACGACTTTGAACAAGACCGTGTGGGTTTGGTCGAGCATATTTGTCAGACGGGCATCACCATTGCGGATATGCCGCCCAGCTTGTTCCAGTCCGCGGTCTACGATCAAGCCACTCTATCGACGTTGGCAGACAGTGCGCTGCGCACCTTAGTGCTGGGGGCGGAAATGTTGCCGCCGTCGATTGTCGCTCGTTGGTTTGAGTCGCCACTGTCAACACGATGTCGTCTGTTTAATGCGTATGGGCCGACGGAAGCCACGGTGACGTCGAATGTGTATCCGGTGACCGAGGCCACTGGTGGCAGTGTGCCGATTGGGGCCTTTGTCCCGGGCACGATAGGCTATGTTGTTCACGATGACAAGCTGTGCCCAATCGGCGTGACTGGGGAGTTGCTACTGGGCGGCGTGGGTCTAGCATCGGGGTACTGGAAGCAATCGGCACTCACGGAGCGCGCCTTTGTTGAGATCCCTGAACTGCCGGGTCAAAAACTGTATCGCACTGGGGATTTGGTGCGCTGGTCAACGACTTCGGGAGAGGGCCCGGTGCTTGAGATTTTGGGCAGAAACGACCAACAGGTGAAGATCCGCGGTCATCGAATTGACTTAGGTGAGATCGAACAGTGCTTAGGTCAGTTGGCGTGGGTGAAAACGCCGTTGGTGGCGGTCAAGGGTGAAGGGGCGTTGCGTCAGCATCTGGTGGCTTATCTGCTGCCTCATACGGAGCGCGAGCCGAGCAATGGTATTGACTTGGCAAGACAGCATCTTCAGGCGTGTTTGCCGGAGTATATGCAGCCGTCGGCCTTCGTCATGCTCGGGTCTATTCCGGTGACGGCGAATGGGAAAACCGATCTGGATGCGCTGCCTGAGCCCAAGGTGAGTGGTGACGCCGATTATGTGGCGCCAAGTACGGAGCTCCAAACGGTATTACAGGGCATTTGGCAAGACTTATTGAAGGTGGCCCGGGTGAGTATTGACTTGGACTTTTTTGCCGCGGGAGGGAATTCCTTAGTGGCGATCCGTCTGGTGAATCAAATCAATCAGCACTTTGGTCTCAATGTGCCGGTCAGAGCAGTGTTTGAGCATCCTACGATCGCGCAGTCTGCTGAGATCTTGGACGCCTTGTTAGAAGAAACGGCCAATTTGACGCCGAGCTCCAAGGGGGATGAGGGCGTTCAGGACTTCAAACCTACGGTCTTTGTGAAGCTCAAAAAGGTCGGTGGCACGTCGTTGGCGAGTTCTGTGCTGTTTCCTTACTGTGTGAAACATGGATTGACGTTTGTCGATACGGGCGACGAGCCTGAAGTCAGCCTCGCACAGCAGCAGGCCGAGCAGACGCGTGAAAAAGCCAGCATGCTCTTTCGTCATTTTCCAGACTTCCCGAAACCGGAGGGTAAGGCGTGGCTGCGAGACAGAATGGGTGAGCACAACCTGATCACCTTGCTGCGTGATCCATTGAGCCGAGCGATCTCGTTCTACAACCACTTGAGTTTGGACAAAGCGCTGAGCTTTGACGACTACCTGGACTTCTATCATGAGCCTAATCATCAGGCGAGTTGGTTGGGGTATGAAGACGGGCAGCCGGACTTTCTACAGCGCGCATTTACCAGCGTTGGGATCACGGAACGCTTTGACGAAAGTGTGTTGCTGTTTAGGCATGCGCTGGGGATGAGCCTGGATGAAGTGCTGTACGTGAAGCAGCGTGACAAGGTGAAAAAGACCCTCACTCGTGACGATCTGACGCAAGCACAAATTGGTCGCTTGAAGGCGCTGGATCACCGGGACTGGGCGCTGTATCGCGAGGCGGAAGCCTTAGTGCAACAACGTGTTGATGCCTTGCCACAACTGCAGGCCGAACTGGCTGTATATCAGGCGGCATTGGCCGATTTAACGCATCCGCTTTGGCAGCAGCGGGGTGATTTCACCATCGGATACTCGAAACGGAGTATCTGGGCCAAATATAACGCCCGCAAAGGCCGCGTTATTGAATTCCAACGTTTGATGTAACCGGGATTGAAAGGAGTACCACTATGACACCAGTTTGTGACGAACTGAGCACACACTTAACCACGCTAAACGGTGAGCCAATGATGCTGCTCACCGAGGGGAGCATGGATGCCGAATGGGCGGCGGCGAACCGGGAAGCGATTGATCAGCATTTGTCGCAACACGGTCGCTTGTTGCTGCGCGGCTTGACGCTTAAAGGGAGCAAATCGTTAGGAAAATTTCTGACCGCGGTCTTTGGCGGCGAGTTATTGGAATACAAATACCGTTCGACCCCGAGAACTCGACTCAGAGGCAACGTGTACACCTCTACGGAATACCATTCTGACAGTACGATTAATCTGCACAATGAAAATTCGTATGCCAATAGCTGGCCGCTGCGCATTGGGTTTTATTGCATGAATGCCGCTGAGGTCGGGGGGGAAACCCCCATCACGGACAGCCGCTTGATTTATCGTGACATGCCAGCGGCGATCCGTGAGGAGTTTGAGGTTAAGGGCCTAAGGTATGTGCGCAATTACCTTGATATTGATCTGAAATGGAGCGAGGTGTTTCAGACCAACAGTAAGCAGGACGTCGACGCATTTTGTCAGGCCAACCAGATTGAGCATCAATGGCTTGACGGGGACGGATTGCGCACCAGTCAGAATGTGGCTGCCGTGAGAAGGCACCCTATCACAGGGGAGAAGCTATGGTTTAACGCCGCTCACATGTTTCATCTGCGTGGGCTTGACGAAGCGGTCAAGCAGTCGATGTTGGCCAGTCTAGCGCCGGACCAGTTACCTCGTAATGTGTTGTTTGGTGATGGAAGTGTCATTCCCGATCACTATATCGACGAGATCCTCAAGGTGTATCAAAAACACAAATTCACATTTACGTGGCAAGAAGGCGATTTAATGCTGCTCGACAACATGCTGTATGCCCATGCCAGAGAGCCTTTTCGCGGTCATCGCAAGGTGATGGTGGGAATGGGTAAGGAGGTCAGAGCCTAAGTAAGAAAGCCTGATGTGGGCGAGAAGATCATCGCTCGCATCGGATGAAGATGGGAAGGAGTCAGTGCACGTCGGTCGTATGCGGCTTTTAGGAAAACAACCAATCAGAGATGAGAAAACCATGTTAACGAAAGAGCAATTGGAATTTTTTGAGCAAGAAGGCTACGTAGGACCATTCAACTCACAACTCTCGGACGACACGATAGATTCGGTCGCGAACTATTTGCATGAGTACCTTGACAAACGTGCGGATCACCCGCTTTACGGTCGTTTTTCTGTCCGAGAGATGCACTTACTGAACGAAGACGTGTTGGCGTTGGCGAGTCAACCGCAATTGGTGGGGGCTTTACAACAGATCTTAGGCGACGATTTGGCGTTATGGCGCTCTAAAATCTTCTACAAAAAGCCCGGCGATGCCGCGATCGAATGGCATCAGGAATGGGGGGCGTTCAACGGGGAAGAGATTGGTAATGATATCCCCGGGTTGAAGCCGAGTGCCGACAACCAGAACGAGTTTTGGAACCTCACGATTTGGTTTGCCTTACAAGATATTGATGAGTCGATGGGACCGATGCAGTTCATTCGCAAGTCATACAAAAAACGCTATCCGATAGAAATGGTGCCGATGGTCGACTCCGCGTTTTGGCAGGATCCTTTCCTGGACTTGGAATCAAAAGAGCAACTGGTGGAGAAGTGTCGTAATGCCACTTTGGTGCTCGATATTAATACGTCGGATTACCTCGACGATATCGACATTGACGCCAGTAGCGTGGAGACACTGCAGCAGCACATTCTGAACAAGTGCGCCAAATTGGAAGCGGCGTACACGTGCGACTTTGATTACACGGAAGACGAATTGGTGACCTTGCCAATGAAGAAAGGTCAGTACGTGATTTTCCCAGAGCGCACGATGCATCGTTCAACCGCGAACGTCAGTGAGTCGGGTCGTATGGCGATCAACTTCCGTGTCACACCGAGCAGCACGCTGATTTACCCTGGCCGTGTGGAGGGTGATTATGTGGATGGGTCAAACATTGATATTTCTCACCATAAATCGATTCTACTCAGTGGTGAAAACCGTGAGCCTCGCAATGAATTCATGGACGCATCGGACGTAAAAACGCACCGTTTTTAAGCCGCTAAGGAGAACAAAAATGACCGAACTATTAGAACGCGACGCGGTGGAGACCGTGACAGCTGGCAAGATCCCCAACCTGTTTAAGCTTGACTACTCGAGGATCGATCACATTGCGGTGGCGGTGAAGGATCTCAACAGCGCCAAAGAGTTTTACTGCAATATCTTAGGTTTCGAGTTGAAAGAAGAGCGTCTCACTCAAGGGGAACGCTCGGGGATGATTTCGGCGGTCGTGTCGAGTCAAAGCTTCGATATTGTGTTGATACAGGGACTTGAGCCCGAGTCTCAGGTGTCGCGTTACATTGATAAATACGGTCCGGGCGTGCAACACGTCGCGTTGCACGTCGACTGTATTGAAGAGGCGGTGGCTGAGTTGTCTAAAAAAGGGTTGGAGTTTGCGACCAACATTTTGTCAGACACTAGCTTAAAGCAGGCGTTTACACGTCGCGATCCCAATTCGGGCATGATGATTGAGCTTATCCAGCGTGGCGAAGGGAAAGGCTTTTCAGACAAAAATGTCAGCAACCTTTTCAACCAATTGGAGTCAGCAGACTTCGTCTAACAGGTTCAACGTTTATGCAATTAACACAATCTCAACTGACCTCACTGGCGCATCCTGCACTGGATGTGATGAATTTTCTTAATGAGGTCATAGAACAGTACCCGGAGGCGACATCGTTCGCCTCCGGGCGTCCAAGTGAAGACTTTTTCGATGTGGCGAAGGTGTCGGATTACGTTGAGCACTACGCTCGATATCGCGCTGAACAGCAGGGCAGCACGTTAAAGGCGGTGTATCAGAAGTTAGGTCAGTATGGTCCAACACAAGGCATTATTTGTGATGTGCTGGCGCAGCATGTGCTGAAAGAAGAGGGGATATCGGTGGCTCCGGAGCACATTCTGGTGACGGATGGCGCGCAAGAGGGCATGGCGCTGTTTTTGCTGTCGCTGTTCGATGCGGCAAAGGATGTCTTACTGGTGACTGATCCGGCTTACATCGGCATTGTTGGTATGGCCAGCGTGCTGGGCATAGAAGTCTGTGCGGTGGCGATGGATGACGAAGGGCCAGACTTGGCTGATTTGGAGGCCGTCATTGCAGAGATCCAAGGCCGTGGCAAAACGGCCAGAGGCTTGTATGTGGTACCTGAGTACAGCAACCCACTGGGGGTAAGTTTTTCTCGTGCACGACGTAAGCAGCTGGTGGCATCTTGTGGGGCGCAGCAAGTGCTGATCTTGGAAGACAATCCCTATGGGATGTTTCGTTATACCGAGCAGGGGTTACCCAGTTTGAAGTCGTTGGACACGGAAGGCTGTGTGATTTATTTGGGCACCTTTGCGAAATCGTTGTGTCCGTCGCTGCGAGTGGGCTATTTGGTGATTGCTCAACAGGTGCGGGATCACGAGCGCACCACGCCTTTGATTACGTCGTTTGTGAAGGTAAAGAGCTTTAATACCCTCAATACCAGTCAACTCAATCAGGCCACAGTAGCCGGGGTGCTGTTGTCAGAGGATCACACGCTGGCGTCGTTTGTGGTGCCGGCGAAACGGTATTATCAACGTAACCGCGATGAGATGTTGCGCTGTTTAGATCAGCACTTTTCTGAGTTAAAAGAGACCTACAAGGTGAGCTGGAATCAACCGGAAGGCGGCTTCTTTTTGGTGATTGACTTACCGGTGGCGTTTACCCTGCAGGAGTGTGCGGAATGTGCGGACAAATTCAAGGTCATATGCGTGCCATTGGCTTTCTTCAGTGGAACGGAGGTTTACAAAAAGCAACTGCGTCTTTCGTTCAGTTATGTTGCTGAGAAGGACATTGAGGCCGGGATCAAAAATCTGGCGCAGTATCTGGAAGTGTTGATCATGCGGAGTACTGGTGATGCATAAGGTACACGTTGAGGCGTTGTCTGGCGCGATCGCCGGTAAACTGAGAATGTTAGGATTGAGTGAAACGCACATCCATGATGTGGTGGACGGATTGATCGTGCCGTCACTGCGTGGTGTAGATACTCATGGTTTTCGTCTATTTAGCACGTATCTCTCTGAGCTTGAGGGGGGACGGAGCAAGGCCAAGCCCAATATTCAGATCGACCAGGTGTTGCCGGCCTTGGCTCAGATGGACGCGGACGGCGCCTTAGGCATTGTGGCAGGCTGTGAGGCGGTGCGCTTGCTGATGGAGATGGCGAGTGAGCAGGGCATCGCGGCGGTGTTTGTTAAAAATTCCAATCACTTTGGCGCGGCGTCCAATTACAGTTTAAAAGCTGCCAAGGCGGGATTCATGACTTTTTGTTGCAGCAATGCCGACGCGCTTGTCGCGCCATTTAATGGTGAAAAAGCCCTGTTTGGCACCAACCCCATGAGTTTTGCTGTGACGACGGACAAGGATGCGTTTTGTTTGGATATGGCCACCAGTCAGGTGTCGTACTCCAAAGTGAAGCAGCATCTGAAACAGTCAATGCCGGTTCATTGCAGTTGGGCGATTGAAGATGCGTCGGCGGCGTCTGGGATCCGCGCGTTGTTGCCACTGGGTGGCTACAAAGGCCAAGGGTTGGCTGCCATGGTGTCGATATTGGCCGGTTTGCTCAACGGCGCACCTGACGATGAACACATGGCCCATTTCTATGCGGAGCCGTTTGATACCCCGAATAACGTAGGACACTTTCTGTTTGCCATCAATCACAGGGCGTTGATGAGCGCGAGTGAATTTGATGCGCGCTTGGGGCGTTTTCTCGACAGTATCAGAGCGACCGAACCGCGTGGTTCGGAGCCAGTGAGAGTGGCTGGTGATCTGGAGCGCGACACGCAGGAGAGTCGCCAGAAAGGGGGGATCCCGCTGAGCGAGGAGGAGTACCTACTTTACTTACGTTTGCAACGCGAAGTTCAGTAACGACGTCCCGTTGACACTGGGCTATCGCCTAAGTGCGTGGTGGGGTCAAATTCGCAAACCGAGCTTGAGCCGGGCGAATTTGGCGTCACTACGTGACTCAATTTACGATTTACTATTCTTGGCAAGGGGGTTAGATGAGTGACGATAATCACCCAGATTCGACGCGCAATACGTACCAGGTGTCGCTGTTACCTGGGCGTTGGTTTGAGCTTACTTGGGGGGAGGCGCTCACGAGCACCGCGCGGATTGGTGAGGCATTGCAACAAGATAAGGTGGTGAAGGTGGTGGGCCTGCAGAGTGGCCGACACGCCGACCAATTGATGTATCAAATCGCGCAGCACTTTTCGTTAGAGGATAGCTTGGAGCTGCAAGCGGGGTATGCAACCAGTAAGGGGCATCGCCGCAATGTCGGCGAGTACTTTATGACGGTGTACGATCGCGATGACTACCGGGTGATTTCGCCCCATTCGGAAGGGAGTAGCTATGCAGGTATGCAGATGGCGGCCTTTTACTGTGAGCGGAATGATACCGATGGCGGGGAAACGGTGTTGTTGCAGGTGGATCAGGACAGCCCGCAATGGGCGTCACTGCGTGAGCGTAAGACGAAAGCGTTGTGCACTCGCGCACTCACTCCGGCCGATGCGGCGAAATTGAAAAGGATGTTTCAGGTCGATAGCGCGTATCCGGTGACCGCGCAGGATGAAATTGTCAGTGAGCACAAGGTGACGCCAGAGCTGACGTTGGTGCATGTGCTCACACCGCTGTGCCCGACCTATTCCCGCTTGGCTGAAAAAGAGGTGTTTACCTACTGGGACACGGTGGAGTCTGTCGACGCACGTTCGCCGCAGGCGTTTTCTGAGACGTTGGCCAATCTTGGTTTGTTGAAATTGCCCGAGCTGGGGACCTCGTTGGCTGCATTCGATGACGCCTACAAGCGGCGATTAACAACGGTAGCGGTGCGTTATCAGGATCTGTTTCAAGGCATGCTGGTGCACAAGCTGCAGCCTGGAGAGATGATCCTGTTCAACAACATGATCTGGGCCCATGCGGTCAACAACTGGACACCGGGATCGGGCGAGCGCACTGTGAGCGCGGCGTTTGCGTGAGACTCAACCCTAGGGGAGTCTTGGGCTGCGTGGCCTGTCCCGAACAGGGCTGTGGCGAGTGGCTAGGTTTGCCAACCTAAGAAGAAAATGGCGCTGTCAATCAAATAGCAAAGAGCAATCATATGCAAAATCAATTTACTGTAGATGAAGTGGACAAAGGGATCGCCCGAGAGGCGTTCTTAACCCAATATGTGGCCAAAAACCAACCGTTGATTATCCGTGGCTACGCCAGAGATTGGCCGGCTTTGACGCGCTGGGACGTGGACACGCTGAGGAGGCATTTTGGGCATTTAAATGTTCTCTGCTCGCAGTCCGAAACTCACAAACACCCGGATTTGTCGAATGCCCGACATAACCGCCATATCCCTAAGCCGCTTAAGATGTCGGACTACTTGGATCACATTGTCGCGGGGCCGGTGCAGGAAAGCGCGAAACTGGCGTTAAATCGTCTGATTTTCGACAGTGGCGAGCAGTGTCAGTATCGACACCATATTGACTTGTCACCGTTGGCTGAAGACTTCACTCAACCGGCTCTGAGCGACGGTGCAAGCTTTGAAATTGGCGTGTTGTGGATGCAAGCCCAACATACGCAATCATGGCTTCATACGGATGCGTACGAGAATTTGTTTGTTCAGGTTCAGGGCAAGAAACGGTTTATGTTGTTCGCTCCCCAGGAAGCAGGATCGCTGTACAACACACGTAAGTATGGTGCGTATTGTGAAGTGAACGCCTTTGAGCCGGATTTGGCTGAGCACCCACTATATCAGAATGCCCATGCGATGGAGGTGATGTTAGAGGCCGGGGATATGTTGTATTTACCGGCGTTTTGGTTTCACGCGGTAGAATCGCTAGATACGTTCAATATCAGCATGAACTGGTGGCATCGAGCTGACGCCTTGGCGGTTTCTCAACCCAGTCTGCAATTTTTATTAAAGAAAAGCGGCGAGCGTGCCCAAGAGCAGTTGCACTCGGCACAAGAGCGTAAAGCCTTCATGGATGCGATGGACAAGTTGAATGAGATCATCTCTTGCCCTGAGCAGGCGTGTCTTAGCAGTTATTATCGTTAAGTTCGGGTACGAGAGATGAACAAAAACCCATTATTTTGGACCCCACAGCCGGTGACGTCGCCTTCATTGAGGCTCTTTTGTTTCCCGTTTGCTGGGGGCTCGGCGCAGACCTTTACCTTTTTAAAGGCGAACTTGGATCCATCGGTCGAAATTGTACTGATAGAGTATCCGGGTCGGGGACGGAACTTTCAAAGCCCTCCGAGCGAGAGCATGTCGCAATTGGTGGACAGTTTGTTAGACAACTATCGGCAGTTGCCTGCGGCCTCAAGTGTGTTTTTGGGCCACAGTTTGGGGGCCTGTGTGGCTTGGGAGCTGATGCGTAACATGCGAGAACGAGGCATCGTATTACCGAGACTTTTGATTGCTTCGGGTTGCTCAGGTGCGCATCTCGCCTCCAATCTCACGCGTATTCACGATTTGCCCGATGAAGAATTTGTCCAGGCTTTGAAAGGGCTCGAGGGGACACCGCAAGAGGTGCTCGAGCACGACGAGTTATTGGCGTTACTCAAGCCCATGTTGCGGGCGGATTTTAAAATCGCCGAGCAATACTGCGCGCCTGCAGAGAGAATGCCAGTGCCGATCCTCGGGTTAGCGGGTACTCAAGACGCGCTTGCGACGCCGCAAAGAGTGCAAGCTTGGAGCGAACTCACGGATGATTTTCGCATTGAACTGATTGAAGGGGGACACTTTTTCATGAACACTCATCCAGAGGATGTGGTAACGTATGTCAATCAGGCGATCAGCCCTTTATTGTGTGGAACAAGGAGTCGTGAGACCAGTGAGTTTTCCGAGCTTTACACGAGTTGCTAACCCAGCGACAGAGGCCTTTTCTGGGCCTCTTTCTGGTTTTATTAAGAACGCAACGTTTTGGCAGCATGCGCACATGCCGGTCATCATGAGCCGTTGTGAGTTTGCTCGAGAGCAGTTCGAGCCGAGTTTTTTTGAGGCACTGGGGGTGCGTTTTGTGCCGAGCATCAGAGCAGCAGTGCCCAAAAGACAGGCGGAGTTTCTGGTGGGGCGTTATTTGAGTCAATCGGCGATGGCCATGTTTGAGCCTGGTGTTTCTTGTGGTGGTTTTGAGTTGCCCATCGGGGAGCATCGTTGTCCCATCTGGCCTTCTCATTTGATGGGGTCGATCTCTCATTCAGAGCGGATGGCTTTTTCCGTGGTGATGAACAAACCGTTGGCCCGACGTGGTTTTCTAGGGATTGATGCGGAAGGTATTGTCACCGAAGACAACGCAGAATGTTTGAGGGAGTATGTTTTGCGGGAGGAAGATCGGCAATATTTAAAGACCGTCGATCTTGCGGACAATGTGTTGCTCACCCTCGTCTTTTCGGCCAAAGAAGCCTTATTTAAAGCGACGTATCCATACATTGGGGCCTATTTTGGCTTTGAGCTAGCAAGGGTGATGTTTATCGATGTCGAGAAACGGTGTATTGGCTTGGCATTGACGCCTGAGTTTCAGTCGGAAACGGGCATTAGCGACACGTTTGTTTGTCACTATGATTGGCAAGACAATCATATTTGCAGTCTGATCTTACAATGACAATTTGAGGTTGCCACGGGAATGCGGGGCAGCCTTGGGCGATGACGCAATCGCCCACTGCTACCGATTGGGTTATCGCTCGGACTTCACTGACTTGGTTCGAGTAACACGTGATCAAAAATCTTCTTAACGATGGGCGCACTATTGAATGAACCGCCACCGGCGTTTTCGAGGATCACCGTCACGACGATTTGCGGATCGTTGTATGGGGCAAAGCCGGTAAACAAGGCCAAATCTCTTAGGTGTTCGGGAATGTTTTCAGCATCGTATTCTTCGTTTTCTGCCAGACCGAAGACCTGACTGGTACCGGATTTCCCGGCGCTCTTGTAGGGAGCGTTTCGAAACACTTTTCTGGAGGTGCCTTTTTTACCGTGGTTCACCAAATACATGCCGTATCTGGCGAGTACCCAGTAGTTTGATGGTACACCTTCGATCGGCGGGAATTCGGTTGGCTCTTTGGCGGTCGACGCGTTGTGACCCGACACACTATCGAGCAACCGGATCGGTTTTTTTCGGCCATCATTGATTAGGATGGAAGTGGCATTGGCGATTTGGATGGGGGTAGTGGTCCAGTAACCCTGTCCAATCCCGATAGGGATGGTATCACCGATGTACCAAGGTTTATTGAAACGACTTCTTTTCCAATCTCTGGTTGGCATATTTGCCGACGTTTCCTCGAATATATCGATCCCGGTACTTTGGCCAAAGCCAAACATCATCATCCAATTGGAGAGTGAGTCAATGCCCATATCGTAGGCGATCTGATAAAAGAAGGTATTGACGGATTGTTCGATAGAGTGAGTCACGTCGACGCTACCATGGCCCCATTTGAGCCAATCGCGAAACGCGCGAGAGTTGCTGTTGGGAACTCGCCACGCGCCAACGCTGCGAATTTTGGTTCTCGGGGTAATGATCCCCTCATTGAGGGCGGCAACGGCAACAAAGGGTTTGATGGTCGAGCCTGGAGAATAGGTACCTAACGTGGCGCGATTGACCAAGGGTCTATCTCTGTCGTTGAGCAAGGCTTTATAGGCGGCCCTGGAGATGCCGCTGACAAAGGCATTGGGGTCATAGCTCGGACTGGACACCATCGCTAAGACGCCATTATCGCGAGGATCGAGCACCACGGCGGCACCTTTTCGACCGCCAAGCAGGTTATGGATGTAGGTTTGAAGCTCAATATCGATATTGAGGGTGATATCTTGACCAGGGATAGGCGGCACGTATTTGAGTACACGTATGACGCGACCACGACTGTTCACTTCGACTTCTTGATAGCCCACTTTGCCATGGAGCATGTCTTCGTAATAGCGTTCAATGCCAATTTTCCCGATGTTTCTGGTGGCTTTATAATTGAGCTCTTTCCCTTCACTGATGAACCTGTTGAGGTCCGACTCGTTCAAGCGTCCTACATAGCCGAGTGAATGGGTCAAAATATCGGCGTAGGGATAATGTCTCTTGAGCATTGCCATGACATCCACGCCGGGAAATTTATAGCGATTGACCGAGAATTTGGCGACTTGTTCGTCATTGAGGTTGTCCAACAGAGGCACGGAACTAAAACGTCGTGCCCGTTTGAGGTTTGTATTAAACCTTTCTTCTTGCTCTTGAGAGATATCGATGATTTCACGGAGTCTCTCAATCGTTTTGGGAATATTCTTTATCTTTTCTGGCACGAGTTCTAAGCTGAACACTGGCACATTCTCTGCTAAAAGGACGCCATTGCGGTCATAAATCAGCCCTCTGGTCGGCGGCAAAGGAATGATTTTGATACGATTAGAATTAGAGCGTGTCTGATAATACTGATGTTTTGTCACCTGCAGGTTATAAATGTTGAGAACCAGCAGCCCGGCCAGAAAGACAATACATACGAAAGCAAACACGGCTCGGTTTTTGAATAAACTGGCTTCCAGTTCATGATCTCGAAGTCTGCTTCTTTTACTCTTCATAATGTTCTTTTATTGTGGTCGAGTTGAATTGGCCACAGAAGTGAGCCTCGATTGATGGGTGCGTAGAACCAATCCCTAAATGGTTGATTCGGCGTATGTAATATCTCTTTTTTCTACTTCGGTTCGCGTCCTTTGGGGAGCGGGTATTGTCGCTCCGAGCATATGAAATACTATGTGGATGTCCATTTCAAGTCTGATTTGGCTTTCTAGGCTAAAACTGACTAAGCACCCCACTGATTATCAAGGAATATGAACGCAAAGCGTACAGCGTTTAATGGTTATTACCCTCAGCCTTCCAAGATGATGATGCGGGGGGCGATTCCCGCAGTACGCTCTAAATCCATAAACCTAGTCGTACTATGACTGATATTTTTAATCACCCACCATTGTTTAAGCAACTTAACGCAGCTCTCACCATGATATGACGTCGAACCCATACATTATGATGTCGTGGTTGCTGGCGATGTTTAGAGATTGCCTATTGAATAGCACAGTCTTTCTATGTGTAAATATTGAGCATACCTTGAGGAGTGATAACCAAAATATATCGTGTAATACCTATATTTTTTCTAATACGTAATGGTCTAAATAGAGTAAATCGCCTAACAAACTTTTGTCCAGAGACGTGTTATGCCGCCATGCATTGGGACTGTGCTCTGGGTGTGCTCTGGGAAAAGATCGCCTTAGTGTTCACTTTTTGGGAGTGGTGTGATTACCGAAGGAGGTTGACGGTCTAAATAGAAATTAGATAGATTTACCGATGATGAATAATGTGTTCAAAGCAAAAAATGATGAGAGGATATTGTACTTCTCAAGCTTTATTGTTTCTGATGTTTTTAGATAGAAGCAGCGTAACTCCGCTCTTCAATACTACAAAGTACAGACTGGATACCGTTGAAGAACGGAAGTTCCAGTTGAATTTCTTTCAATAGGTAAATTAAATGCATTTAAGTGAAAAGAGCTTATTAGGAATGGAAAAAGCAAAAAACCAGTCTTAACTGAGGTTTTTTAATGAAACCAAGCCAACACCAATGTCCCATTTCATAATTGTCTCCGTAAATACTTATAAATATTGAAGCCGAGAGGGATAGAATGAAGCATTATCATGCGAATGATATGACTAAGCATTATTAATGCAGGCTCTAGTCCAAGATAAATGGCAGCGACAGTCATAGACTCCACACTGCCCGGAACCCACGACATCAAGAGTACGATGAACTCCTTATCAATTAGCTTGCTGAATATATATGCAAAAACAACTGTGACTGTAAGACTTAACGTTGTAGCAATAATCCCAGCTCGCGCATAAGAGAAGATATCTACAACGGTTATATCTTTTAGACGAATCCCAATTAATGCCCCTAGAGCGGATGTTGCAATAAAAACAAGCTCTGTCGGGACAAGAAAGTTGTATGACGGTAACTCAGAGTTCACAAACATAGTTGCTAACATCCCAGTCACCATATACGGTGCTGGAGTACCAATTTTATCGAGAAGCAAACCTGAAAAGTAGGCGAGGAAAAGTGGGAGAAGTATCCAAAGGTTGTCTAAGGAAATAGCCGGCCCAGGAACTGGTGAATTGTCCGCTGAGACAAGAAGAGCGGAAGCTATGATTAAGAAAATGAGTCGAACTGTGTGAGTGAAAATCACTTTACTAGAAGGTGAATTGTGATTTTCATTAATGACAAGAACCGCGGCCATCGCTCCCGGGACCGCCCCAAGTAGGCTTTCATATTTTGACCATTTCTCTCGCTTAGAAAGCCAGAGATACGAGGTGAGAACTTGTGCGGACATACAAAGGACGAGTCCCACAAAAAGTAATATCGGATAACCCTTGGAAAGAGTCTGCATAGGGACGATTGAGCCCACTGTGGCACCAAGGATTAACTGTACTCCGGTCAATGTGCTTTTGGGAAGAGCTAGAGTAAACCCTGTTTTTACCGTTAACAAAAGAGCAATCAGGGCACCGAACATTACACCTAGTGGTATCTCGAAATATGTAAATAAGAGCGAGCCAACCAAAGCTATGAATGAGGCTAGATACATGTTTTGGTTTCCCCTTTTTTTAGCTTGAAGGATGACAATAAAGTGGAGATTTGGTTATTAATCATATCTATGTTATTGACTATGTAAAAATCACCACAAGTTATCCGCCCAAGAGCATACAAGCCCATTTGAATATCACCAGTTTCTGACTTAGCAGGCTATCAAGTACCGGATTGCTTCTATCGAGTGAACGTTGTATTCCTGTAGCATTGATGATGAAATCAAAGAAGTACTCCTTTTCTATCTGTCTCTACACAATATTGACCATTGTCTAATCGTTGAGCAAAGTCACTGGCAAGGTAAGATGTATCAGTGCCCGGAATGGAAACCTGATGAGGAAGCTAGTTCCACCCTTGTAGGAGTGGAACTATGGTCGATAATTAAAATGGACAGCTCATATAATCCTGAAGGATTATCTTTTTGGGAGACATTTTGCAGACAGCAGCCTAATTGCCTCTAAAAATCAGTGCGCATGTAGTGCAACTAAACTTTGTGACACAACGAGTAAGACAAGAGTACGAAGAGATATTAATGATGTTAGTGGTCTTTATCATATATACCAATGTCTTTTTTTAAATGGTCAGAAAGGTGTCTCACATCGAGAGATGCATTTTTATTTTTTCCACTTTTAAAATTATACCTTTTAAATTTAATCCGCAGATAGCGTAAATAGTCTCTAAACTTCGATTTTTTTTGAATTGTTTTCACTGACTTTTCATTTTTCATAGCAACGCACTCTTTTTTATAAGAAAAACCATAATTTTAACGACCAAAATTAATTGAAATTAAGTATCTTTAAACCCAGAAGCTTCGTCTTCATGAGAAAGTTGATTTGATACTAATTATGTTTACTTTAGGGACTGCTGCTCCTTTTCTCTTCAGTGAAAATAGTTTTATTTGTCTTTCCATGAAGAATTCCCTTATTGTTTTGTTACTTATTGCCAGAGTAAGTAGATAGTTACTTATTATTTTATAAGTTAACACAAAGGCTAAGAGCTAATTATTTACATTTAATTTATATTCGTTAAGGGTTTATAATGAAAATCAGGATTAGATACTGTTCACGAAATGCCTCCAGTATATAAAAGGATATTTGATTGGTTTGATGCGATGGTGCGTTCTAGAATTTTTTCATTTCTAGCCTGTATTTTTGGGGTGAAAGTGCCCCTGTATAAGAGTAACTTGGCGTTAATGTAAAAACAGTGTGGTCAAATCTACACCCCAACCCCTTCCAATAGGGGCGTTTTTCATCGATAATTTAGCCTCTTAGTGAAAACAAAGACTAATTGGAAAGTGTTCCAAAAATGCCCCTGTATTTTCAATTTTTGACCACACCCTACGCCAGTATTGCCATTCAGTCGAAGGTGAACGTGATCGTGCTGAGTCGTCTTTTGGGGCATGCTGAAGCGGAAACGACGCTAAAGTATGCGCATTTGGGACGTGAGGACGTGTGTCAGGCGGCCTCTCATGTGTCGGGTGTACTCGTTAAGGGGATGCGCTCATGAAGTCACTGTTATTCACTTCTAAAGTGATTCAATCTCTTCATTCAAAAACTCGAACGTATACGGTGTGGGATACCAAAATTCCCGCGTTAGGGGTTAGAGTCTATGCCGATGATCGCCGTTTCTATGTGACTTATCTACCCATTCCCAATAAGACGTTAGCGGCCGTGGGACAATTCACCCTAAAACAAGCCAGACAACACGTGCAAGCTTTACAGTCTTCTTTTTTAGAAAAAGAGACGAAACCGATACGGTTAATTCGCTTTGATGCTTTGGTGAAAGAAGAATGGACGGATAAGGTCTGCAAGGGATGGAAACTGAGTACACAAGGGACAGCGTCGAGCGCCTTAAGAAGGCATTTGTTGCCCGAGTTTGGACGTTTTCCTGTCAGCCGTATTGATTCGTTTCATGTGCATCGTTGGTTTGATGAACTCAGCCAGAATTACGCAGGGGCTGCCAACCGTAATCTTGATGTGCTTCGTTCTATCTTCAAATATGCGGTGAAGCAAGGTTATTGCATGGAAAACCCTTGTGAGGGTCTCAAGCAAAGTCGCAAAAAAAAAGCTCAATCGTTTTTTGAGTTTGGATGAGTTAGCGCGATTGGATAAGGCATTAACTGTGGTCAGCCAGCAAGGTAATCTGGAAGCGTGCTGTTGTCAGGTGCTAAAACTGGTGCTGTTAACGGGGTGTCGAATTTCAGAGGTAACAGGCCTACAATGGTCTTTTGTTAAAGGCAGGGAGTGGCACTTGCCGGACAGCAAAACGGGTGCGAAGGTGGTGTATGTGGGCAAGGAAGCGCAGAAACTCCTTTCAGACATACCAAAGCAAGCATGGACACAGCGTAGCGAATCATACGATGATGTGTTTATGCCTTTGCGTCGTTTTGTGAGTCGGTCGACTAAGGTTAGTATGGTCTGGCAACAGGTGCGAGCCTTAGCCCATATCGAGGATGTTCGCATTCACGATTTGCGTCATACCTTTGCCAGTTATGCGGTGTTAGAGGGGTTCCCTATTCCGATGGTGTCGAAACTGTTGGGTCACACGCGTATTTCATCCACGCTTCGTTATGCTCACGTGGATGATGTGCAAGTATCGCAATCTGCTGAGGCGAAGTTATTAGTGGAATATTATCAGGCCAGCTTGTGAATAACCCTAAAACTCGAAAAGTGAGAGCCTCCAAACCTAAGCCGACGAAATCTCCCCCTAAACGCAGAGGAAGACCTATCAAAGTAATACCGGAACTGACCGAGAAGGAGGTTGAACGGTTTAGATATGAAGTGGATTTTTGGGAATGGTGATTAAAATATCTGTCGGAATAACATAAGTACATCAAATTTTAAGATTAGGTTTTTTGGTGAAGTTTGTGTTTTGGGGAGTCACACTTGGAGTTCTGTGAATAAGTGTACGCGAGAACTAACGCTTTTCTCTAAATATTAATTATTAATTATTAATTTTAGGCCATTCGATAAAGACTGATAGGTTCGACGCTCTTTGTTTAACATCATAGGGTAGGCAGCTAATCAATGGACAAGAGTAAAGGATTGACGAGAGAGCAAATAAGGTCTTTTCGCCGAGATGGTTATTTAGGACCATTACCGAGGTTCGCAAATGTCGAATTAATTCAAGATGTTTTAACGGAAGTTAGGGAGATAGCTCAAAGCCCAGAGCCGCATCCCCTGTATGGTCGTTATTCTGTCAGGGATTGGCATTTAGTATCGACGAAAATTAAAGAGTTGCTCACAGATTCAGCTTTGATCCCAAAGCTACAGTCTCTGATTGGAAACGATTTAGCTCTTTGGCGCTCAAAAATTTTTCACAAGAAATCTGGAGAAAACGGTACAGGTTGGCACCAAGAGTGGGGAGATTTCGATGGTGAAGAAATTGGCAATAATAAGCCTAGTTTAAGGCCTAAACATGAAAGGCGGGATCGTTGGTGGAATTTAACTGTTTGGGTCGCCCTTACTGATGTTGAGCTTGATTGCGCTCCGTTGCGTTTCATTCGTGGTTCACATAAAAAACAATATCCTAAAACCATGGTTCCAATGACAGAATCTGAGTTTTGGCATGATCCATTTATTGACTGTAAAACAATCGAAGATGTTGTCGAAAGGGCGAACAATTACACACTAGTATTGGACGTTGATACCAGTGGGCTTTTTGAAAATTATCAAATTAGTGGGAAATCATTCGAGGATGTTAAAGCCTATGTTCGAGCTGAACTTGCAAAATTACCTGCAAAAAAAAACATTGGGTGTAGACGAGAGCCAAGAAGATATAGTGACGATCCCTATGAAAAAAGGGGAATTTGTTATTTTCACGGAAAGAACCATGCATGGTTCTCTTCCTAATACATCTTATAATGACCGGTTTGGCATTAATTTTAGAGTAACGGCAACGGATACGGAAATTTATCCATTTCGACACTTGGGCGACTTTATTGATGGCTCAAACATAGATATCACAAGACATTCGAGCTTACTGCTCTGTGGTAAGGATCTGTCTAACACACGTAACAGTTATACGTGAGAAGGGAGGTTAGAAAGTGATTATCAGCAAACAAATGCATGACATGAATATTCTGAATGATGCTTCTGCCTTACTTGGGTGTTCGACTTCTAAAGAGCTCTATCAAAAATTAAGAGCTTTAATAGAGCGACACGAGACTGTGAGAGTGAAGACAGGAATAAACCTTGTGGCAGCAGAAGGCCCTATGAGTTTACAAGCTCGGGGACTACTAAGTTGTGACTTGGGGTCTAGAGCCTCAGGCGGTTCTATTGGGCGAAATAACCGCTTTTTTACGGGGCTTGATCAAGCTGATGAAATAGAAGCACTTTGCATAGTATTACTTAAGGAATTATTTGAATGCAATCATGCAGACCCTAGGCTTTTAGGAGGGCTTCATGCTAATACGGTTGTCTATGCAGTTCTCAAAAACCATTTCAACGTATCAGATATGTCCACCCTCAATACATTTTATGGTGGTAACTCAAGTAACCATAGTTTAGGCCCCCCGGGGATCTTGAACTATTCCATTTCAGATCTTCCTGTGGATCCGAATACCCTCGAAATTGACTTAAACGCCTTTGAATACATGGCTAAGTTTAGACACCCGAAATTAGTGAGTTTAGGGGCAGGTCTCAACCTTTTTCCCTTTCCTGTAAAAGAGATAAAAGACATTATTTCTCGTTGGGGAGGGATGTTACTTTTTGATGGCTCACATCAAGCAGGGTTGATTGCTGGTGGAGTTTATCCAAACCCTCTGTCTTTGGGAGCTGATATCTACACTGCATCGACAGGAAAGACGTTTAGTGGTCCTCAGGGAGGAGTAATTTGTTGGAATTCGGAAAAGTTTTCTTCTCCGATTAGCACGACTATATTCCCAAAGCTAACTGGTTCACATCAACTTAATCGAATTGCTGCCCTGACGGTCTCATGCTTAGAATTAAAGGAATATGGCCTTGAATATATGGCTCAAGGGATACTTAATGCTAGGCAACTTGCTAGTAATTTACAGGCGCACGGGTTGGAGGTGCTCTGTTCTGATGAAGGCTTTACTGAAACTCATCAAGTTGTTGTGAAATGGACTCGAGAAGAAGGTGCGCGTTTAGCATGCTACCGTCTAGCTGATGTTGGGGTTTTTGCTAATGCAGTCCCACTTCCTGAAGATAGAGAGTTGTTATCTGGGATACGTTTTGGTGCAACAGAAATTACTCGATTAGGGGTTACACAAAGTCAAATAGTTGTTTTAGCTGAGGTAATCGCAGGCGTTCTACAAGGTAATTACAATTTGAAGGAGGCGCGTAATGTAGTAAGTGAGTTAGCCTCAACATTTTCTGGCTTTAAATATAGCTTGGAGGGTGGACAATGATTTCAATTACAGAACTGTTTACTTACTTATTTGTTACGTTGCTATATGCGTTTATGCCCGGTCCTGCAATGCTTTACAGTATTGCTCAAGCTGTGTCAGGAGGGAAGAAAGTAGGAATTATGGCAGCTTTTGGCCTTCATATAGGAGGTTATTTTCATGTAATTTTAGCTGTATTAGGTTTGTCTTCTGTGCTTTTAGCTAATCCTTCTCTCTATTCTGCCATTCAAAAGCTAGGAGCTCTCTATCTTGTTTGGTTGGGTTTCCAACGTATCTATCTATCAAAAAAATTACGTATTACTTCTTGTGAAAGCAATCTTACCTCTCCTAAAAGAACGTTTATTGATAGTGTCATTGTAGATATTCTGAACCCTAAAGCCGCAATTTTCTATCTTGCTTTTCTCCCACAGTTTGTGAATGAAGCAGGAAGTGTTGCTGTTTGGCTCCAACTGCTTATTTTGGGAGTTGTTACGAATTTATTGTTTAGTAGTGCTGATCTGTTAAGTGTTTTGATGGCGAGTCATCTACAGAAAAAGTTTCAAGCAAGAAGTAACTGGGTTGATTTTTTCTCAAGGTGGTCTGGTAGTATTTTTATACTGTTAGGTGTTATGGCCTTGGTAAACTCCTCGTACAATTAGGGGAAGGGACACACTTCTCGGATTTTTAATTCAAGTTGATTTACGATGTAATGACTTAGGTTAGACGGTAGTGTTACTCGTTACTTAATTCGGAGTTAGCTGCCACTCATGTTGTGAGGAGGAGTGATAAATGGAATATCCACTTATAGGAGCATGTCAGTGCGGGCAAGTGACCTATGACTTGTATGAAAAACCACTAATGGTCTTTGCTTGTCACTGTACAGAGTGCCAAAAACTGTCTACCAGCCCATTTAGCATTACAGCAGTTGTCGATGCCGAGAAAATAGAGTTTTCTGGTCAACTGAAAACTTGGGAACGTTTAGCTGATAGTGGCAATCGTAATTGCGCGATGTTCTGTCCAAATTGTGGAAACAGAATTTACCATTTCAATCCAGATGCACCGCAAACGGTTAAATTAAAGTTAAAACCAACTGATATGTCGGCAGCTGATATTTTCGAACCTCAAGCACATGTTTGGGTTAGTGAAAAACTAGATTGGTACCAAATACCAACTAATGTAAAGGTTTTCCCTGAGCAGCCGGGGTAGCGGTGAGCAAGTGTTTAAGATATTAAAATACTTGTTCTAATCTATTGAGGTTTAGGGAGTTTCATTGCATTAACTTACTTTTGGCCAGAACTTTCATAGGTTGAATCTTTATCTGTGGCACTTTCTAACTCGAAAGTGCCCCATTATTGGCTAGACCTTTTACTCATTCACACCCTGTTCATGGGTTTTTACCATATTAAAACTTATCCACTCTTCTCATACTGTTAATCCCCGTGATGTTTCACGGGGGTAGATTCCACCTTTCTTTCAGCGTTAGCTACCTTAAGTTCTTTTTCAATCAGTTTGTAGGTGTTTGAGGGGTATAAAAAAGCCTCGCGCTTGGCGAGGCTTTGGTTATCTAAATGTTCTGGATGCATCTCGATAAAAGTTTTCATGACTGCCCAACGCCATTAAGGTCAGGACTAACGTCCCGTATTCATCGTAGTTGTACCCAAGCAAGGTGAGCTGCTTGTTCATCTTAAACTTGTGCACCCTAAGAAAAGACAAATCGCCTTTCTTCATCACGCCAATAAAAGGGTTTTCTATAACCTCTTTCACTGCTTTATCTAGATCTTGTTTTTGGTTTTTGTGTAGCTTTTTTACTGTCTTGGCAAATGTCGTAGTTTGCTCAATCTTTGTTACTTTCGCTAAATTCATAAGAGGTCGTATTCCCGTGCTCTAATTCGGCTTTAGCGATGATTGCCTGCAGTACGAACTCGTAGGTTAAGTCAGGGTTATCCTCCATGATCTTGCCTATTTTCGCCCAATGCTCAATTTGCTTGGGGGTCGTTCGATTTAAAGCTGTTCCAATGGTTGCAGCTCTATCTACTAGGCTCTCATCAAGTCTAACGCTTGTAGTAGCCATATGTATTACCTTGGTCATTTGTTTGTTGATGTCAATTGTAGCGCGTTGCATCATATGTGGCAACTTGCAACAAAAGCCCTGCTAGTGGGCTTTTTCACTTCTCATAAGTGACAATGAACTTAACCTCTAAGGTCGTGCTCTTCTGATGGCTCCTCCATACCGGAGATAATGCATCATTTACTAAATTAGAAAAAGCTTCTGTCCAAAGGTGTGCCATGAAACTCGAAAATGCCCCATTAGAAGTTACGACCGATTGATTACTCATTTCAGAAACCTGTGATTTGGCTTACTTTTCCTTATGCAAACCACATCTACTGTATTGATATAAGTGTAACGGACCTAGGTATATTAATGTAACGCCAGTCTCTATAGCGGCAACTTGGTCGGCTCAAGGGTGGTATGGGACTCGTTGCACTTGGCGTTAATCTCTTATATTTTAGTAACTTAACATTTATGATCAAGGAGTAGACAATGAAGTTGAAAATAAGGGAAGCTTTACCAATATGTGCCATCATGTTGCTAACGGCATGTGGTGGTGACTCTGATAGTGCCGATGATGTAAATGCAGCAACACCAATCAATTCACCTACAGATGCTTTAAGTCAGTTAGTTTCGTCAGGAACGTACCCAGACTTAGACACTAGTGATTCGCTTACAGGTTCAGTCACCAATAACGAAGCCATTCGAGACGATATATTGGCATATATTGAAGCGGCTAACTTATCAGCAAGTCAAAAGACACAAGTTAAGAGTATTGCCAGAACTATCCAAGAAGCTGTCCTTGTTGATCATTCTGATATCGATGCAGTCCTCCAAGTTGATGAAGAGTCTACTGTAGCTATCGGTTGCTTGAGTTTAGCTTTTGATAACCCTGCCGATGCACATCAAATTCTAAAAGCGATAGAACATTACACAGCAAACACTCGTGAGCGCGCAGCGGCATATTCAGCGTTCAATGAAGCTCTTGATGGCACTGTGACGCGCCTACCATCTAATATCGATTGCGTGGAATGATGTATGAAAAAAATTATTATAACCGCTTTAGCTGCGTCAATCTCTTTCAATGTAAGTTCTGCAACAGTTTGTGAAGTACCAGGGTATGTCGTTGGCTTTTTTAATGGAGTGTGGAATACAAAAAATGAAGCGAAATTAGCGACATTTGAATTCCAAAAGCAAATTGGAAATGAGTACAATTCAGAGCCTGTAGCATACGAGACTTTTTATAACGTAACTGGTTCATCGGTTAGTGCATCAGCGTTTCAAGATATAGCAGAAGTATTTATTCAGCGAGCGGAAGAAATAGACCCCGATCTCGGCGGTAGATTTGATATCTTTTGGTCAGCAATTACTGGTGGTGGAGCTGATGGTTTCTTAGATAAAGTCTACAATATTGTCAGCGCCCCTAGTGACTTGGTGTTGGGGCTACTTACTGAGCTTTACGACTGGGCATCATCCCAAACAGTTGCACTTGTTAGTCATTTGTTTTCTTCACCGCCAACAGCAAGCGATTACGCTCGTCATAACACGAGGATTCAGACGTTAGGCACACAGGGCGCAAAAATGCTGTTTATCGCCCACTCCCAAGGTAATCTTTTTGCTAATAATGCCTACAACGCAGCATTGGAATTGGATAACCTAGATGAATCTAATCTTGGGGTAGTCCACATTGCACCAGCTTCACCACAACTGAATGGACCTTATACACTAGCCGATCTCGATTTGGTGATAAATGGTTTAAGAGCTGTAGGGACAGTGCCCGATACAAATGTCTCGATACCAGTCAGCCATTTAGAGGTTGATCCATCTGGTCACACTCTCATACAAACCTATTTAAATACTTCTTTACAACCAGCTGGAATGATAAGAAACGATCTCCAATCGGAGCTGGCGTCATTACAAACTCCTGAAGCAATCGCTTCTACAGGGTCGTTCACAGCAACACTCAGTTGGAATGGTCTAGGTGATGTTGATTTGCATACGTTTGAACCCAATGGGATGCAGGTGTACTACCAAAATAGGGTAGGTAACGTTGGTGAGTTAGATGTTGATAACACCAGCGGCTATGGGCCAGAGCATTACTTCGCCACTTGTGACAGAGACAGCCTCGAACTCGGGGTATATAGTATCGGTGTGAATAACTACGCTCGTGCAGAAGGTCGAATTGCAACTGTTCAAATATCGACAGGTAGTATTTCGGATGTTCTAACTAAGTCAGTTACACTTGGGGAAGCTCAAGGTTCATCAGAGAATGCCAACCCATTACACATGATGAATGTTGTGGTTTCTGAAAACGACAGTGGTGGCATTGAAATAGGGGCTTTCTAGTAACCTTAAAGGGCCGTTTACCTATAGTAATATAATCTGATAGCCCTACTAAAACATCATTTGATGTTTTAGTAGGGCATTGCGTTTGGTCTACCAATTTCCGATACATTGTATGATTCGGAGTAGTAAATTTTGTCCGAACGACTTAGTCGCCAATCTGAACGTAACTCGGAAATGTCCAGAGGCTTCATAGACCTGAAGTTTTACTCGTCGTCGCGACTCAAGGCGAGTTCCAATGATATATTTTGTAACTGCAAGCAATTAGCTTTGTCGATAAGAGCTGATAACAAAGAGAGCCAAAGCTGACTAAATTGATTAACCAATAACTTTCAATGTTTTTGGTTATAGTATGTGTAATACAAATCCCAATAATACTTGAGTTATTTCAAATGAAACAAGAAGTACATAGGTTTGAGCTATCAATAAATAGCACTATCTCTGAAGTCTATGGCCACTTTACTAAGGCAAATAGTGACCAAAGCCTCGATAGAATGTTTGAAGGTCTTCAAAAAAAACTCAGGAAAATTACCTGCTCAGTGAGAGAGAGGGAGTGTACTCTCATTAATGTGTACATTGCATACGGCAGAAGACAAGAGGACTTTGATGGTAGAGGGAAGACTTGTAATTCTTTTCCTACAAGGAGAATCGAAAGTATAATGAACACCCATTCTAACCTTTCGCCAGAAGACCTGCTAGGTGAGGCTTTACGATCTTTAGAGCACTGAGCTGGAACTTTAACGTTTTCTAGATTAGCGCATGATAGCTGAAAATATGAGCAAAAAAATTAAGAGTAATTACACCATGACAATGCGATAGAGTCAGACCATGCTCTAATCAAAAAGCTCATCGAAGCGATTCAAGGTCTTTAAAGGTTACGGATATTGAACAAGAGTCAATTTGATTTTTGGTTAAGCCGTGACCGGGCAGAGGTGAGAGTGCACGAGGGATCAGCGTTTTTGAATGAACTCTTCAATACATTTACAGTTTAAGTATAAAATGAGGCGGCCAAATAGCCGTCCCAGACACACCATCTGACTTGTTTATTCACTCATTCCTTTAAGCCAAAAATTAATTCAATTTCATCATCAAGTCTTCTGCCCGTTGGTATAAAACCAAGTTTTTGATAAATAGAGAGCGCATTGCCTTTTTCTTTATCCATCGTGGTCAGGGAGACGCCTTTTAAACCGATAATGGAAGCGTATTTCTTACTGAAGTTAATCGCTTGACTCCCCAATCCCTTTCCTTGGAAACGATGGTCAATCATGACGCGCCATACATATAAATGCTCCTTTTGAAAGTGTTCATCGTGTGTGTCCAGTATTCTAGGGTCAATCAGAGAGATCAGGCCCGCAGGTTTATCGTTTAAGTAAATACCATAGTTGATACTATCGTCGTTAAAACTGGCTTCTGCAAGCCACTCTGCGTTGTTAGCAATGAGTTGTTTTTGAGACTCTTCCACTGAGAGCGCAATAATGTCATCGATAATGGTATTGTTTATTTTTAAAAAGCTAATTTTATTCATGCTTATTTACCTTGGGTAGGTATTTCATTAAAAGTAACTGGCCAATGTAAGGATCTTGATAAGCTAATCTTGAGTTATCAAAATGGTAATGCCGCTTTTGTTCCTGTCATTTAACATAGGCTCTTCAACTATCTTATAGATCTCTTTATCTGGCGCATGCTAGAACTCGCCAATCGTTTTTCATTAAGGTATATAGTCACAGTAGAGTATGCTTTCTCAAACAATGAGGATGGAAGTTCTTGTTTCCTATTTTGTCTGCACCCATGACAGAAATATGAGTTCCAAGCGTTGCCCACGATGATTAAAAAAAAGGGTCCGTACAGTATTTTTGCAACAGTCCCGTTACAAGAACCAAAACAAAATCCCTGCTAGAGTGCTTACTAGTGTAATGAAAGAGAGCTTTAACGTGTTCTAAGCCAGTTACATGTTGTATGTCACTTATCAACTAAAATGGTGGCTCTTCTCTTACCGCCTTTGCACTCAACAGTGACGTTCACTCCATTGACGAGTGCTTTCTCATTATTCGCTCTGGCTCTCACATCGAGTTCAAATTTGGACAACGAGTTCGGTAAGCGCAAAAGAAAGAGTGCTGGTTACCCTTTTGCTTTGGTACAGGCCAAATCTTGATGTTATCGAAGATGGCCAATCGCAGTGCTAAAATAGACAAAACTCTGGAATATTGCAGCTAATGTTATCGAAAGCTATTCTGCACTATTTTTGTAGTTTGCGTAATTGGTGTAGCCAAACTCAACACCAATGATACGAACCGCCATATAAGTTTTAGCCCAGACCATTTGACGTATTATTCCGGAATCTTTTGTCTCTTACAGTATGACTTTGTAAGTAAAATCATTACATAATGAAAGCGTATTCACTAGGTTGCTAGTTCAAACCTTGATGCTTTGGTTTTTCTAATAGCGATAAGATGTCGCTCCTAATGAATTGATAGCAGAGTAGTTTCTTACGTCTAAAGCGGGACTTGATTGGATGAACCAACGATAAATATAGGACGATTCACAATAATGCCGTGCTTGGCCGACATATCACTCAGATTGACATTACTCATGGGCGTTGATTAAGCGACTTTCCATACTTGTTAGAAGAATATTTATTACTTCTAAATCGTAGTCAATACAATGTTTCTAAAAATGACGTACTCTCTTACCTTTATCGTTTGGGTATAAAGAGAGTCGATTTAAAAGTGGGCAGTAAAACGTTGAATATTTTATAAAACTTTGACCAGAACGTTATATAAGGGCTTCAAGGAAGGTAATAACCTTAGTCTTTCGGTCTTTTTTATGACGTTGTCACAATGAAAGTTGGGTGAGGCGATAATTCCCCTCACTCAATTAGTACCTGAATATGATAACAATAAGGCCGATGGGTAGGAAAAGTCTAAAAGTTTCGTACAACGTCATACCATCCGGATGAAGGTGGACGTTAAGTGGGAAGGTGATGAAAGGGTTCCACATGACTCCGCGTTTAATCGAAGAAGGGACCTGTCGTATGACAAAAGAAAGTGCCCGCGCCGTTTTTTTTTCTTATCCTTATTTTTTATTGATTTAACTATTTATCTCCCCACGCGCAGTCCTTTATTGATGGCCATTTACTTGCTCGGCTAATGAGAAAGTTGTGCTAGTTCGTCTTTATTCAATCCTGTGACATCCATAATGGCTTCCTGATCTAGACCATTAAGCATCATCTTGTGCGCCATCTCCTTGAGGGCTTCTTGGCGACCTTCTTGGCGACCTTCTTGACGTCCTTCTTGGCGGCCACGTTGCTCGCCTTGTTGGCGCAATTGTTCTGCAATAGTCATAAGTGTTTTCTCGTGTTTCGGTACTGATGAGGCCAGTGACGTAATTAACGCCTCTAGGTTGATTTCTGTTCACGCATTCATTTTAAGATTGGCCAATGGGAGAGATATTTAAAGTGAGCTGACTGCCCTATAGAAACTAACCTAAACAAGGGCTCTGTTAGTTTCTATATGAATTCTGGGCCTCTTAATTGAGGGGGGTGTAGTGAGGGTTTTGAAAGAAGCGACTATTTCGCGATCAAGAAATCCTCAATTGATTTTCCAGCATCAAGCTGTTCTTGAATTATGGAAGGGGTGCGACCTTGACCGGTCCAGGTTTTTTCTATGCCGTTCCCGTCTGTGTAACTATATTTAGCAAGGCGAGGCTTACGTTTACCTTTTATTTTATTCTTTGATTGACCTGCTAGAGCTTCTATAAGAGCTTCAATATTAACACCATCGACCTTGATTTGCTTTGCGATTTCAGCGACTTTGGATTCTTGTTCAGCACGAGCTTCGCGCTCTACTTCTTCGCTCTCTTGGCGTTCAAGAAAGACGGTCGTTAACTTATTCAGTGCTTCTTCAAGTTCCTCAAGTGTTAATTCACGAGAGAACGCACGAAGCGAGCGGATATTAAGTAAAGTTTTTATCATTTCGGTCATGTTGAGTCCATTTACATTTAAATTGAGATAATATTACAAATCAATAAGATACACAAAAATTGTCGAAACACGTTTTCTCCAAAAATAGCGTTGTGAATATTCCCTCTTAGGCATATTTTTCTAAATATCAATGAGTTATTGCCTATCTTCATCCGAGAATGATGCTTTTTTAGGGTAAATAGTTCGAGCGTCGCTAAAGCTTATGGATTTAAAGTGGCTGTACTGAATATCTTTGATTAATTTAGTGTTCAAACTTTCATGAGTAAACGCACAGTAAATATGCAAGTTATTGATGGCTATAGAGGATAGAGCACTCTCAAGTTGAGTTTCAGTAACCATGTAGAGCAAAGGGGGTATTTCGGAACATCTCATATAACCATCAGCCTCGTCATAGCATGTTGATTATTGCATGTGTCTGCATAAAGAAAAGTATGAATAGTCCTAAACTCTTATTGTGTCTCTGCATTGAAAACTGGCGTCCGTAAGGTTTGGGTGAAATTTTCACCTACCACTAGGATGGAAGGCTCCGTGTCACAAGGTGAGTATCGCAGTATATTATACTAGACCTAAATCCGGATTTAGGTGGAAAAATGAAGAAGAGAATTGGACCCTATGCGCAAACCTAGCCTAGCTAATGCCAATTTTAAAAGGTTCATGCGTAAGCCAGAGTTGCGTATTGAAAAGCTCTCTCTTTATGACCTATTTGGTCAGACTGGCTTTGGGTGCGTTGTCATATGGGAAAGCTTTCAGTCAAGGTTGAAGATGGGTATTTAGTCGGACATTGTCTACCCAAGGTAAAACCGAGAAATAGAAAGGCACTATTCAATCGTATAATCGTTATCACTCTCGGTGCAATAAAAGGTGAATGACTTCATCTTTCTCTTCAGAGTCAACTTCAACGCGATAAAAGCCTTTGGCTTTTAGCGCTTCAATTAACGCTTCCAACCGATGGGTTTTCACCGTCATAGCCAGGGGTTTTATCTGGTTATTGTCTTCATCAAACCCTTGCTCTATGCTTTTTTCTTTCATGTAAAGAGTATCTCGTTCCATTTCTTTTGTGGGGTCTTCCAACATAGTTGGAAACTGATGCTGCTCAAATAATTCCGTTAACATGATATAGAGTTCATCAGCCTGTGAGAACTTGGCTTGATACCCGAGATTCAGTTGATTTACCTCCCACATTTTTTGTTCGAGGTTGCCTGTTACACTTCGGCCAATACTGAGCATGGTTTTGAGTTCATTTTTACATGTCGAGAACTGAGGCCGTTTTACTTTTGGTTTGATGAATTTTACCAACAGTTCATTTCTTATTTTCGTTGTCCAATATCCACCTTGTTGACTCATGGTTAAATACAGTGCGAGAAGCGCATTCGTCACGATCTCATCAAGGGCTTGATAGTGCTTAAGGTTTCGACTCATGAATTTATTCTTTCTCTTTAATTGAAGCTTCCTAGCTGTTTTTCACGATTTTAAATTGAGTGCGTAATCAGCGTGTATTAAGGCTTAAATAATAAGGCGCATTCAAAAATTAACGGGAAACGCGAACATATACCTGCTCAAACTTTAATGGCACCGCTCGTCGCAATCCCGTAGCTGGCGAAGCCAGTCGAAGGGTGAGCAAGCGGTATTTCGAACCTCTTAAACCACCATGATTAAGCCTCTTTTCTAGACACAGAATCAATAGAAGGTAAGAGATCCTAAATATTTTTTTAATTGATTGATACTGTTAACTTTTCTTATTCTTTTTTCAAGCGAGACTATCGAATCATCAATCATTTTAAGATACTTTTCCATTTTGGCTTGCGTCTTCTTCTTGCTTGGTGCTGAGAATTGTCTCCAGACTTGAGACTTAACTCCTTGTTGGCTAAAGATGTCACGGTGGGCCCGATTTAAATCCAGGAGCTTCATTTCGAGCAAATGCTCCATTCTCACTAAAGTTGTTTCATCAAGAAGGTGCTCAGAATCGGGGACATATTCTGTCAGCATTCGGACTAAGGTCATCACATCATTCTCTCGTTTGGCCACCGCCAGTTTCTGCATTAAACGATGTTTCTCTTCTTTCTTTAACGGGTCAGACTCTTTATCTGGATGGATAACACTCGCAATGCGTTTGTACATTTTGTTGAGTTGAGTACCTCGGAACATTTCTTTGATGTTAAGCGCGTCGTCGTCTTCACTCTCAAAATAATCGAATTCAAAATCGTCCCAATCGTCCTCATTTTGGGCTCGTGGTGAAAATGAGTCGTTATTATGTTTAACAAAAGAGGCCCATAAGGCACTGATAAAAGCTTCAATGGCGAATGGATCACCAGAAGCCAGAATTTCACGGATTTTTTTGTGGGGTAAATCAATATCAGCGCCGAACATCTCCTTCATGCCGTTTTCAAATTCTCGACAAGCTGCATTGAGCGCTTGCTGTTTCTCTTTCTGAAATACTTTATTATGATAGGTTTCATACTCTTCGCATAACGCCTCGACTTTGTCTCTATCATTGATAAAAGGGCGATCAAGCAAGTCAATTAACTCCTGTTCAATCGCTTGCATCAAGCGATTGCGGATATTGGTTTTGAGTTTTTTTGAGGTCAAAAATGACATCAAGTGCTTAACCCAGGCACAGTGAAGATGGTCGAGCTTTTTATCATAGGGAGTCAGTTTATCTTTGTATTCAGAAAAAAGCTGATTGACCTTGATCTCGGCCTTTTGATTACGCCGTTCATTTTTTTCAATCTTCCTCCAGAGCTCAGATAAATAATCCGACTGAGAATGTGGAACGTTGTTTGAGTGAAAAATAGGAAGTGTCATATCCGTCCTTTTCTCTTCTAGTAACCCATGTGTTTTTCTAGGCTAACAGCGTAAGAAGAGAAACACCTCGAAGTAATACTAATTTATGTTCCTTGAGTTTGAATTACCCTCTGACGCTGATAAATCGAAACGCTAATCTTAGTATTCAAGGGGCCATTCATTTTGTAAAGCAGTAAGCTTAAGCGGCTGAATAAGAACCGTGACCATTTAATGAAATTAAGAAGAAAGCCTCTCACAGCGCCATACTGCTCTTTTTAGGCTGCAATATTGACAGCACTAAAAACCCTCGCCCTGCTAAGCCATACCATCCGGATGAAGGTGGACGTTAAGTAAGGAGATGATGAAAGGGAGCCACCTGACTCAGCGTTTAATCGAAGAAGGTCCCTGTCGTATGACAAAAGAAGGTTGCCGCGCCGTTTTTTTTGCTTGTCCTTAAGTATTTATTTTTCTATTGATTTAATTATTTATCTTTATACGTAGTGTTCATAAGCGCAGCCCCTTATTGATGGCCATTGTAGCGGTCTTTTTTATCCTTCCTTTCTTGCACGGCCTTTCTTATAAAAAACCGTGAATAGAGAAATCCCTTCCGAATGAGACTGCGTGCGCAAGATAACCCTGAATAACCTGTTGGGAGAAACCAGAAAAATGAGAGATAGAGCAGGGTAGGCTAAGGTTCAGACGTGCTGATCCCTCCGCCTTCGCGGAGACGAACGTGTCTTTTTAATTAGGGGCCAGGTCCGGTTGATACTCACTAAAGAAGGCTGAGGTTGATTGCGCATAGGTGTTTAACGTTGACGCATTGAAGATCTCTTGTATCCCTGACGCTATCTTACGGAAAGAGAGCCATTGAAAGCTCAGTCCTTTCTTTGTCTGGCGTTCCCGTGTTGCGAGGATCAATTCGCTGATGTTGGTGTAACGCACGACTTTTAAGTCATTAAAGAAGCGAGGTGTAAACTGTTTGTACGCGGGTGCACTGCGTATCGTCCCTTCGTCTTGGTCGACACACACATTGATCCGCTCACTGTGAAAATAGCTGGCACGCTTTAGATACTTCACCGCTTTAGCAAAGGACTTCGGCGAAATAAACTCTCCAAAGCGCAACGCATAATCTTCTTGAAGCTGGTCGTAGCTGATGGTTTTCAATCCCGCTTCGGTGGGCAAACCGATGCGCCCGCCAATGAGGTCTGTGTTCGGCAGAGTGCACGCTAATACTTTCGCAATTAAGGTGCGACATTGGACATTATTCACCGCTTCACCGCCCCATGCATTGAGTGACGGGAAACGATTGGGGTTGGTAATAAATTCTTCACACCCTTTTAAGATCCGCGCGTATTCTGGCGGCAGGGTTTCTACCTTACCGCTTCGGAGCAACCGGCGAGACTTAAATCCGATCTCAAAAGGCGTCTTAGGGTTCCGCGCGTTCTCTTCTTCAATGACGCGTTGATACAATTCAATCAAATCCAGTTTGCGAGCCTTACGCTTACAGCGATACTGCGCATCGTAACTCGATTTATCGAACGGGGGAGGGGAGGAGCTAAACGTTTTCATAAGACTCACCGTCCACGTTTAAAACACACCTCGCTTCATCCTGAGGGACAAAAAAGGCGGTGTTAGGCAGAAAGTGGATTCTCCTGAGCGTTAGCCCAAGCCAAGGCTGAGTCAAATGCGTCATATTTTGAAGTCCAAGAGGTTTTTGGGGTGTTTGGATTGGCCGTCCAAACGGTGAAATTTCAACCTATCTCAACCGGGAAAAGAAATCAAATGCCGGTTTTTTAGACACAAAAAAGCCGACTACTCTTGGAAAGTCGGCTTTTTTGCGAGTGCTATATAGTCAGAGTACCACCTCTAACACACTCTAAATCCTAGAAAAAACACACGACATTGGACACTACAGGAGTAAGCAATGTCGTGTGTTTTAACCTTATAGACCTCAGGTAAGTATAGCGTGTCGTCGCCTGATATTTCAAACGCTAAGTGTGCCTTGGGATTTTTCCCTTAACATAACAAATATAATGCGTAACCAAAAATAGCAGATAAATAACAATGAGATAACAAATAACCTTGAAAAATTTATAGCACATCAAAGAATCCCAATAAAAATAATTAATGGATTAATTATTTAAAATTAAAAACAAAGGCAACGTTAAATTTAATAAAATAACCATTAAAATCAAAAGTTTAATTTTGTCAATCCCATTTTAAAATGTCCTCATTTGCCCCAAATAGAAATGTCCCGTTGTTAGGTCTTTCGACTGGAGGCTTTGAATGGTTCGATGAGGACAGGGTTGATGGCTCGAGGGGCTGTTTGAAGGGCTCTTTGTTGTGCACGGCGCTTGGGGGCTTTCTTACTGCGGGTTCGTTGCTGTTGTTGTTCGAATTCTTCTTGTTGTTGCTGAGCAAATTTTAAAACTTGGCCGAGGCGTTTGTTGTCGACGATTTGGGTTTGTTGAACGTGCTCGAGTTTGTCGAAGGTTTTGAATTCGAGTTTTCGATGCCCGTATTGGATGGCGATTTCACCGTTTGGGTAGTCGAGTATCTTGACATGTTCGTGCGCTAGTCGGCTGTTTTCTTCAGTAGGTTCAATGAGATAAATAACCTTATCGTATTGAAATGTCAGCGACTTTGAGAGCTTGCGGGTTTCTTGCCAACTGAAAATATCGTCGAGTTCTTGCTTGGACTCTCGAACCGGACGATGCATGTCTTTTGGGTATTGAGCGGGCTTAGCAAAGCGATGGTTAAAATCGGCGATGAAGTAGGGAAGCCAGGCGTTGGCTTGTTCGATGGTGTCGATACCTTGTAAGCGCATCTCTTTAACCAGTCGGTCTTGCAGCGTGAGGTTGGCTCGCTCAACGCGGCCTTTGGCTTGGGAGCTGTTGGCACAGATGAGTTCTATGGCCAGTTCTTTCAACACGCGCCCGTATTGAGTTTGGCCAACTTGTTTGTGTTTCTCCTGATTCACTCGAAAAATTGAGTGCTTGTCACTGTAAAATGCGATGGGTTTACCGTGCTCATTGAGGTATTCACGCGTGGTCAACATGTAGTCAAATGCGGATTCTGTCTCGCTGAATCTTAGGTTCATCAAACGGCCAGTCGCATCATCAATGAACACCAATAGGCAGCATTTGTCGCTGCGGCCTTCAAACCAGTCATGATGGGAGCCGTCAATTTGGATAAGTTCACCCAAGCAATCACGACGGTAACGAGGCTGATAGACTCGAGGTTTGCGTTGTGAATGTGGAAGCCACAGTCCGTCGGCGATCATCCATTGACGGAGTGTTTCTTTAGAGACGGATAGATTGTGTCGTTCAGTCAGTTTTTCCAGAGCGAACGTTGGTGAGAAGTCAGAGTAATGCTCACGGATAAGTTTCAGTATTTCAATTCTGAAATGTTCTGAGTAGCGTCGATTACTTGGGCGTCCACGCGCTGCGTGTGTAAGACTTTGAGCGCCAAGAGAGACAAGTTGGTTTACCAAACGTCGGATATGACGCGCAGACAGATTCAAAATGACAGCAGCGTCAACTTGACGTAGTCGTTTTTCACGTACGTCAGTAAGCACCTTGAATCGCTGAATATCTTTTTCACTCATAGTAATAAGCATCCGGATAACTCCTAAGCAGACCAATATAGGTAAGCTTAGGAGGACATTTTAAAATGGCTCAAACCGGACATTACTAAATTGCTCTAACAAATTTGGTGCGTATTATATTTGTTATGTTAAATTGCAAGATTGAGAGGCCCATCACAAAAGCAAATAAGTTTAATAATTCTGGGTCACTTTTGAACGATTAGAGGGTTCAGCGATATTTCAGTTTGAACTCGGTCGTTTCGGTTTTTCTTAATTGAAAAGGATTTTGTATGAATTTGAAATCAGAATGTAGGGTTGATAACAAGGAAGTCGGTATCGCTTTTAGTCTTTCAGCAAACGCGAATAAAACGTTAACGCTATCGGCGAAAAGAGCAGAACGGGCCAAAAAGCGCGAAGGGAAACTTCGATTAGAAGATCATCTCAAACGTTTTCCCAATTGGTCGCTGTAACGAATGATATTGCCGTCTGAGATCTTATTTCAGATGGCCTCGAAGGTGGGCTGCCTTCACGATTGCAAAAAGCGCCGCAGAGGGGCGCAGGCCTGCGTAATATGCCTAACAAATTCAGGAGCCCTCTCTGGGGCGACGTCCAAGGCTGTTTTTCTACTCAATTAAGCACGCTGGTTGAGTGGTGAAATAGAGTTACTTGGGAATACCAGACACCACACCCTTTGGATGTGCGCATTCTACTACAAGAATGCTCAAGCCAGTTTGTAGCACGGCTCTTGAAAGAGAGCCCATTGTTTTGCTTTTTTAAAAGAACAAAACAATGTCCTAAAAAGGAGTGTGAACGATGCAGATTATCTACGGACATTGTCGTACAGATGAGGCGGCGAATGTATTAGGCCACTTTGTTGAACAAGGGGATTTTGTCAGCGTCAAAGAACTGGGAACGGTCGGGCGTGAACACATGGCGTTTGCCGCCTTACTGTCTTTTACTGGACACCTTTCATTTCCTTTCTATTGGAAGGGTGTTCATTTTGTTGCGGTTCAAAAACAAGTTCAATCAGTTAACCGTCTCACTCTCCCAGCTTCAAAGAATGCTTGTAAAAAACGTTATCGGAAGCTTAAGAACACCATCATTAGCGCTCAAAATTGGAAGCAACATGTGAGTCGTAATCGCGGTTTGAAGTACGCGAAATCTTCTCTGTTTTCTTTATGATGCGTGCCTATACCTGTCGATTTTAACCTTTCTCCCCACGCGCCGTTTAATTTGCACGTTGCACGGTCTGCCTAGGACAACCTAACCCTTCTTCCCAGCTTCCAGGCAAGGAGGTCTTTTACTCCATCATGACCAAACACTTGATAAATTTATCACTCAATAAGGATATTTATTATGAAAAAACGCACCCAGCGCACCCTCCTTGTCGGGCTTGGCGTTGCTGTCTCGACACTTCTTATCACTCAGCCCGCTCTGGCTGCCGATATCTTCGCGTCAGGTAAACAAGCCATGAAAGACTCGGCGGGCAAAGGCTCTGCGGTTGAAACCGCGATGCTGGGGACTGGGCTTGCGGGGGCGGTCGTCACTGGACTGATGAGCCGTAACTGGTTTGCGGCCGTTGGCGGGTTCATTGGCGGCTCAGTCTTGTGGAATGTTGGAGCACCACTCGTCGGCTTAGGCTAAGGAGTCACAATGGAAGACCCTCATCAGTTTTTTTCTATTCCAAAACACATGAACAAAGGTCGTCGCTGGCTCGGGTTCCCAGTTGATGAACTCGTGCCTGCCCTCTGCATTTTTGGCCTCTCATTCTGGCTTAAACACGAAATGATAGGGCTGACGTTATCGCTGGCTTGGTTTGGGGGATTACGTTACATCAAAGCGCAATACGGTGACAACATCGTTACCCTGTCACTTTATTGGTGGGGGGCTTCCTTTGTCCATCCCACCCTCTTTAAGCGTACCCCCTCAGCCTGTCGTCGTTACTGGATTTTCTAAGGAGACCCTTCATCATGGATCCGTTTGTTAAACGGGATAAGCTGGCCGTCAAAAGCCTCCTCAATCTTTTTTTGAGTGCAGGCTTTCTTGTTATGCTTATTACTAACCTGGTGTTGGGTTACACCAGTTATCAAGCCCTTACCCATCAAAGCCGAACCCTAGTCCCGCCCACCCTCTCTCAAGCCTTTACGGTTTCGGATGGCGCGGTCGATGAACCTTATCTTGAGCAAATGGCGGATTATCTTCTCTACCTGAAACTCAACATCACGCCGGCAAGCGTTGGACGTCAGTTTGGTCAGTTACTTGAATATTTAGACGAGACAAGCTGGTACAACGTTCAACCTAAGCTGCTTCGAGAAGCCACGGTGGTTAAAAAAGATAACATCAGCAGCCAATTTTCTGTCGAGTTGGTCCGAATTTCTCTCGACACTCTCCAAGTACAACTCTACGGGAAACTCCAAAAGCACGTAGGCCAACGCGCACTAGATCCGGAGATGAAGTGGTATCAAGTCAACTTTAGCTATGACCAAGGCGTCATAGGTTTACTCTCCATTGAAGAAGTCGAGGTCAACACCGATGAATCTTTATGAGCAATCATTCACCCCATCGCAGCAATGGCACCCTTATTTTTTATCCATCGCGCTTTGGGTGGTCTTTTTCATCCCCTCTTTTGCCCTGGCTGAAAATGCCGCCATGGTGAGCTATGAGTTTGACGAAGGCGACACGATCCCCTTGTCACTCTCTTCCATTAACGTAAACCGTTTACTGGTCAACAATGACCGTATTATTTCGATCGTCTGCCCGAAAGGGTTTTGCACCTCAACGGGCAACCAAAAAGACGCTTCCGGCTCCATCACCTTAAAAATTAACCTTCCCTTACCGTTTACCGCGCACCTGACGACAGAGAAAGGGCGATTGTTTGCGCTGTTTATTACCCCCAAAGCTACACCATCTTTGGTCACGGAGTTTGTTTGGTCGCAAAATTACAAAGAGCAGCAAAGCCCGATTGAGCAGGCGGCGGATTATCCCGCCGCCATGACAGCGCTCACCAAAGCCATGATACGTTTTGTCCATGATGGCGCTCCCATTGCTGGTTTTAAACGTCACGACGTTGACCCCAAAACCTTACCCAAAGATGAAGCGTCGCTGGCCATCATCCCTCAAACGGTCTTCGTGGGCCGTCATTATTCTGGGGTGGTTTATCAGCTCAAAAATCAAAGCCGCAGTGACATGGCGCTGACCACCGCGCAGTTCTACAGCTATTCCGCACGCTCAGCCGCGCTCGATGCCTATCAATTAAAACCTGGGCAAACTACCACGCTCTATCTCATTACTGGAGGAGGCGCCACCCATGCTCGATAAACAAAAAGACGCCTTGGGCCGTTTTAAGAAACGCGTCTTCAAAGACACCGACGGGGACTTTGAAGACGGCGGCACGATCAATGCCGTGACAAGAAAGCGCAATCGCACCATTACGCTCACGGTATTGCTGATATTGACCGCCCTGGCTTTTGTTGTTTGGCGGTTAACACTGTCTCCCCAAGCGCCAAGCAAGGGCATTCAAGATGTCGGATTTGGCGCTGTCGTCACCGATGATTTTACCGACAAAGACAACCAGTCCGCCCTGACGTTTCAACAAGACAAAATCAACCAAATAGAACAAAGCTTAGCGCGGTTTGAAGGCACATTAAGTCGCTTTGGACAAAGCTTAACCTCTGAGTTAGAGAACATTAAAAAGGCCAATGAGCGCGATACAAAATCGCAACTGACAGAGCTTGAGCAGCAGATGCAACAAAAGCTCGATGAAGTTGACGCGCTCAAGGCGCAGCTTGAGACGCAATTAGCCTCAACCCTCAAGGCAGGCGATCCTTCGACTCAACACGGCATCGAGACCAACCAAGGAGACACCTTTGGCCAATACAAACTGCCCCCAAGACCGGCCATTAATAGCAACATGGATAACGCCAAGGTGAATGAGTTCCAGTACCAAGAGCAAGATGATGTGGCCTTTAGTGGTGATGCCTTTGATAGCTTTGAATTTCACTGGCAAGCCAGTGTCGAGGAGAAACAATCCCGTCGCACGACCGATAACTACGTGCCAACCGGCACCTTTGTGACCGCCGTAATTACCGGCGGCGCTGATGCTAATGGGGGCGTCTCTGGACAAGGGGATACCTCACCGATTGTCTTTCAGACAGTCAATCAGGGGGTCTTACCCAACGGTCAGGCCTCTAAATTGAAGGATTGCACGATCACCGGCGCCGTCTACGGTGAGATCTCATCCAGCCGCGGCGTCGCTCGCACCAGTAGAATGAGCTGCATACAACCCAATGGCGATATTCTCGATATCCCCGTCAATGCGACCGTGTTTAACTTTGGTCGCAATGGTATTCGCGGTACCACCATTTTGAAAAACGGTAAGATCGTTCAAATGGCCGGCATTGCGGGGATCTTGCAAGGCGTAGGGGATGCAGGTAAAGCGCTGGCACAAACCACGACACCGACGGCGCTCGGCCCAAGTCAAAGCATCAACAGCGATAAAATTGGCTTGAATCTGCTTGGCGGCGCCACGGAGAGCGTTGGCAGCAAATTGGCGGACTACTACATCAAACTGGCCGAACTCTATCATCCGATAGTGGAAGTCAATCCTGGTGCCATCGTCAATATTGTCTTTTTGGAAGGCTTTCCATTAGATCCATTGCTGGCCGATGAATACGAAACGCGTATGAATGAGCAGCGTGAGCAAGTCTCCAACAGCAATCAACTGTTAGATGTCATTACCAACACCCCCTCTCTTCCACCAACCACTCAAACCGCCCCCATCAACCCTTTAGCGCAAAAAATCACCCAACAAGGGTTAAGCCGCGTGGGCTTTGGGCGTGAGGAATCACCATGAATAGGCACGCTTTGTTTTCACTATCGATACTCTTAGGTCTGACCGGTTGTAGCGCGGGCTTTGAGAGCGAATACAGTTGCGATCAGGTCGGCGGCGTTTCAGGTTGCGTCACCATGAACGAAGTTCGAGACAACCTATACGGTTATACCGGAGGCAGTGGTAACGCCACGGTCTCTTCTCAAGCGCGTCTCGCCCCACCTTCCGCCTTTACCTTACTGCCAAGGCGCAATCGAGAGGGGGAGCCAGAGCGAAGCCAAGAAGACGTTAAAAAACTCACCGTCTTCCCTTTCATCGACAAAGACAATCACTACATCGATACGATGGATGTTTACTTTGTCTTAGACGATAGCCGTTGGTCTGGGCGCCCTGCGCGCGCGATTTGGAAAGATTGATTAGGAAAAAAAGAAACGAAGCTTAAACATCATTTTTATCATGGGCGCGCGACATTCAGTCTCAGCCTTCTCTCAATGAGGGGGGAATCCATCAAGCGGTCCAAGATTGTGTCACGCCCCCTAACATTAAAATAGAAAAAGGGATCCCCCATGTTTTCCTCCTCACGCAGTGGCTTATCCGCCTTATTTCAAGAGGCCAAGCAAGCCCAAAACCACCTTCACCATGAACTGCCGTATCGAGATTACGATCCCATTGAGCGGGTGTTCGACAATCCCCACTCTCGCGGTTTTGGCTTTAAAATCAGTGTCCTTGGGGGCGCTAACGACGATTTAATTCAGTCGTTAAGCCACCTCATGGGGGATTTGCCAGCAGGGGATAAATGGGACTATCAAGTGCAGCTGTTTGGTCACAACCGAGTGGCGCACTATCTCGAAGGAAACCAAGCTCTACTCAGTCAGCGAGGCGGTATCTGCCAGAAGCTGGCTAACGATGACGCCATTTACGCCCACTACGCCGCGCAGCACGGTTTTTTACACCGACAAAAAAACAATCGCTTTGATTTGCGCGATTACGACGCGTTCTTTTTTGTCTCCACCACGGAAAAAGACCCACAAGAGCTGCTTGATGCGCGAATGACTCTAGAGACAGGACTGGCGCAGCTTGGTTTTGATTTACTGCCCGTCACGCCTGAGATGTTGCTGACCGATGTGAGTGATATCTTAAACTTTGATAAACGACAAGACCGGCCAAAGGAAAAAGGCTACAACCCGTTAGAGCCTTTGAACCTGCAAGCCCTCTCTCCCGATACCGAAGCGTTAACGCATCGTGGCCATATCGCCACCCGTCATACCAATGACCAAGGGGAGGAGGTGCGCACACGGCTGGTCAATTTGGGACTTTCTCGTCTGCCTGGGGATTATCGCTTGTACGCCTTACCTGAGGCCTTTTCTTCTCTTCGCAACGTTTCTCGTAATATCACTTGCCCTCACCGCGTCACGTTGAGCTTTCGTAATGAGCCAACCGGTAAGCAAAATGCGGATAACGATAATAAGATAAAAGACTTAACCAAGACGGTGAACAGCCAAATGGCGCTGCTGGCTCCAACAGCGGAAGATGAGCTCAAAGAGCGAAAAGCCCTACAAAAAGGTCTGTTGTCTAAAGAGTTTACCATTGCGTCTATGGTACTCACGGTCTCCCTGTTTACCGATAAGACCCACCAGAAAAAAGACACCCAAGCGGCGAAGGAGTCATTCAGCCATGCTGGCCTTGATATCATTCCCCTGAAAATGAATCAGCCACAAGCGCTGCTTTCAACGTTGCCTTTTATGATGAGCGAAGGGTTGTGGGGCGATTGTAAAAAAGCCGGCCGAGTTCGCACGTTAAAAAGCTCTAATCTGGTGAACCTCTTCCCTCTCATCATGGATTTTTGTCAGTTAAAAGGCGGCGTATTGCTGCCCACGATGCGCCAGCAAATTTCTTTCTTTAACCCTTTCACCTGTGGCAGTGATAACCAAAATATCGCTCTGACCGGAGGCTCAGGCGCAGGGAAAAGCTTTCTGGTTCAAGAGATTGCCGAAACGGTTTACGCCATGGGCGGTAAAGTGTGGATCCTCGATAAAGGGGCCAGCTATAAAAAATTGACGCTCAGCCTTGGGGGGACGTACATGACGCACGCCAACATCTTCTTAAATCCCTTCACGCATTTAGGCGCCATGCAAAGTGCTGAGTTTGAGTTTGTGGATGATGACGGTAGACCGGTCGACCCCATGATGGAAGCGCTCGATAATATCACGGCGTTGTTTGCCACCATCGCGTCACCCTACGTCCCACTGACGGCGTTTCAACAAAGCGTCTTAGGCGATGCGATAGTGACGGCATGGGAGCGTAAAGGTAATCAAGCCTTGGTGGATGATGTCAGAGACGCCTTGATTGAGATTGCTGGAGAAGAAAGCGACCGACGCATCAAAGACATTGCGGTGCAACTGAAAAAGTTCTGCACCGACGGCATGTACAAAGATGTGTTCAACAAGCCCTCCATGCTCGACCCCAGTGTGGAAATCACCACGCTGGAGCTGGATGGGTTTCCGCCTGCTGTGCTCAGACCCGTGATTTTTGCGTTGATGGTGTCGATTAACCAGCAGATGTACCTGGCTGGCTCTCGCTCTACCCCAAAGCTGTGCATCATTGAAGAAGCCTGGAGCCTCCTCTCTGGGGCAAACGAGCAAGCGAGGGAGTTCATCAACACCGGTTATCGCACCGCCCGTAAGTTCGGCGGCGCTTTTTGTACAGTGACTCAAGGGATTGAAGACTTCTTTAGCAACGAGGAAGCCAAAGCCTGCTACAACAACTCCGATATCCACATCATTCTTCGTCAAGGGGAAGGGTTTGATGAGTATCTGATCCAAAACCCGGATGCCTTCTCACCGTTTGAGCAGCGCCTCATTAAAAGTTTCGCTCCGTCTGCCGAAGCGGGATACAGCAGTGCGCGCATCAAAGCGGGTGGCCATGTCACCTATCACCGCTTTTTCGCCTCTCCGGTGAAACGCGCCATGTTCTCAACCGAGCCTAAGGAGTTTGAGTATTGTGAAAATCTTTATAAACAAGGCCACTCACTGGAGCGCGCCATTGAGCAAACCTCTAGGCACTTTTATGGCAAAGACATTGACGCCTTTAATCAAGCCATTGGGGCGAGCGCTTAAATCCCCCCTTTTTCTTTTGGTCGCTGGACTGGCAACGACAAATGCCGCTGGAAAGAACTTGGGCCAAGTGGCCCCTATCTTCCCCATCGGTGAGATTGACATGCTGGAGTGGATTGACCAAAGACTGAAAGGGTTTGAGGCCAGTGGTCAATTAGCGGACATGCAAAACGAGTTCACGGAGCGCGCCAAGCAAAGCATTGAAAACCCACCGCCCGTTGCAGGCTTAACCACCACGATCAACCCCCGCACCTTTTACGTTGACCCAAGCATCACCCTCCCTAAAGACATTATCGCCCCCACTACAGGAGCCGTGATTGCCAAAGCGGGCACCAGAGTGAACCCCTTTGATACCCGCACTTGGCCAAAGGTCGACGGTCAAAACGTTCTACCACGATTTGAGTTAAGTAAGGTGCTGGTCTTTTTTGATGCCAGAGACGCGCAGCAACGAAGGTTCGCCAGCGAGTATCAAAACGCCAAGCCAATCAAGTGGGTACTGACAGGAGGCAGCCCGAATAAAATGGCAACCTTATTGGACGCAAGAATGTATTTTGCGCAGCAAGGCCACTTAACCCAATCGCTTAACATTACTCACGTCCCAGCGATTGCCTACCAAGAAGGCACGCGCTGGCGCATCGATGAGGTGAACGTATCGGGTTTGCACCCCTTGGCGATAGAGCAATAACAATGACATCGCATTGGAAGTGCGCACCTCCCTTGATCATGCTTCCAGTATGACGCTTTTTTCTCTTAACCAAGCTCGCTTTTGGCGGCGATAATGGGGCGAAGCCTCTTGTCGAGACAAAAGGAGTACCACGCTCGGCGTGGAAAAAGGACACCCCATGACACAACGACACTTTCGTTTACTGTTGTGCTGCCTATTGGTTTTTATTGCCCCATCAACCCTAGCAGCCAGTGCGGCGTGTAAAAGCCGTTTTATTAACCCCATGACCGATATTTGTTGGGATTGCTTGTTTCCGATGACGATAGGCTCAGCCACCGTCATGCCCTCTAAGTACCCCGATACGCCCAACCCCACACTGCCTATCTCTTATTGCCCTAAACCGCCGCCTATCTTTGTGCAAATAGGCATCAACATTGGCTATTGGGAGCCTTATGCCTTAACCGATATCACGCGCGTCCCTTACTGTATGGTGAACATGGGCGTGCAAATGTCCGGCGCTAACACTCAGCGTATCGGTGGGCGCGTGACCGCCCGTGAGAGTGACAGCAGTGACGGAGGCTTTTATCACGCCCATTGGTATAAGTACCCCGTCATTTATTGGCTGCAACTGATGCAATCCACCGCCTGCATGGCCACGGACGTTTTTGATGTGGCCTACATGACGGAAATTGACCCACTTTGGGACGACGATGAGTTATCCCTCATTCTCAATCCCGAAGCGTTACTGTTTGGTAACTTGGTTGCGCAGCTTGCTTGCGTGCCCGAAGCCCTGTTGACCTCCACTAACGCTGCCTTACCTATTGATGCTTTATTTTGGTGTTTAGGCTCACAGGGCAGTGCCTATCCGCTCACCGGCACCACCAACTATCGAGACACGCCCATCCAGGCGGCGACACTCTTGATGGAAAAGCTGAACTACAAACTGCACCGGCAAGGAATCATCTGGGAGACGCGCGGCGAAGATGGCGCGATTTGTTATCAATATCCCGATCCTATTTTGCCAAAATCTCGTTATCGGTATCAAATGTCGGGGCCTATTCCCGATGCCGCCTGGTGTCACCCGTACACCACGACAACCACACTCTGGGAAGCCGGCCATGACAACCCGGTGACAGGGGATAACTTTGGTTTTGTACAATGGCGAAAGCGCAACTGTGTCTTTTTATAAGGTGACGCGATGATGCCCATTCTTCCCCACAAAAATGAAACGGATCTATTTATTGCCAGTCACCCTGACTCCCTTACCGATTTTTTAAAAACAGAGCTCGCCAACAACAAGCACATTTACTGCTGTTTCCCGCTCTCGCAGTTTTGCTTCTCGTTTTGTCGCGATCTCAATGCTCGTAAGGTGCTGTCAATCAGCTTCCAAAACGCTCACACCCTCTACCCACCCTTTCAGCGGCCATAATGAAGAGGTTACTATGACCATTCCATCTTTTGAGAGCACCTTTAGGCGCTCTCTTGTTTTTCTGTGTTTTTTTATCACGTTACCCGCCCAAGCTTACACTGAGCAAGAGCTCAAATCTTTTGCCAAGCTTGAGCAAAAAATGACTCAACAACCGGAGGCGGCGAAGACGTGGCCTACGGACGACATACAAAATAAAGCCCAGGCTTATCGAGAAGAAGCGCTGACTCTCAGCCGCAATGTTCAAGATTTGATAAAAGAGGAGAGCCTGTCCCCCTTATTGGGGCGACAAAAGCCCACGCGCAACCCTGACCAAGCCCCAAAAGGGGTAATGGTGTTTGTTTCACTCACCATGCCCAAGACCGCGCTCAAACAGCTTCTGATGCAAAGTGAGCACTTAGGCGTTCCACTGGTGATACGCGGTGTCTTACCTGAAGGTTTTCCGGCCACTGCCAAGCGGATCGAGGCCTTGATACGCTCCCCCAATAAGGCGCCCATTCAAAGCGGCTTTTCCATCAGCCCTGATTGGTTTAAGCAATTTGATATTCATCGCGTACCGGCCTTTGTTTCGGTCAAACAAAACCGTTGCTTACCTAAGCAGCCTTGCAAAGCCAGTGACTACGACATCCTTTACGGCAACATTTCACTTTACCAAGCTCTGGATTACCTCGCGGCCGGGGATGCGCAGCAAAACATCCACCCACTGTTGCGCACGCTCTATGCCCAATAACCCTCTCTCACCCCAACTTTTGATGAGGTGCTCCTTATGCGCATTGACCTCTGGGCTGCGCTCACGCTCAGTTTTTTATCTACTCTCGCTCTTGCCAGCGAACAACAAACCTTTACCGAGAGCGCCAATTGGGCGAAGCAAACGGCAAACCAAGCTCTCACGCCTCATGCGCTTCCACTCAATGTCGATGACTATTGCAAAGACGCCACGTGTCGAAAAGAGATCCGCAGTCCAAAAGAGTCAAGACTGTCAGACAGTGATATCAATGCACAAAAAGGGACAGAGTTTGTGACCAATGGATTGGCTCAAGACATCAACACCCATTTTAATAAAGGGCGCCCCGATGTTAAAAGCGACCCAGCGATGCGCTTTGCCTTACTTGGCCAAGAGAATGCGTATGAAATCACTCACGGCCTCTCAAATGCCTATGTGGATTGTGATAGCGGCTCCCAGTGCCTTATCGAACACATTCCTAAACAGTGTCATCGTCCAACGAATAACAATGTGCCTTGTACAAAAGTCCCCGTTGCCTCCGTGAGCACCGGTGAGGTGAGCTACCGCTGTCCATCCGGTTGGACACAACAAGGGAGGGATTGCCAACGCCCCCTCCCACAATGCCGATACAATAATGACAATTACGTGAGGCAATCAGGGACTAGAAGAGGTTTTTCGGGATCAGAAACCACGTATTTTTGGGATGGAAAGATAGTCTCTCCCAACCAAGGCTACACGCTTGGCGATTTAAAATATACCATCAACTTAAACTGGCAATGGAGCGCATACTGGCATAAACGCTACGAGATTTGTCGACCCACCACACAAACGAAAAAAGCCACCTTGAGCTGCTCAAACGGATTCTCCTTATCCGGAGGGAACTGCATCAAAAACACCATGACCTGGCGAACACAATGCCGCCTGATGAACTCGTGCAAGATCACTCGCCAGCAATGTATTGAAGGTCGAGCCACCCGCACCATTAATGGCATTCCCACCACGCTCAATTGTTGGAAATATCGGATAGACCATCATTGTGACCGCCCTAATACCTGCGCAAACCTCCCGAAAGACTGTACGACTCAAACTCAACATTGCAGCCTTAAGCAAAATGGGGTGTGCATCGAGCAAGAGGTCACAAAGCGTTGTGCTGAGAAGACATGCCGAGCCACTGATCTGCAATGTGGGGAGCACTCCTTCTGTCTTGACGGGGAGTGTTACGAGGAGGCGCCCAAATTGAATAACAATTTTGATAAGTCCGTTGCGGCACTGGCAGGACTTGCCGAAGCCGTGAAAGACATCGGCGACCCCCCCAAAATATTCACGGGAAAGCCGATGAAGTGCAGTAAGAAACTCGCGGGCTTCAACGATTGTTGTAAAGACTCAGGATGGGGGCAAGGATTGGGAGCGAAATGCAGCGAAGCGGAAGAAGCGCTGGGGGAAGCCAAAGAGAAAGGCTTAACCCTGTACGTGGGGCAATACTGCGCCAAGAAAGTGCTGGGTGTCTGCACCCGTAAAAAGCGCAGTTACTGCGTTTACGACAACAAGCTGGCCAAAATCATCCAAGAGCAAGGGTCTCTTCAGCAACTGGGTAAACGGTTAGGCAGTGCTAAAAATCCCACCTGCGCCGCTATTACGCCCGAAGAACTGGGTCAAATCAATTTTGAATACATTGATTTTAAAGAGTTCTACCCGGAAATGCGTGCCAACACCAACCTCCCCAACTTTGATGAAATCAAGAAACGACTTCAAAGTGCCACGGGCGGATAACCGCCTCCACGGAATCAAGGTCTATGATGATGAAAAAACCTCTGCTTTGCGTCATTACCCTAGCGCTGCTTACTCCCCTCCATCCAGCTCTTGCTCAAGAAACCCCTCCTGGGTGGCGCTGGTACAACGAGCCAAAGGCAATGCCCGTAACGCCCAAACCTAAGCCGCTACCAAGCAACACTCAAACCACAGTATCAAGCCCTAAAACGTTATCGGCGACCGAACAGATGGCCTGGTTTCACTCTGTGCATATTGAAGCGCAAAACGACGCGGCCATTCATCCCAAAGATAAAGACAAGCTCGCGAAGTTTTTAGCGTTAAATCATTTTATCACGGACCAAACCGACCAATTAGGCATGACCTTTAAAGCGCTGCTGCTCGAAAGACCTGAGTTTTCTTACACCAAAGACCATCCGACAGAGCAAGCGGCAAGACAAGTGTATTTAACACTGGAGGATAAGAAGAAAACCGACGCGGTTGAAAAGATGAAACAAGACGGATGGGGCTTTTTCTTTGTTTATGAAGGAAAAGATACGCTAAGCCAGCAACTCGCCCCGTCCATTCAAGCGTTTGCTGACCAATACCATTTTGAGCTCCTTGGGATCAGTAATGATGAAACCTTCATCACTCACCTCAAAGAAAACCGCCACAACCAAGGAAAAGTCACGGTGCCTTTTACGCCCGCCTTGATTTTGGTGCATCCAAGCACTGGAGAGATGAAGCCACTGGCGTACGGCTGGATAAGCCAAAATGATTTAATTGGGCGCTTTTACAACGTCGCCACCGACTTTGAGCAATCGAATTTTTAAAGCCACTCAACCCATGTAAAAACGCCATAAACAGAACCAGTATGGCCAATAAACCCAACCTTAAATCAACGTCTAATACGACATCCCCCGACTTCGTCCATGCCGCTCTCTTAAAGGATGTTCACTTTCTTTTATTTCTTCCTAAAACGTAAGGAGGCGCTATGCCATTTCTTCGTACCCTTGTGCTTGCTTTTTTGATTCATGCCGCCAGCGCACACGCTGCCATGCAAAACCAATATGCCCTGGTGTTCTTTTTTGAAAGCACCTGCCCGTACTGCCATAAGACCGCCCCTAAAATCACTCGCCTTGGCGAGCGATTTCAATTGCCGGTTTACGCCTTCTCTGTTGATGGGCCGGGCCTTCCAGGGTTTGAGGTCCCTATTCCTGTCACACCAGAGATAGGCAAGACCTTTTTCCCAGGCCAGGGAAAAACGGTCATGCCTGCGACCTTCTTAATGAACGTGAACAGCCGTAAGTTCTCACGTCTGAGCATTGGAGACGTACCAGAAAGCACGCTTGCCCAAAGCATTCAGAACGCCCTTAACGATCCGCGAGTGCAGGAGGCTCTCCAATGAAGCGCTCACTTTTCCACCACTTGTCCACCGTTGCGGTGAATAAGCGAGTTATTCCTTTATTTCTCATCAGCTTATCAGGCGTAAGTCACGCCGACACCAACCACTCGCTGGCCCGCTTTTTTGATAACTCAGGGTACAACGCCAACGTCTCAACCCCGACGGCTTACCAAGGGCAATCGGCCAACTACTACACCGGTGGCAGTTTGTTTGTGCGTAATCAAATTGTCGATGCACAGTTGGTCAGCGTCACTGTCCCCTCCATCAGTACCGGGTGCACTGGCATTGATATGTTTATGGGGGGATTTTCAAACATCAGCTCAGACCAACTGGTGAAACTGGGCAAAGCCATTATTCATAATGCCCCTCCTTTTATTGTCAACTTAGCCCTGCAAACCTGGGCACCGCAGCTCAAGCAAAACCTGGATAATCTCCAAGCCAGGCTCGACAAATATCTCAATCAATCGGTGAACTCTTGTGAAGCCGCGCAAGCGTCCATCGGTGGACTGGCCGCCTTTGCCGCTCCTGCTACCAAAAAGCATGTCTGCGCGACGCTTGGTACACAAAACAACGCCTTCTCAGATTGGGTTCAAGGGCAGCAGGAATGTGGCGCAGGAGGCAAAGCAGCGGGTCAGCTAAAGGACGCCAAAAAGGATCCAGCCCTGAAAGACATGACCCAAACCAATCACAACGTGGTCTGGTCTGCGATCATGAATAACGCTTTTTTGTCCTCCGACAAAAATCTAGCGCAATTCATGATGAGTTTGTCAGGCTCTTACGTGTACGACAAAGACGGCAATCCGCGTTATTACCCTAGCCTTTTGACCGACAACAACAACCTCGTCAACGTGCTGCTCGAAGGGGGCAAGGCTGACGTTTATCAGTGTCGCAAAACAGGCCCAGATGCGTGCATTACCATTACCAAGCGCAATAACTTATCCATAAGTCAAACTAACGGCATACAAAACCAGATACGCAAACAACTGGAATCGATACTGCAAAAGATAGCCACCGACCAAAGACTCACGCGTCAACAAGAGGGTTTTCTGGAGCTGATTCAAACGCCGGTACTCAAGTTCTTTATTGACGACTTATCCGCCAATCAAACCCCCGATACCAGCAACTACTCGCGAATGATAGCGGTGGAGCTGCTTAATCAGTACCTCGTGAGCATGTTAAATGTTGCCCGCCAATCCTTGGCCAACACCAACAACAGCCAGGATGACATCGCCCTCATCACTCGTGATATCGATAACGCCAAACGCTTTACCGCGGGGCTGGCCGAGAACGCCATTGAGGCGCTCAACAACCGCAATCAACTGATTGACTCGCAAAGAAAGACCACGCAGCAAAGCACAAAAGAAATCAGCACGACCACCAAACCTACCCCGGCTTATGGGAACTGACCTATGATACTCGAATATTACACTTACACTTCCGGCGAAGTGGTCAACAAAGCCTTTAATGCGCTGGCCACTTTTTTTAGAACCAATACCTTTGGGGATTACTTACAGATGTGCATGATGCTGGGGCTTATCACCAGTTTGTTTATCTTCATGCTGTCACGTAACCCCAAAGACCTCATCAAATGGATGGTGGTGTTCTTTGCCGTACCCCTGTTTCTTATCAACATGAAAGCCGACATGCTCATCATTGATAAGACGCAACCGGGTAAGGCTTACAAGGTGGATAATGTCCCTTACCTCGTGGCCGTGCCTACTTACTTTTTCTCTTCTATCATGGTGGGGATGGCCGAAGGTGTGGAAGGCATTTTCACCACCTCCGACGATGAGCGTTATGGTCGTACTGGGATGTTGTTTGGCTCGGAGCTGTATCAGCTCTCAAGACAATCCAGAATCAATGAGCTGGCACTACAAAAACTCTGGCGAGACTACTTTCATAACTGCATGATTGGGGATGTGAGAATCAATGGGAAATACACCTGGGATGAACTCTTTACCGCCCCTGATATTTTTGCCTTTTTAGACGGCGTTAGGCAAAGCCCGTTGCGCGCCCTTTATCTTGATGAGGGCGGCGGCCGAAGCACCTACAAGCGATGTGAAGAAGCTTACCCTATCATCAAGCAGCGCTTTGATGATGCCGCCAATAAAAACATGAGCTTGTTAGCGCATCAATTGCTTGGCAAAGACGCGGACCGTTATAAGCCGCAAGTGGTGCAGTCACTCACCCGCAGCTACGACAAATTTTTTAGAATGAGTACCAGCGCGTCCAGCACCATCAAACAAAACATGCTGATGAACGAGCTACGCTACAACCTTGATAGCCTTGACCCAACGCAAGCTGCGCTCAATTACGCTTATACCACCAATAAACTGCAAACCACCTCAATGTGGGCGTCATTAGGTTTGATGGCAAGAGAATACTTGCCGATGCTCCATACCATGATGTTTATGTTGTTCGCGTGCCTAGGCTTCTTTGTTGCAGGTGCCGCGGTCATTCCTGGCTTGACCATGATGGTGTTAAAAAACTATTTTGGGACGTTTGCCTTTTTGGCCACGTGGCCAGCCTTGTTTGCCATCATCAACGGCTTTCAGCTTTGGGGACTGGAATCTCTGTCTACGGATGTCTCGGGGAAGTTCGGGGGGCTAGTGCTTTCCAACGCGAATGCCGCGGATGAGCTTCACAGCCGCTTCGCCTGGATCACGGGTATCTTGATGATAGGCGTCCCTATGATAGCCAAAGGCATTTTAAAAGGCGGTCAAGAAGTCATGTCGAGCATGAACTACCAGCTCTCGAGCATGATTAACTCGACCAATGCCAGAGCGAGCGCTGCAGCGTCCACGGGTAATCTGGATTTTGGCAGTATGCAGATTGACAACCACAGCATGAACAACACCCATGCCAATAAGTTTGATACCAATACCCTCGCCAACCAAGGTCACAGCTACACCCAAAACCCAGACGGCTCGGTGACCACACAACACGGAGATGGGCGCACCACCTACGACAGCTCACAAACCACCAGTCGCGGCAACATCAGCGCCAACACGCAAAGCATGCTGCAAGAGAGTGTGGCGAATGCCCGCAATCAAACGCAGCAAAACCTTGAACAAACCAGTACCCAACTGAGTCAAACCCTCCAAGGAGGCGCGGCGCTGAGCGACCGCTGGCATGATAGTGTGGGTAAAAACCTGGCTTACGGTGAAGGCAGCACCAGTGGCTTTAATACTCAAGTCAGCCAAGGTATGAATGACATGCAAACGGCGGTTGACAGCGTGATTCAACAAACGGGTTGGACGAAAGACCAATCACAAGCTTACCTGCAAAGTGTCTATGGCGGCTTCGAGGGCGGCGTAGGCACCGGTAAAGGGGCATCGCCATTCAATTTAGGCGCCAGTGGCGGCGTGAAATGGTCTGATGATGAACGTACGGCTTACAGCAAGATGAATACCGAGCAAAAGCAGCAGCTTGAGCAAGCCACGCAGCAATACACCGAAGGGGCCAATGCCGTGACCAGTGCCGGCACGCAGGTGGACAATAAAGACACCCGAACTTCGGTTGAGCAGTTTGCCCATGATTTTGCGATTAACGCCAGCAACACCAAGTCTCTTGGTGCTAGCGTGATGCAAAGCCAATCGGACTTGAACGCCCTCTCGAATACTCAAACGCGCCTAGACTCTGGCAGTGCCAGCTTTACGGCCAATTCAATTCAAGGCTTCCAGAATTACTTGGAAACGACAGCTAAATTAGAACAACCAGACGTCCAACGCCTAATGACCGCTTACCAACCGGAAGATATTGCTGATGCTAAAAAGTCTTGGCAAGAATACACACGCACTGAAGAGTTCACCACCATGGCGGGACTCGATGGTGACACGGCGAAGATTGTGGCAACAATGGAGAAAGCGCATGAAACCACCACCCCAACCCAACAACCAGAACTGACACCCGAGCAAAACAACACGATGGAGAAAGGATGGGCTAGTACCGTCGATACCGTGGCACACACCCGCACCGAGATGCTGCATACCAAGGGAACGGGCGGACTCTTTAATCAAGCGCGCTTTGATGGGGTTACCGATGATGTAAAACTTCAACAAGAGGAAGCGCAGAAACCCATCATCAAACCTGAGCCGATGATTGAACTGACAGTCAAGTCGCAGGTAGAAAAGGAGATCACTAGACCCGAAAGGACGGAATACGTCACCTCCGACCAAGCCTATCCTGCGGTGCCAAGATACACACAAAACTCGAAAGAATAATACTTAACTAGGTGCATAAAAAAGAACTTTATGTACCGCCTAAATACTGGTATTATGATCAGGTATCTAGAGGGAGAATGACCATGAAAACAGTCTTACCATTACTGCTGCTTACCTGTGCGAGCGTGCAAGCTCAACCCCACTCTCCCGAGCTCACTCAACTGCTGAGCGAGATACACGAGCAGTACGAACTCGCAATGATAAATAAAAGACCATATTCCCAAAACCTGCCGGACATCACCAAACTGCCCTACTTCTTGCAGCACATTGACGAGACGGACACCGTGGAGTCCATACGCTTAAACGCCTACCTACAAGGTTTGCATACGGCGTATTTTAAAAATGCTACGAATCAAAAACGCCTAGGTGGTGGAAGCTGGTTCTGTATGCGCGACACCATGGCACTCGACCCAAGGCGTCACCCTGAGTTTATTGTAGATCTCATCTGGAAGGTGTTAGATAAAACGGCAAAAATCGATCCAGAAGGTTTTAGACAAGGAAATTATGCAGCAGCTTTTAGTGTAGACACGGCAACTGTCATTAACTACGGCTTACAAACCGAATACCCTTGCTACAGCCCTATCCCTAAATCGTTACAATTTAACGGCTGGAAATATTAATCTCGGCACAGGATATCCATCGAGAGTGAATGTTATTTCAGGTATAAGGCCAGTACGAGAGAGTAGGAACGGGTTAAATGTCTTTATTCTAGATTAGGTATTCGTTGGCCGCTGCTTGGGCGCGAAAACGTTCCTTTAACCCCTTATATAGCCCAAGAAAGTATTACGTTCCTGTTTCCATGAGTAGCAAGCAATAAAGTATCCTCTTAAAATGGCAGCGATCGCATCGGTACGCTGCTATTCGTTCTAATGAATCATTAGAGTAGTAGCTCTAGCTCATTTCTGCCCCTAAATTGGTTTCGCCAAAAAGTCTGCATTCACAGTCGAGTGGTTTTTGGCCTAATAGAACTAATCTGACACCAAAACTCAAAAAGAACGTAAACTGGGTATCAGAGTGCAGTTCTTAGTTCAAAGCAACTCGATGACTTTTGCTCTACAAACCGATCTTAAAGCGTCACAAACTTACAAGGCGTTATGGAAGCATACCGCCTTGATCAAGTGTCTAAAATCTTCGCTAAGAGCGTTTGAGGTGGTCTGAGGGCTGTTTCTGATAGCAAACTCGCACATTTACCAAATAGTAATAATAAACACCGATTTTTGTGAGGTTGTGTTGCAACAATTTTAAAGCCGTCCTCCGCAATCTAAAACTTGCGTCAATAAGAATTAGCAATTTCGCAGTAAAACCTCGCCCGATGAGGATGATCACAGGGATATTAAGTGTTCTTTACTATAAGGATAAGGAGCGCCATTTTATAAACTAAATAGCGGCCTTGCCCCTGGTTGAATGCTGTTTTTATATACAGTATATTTGGCTGGTTTTTATTCCCGATTTATACGTTTAACGGAGCAAAATATGAGTAACACAGGTGAAGATCTAATTTTAGCTATAGAGAATAATTCAAAACTGATGCAATTGAGTAATTGCCCATCTGTACCAGTTGAATTTAGTCGTGCTGTTTACGGTTCTGTTCAGAACGATTCTGGCAATGGTTCTGTTATTGAAAATAAAGGAAATATGCAGAGTCAAATAAATACGGCTCTTGCTTTTTCCGGAGCAAACTCAGAAACAGAAGTGTGGCATTTTTTAATGGGGTCAGCTGTTCACCATTTTGTAGTTGTTCCATGGTATAAACAATCAGCGCCTCAAGGTGTTGTATACACTATTTTTATGGCTTATGAAGATAAGTACAAAGTAGATAATTATGTAAATAAGAAAAGTCCAGCTCCTACAGGGACTAAAGGTTATAAAAAGGTTTGGACAACTAGCGATTTGAGTAATATGTTTTCTGAGTTACTAACAAGTAGCGATGCTTGGGAAAGTTACTTTGGAAATGTTGGAAAAAATCAAGCAACTAAAATTACTTATTGGAAGTACAAAACAACAACTTTATCTTCTGCTATCACTAATGTTAATAATTATTAACGTACCCCAAATTAGCGTTGAGGTATGATGGTTTTTTGATCAATTAGCGTTCATGCTAAACCCTGTTATTTATGGCAAGGTAAGCATAGCGTGAGCTTGAAAAGCTCATTATTTCGGTATCCGTGGAAGCCTCCTCCTTTCCATTACGTTGGCTCTTAATACGTTATGGCGCGTAGAGAGGGGGAGGTAGTTTCACAGTAGTATTTAACGTTGCTGAATACACATTTACCATAACGACACTTAGTGCGAACCCAGATTTAGATGCAAAAAAAACCTCCCAATCGGGAGGCTTTTTCTTAGAGAGTGTCATGAAAGCTAATCTTTACTGCATTATGAGTATAGATCAGGTTTTAGATGTGTGTGATTTTGCCTTAATTTAATTTAACGGCACTTAGTGCGCACCTAACCCAATACTTTTGCTAGCGCGATGCTACTCACCGCACTAGCACTTCACAAGTAAATTTGCCATACCTGTAGTTATTGATGGTTTTCTAATTTAGAAAAGGCACTGGCAAGGTTTTGTCCAAAACCTTCACAGGCTGAATTTTTACCTATGGCACTTTCTAACTCGAAAGTGCCCTTTTCTGCGTTAACGTAATTACTCAGTAGCAGATCACGCTACTGAAATCACCGTACTTTTTCTTATATGCCAAAAGTGTTAAAAAGATAAGAGAACATCGAATGATGCTCTCTTAAATATCGGGGAGAGTACAGCTAAATAGTAAACACATTTCAGACGCGAATGAGTGTATACAAAAAGGCCGCAATCAGCGGCCTAGTTTAAAATCTACTAATTCAAAGTTAAAGCATCAATTTGAAGCTCTTTAAGTGTGAGATGAAGCTTGGGAGTCTCTGCTTTTGTAAGCAAGCTAAGAACTCATCTTGGCTCATTGGTGGCCTTTTTAATGAAGCTCTTTGTTGCTGAGCAGCCTTAACGCATGCGCTACTGTCCAATTCGAACATATCGCACAGGAACTCGTCTGGATGTATTGCTGTTAGACCTAAAGGCTCGAGTTCGCAAGAAGGAAAGTCTTTTAGGTTGAACGTAATGATAGACTCAGCCTGACCTTTAATGGCGGCAGCTACAACATGTCTATCATCAACATCGGGTAAAGTAAGGCCATCAATTAAAGACTCATACCCTTCAATCAAGCAGTCTGGAACATTTGCGTTCATTAACTGTCGAGTTCTTTGCAGTTGTTCTGCATTTAGCTCTGGCCTATTTTTCAGTAGATTTCGAGTCCATTCATCATGTATCTGTTCTGTCCATCGCGCTCTAAACAGGCCAGTATTGGCCAAGTACATTAGGTAGCTTCGGAGTGGAGCTGGGTACATTACACATGCGTCTAGAATTACCGTATATGACGCCATTAATATCCCATATCCATTTCTTGGTCTAATGCAGATAGTTCAGCAAGAGCAGCTAGTCTGTTCTCTTCTAGGCAGTTCTTGTACTCCATAAGATCAGTATAAGCTACCTTTCTACGGTTGCCAGTACGGCTAAACGGAATATCACCTGAATCAAGAAGCTTAATGAAAGTAGGACGAGACATGTTTAGCATATCAGCACCTTCTTGCGTTGTGAGTTCCGCATGAATAGGTGTGATGCTAACAGAGTTGCCTTGACCTAATTGAGTAAGCATCTCGATCATCATATTTAATGCGCTTGCTGGAATAGTTACTTCGTGAGTCTTACCAGACTTATCGACAACGTTAATCCTTTGAGCTTCACCATTAATTTCTATAACGGCTGACAACTCTTGGCTACCAAGCTTAGCCAGTGCCATTTCTTCAGCGCTTGGCAATTTTGTAGCAGTATTCATCGTGTTTCTCTCTAGTTTTTAGTTTCTGATGTCATGGTATACAAACCTTCTCACCATGACATTATCCGAAATATTCGAAAAAAGTCAACATTCGAAATATTCGAAAGAAAGAGAGTGTCACATTATCGTTGGACTTAGTGCTCGTAGGCGGCCTAGTTCAAGGTCTATCAACGCATGCTTAACTATCTTTAATCATAGTACTTCAATATGTAGTGTATGAGAGGAATTGGTCAGCCAGATGTAGGCTAGCTGAATGATTATAATATTAGAAGTAATTCGAAAGGTCAGAGTGTTCTATGATTCATAACTCGGAATTGTCCGAAGATTAGTTTCAGTTATATCTGTCATGTTAAAGCATGCGGCAATCGTTTACGCCTCGTTATTCATTCGTAACTTGCCATCTTTCTTGTTGTGCCTGTGAAGTTGTCTGATACTTCGATACGTTTCATTTCGATGTTCATGGTGGGTTCGATTTTTTTAAGACGTGCTATATCACTGGCGATTCGTTTACAGCCTAAAAACAAGATGCCATCGAGTGGTGTTATGACATCTCCAGCCTTGAGGCAATCAACGAGGGAGGTGGCAGAGAGTGGTGTTTTTGTCCCAGCAACGTAGCGGGTTGCCACAAACTCATTCGTATAGTGGATTTCTCTTGGTAACATTTGTTCGCTTTTGGCGTAAATCATTCCGCTTTGTTTACCATTAATAACTCGATGCTCTTTATACACTCGTGTTTCCTCGCCTATGGTGGCCATAGCTTGTGGTGCGCGTGTGATGAATAAGCGAAAAGGTAGATCTTCACTTGTGATGTAATCGACAAGGTTAAACGCTAATCTTGCTCTCGCGATCTCTCCGAGTGGTTTGTCACGACAGATTTGTAGAACCTGATCCCATTGGCTGATCAGTCGAGTGCTTTCTTTATCGCTTCTAACTTTAACCTTGAGAATATCGTAGTGAATTATCTTTTCCATGGTTAATTTGGCCTTCCGTTTTGCTTGCTTCGTTAAATTCCAACCTAACATTATTTTTTTATAACAAATTAAAGCAGTTATCCACAAAGTTGGGGCGTAACCTGTCTAAAACCTTCGTCGGTTGAGTTTATGCTCATGGTACCAAATAGATCGAAATCACCTAAAAATGCCGATAATTGTTTTCAAATTGAAGTAAAAAGCGCCAATTATAAAACTTATCGCGACACTAATAGGCGGGTATATTCGTTGACTTCTAAAAGAGCCCAATGATGGTTACTTTGCAATTGGAGTAGATTACCGCCAGTGCTCCTTGAAGCGAAAATTAGAGCAACTGCCATTGATTTCTTGAGAGGTCATGGGGGTTGGTTAATCTCTGCACCCTCGTTAGGGTACCAATAGGCGGATACCTACTTATAAGCTCTCATCCTATCCAAATTCACGAGTTGTGATCTGATTTAACTTTTTGGTGAAATTACCTCTGTTAATCCCTAAAACCCTAGCAGCCTTAGACTGATTACCGCGCGTATGAGTTATCAACTCAGTAAACAATATTTCAAACACAGCAGGAGTCACCCAAGACATATCAGGGCTAACTGATTGTTTATCAAACCATGTCGGTTCCAGTTCTGCTCGGATAAGTTTTTTTAAATGGTCTTTGTTGATTGGGGTTAGTTGGTCATTCATAGAAGTTGAAGGTCATTAAGGAACTTTATCATTCTGACAAATTTACCATGAAATCGCCTTGAAATCAGCCGACGCGGGAAAATACGAATACGATGGATAACTGTCCAGCGCAATAAGCAACGAGGACATTTTTAATCATAAGCTCAAAGCCATTCGTTTCTAAAAACACTCGACCAATCCCTGTCCGGTGATGCCCATCATCAACATAAAGCTCACCATCTATATTACACAGAGACCAATTTCGCTTTTCTTCTTAAAAAGAGTAATCAGGATTGCTTTGAAGGTTTCGAGCATAACGCTGACCACATTCGAGACCGTGAGGATTATCAGCGCAAGGAAATAAACCACCCAAGTTTTGCCAGCATGTCGGGGCTCTAGACCCCCACCCCGTCGGAGAGGTGAACATCCGTGACTTACCTTCGGCATGCGTAAATTTTTTTCATATCAGAGCCCTACACCGCAATACCATTAGCCAACAACCGTTCAATTGTTGGCCAGCTCATCTGCATACGCAGGTAATTACCTAAAAAAGCACTGCATTTCACTCTCAAGGAACCACGATGCCTAGACCTAAACGCGCGTCCGGCAACCACTTTACCCGTGGCGGACAAATTACTTTTCACTCCATTCGGATGTTCTTTCAAGTCAACAATACCTTAGTCTACGCCGCCATTTGGTCGGTGATAGCGCTCACTGGCGTTCTTACCTGGCTACGCGCGCCCGATAACGCCTTTTGGTCTGTGTTCTACTACTGGCGCAATCATATCTATGCCAGCTTTGGGCACAATCTTAACAGCGAAGTCACGACGTTCTGGAGTGGAAAACGCTACGTTGGCACGCTCGCCTCCCAACTGGAAAATACCCAACTCATCAGCCTTTATGATGACGTCATTCGCCAAGCACAAATCAACTTCTTAATTGCCATCTGTATTGCCTTCGCTATTTTGATGCTCGCCATGAGTTTCTTTAAACGACAAGGCGAAAAGCAAAGTGAAGATTTCCACGTTCGAGGCTTTCAATACGCCGAACCCAAAGTGCTCACAAATGATTTGAAAAAACGGGCAAAGAAACTCAAAAGACAGGGTGTAGGCAACGGACGGATTTCTGATTTCAAAGTGGATGGGCTGGCCTTGTTTAAGCGTGAGTTTGAAGTTCAGCATATGCTCATCGACGGCACCACAGGGGCAGGTAAATCCGTCATGCTTCGTAAACTCCTGCGCTGGATACGTAAACGTGGGGATAAAGCCATTATTTATGATAAAGGCTGCACCTTTACCAGTAAGTTCTTTGACCCTAGCCAAGATACCTTACTCAACCCCTTCGATGAACGCTGCGCCAATTGGGATGTCTGGTGTGATGCTAAGGATGCCCCTGATTTTGAAAACATTGCGAACGCGCTTATCCCGCAACATGGTGAAGGTGATCCGTTCTGGGTTGATTCCGCACGGACTATCTTTTCAAGTGCGGCGTATCGCATGAGCCAAGATGACAAGCCCTGCTCGACCGCAAGGCTGCTTAGCCTGATACTCACGTCTGAACTTGAAACCCTGGGTAATTTCCTGCAAGGCACAGAGTCTGCTTCCCTGGTCTCTAAAGACATCAAAAAGACGGCCATCTCCATTAAGTCGGTGCTCGCCACCTACATTAAGAGCCTACGCTTTTTAGATGGCTTGGATGATAAAGACGCGAAAGGAGAGCCCAAACGCAAACCGTTTTCCATCACCGATTGGGTACAAGATGATAAACAAAAAGGCTTTTTGTTCTTATCGAGTAACGCGCAGCAACACGCTTCACTGCGTCCTTTAATTTCAACTTGGCTTGCCATTGCCTCTAACGCTATTTTGGGACTCAAAGCCGATGAAGACCGCCGTATCTGGGTGATTATGGATGAGATGCCTAGTCTGCATAAACTGCCTGAGCTGGATAACATCATTTCAGAAGTGCGTAAGTTTGGGGGCTGTTATGTGATTGGTCTCCAGTCTTATGCGCAGCTCGTGAAAACCTACGGAAAAAATACCGCGGACGTTATTTTTGATTTACTCAACTCTCGCTTTTACTTTCGCGCCCCATCAGCGCAGATGGCGCAAATCTCATCCAAAGATTTGGGTGAGCAAGAGGTGGACGTCTCAAGAGAGAACATTTCTTACGGTGCAAATGCGTTGCGTGATGGGGTATCGATTGGTCACCAAACCGTCACCCGCCCTGTTGTCTCTAGCAGTGAAATCCAAGCCATGGATGATTTACAATGTTACCTTCGCGTACCAGGAAGCAGCTTTATCACTCAATTAGAGTTGCACTTTGATAAGATGCGAGATGTGACACCAGCCTTTATCAAACGTGAACACACCCTATCTCCAGCGATGATTAAAGCATACCAAGAAGCCGTTTACTGTGAGTGTGTTGCTCCAGGGCTTTTCCTTAGTGAAGAAGAGCGTAATGCTCTCTCAACCCGCCAATCAGAGCAATTTGATACTGCAGAAGAGATGAAGCTCGAGACAGCCCAAATCAAAGAAGCCACGCAAAGCAAAACGGTCAAAAATCTTGTCAATGATGATGCAGAAAATCTCAAATCAGACGGTCACTATCAAAAGCGCGCTCAACAAGATCTCGAAGAGTCGGCGATATCTCAAGATATCGGGATGGACGATATATCTGAATGATGAAAGGGAAAATAGCTAAATATTACCATGAGATGATAGAAGAGCAATTTATATAAATAATGAATAATTTAATATATAAGATTATTTTTAAGGCGTCTACTAAATAGGGGTAATTATATTTTCTATAAATCATAAACCACCTTAAATCTAACCTCAGTCAGAGTACAGGGTAAATTATAGAGAGGTCTTTATATGGAAAAGCAAAGAGAACGACGTCAATGGGGAACTTGGATAAAGAGTGTTTTCATCTTTTTTATCGGAGGGTTAATTTTTAGTTCACAAACCTATGCCCAAGGGAAAAAAACCTACACTTGGTTTATCAATAAGCCAAATAATGCAACCTCGTCAGCTCCTTCCTTGAAGGATCTAACTGTAAATGACATCTTGAGTGATGAAGATTACTTGAGTAAAAATACGAAAGAAAGACAGACTGGTATTCTCGTTGATGGGGTTATTCAACCTTGGGTTTATCATTGGGCTAGAATAGAAGATCGTCTAGATCCAGATACTGCCTTAAACAAGCTAAATCATCGTTATACCGCCCTAGTCCGTCCTAGGGCTACATTAGAAAGAATTCCTGACGCTATCACTAGCCCTGACCGTGTTCGATTTGATTATTGGGATTATCTTGAAGGAATGGTCTTTTGGGGAGGAAGCTCTCAAGAAGGCACAATTTTAGCCCCTGACCCTCAATGGATTGAAGAAGCTCATGTGAAAGGAGTCAAGATTTATGGCAGCGTCTTTTTGCCTAGTCTCTCCCATGGAGGAAATTTTCAAGATTGTCGAGATTTAGGGACAGTCAGTTTGATGACAAAGCTCATTGAATTGGCTGACGGACTGAATTTTGAAGGATGGTTTTTAAATGTTGAAAGTTTTTCTGGGGAGCAACAGCGAGAAACCTGTATTAATCAAATTGATTCAGCGCTAAGTGACAGTAGGATTACTACATTACAACAAGAAAAAAATATAGAATTTATAAAATATATTGGTTCAGAGGGCTATAGTGGTTGGATATCAGACGCCGATATTACTCCAAATGGCTTTATAGAACCAAGAATGAAAGCATCTCCTCATAGTAATGAAGTCGATTATTATCTCATTAGTGAATATGGTGCAGAAGCTTTAAACGAGATCAGAAATCCTGCTAAGTTCAATTCAAATAAGCAATATCTTATGTTTCCCAATGCTTCTTATTGGGGGCAGTTAGATCAGACAACTAAGTATACTATAAAAGTAGGTGCCCGAAACAATGCGGAACAAGTCGCCAAGCAATATTGGGAAGGAATGTTGGGTAACGATGAGCGTAAAGAATCAGAGGAGTATAATTGGAATGGTGTTTCTCAATATACTAAGAAGCGGAGTACAGATGCCCAGCTAGAACGTTTTCCTGTTCTTGCCTATCAGGATATTAATTTTCAAGGATCCTTGACCCATCTTAATTACGGAAGGTCTTCTGCTGAAGAGATAAATGCTATAGGAGAGATTTCGTCGATTAAGGTAGGGCCAAAAAGTTACGTTCGCTTATGTAAAAGTACTGATTATTCAAATTGTTTGACTGTATGGGGGCTGGATCTTGATTTTGTGGGCGAAGAAATGAACGATTCTATTGTCCATCTTGAGGTTGGTCCGCTTGAACTATACCCAGAAAATGTTGTTTTCTATACTGATCAGTACTTTCAAGGCCAAAAGTTGACTCTTGATCGAACTAACGCATTCTATGATACAACTGACATTTACGACAGGGCATTCTATCGATCAATTTCATCTTTGGTTGTGCCTCCAGGGAAAAAAGTACTCCTTTGTAATACAAGGACGGAAGACAGTTGTCAATTTCCCTATACTGGTACGGTAAAACTCGTAGCTGCCTCTGACAATGACGTCACACGTGGGGTTAAGATAATTGACCAACCGCAATTAACTTTAGCGACACTCTTTGCTCATCGAGACCAACAGCCTCCATTGTTTGAAATGCTCCAGCTTAACCATGTTTACAATGCTTCAGAGCTAGGGGATGTAGGTATTACTAGTTCTTCTCTTAGGTTGCACGATAAACAATATCAAGTGAAAGCTTGCCTTCAATCTAACCTAGGGGGCACATGTGATATCTACTATGCTGATAGTAATTATTTTGGTGATTTAAGAAATGACTCTTATCGCTCTTTTGTTATTGAAAAGCGTGATTTGAATAATGTTATAGGCCTCGCTTACATGGACCTTCAGTTACATGGACCTCAATATCCTTTGCTGACAGGGACGAATGAGAACTTCCCTGATATTTTTAGGGGAGGGATCTCTTCAATAAAGCTGCTCCTACCCGGCTATGAGTTTTCTTATTGCCTTACCGATAATCAACAAAATTTGGAATGTACTGGTTATAGGAGCAATGATTCTCTTGGTTTATCATCTGATTATGATGATAACAGAACCTTATCTATACGTATTCGTGAATAATTTTTTTAGGGTCAAGAAGGACTTTAAATTGAAATTTAAGGGATCCCAATAAGGTTAGCAATTTCGCCTTATATCCTCGCTCGATCGGGCGGGGATATAAGGCGTCAGTCGCGATAGCGGCTTAATCTGGTGTTAGGTGTTATTGGCTTTCTACATATGCTTTAAGAGTTTCTATTGTTGCCCCTCCTGCTGTACAAGCAAAGTAATATCGCGACCATAAGCAGCGCTTTTGCTTTGCCTTGTTAGGTGGGTATCCTGCAATCTAAGCATTCTTGATGATATGGATTTGAGGTTATTCACCATCACGCTAATTGACAACTTTGGCGGATATGATAACAAGACTAATAGGGAAAATTTGCAGAATGGAACGATCAAAACACTGCATTTTAATAACTTAAATTTCCAACGCTAGTACTACTTGGAGAGCCTCACCCACTCTTGCCTCACGTTGTTTCCCTCAATGGAGAGCACCAATGAAACCAAGATTCCGACACAAACGTCAACACAGTGCGCGATTAAAAAACTAAAACACCCACCATGATATGTCCCCTGAAAAACAACCCGAATCACTCTTTGTTCTCGATATGCTCGACGGCAACGACTGGTGACCCCTTGTACTCACTAATCCAGCTTACGCAACATAGAGGTTACACCCTAGAGCCTTATCATCACGATTAATCACTCAACCCCCGTCCCAAGCCTTGCCATTGCAAGGCTTTTTTACGTTCATTTATCAAGGAATTACCATGTCAAGTAAGACCATCTTGAATTCTGACCATTTACCGATATTAAAAAAACAATTACACACTATTCTCAATCAACTTACCGATGCTGAAATTATTTCAAACAGCCCAATTAAAAAAAACACATGGTTATCGATTTGTGCTCAAGCGATAGGTTATAGCGACTGGGACGACTTAAAAGCGCAGACAGTAACGCACCACGTCTCAGCCCATAACATTGTATTTAACCAAGTGTCCATTATCCCTTTTATTCAGAGCGTGAGGGTAAGTCTAGGAGAGCACATCGACAACATTGAAGGATTTGCCTGTGTCATTCTAAGGAACTTAACTCCCGAAGAGCGAAACGCCATGAACGGCAAGGAAGGTGATCTTCCACCCTTACCCAAAGCCCCGACGTCCTATACATTAGAACTAGGTCCCAATACTGTTTATGCTTCCGACCTTTTAGATTGGCTCTGGCCTACCACCAAAAATCACCAAGTGGCCCCTATAAATAATCACTATTTAGAGCACGTGAAAGAAAAGCGAATTAACTTGAGTAAGCCACAAGTAAAAAAGCGCTCATTAGATGTTTACCCGCGCTCTGGCATGTTAGTAAGGGACATCTTAGGACAACTGGTTTCAGAGGGGTATCTAGAATTCAACGACACGCAAACATGCGTATCTTTTACACAAAAAGGTTTCAATTATTTAAATGGAAAAATGACCAACGAATATGACTCTGAATGGAAAGGATGGTTTAAGGCGTTTGTAGCTCATATCAAAAAAATCCCATACCGATACATCAAAATAGATTGGACACCCTATATCTATTTATATTCACGTGGAATGTCCCCCATTGAGGCGGCAAAAAATCTTGAATGGTCAGAATGCTACACTCAAGCGCACTCTGAGATCCGCTCCGCTCTTAAACACCAACTCAACATCAACTTACCTCTGTATCCCAAAGAACGATACCTGCAATTTACGCCCAGAATATTTCTGACACCTGAGCTTACCAGCAACATGGTAACAGACATTCATTTTGAATTTATAGGACCCGACTGGGCTAAACCAAACGGCAATCCAAAAACAAAGCGCTTTTGGCCAAACAAACGCTACGTGTCTGTTTATTTAGATACCTCCCCCAAAAGTCGAGGTTGGTATGCCGTCATTCCCGATGAGGTTGATTGCTTTCAAGTGAGCTACAAATGGACAAGCCGGTCCCATTCTTTTTCAAGCGTCACCCATCATATGACTTACCAGTTAGAGCCAAATATAGAGTGTGCTCAAGATTGGCTGTATGGCAATGAGTGCATGAAGCATTCTGATTCTTCGAAACCAGCAATGGCCGCCGATGAATATAGCTTTAACCGTCTAGAATGCCTGACTCATGGCAAGCATTTAACCAAGGAAGAAATAATAGCGTTAGACCGATTTAAAGCGGGCATTACGTCCATTCACATTGATGAAAATGGCGTCACCATTCACGAAGAAAGAACGTTAACCGCTAGCAATTCATTTGCTTGTGTTGGGATCATTTTGTAACCGCAGTAACAGCACCCACCACTCAATTCATCGCCATCATTGGTGATTGGCATTACACAAGGGAACACCGTCATGCTTTCTATCAGCCCTCTTAAATCCGCTTCTGGCGCTGCAAAGTACTACCTAAGCGAAGAAACCCCCAAAGACCTACCTGACGTCTCTTTAGAAAAAGATGCCGGTGATAACTATTACCTCAAAGAAAAAGACCAAGAAGAAAACACCTTCTGGCATGGCAAGCTGGCCATCGAAGCGGGACTGGCTGGCAAACCCGTAGAGCAAGCCACCTTAGAATCGGTCCTCTCAGGCAGTCTTGGTGATGAAACTATTAAAGGGAAAAGGGGGAAACACAAATCAGGCTTCGACCTGACGTTTTCTGCGCCTAAATCCATCAGTGTTCTCGCGCTTATTGGCGGGGACACCCGCCTAATAGAAGCGCATAACAACGCAGTGAAGTTCGCCTTAACAGAGCTTGAAAAAGACGTTGCACAAGTCAAAGTCACTCATAAGAAAGGCGTTCAAGAATACGAAAATACGGATTCGATGATATTTGCGGTCGTGCGCCACAAGACCAGCCGTGAAAACGACATGCAAGTGCACTCGCACGCTCTCGCAGCTAACATGACTCGAGACCAAGAAGGGGATTTACGCGCTTTATCAACCAGCTTAAAACAAAAAGGGGGCGTCATTAACGGCACAGGCGAGCGCATCTACAACTTCCAAAAATACTACGGTATCTTGTACCAGAGCCAATTAGCTAAGGAGGCAGAAACCCTCGGTTATTCCACGCGAGGCGTCGGCAACGGTCAGTTCGAAATCAGCGGTGTCCCTCAGCCTATTCTTGATGCATCGTCCACTCGCAAACAGCAAATTGATCAACGCACACTCGATTTAGGCTTTGACTCTCGCGCCGCGCGAGATGTCGCGACCCTCGACACTCGTAAAAGCAAAACCCACCAGAGTAACGACAACCTCAACAAACAGTGGCAAAGCACCGTAAAAGACCAAGGGTATGAACCCGCAGAGCTTGTCACCATGGCGCAACAAGTAAAAGAAGCGCAAAACACCCCACCACTTGGTGAAACCAAAGCCGCCATCAGCAGAGCCATTGACCATCTAGGGCAATACAGCACCGCGTTACACCTTGAAAAAATCATTGAACTCACCGCCTCAGAGTTCACCAAAGGCGGCGTGCAACTCAACGCCCTTGATATCAAAAAAGTCGCGGATGAAATGATTAAGCAGGGCGACTTGATAGGACTCAGTCACAAAGGGCAATACACCACCAAAGGCTTAATTGATAACGAACAAGCGCTTATCGACAGCACCCAAGGTCGTGCGCATCACATGCGCACCCACGTTGAATCCAGCACGCTCAACAAGCTCGCTATCTCTGAAAACCAGCAGCGTATACTGACCGACCTGTACCACTCCACCAAACAGTTCCACGTGGTCAATGTGCATGGCTCATCACAAGATATTGCGCAGCAACTACTCAATGTAGGTAATCACAGCGGTAAACGTGTCCAATTGGTCTCCCAAAGCGTGAAAGCCAAGGCTGATAGCATGGAGAGCGTACAGCGCAAAAGTCAAACACTCAGCGCTTGGGTTGGTCAGCTCTTTTCAGAAGAGCAGCGCCACACCACCCACAGCTTATTGCAAAGCGATACGCCGCTGACCAATAAAGATGTCTTGCTCATCGATGACGCCAATAAGATGAGCGCCAATGAATTGTTGGCCCTCCCCGATAAAGCCAACACGCAAGTGATTGCCACTTCCAGCGTCGAGCAGCGGCGGTTAACCGAAGCGATACGGGGCCAGCTCAAAAATACCGGCGCCCTCGCCAGACACGAAACCACCCTATTCACTCAAACCCCTCACCACCTCTCTAAAGCGCAACAACCCCTCGTTCAACACTACAAACCAGGCATGACACTCACCCATTGGGAGAAAAACAAACCTCAGAGTTTTGTCATCGCCAGTATCGACAAAGAGAGCAACACCATGACCGCACTCAGCAAACGCGATGGACAATCACACACCTTTGACCCGTCCAGTCGCGCCTTTAAGCACATGAAGATGCAAATCAATAAACCGCAAAGTCTCAATATCGCCCAAGGCGAACGCCTTCAAACGCTAGGCAAACACTTCCCTGCTGGCTTGGACGCGAACCAAAGCTACCTTGTCACTCACATTGACAAAGAAAGCCTCACGCTTGAGAGCAAAGGGGAAACGCAGCGCGTCAACTTAGAGAGCCTAAAAGACGCGCCGCTGCAATACGACTACGTTCATAGCGCCCACCATATTGAGCCAAAAGCCCATACTTTACTGTCAGGCAAAGCATTTACCCTATCTAAGCCCCTGATAAGCGACCTGACTGAAAAAATAGAGCGCCTTGATATCTTCACCGACAAACCAGACAAAGCCCAAAGCGCACTTGAAAAAGAGCAGGTCTCCCCGTCAGCCATTGAGCGTGTACTGCAGACGCAAAACGTCAACGACCGCTACCTAAACGACGCCACCCAAGATTTGCTAAAGCAGGATGTCAGTCAGGCACTGTCAGCACTAGCCAAAGCGCAAAACGCCCCACTCATCGAAAAAGCGGTCAGCTTTGCCCTGAACCACCTCTCAGAGCGAGAAGCGGCTTTTAGCCAAAAAGCCTTAGTAGTGGAAGCGGTGCGTTACGCCTTTGAAGAAGCCGGAGGCTCTATTACCAAAGAGCAGGTTGAAACAGAGCTGAATAAACGCAGCAACACCCTCTCTGCAGAGTACAGTGACGGCACACGCTGGACGACGCAAGCCGCGCTGGAGACTGAAAAGCGCATCTTACAAAACATCGATGATGGTAAAGGCCAACATCAACCTTTTGCAACGCCTAAGCAGGTGCAAGACTTTTTCGATACCAAGCCTCGCTTAACCCAAGGGCAAAAGGACGCCATCACCCTTATCTCAACCACCAAGGACAGCTTTGTGGCCATCCAAGGGTTAGCCGGTACAGGTAAGTCCACCATGCTTGAATCCAATATTGAACTTATCCAGTTAGTCAAAGAAGCCAGCCAGCAGCCAGAGCAAAGCGTCATCGGTCTTGCGCCCACTCACGCAGCGGTAGCAGAGCTCGAAAGCAAAGGCGTGAAAGCGCAAACCCTGGAAAGCTTGCTCTCTGACATCCGACAAGGCAATCGAGAAGCCAGTGACTATCAACACACCTTGTTCTTTCTCGATGAAAGCTCCATGGTCAGCAACAAGCAAGCCGATGAGTTCACAAAGCTGGTCAATGACAGTCAGTCCAAAACAGCCAAATTGGGCGATAAAGAGCAGCTTTTATCACTCAGTGCCGGTAAACCCTTTGAGCTGGCCATAAGCCAAGGCCGCATCGATACCGCTTACATGACCGATATGGTACGTCCACAAAATGACACCCTGCACAATGCACAGCAAAACACCATTGATAAACAGCCACTCAGCGCCCTAGATAAACTCCAGCAGCAAGCCCCTGATACTCAAAGCAACAGTCAACATGTCATTTCCACGTTGGATGAAAACGACAAAGACCGACGCAGAGCGCAGCTCACCGCCACAGAGAAGCTGCCCTACATGGTCGCCAAAGACTATTTAGAGCGCACCCCCGAAACGCGAGACAACACACTGATTATCGCGTACACCAACCAGGAGCGAGACACCATCACCGAACACATCCGTGTCGGTTTGATGAAACAGAGTGAGTTAGGCAAAGAGAACGTCGTCGCAACCCGGCTACGCTCAATCGGCGCCACGGGTGAAGAGCTCACTACCATGATGCCGTATCAAAAAGGCTTGATATTGAGCACCAGACCCGGTGAGTACGCGACAATCACTCACGTTGACTCAGAGCATGGCGTGGTGACACTTCAAGACGCAGCGACAGGTAAGACTAGGCCATTCTTACCGCGCAACCGTGACCACCGCTTCACCACCCTGTTCTCTACGTCAGAAAAACCACTCTCAACGGGCGATAAAATCATCACCCGTTTTACCGATAAAGAGCGCAGTATCAAAGCCAACGTGGAGTACCGCATCACGCAAGCGACTACAGACCGTGTTATCGCTCAATCTAAGACAGGACAAACACTCAACCTTAACCCTAATGCGCTTAAAGACGGGCACTGGGACTACGCTTACAGTCGAACCGCAGACATGGCGCAAGGGTCCACCTATCAACACGTCATTAGCGCGATACAAAGCAAAGGCGCACTGACCAACTTAAGACGCGCCGGTATCGATGTGACTCGTGCCAGTCAGCACATTCGGCTCTATACCGACAACACAAAACAATTGGTCAAAAGCTGGCTTTCTAAAGAGAGCCATAAAGCCAGTGCGATAGAAACCCTCAACCAAATTCCACCCAAAGACACCACCTACTTTAACCGTAATGCACTCCCTCATGAGGACGTCCGGTTCCAAAATAAAAGCGGTGACTTTGACTACAACACATTTAGGGAGCACATCAATACGCAGCTACCAAAATACACCGAAAGCCTCGCCATTCAGTTATTAGGCCAGCCGAATCAATCCAAATCAGACCGGGATTATTTAACCTTTGGTATTGGAAAATCGGCCATTAAAGTCACCTTAACTGGAGAGCATCGCGGGTATTTCAAAGACTACACCACAGGCGAAAAAGGCGCATTGATTAACCTAATCATGAGTCATAAGGAAATGAATTATAAAGCCGCGATGAATGAAGCGCACAAGATGATCAACGAACCGGAAAAATATCAACTGGAGGAAAACAGTAAACACGACAAATTACTGAGCACCACCCCAAGGCATATTGCGCAGTTTGAAGAACGGGCTAAGGATTATATCAATCAAAGCTTACCGATGGATAACACACTGGCCCAAACGTACTTAAACAAGCTCGGTGTCAATAACATTGAAAACAACCATGTAAAATTCCACCCGGCGGTCTATTCATCCGAAGATAGATCCCTTCACCCTGCAATGCTAACCAACATCCACAATAAAGAAGGCGAAACCAAAGCCATTGAAGTGACCTATTTAGACACTCAAGGAAATAAAGATACCTCCCTAGACATTAACCCAAGAACCCTAGGGACGAAATCCAAACAATTAACAAGATTCCATCAAGGGGAGAATTTAAACACCACCATCATCAGCACATCGATTGAACAATCGTTTCTAATTCGAGACCAAACCCAAGGACAGATTGATATTATTAACCTCAATCATAAGAACGACATTCAAAACATCTCTACCGATGAACTAAGACAGAACATCATTATTGTATTAAATCATGGCAATCACGATTTAAACCCGAACAACATTGAAAAAATCGTCGAGAACTTTAATGGCCGAGACATCCAATTCATGTCAAATGATAACCTTAAAGAGGACATCAAATCGTGCATTGATAAACTAGAGCGAGATAACAGTGCACATAACCTTGAATTAAGTGAGCCGCACACGTCTCATCAGGAGAGGGAATTAGACACCTTCAACTATAATGAGAAAACAGAACTCGACAGCCAATCATTCGACCACTTTGAGCCAAAAGAATATTCACCTCAACAAGAGATGGAATTTAATCAATCAGAGAAAGAGAGACATTGGGAAGACAGAGAAATCGACAGAGAGTTAGAGCGATAATAAGAGGGTAGCTGCTGCTACCCTTTTTTTTCGCCTGCAAGATAAGCATCCACTTTTTTATCCACATCAGCGGAAACCAAATTACGCATTTCTACTGCATCTTTTTTATTTTCATGGAACGCGACACCATCAAAACTTTGTGTGTGGGTTAAATTACCCGTCCCTTGGATCATCCTGATCCGTCGATACATCTCTTCCATCAACTCGCGGTTAGACGGCCGCTCATCTTCCTTATCGTTCAGTTTGATCCTCAATGCCAGCGTGAGAAGTTGCCTGACGGCTTCCGCATCACCTAACTTTTCTCTGTCTCTGAACACCTTAAAATCTTGCTCCAATTCACCCCGAATGTAACTCTGTACAGAAAAAGCTTTCGCCATAATCCCACCATCCTTTCTTAGATTTCCCTCTAAACAACACTTTACCTACATTACAATTAAATCACATGCTTGCAAAAAAGCTCACTATTTATCATTAAAAACATCGAGTTAATTGCTAATAAATCACTAGTACATCACTTCCACTTTAAACAAGCTCTCAGACCTTTCTCGAAAAGGGATTAAGTACAATTGATGCATTTATGATGTAAATCTACATTGGATTTCAGCGGCTAATTAGTTGAAATTTTGAAAATTTCCCCCCCCAAAATATTCACTCTTCTATTTATATCATAAGTTATTGATTGTATTGTCTTTATGTTTAAAGCAGACAACCATTTAAATCGTTTTCGATTTAGCGTGGTGTGTGGTCACCAACTCAACTAACCAACAACTCAGAACGAATGATCTGAGTTCCTTAATCAAAGCGACGGGAAAAACTGACAGCGAAAGACAAAAGCCGACCAGGTGGCGAATGAATCTGACGAACGAGGGATGCGGGGATCTGGAAATTGAAGGAAGAAAGCGAGAGGAAAAGCCAAAGACATTGCACCGTTATGGTGCAAAGCCTTTTATTGAACGTTCATCTTAAAATAAACCGATTGGACTTTTTGGATGTATATTTTTCTGGCGTTCTCGGTGCGTTTTGAAAAACCCGCATTATAAGCGCCGACGCTGTTCCAGTTATAACCATGACTAGAAAAATTAGAACTTAATACCCACGCGCCAAGATGAACATTAAAACAAGGGTTATAGATGCTTGTTTCATTCACATTAAATTCGGATAGTCGATCAAACCAATGGGAATTAATTTGCATCAATCCAAAATCACGACTGATCACTTGACCGGTTTTGTTTTTATTTTCATTATACGCATTCGGTTTTAGGCTGCTCTCTACCGTTGCAATGGATTTTAAAAGCTGTGGATCGACATTATAAAATCTCCCTGCCTCATCAAAGCAAAAAGCCCAACCGAAACACGGCGATAGCAAAGAAAGGTAAAGTAATGGTTTCATCATAAAAAGCCACCTATCAGCCACAAACCCACAAAGTGACACCATGAAAAAGCAATAGAATCAAACATCGAGCAAATAGGCGTACTGTGGTACTGAGAGCGGTATTGGCGACCGCTTGCGGTCGAGCCTTTGGCTCAAATTCTTTTAGCGCGAGCGTTGAAGCGTTCGGACAAAAAAAATGCCTCTAGGATAAGAGGCATTTAAGAAAACATATTTGAATATTAAACGTTGATATGACTGCCAACCCAAAACGCGGCACCGGCTACCGTCGCAATCATAGCGAAGGCTGTTGCAATAATGAGATTTTTAAGGGAACTCACTTCATTACGAACTGTGTCGATTTTATCTGAAAGCTCATGACGAACCGCTTCGATCTTCTGATCGAGTTCTTTACGCGTATCATTTAACTGCTCTTGAGTGGCAGCATGAGCGGTTAGGTTGATCAGCTCTTCAACGCTTAATGTGACTTTGCTTGATTCAGACATAGTAGAAACCTTATTTAATTGCTTACAGTTTATAGCATTATGATGAGGAAGTCATTCACGCCAGAATAGGCGTAAATGAGAGACATGTTTCACTAATGGCTATATCCAACCACGCTCCACAAACGACACCACATCTTCAAAAGACACCACGAAATGATCGAGAACTCGAATATCAACCAAGGCTAACGCGTCGGTCAGTCGTCGAGTAATACGTCGATCGGCTTGACTGGGTGTGGCATCACCGCTGGGATGGTTATGATAAAAAATGACCGCGCTTGCATTTGTGGCCAGTGACTCTTTGACCACTTCACGCGGGTAAACGGATGCGGTGTCAATGGTGCCGTTAAACATCTCTTTTGTGCGTAAAACTCGATGCTGACTATCAAGAAAGATCACCCCAAACACTTCGCTTTCATTGGAAGCAAGTGAAGCCTGACAAAATGACTTCACCAATTCAGGGGAATTGAGTGGCGTCTGCTCTGACACAAACAACTTAGATTTTAAAATGCTCGCGGCATGGTGCAAGATATCTTTTTCTTCTACAGAGAAAAGGCTGTGATTAGAGTAGTTAGCAAGTACAGACATAATAGATCCCTTTTAATATTTAAAGTCGTGATGGGCGGCGCTCAGTCCGTGTTATTGGCCATACAAGATAGTCAGAAGATCTTTCGCTCTCGCTTGATGCTTAGCGGTCGTTTCAACGTTTCTCTCTTCTTTTTTCGCATAGGCGTAATCTTCTCGCATCTGTTTCACAGTCGTAGCTCTATCACATACGCCAATACTCACCCCTTTTCCTTTATTTCCTTCCTCCAAGATCAAAGAGTCGGTATAACCAAACTCATTAAGTAAAATCTCATGCACTTTAACCGCTCGAACGCTCGAATTAAAGTCCGTTGAATTCACCCAAATAAGTCCCTTTGAAACAGTCGCGGAAACGGTCGAACGCACTGCACGTTCAACGAACTGGCAGGAGATATCATTTTTTGGTGAGCTTTCGTGCCCAGCGGCGAAACGCTGGTCGCTGAACATCGATTTAGAGAGAGTTGGGCTTGAGTTTCGTTGTGCCATGAGGAGTTTCCTTTTTGTTTGAGTATCACTTTTATGGAGCCGCTTGGCTGTCCGGCAAGCGCTCATGGTTCTCAATAACAAGGGCGCGAAGCGTTCATATACCCTTGTTATTGGGGCTCTGAGCGAGCACGGTAAACAGCCTGCGAGCCCCATCAAATGATGCAAGTCGAAAGGGAAATCGGCACATAAGGCAACAAGCCCTTACTCGAACTTAATGGAGGTCAGTGAAATGAGTGAGGAGGTACGACGAACAGCAACGAGGAAGACTGACGAGGCGCAGGCGTTTAGGGTTGTATCGA
>NZ_MCXE02000003.1:0-727909 GCF_002877735.2 Vibrio sp. 10N.261.54.E10
CTTCTCTTCGTTGTGACTTACATCACTTCGGAAGAGGCGGTCATTCTAGCGATTTAATTCTCAGTGTCAAACACTTATTTGGAATTAATTCCTACTTTCTAAAAGTAGAAGCGAATCATCGCTTAAAGCTAGTTGCCTTACTAACATTTCTCGCTGAAGCCTTGTGGCGTCTGCCGTGTCAGTGAGGCGGCATTATAGAGATGCCGCTCATATTGGCAAGCAATAAATGCGTTTTTTATTAAAAAAAGAGGTTAAGCGAAGACATTTCAACCAAGGGCTTATTTATACCACTTTCACCCCAAGTTTCGAACAAATTACCCACAACGACCTGTGGATAACTACTCTCCACTATCAAAAAAGTAAGATAAACGAGCCCTAGGGTTTAGATACTCTCGAACTTGTTCAGGTAATTTGCTTGGATGAACGGCATTAACGATTTTGATCTCTTTAATAAAGAGGTCAATGATCGGAGCTTGGGTTCTTGGCACGCTAGGATCATAGATAAGTACATTTGGATAAAGCATATGTTTAGCGTTAACGGATATCACAATCCCAATAGAATCATTTGAAAGCTGTACTACAGTTCCTGGTGGATAGACTCCCATGAACTTAACTAACAGCCCCAAGTTATCTTGGCTATATAGATGCTTGCAGCTCTTATATAGGTGGGACAGTGCCAAATACGGGATCATTTGTTGAGATTGCGTTTTACCATGGCAAAGGTTATCAAATGCATTAGCCACGGCGACTATCTTGGCAAATTCATCAATCTCATGTTCTTTTAAGCCCTCGGGGTAGCCAGAACCATCATTCATCTCATGATGTTGAGCGATCACCTTTTTAGCACTTTCAGGAAAGTCATCAATTGCCGATACAATATCCGCACCGTATTTAGTATGAAGCTTCAGGTAGTTCTCTTCTGGCACCGTTAGTGCACTCTGCTTTCTTAGTATCGCGACTGGTATTTTGATCTTGCCTACATCGTGAAACAACGCTGCGAATGAGAGGTCTTTCAATTGCTGTGTGTTATAGCCTTTGGCCTTTCCTATCATCAGTGCAACAACCGAAACATTTAGAGTATGAAAGTAAATATCTTCGAAATCTGCTTTAGCATTCATAAGGTGCAAGGTGACGTTATCATCGCTCACTAGAGTTTCAACGATATCATCAACAAGAGCCTTAACCTCCCCTACCGCATCTAAAGGTCTGTTACGGATCTTGGTCATCACAGATCGCATTCGAGCAAGCGAACGTTCAAACTCTCTCTCACAATGACTCACCCTGCGGCGGTAAGAGCTAAGGGTTTCGATACGCTCATGCTTATCTTTCCACATTCTTTCCGTTTCAAGGCTTACCTGTGAATCAATATCGACTTCTTGTTCACCTACGTGATTAACAGGTAAAGGTGAGGTATCACTTTGACTCAGGTTTATATAGACGTGCTTAATCCCAAGATGTCGAATTACTTTTACTTGAGCGTCATCTTTGATTTTAAAGCTGTTGAATAAAAATGGGTGTTCATTCCATTTTACGGGGAGTCGTATATGCAGACCGGGCTGAATGCGATCTACGGTAATCTTTATGCTGCCCATTTTTATATATAATATTGATGATTAATCTCTATTTATAATTCTAATAAAACCAAGCAGCAATTTCACTATCCAATTTCACAGGCTCAACTTAAAGAGTCGCAGTGCACCATCCAGCGTATACCGAATTTATCTTCTACTTTGCCAAATCGAGCCCCCCAAAAAGTATCTGCGAGTGGAGTCATTATCCGCCCTCCCTTCTTGAGCTTTTCAAAGATTTGTTCTTGAGTCGCGCTATCTTCAGTCACAAGAGAGAGAGCGAGATTGTTGCCTTCAAGTTCTTTTGCCTTAACACCATCAGACATCATCAGCTTCATACCAAACGCTTCAAACTCAGCATGCATAACCCAATCAGGTTGAGCGCCCTCGATTACCTGTGGTGCATCACTAAAAAGCTGCTTAGATAAAACCACACCACCAAAGCACTTGTGATAAAAATCCAACGCTTCATTACAACGACCATCAAAAAACAAGTAAGGGGTTACTGTCAGCATATCTATCTCCTCTGTTAGTCCTTTAAACATAGACAATAGAAAAGAGAATGACAGGTAACATCATGATTTAAGATAATTAATTCATTATCAGATCGAATAGCGAAGGGAAATTATGAGATTTAGGAGTGAAACATCAAGATCTGTCTGATTGAAGAGCAACTGCAACGACACGCCGGATTTCAAATTCACATACGTCCAAAACATAGAAAGGTCGCTATAAAAGCGACCTTTCTATGTTTGGTACCGATAGGCGGACTGATTGGACAGGCATTCTTGCCGCCACCGTGAAGGCAATGCTTCCTATACCCCACAACAAAGCCCCGATTTTCATCTAGGCTTTGTCATTTAAATATGGTGCCGGTAGGTGACTTGACTGGGCTTGCATCCAAGCCGACACGCTGGATTTAAAATTCACAAACGCCCAAAACGACGAAAGGTCGCTATAAAAGCGACCTTTCTATGTTTGGTACCGGTAGGCGGACTGATTGGACAGGCATTCCTGCCGCCACCGCGAAGGCAACGCTTCCTATATCCCAGATACAACAAAGCCCCGACTTTCGTCGAGGCTTTGTCATTTAAATATGGTACCGGTAGGCGGACTTGAACCGCCACGCCCGAAGGCAACGGATTTTGAATCCGTCGTGTATACCAATTTCACCATACCGGCATTATCTTGGGGCATTGCCCTTTCGATGTTTGGCATTATACGTATGCGAACTGATGTGGCAAGTATAAAAACTTGAATTCATGTGTGTTTGCCGATAATTTCGCCACTAAGTCATAAGCTGTGCGTCATGTCTCTTTTCAGGCTAAGCCTTAAACTATATTCTGACGCCTCAATTTTTAAAGAAGTAATAACACATGACATCAACAAACACTCTGCCACCAGCAGGAGTCATGCGCCGATTTGGTGCCTTGTTCTACGACGCTCTGATCGTAATCGCTATTGAAATGTTGGCGGCTGGCGTCATTGTCGCTCTACTGCACGCGCTCATGGCTCTCGGCATTTTTAACCACAGCGGTTATGCCGATGTTAGTGACTTCTTAACCAACCATCCGATTTGGAGCCCTGCATATACCTTTTACTTAGTCGCCGTTTGGGTATATTTCTTCGTGTTCTTCTGGACTAGAGCTGGTCAAACTCTCGGCATGAGAGCTTGGAAGCTGCGCGTTCAAAACAAAGATGGCTCAGCGATCACAGTAACTCAGGCGCTGATTCGTTTAGGTACTTCAGGTTTTGGATTGGCAAACCTATGTGTTCCATTCGATCCAAAAAAGCGTGGCTTTCACGATATCTGGGCAAAGACCGAAGTCGTTGTGTTACCACAAGCACGATAATGTGATTTAAGTTAGCTCCAATCAAGATCAAAAAAGGAAGGCGTTATGCCTTCCTTTTTACTATTTACAGTTTCCGCCTCAAGAGCATGATGGCAATTCCAAGGAACACCACGCTCGGGGCTATTGCGCCAAAGGCGGGTGGTATTTGATAAACCAAACTCACTGGGCCAAAGAACTCACTGGATATATAGAAGGTAAAGCCAGCAATAACACCTGACAAAATCCTCGCACCCATGGTCACACTACGCAAAGGACCAAAGATAAACGACAGTGCCATCAACATCATAACCGCGATCGAAATTGGCTGGGTTATCTTTCTCCACAGCGCCAATTCATAGCGTGATGCATCTTGCTCTGACGCCTTCAGATAAGAAACATAATCATACAACCCACTTAACGATAGCTCTTCTGGTTTAACCGTTACTATCGCCAACTTATCTGGAGCTAATGACGTTTCCCAAGAGTAAGTCGGTAAACTTTCTTTAGTAATTTGAAGTTCGTTTTCAAAAGACGTGATCTCTACATCCTTCATCGTCCACACGTTGTCTCCAACGTAATCAACTTCGTCAGAATAAATAGCGGTTTTAAGTGCCTTGTTTTCATCAAAGCGCCACATGTTCATTCCATATAGCTTCTGGTCATCGATTTTGACAATGAAGATGAAGTCATTGGCATCACGAGCCCAGACACCACTTTGCGTCGAAATAATATTACCACCAGCAATCGAGATAGTTCTTAAATCACGAGCCATTTTCTGCGCTTGCGGTGCTCCCCATTGACCAAGCAATGTCACCACGATCATCAGTGGAATAGCTGTTTTAAGTACTGATAGGCCGATATCTAACTTAGAGAAACCAGCTGCCTGCATAACGACAAGCTCAGAACTTGCAGCAAGCATACCAAGCCCTATCAATGCGCCAAGCAATGCAGCCATTGGAAAGAACATTTCGATATCACGAGGGATACTCAATAAAACGAAATACAGCGCTTGTAATAGATCGTATGTACCACGGCCAACTTTTCTTAGCTGTTCTACATATTTGATGATCCCAGAGAGACCAACAAACGTCACCAATACCAGTGACGTCGTTGCGATGATGGTTCTGCCTATATATAAATCGAGAATCTTAAACACGGCTTAAGCCAACCTCTTATTCTTGAATTTTTCTTTCAAACGCCTTACTGGCACGCTATCCATAAAGTTGGCACCAATCGCGACAAATAACAATAACGCATTGATTGGCCACATGCCGATTACCGCAGGAATGCTCCCCTCTTCGATTGAAGACTTGGTTGCACTGATTGCTAAGAAATAGGTGAGATAAATCAGTATTGCTGGGCCGATTTTCGCAAAACGACCTTGTCGAGGGTTTACCGCAGACAGTGGCACGACAAGCATGGTCAACAATGGAATACAAAGTACCAAAGAAATACGCCACTGCAACTCTGCTTTCGCACTATTATTTGAGTTACCAATCAGTTCAAGCGTAGGGATCGCTTCCCAGTCTCGACCTTTCTTCTCAACTTCACGCTGACCAATCAGGCCTTCGTATTCTTCAAAGTGCGTCACCCTGTAGTCGAGGCGAGTCGGAATGCCTTCATGACGAGTACCATCGTACATTACGATCACTTGGCGACCATCACTGAGCTCTTTTACATCACCTGACTTCGAGAACATCACACTTGGCAGTACAGAATCACGCGGACGCATTTGAGCTACGAACACGTTTTCTAACTTATTACCGTCGATATCATCAATAAACACGACAGAAGAGCCATCCGGCGTACCTTCAAACTTACCTTTTGGTAGCAAATCAACGCTGTTCTCTGCAGCTACTTCTTCATACATTTGTTCAACTTTGTCTTGTGACCAAGGAGATAACCAAAATGAGTTAAAGGCTGCAACAGATGCCGTAATTAAAGCGAGGTAAAGCGCAGATTGGATCAGGAATTTATTACCGATACCGGTGGCGTTCATGACCACTATTTCACTTTCAGCGTAAAGGCGGCCAAAAGTAAGCAAAATACCAATATAGATACTGAGTGGAAGCATCAATAGGCCCATCGCTGGCATATTTAAGCCAACAATCGACAATATAAGACTCGCAGGGATATCACCATCAGAGGCATCCGCTAAAACACTGATGAATTTTTGGCTGAGAAACACGAGAAAGAGAACAAAAAAGATCGCAAATTGGCTCTTGATTGTCTCGCGGATCAAATATCTAACAATAATCACGCTCAAATTACCTATACAAAACTTGTTTTTTTGATTGAATCACTATAATTTCCCGTTGAACCTTTTATTTTTTTAAATTTTTAGCTAAGTGTTAGCGTTCTTCTTTAAGGTTAGTTCCATTATAGGATCCAACAAGTAAGAACCCATTATCTAACATTTAGTTCGATTTGTCTTCAGGATGTAGGAGTACGCATGGAGTTCAGTGTAAAAAGTGGCAGCCCAGAGAAACAACGCAGCGCATGTATCGTTGTCGGTGTATTCGAACCGCGCCGCCTTTCTCCAGTCGCCGAGCAATTAGATAAGATTAGCGATGGCTATATTAGTTCACTGCTTCGTCGCGGTGATCTAGAGGGTAAACCTGGCCAGATGCTACTACTGCATCAAGTACCTGGTGTACTTTCAGAACGTGTTCTACTGGTAGGCTGTGGTAAAGAGCGTGAGCTAGGCGAACGTCAATACAAAGAAATCATCCAAAAAACCATCAGCACACTAAACGAAACAGGTTCTATGGAAGCAGTATGTTTCCTTACAGAACTTCACGTTAAAGGTCGCGACACTTACTGGAAAGTTCGTCAAGCTGTAGAAGCAACTAAAGATGGCCTTTACACGTTTGACCAATTCAAGAGTAATAAGCCAGAGACTCGTCGCCCACTACGTAAATTGGTATTCAACGTACCTACACGTCGTGAATTGAGCCTTGGTGAGAAAGCTATTTCTCATGGCCTTGCTATTGCTTCAGGTGTGAAAGCATCGAAAGATCTAGGCAATATGCCACCGAACATCGCAAACCCTGCTTACCTTGCATCTCAAGCTCGTCGCCTAGCTGACGATTATGAAACTGTGAAGACTAAGATCATTGGCGAAGAAGAGATGGAAAAACTGGGTATGACTTCATACCTAGCAGTAGGCCGTGGCTCTAAGAACGAATCGATGATGTCTATCATGGAATACAAAGGCGCTCCGGATCCAGACGCAAAACCTATCGTCCTAGTCGGTAAAGGTCTTACTTTCGATTCAGGCGGTATCTCACTTAAGCCTGGCGAAGGCATGGATGAGATGAAGTACGATATGTGTGGTGCTGCCTCTGTATTCGGTACAATGAAAGCATTGGCGAAACTTAACCTGCCAATCAACGTTGTTGGTATTCTAGCGGGTTGTGAAAATATGCCTGGTAGCAACGCTTATCGCCCTGGTGACATCCTAACTACGATGTCTGGTCAAACCGTTGAAGTATTAAATACTGATGCAGAAGGTCGTTTGGTTTTATGTGATGCTCTAACTTACGTTGAGCGTTTTGAACCTGATTGTGTTGTCGACGTTGCGACACTAACTGGCGCATGTGTTATTGCTCTAGGTCACCACATCAGTGGCGTTCTATCAAACCACAACCCACTATCTCATGAACTTGTTAATGCTTCAGAGCAAGCAAGCGACCGAGCATGGCGTCTACCTATGGCTGACGAATACCATGAGCAGCTAAACAGCCCATTCGCTGATATGGCGAACATCGGCGGCCGTCCTGGCGGCACAATTACTGCTGGTTGCTTCCTGTCTAAATTCACTAAGAAGTACCACTGGGCACACATCGACAGTGCTGGTACGGCGTGGAAGTCAGGCGCAGCGAAAGGCTCGACAGGTCGTCCTGTCTCAATGCTTGTCCAATTCTTATTGAACCGCAGCGGCCAAGAGACTGAAGAGCAATCTTCAAAATAATGAAAAGGGCCTACGGGCCCTTTTTTAATAAGCGCTATTTGTTAGAGTCGATTGACCCAGTAAGATGAATAGCCACGATTTCCAGTTCGAGTATTAAGCATGCAGACAGCTACGTTTTACATAGTGTCATCAGACAGCCCGCAAGCCAGTGAAGAAGGTTTTGCTCACTATGTGCTGTTTCTTGCTCAGCACTTTGCGAAACAAGGCGCTAAACTTTACCTCAACTGTAATGACAAAGAACATGCCGAGCGTATCGCAGAGATTTTCTGGCAAGTTGAACCCAGCGAATTTATTGCGCACAACTTAGTTGGCGAAGGGCCGAAATATTCAACCAACATTGAAATCGGCTACCAAGGTGTAAAACACAATTGGAATCGTCAGCTAGTAATTAATCTGGCCGATAATCATACAACCTTTGCGAACGCCTTTGCTCAGGTGATAGACTTCGTCCCTTGCGAAGAAAAAGCTAAGCAACTCGCTCGAGAAAGGTATAAAATTTACCGTCAAGCTGGATATCAGCTACAAACTATCGAGATTCAACATCCATAGTCAAACCTCATAGTTAAAGCTATCTTTGGATTTAGATTCAAGAAGCTTCACTTATGAAGTTTGACCACGATTAACCATTCACAGTATCCGTTTAAGAGCACTATGGAAAAGACATACAACCCAACATCAATCGAACAAGCTCTGTATAAGACTTGGGAAGAGAAAGGCTACTTTAAGCCACACGGTGACACATCAAAAGAAGCTTACAGCATCATGATCCCGCCACCGAACGTCACTGGCAGCCTACACATGGGTCACGCGTTCCAAGATACGATCATGGATACGCTTATCCGTGCTCAACGTATGAAAGGCAAAAACACGCTTTGGCAAGTGGGTACTGACCACGCTGGTATCGCAACTCAAATGGTTGTTGAGCGTAAGATTGCTGCCGAAGAAGGCAAAACAAAACACGACTACGGCCGTGAAGCTTTCATCGACAAGATCTGGGAATGGAAAGGCGAATCAGGTGGCACGATCACTCAACAACTTCGTCGTCTTGGTGCATCTGTAGATTGGGATCGTGAACGATTCACTATGGATGACGGCCTATCGGCTGCGACTCAAGAAGTGTTTGTTCGTCTATACGAAGAAGACCTAATCTACCGTGGTAAACGTCTAGTAAACTGGGATCCTAAACTGCACACGGCAATCTCGGATCTTGAAGTTGAAAACAAAGACAAAAAAGGTTTCATGTGGCACTTCCGCTACCCGCTAGCGAACGGTGTTAAAACGGCAGATGGTAAAGACTACATCGTTGTTGCGACGACTCGTCCTGAAACCATGCTTGGCGATACTGGTGTTGCTGTTAACCCAGAAGATCCTCGTTACAAAGATCTTATCGGCAAAGAAATCCTACTTCCTGTTGTAAACCGTCTTATCCCTATCGTAGGCGATGAGCACGCAGACATGGAAAAAGGCACGGGTTGTGTGAAGATCACTCCAGCTCATGACTTTAACGATTACGAAGTGGGTAAGCGCAACAACCTACCGATGATCAACATCCTAACGTTCAATGCTGATATCCGTGATGCTGCTGAAGTCTTCACGACTAACGGCGAAGAAAGCGATGTTTACTCAACAGGTATCCCTGCTAAGTACCAAGGTATGGAGCGTTTTGCTGCACGTAAAGCTATCGTTGCTGAATTCGATGAGCTTGGTCTTCTTGAAGAGATCAAAGATCACGACCTGACTGTCCCTTACGGCGACCGTGGTGGCGTGGTTATCGAACCAATGCTGACTGACCAATGGTACGTGCGCACAGCACCTCTTGCAGAACCTGCAGTTAAAGCGGTTGAAGATGGTCAAATCCAATTCGTACCTAAGCAGTACGAAAACATGTACTTCGCGTGGATGCGTGACGTGCAAGACTGGTGTATCTCTCGTCAACTTTGGTGGGGCCACCGTATCCCAGCATGGTACGACAACGATGGTAAAGTTTACGTAGGTCGCACTGAAGAAGAAGTTCGTGAAAAGAACAACCTAGCGCCTGTTGTTGTGCTTAAGCAAGACGACGACGTACTGGATACTTGGTTCTCTTCTGCACTTTGGACGTTCGGCACACAAGGCTGGCCTGAAGATACTGAAGCACTGAAAACATTCCACCCATCTGAAGTACTAGTATCTGGTTTTGATATTATCTTCTTCTGGGTTGCTCGTATGATCATGATGACCATGCACTTCGTGAAAGACGAAGATGGCAAGGCTCAAGTACCTTTCAAAACTGTTTACATGACAGGTCTTATCCGTGATGAAAACGGCGATAAGATGTCTAAGTCGAAAGGTAACGTACTTGACCCAATCGACATGATTGACGGCATCGGCCTTGAAGAGCTAGTAGAGAAGCGTTGTGGCAACATGATGCAACCTAAACTGGCTGCTAAGATCGAAAAGAACACACGTAAAACATTCGAAAACGGTATCGAACCCTACGGTACTGACGCACTGCGTTTCACTCTTGCTGCTATGGCTTCAACTGGCCGTGACATCAACTGGGACATGAAGCGTCTTGAAGGTTACCGTAACTTCTGTAACAAGCTATGGAACGCAAGCCGTTACGTACTGATGAACACAGAAGAGCACGACTGTGGCATGTCACTGTCTGTAGAAGACCGTGCAAACAGGGAATTCTCTCTAGCCGATAAGTGGATTGAGTCTCAGTTTGAAGTTGCAGCGAAAGAGTTTAATGCTCACCTAGACAACTACCGTCTAGACATGGCAGCAAACACGCTTTACGAATTCATCTGGAACCAATTCTGTGACTGGTACTTAGAGCTAACTAAACCTGTTCTTTGGAAAGGTACTGAAGCTCAACAACAAGCGACTCGTTACACGCTTATCACGGTTCTTGAGAAGACTCTGCGTCTTGCTCACCCTGTTCTTCCTTACATCACTGAATCTATCTGGCAGAGCGTTAAGCCGCTAGTAGACGGCGTTAAAGGCGAGACGATCATGACTCAAGCGCTTCCTCAGTTTAATGAAGCTAACTTCAATGCTGAGATCGTTGACGACATCGAATGGGTTAAGACTTTCATCACTGCTATCCGTAACCTACGTGCGGAATACGACATTGCACCAAGCCAAGGCTTAGAAGTAATGATCAAGGTTGCTGATGAGAAAGATGCCGCTCGTATCGAAGCGAACAAGATCGTTCTTACTTCTCTAGCTAAGCTAGACGATATTAAAGTTCTAGCTGATGGTGAAGAGACTCCTGCTTGTGCAACTAAACTGGTTGGCAAATCTGAGTTGATGATCCCAATGGCGGGTCTTATCGACAAAGATGCAGAGCTTGCTCGTCTAGATAAAGAAGTCGCTAAGACTCACGGCGAGATTAAACGTATCGAAGGTAAGCTAGGTAACGAAGGTTTCGTTGCTAAAGCACCAGAAGCAGTTATCGCGAAAGAGCGTGAAAAGCTTGAAGGCTACAAGGAAACTCTTGTTAAGCTTGAAGAGCAAAAAGCGACAATCGCTGCGCTTTAAAACCGAGTGAACGAGAAGGCTTCAAACTTCTCGGTCTAAATAGAAAGGTTGGTCTTGGTGACCAGCCTTTTTTTATGTCCCTGATTCCAATATTCCAATGCTTCTCACTCTAGCCGCACTGATTGATAGGTTTCATCTATCAAATTAATCTCTACTTCCCATTATACTTAATGATAATAATTCTCAATAATAGACCTATCAAAACAACACAACGACTGAGTAATTATCATGAAAAAGACACTAACCTTTGCTGCATTACATTTTACTATCGCATTTAGTGTCGCTTATGTACTAACAGGCGACATCTTAATTGGTAGCTTAATCGCTATGATTGAGCCCTCTGTGAATACTGTTGCCTTCTATTTTCATGAAAAGGCGTGGGCTCAAGTTCCAGCTCTTAAAGCTCGCCAGTGGATGACCAAATTAAAAACAGCAAGCTTTGCTACCATCCACTTTAGTGTTGCCTTTACCGTTGTCTACTTGTTGACTGGAGATGCTTTCATCGGCGGCGTGATGGCTTTGCTAGAGCCAACTTTAAATACCGTTGCTTACTACTTCCACGAGAAAGTCTGGTTACGTAAATCAGGCGACCAAATGGCACAACAACAATTCTGTTTGCACCAACATGCTTAGTCACCATATATTGGGTCACATATTAGTGACCCTTTCATAGGCAGATCATGGAACAAATTGCTGAGTTCACCCTTAGACCCATTACACCGCAAGACAACCCAAGCATCGCACAAATCATTCGCCAAGTTTCGGCTGAGCATGGACTCACAGAAGATAAAGGTTATGGCGTAGCCGACCCAACACTCGATGATATGTACTCTGTCTATAGCCAAGCGAATGCAATGTACTGGGTTATCGAACACAACGGAAAGATCGTCGGAGGCGGTGGCTTTGCCCCTCTAGCAGGTAAACCCAATGTGTGTGAGCTACAAAAGATGTACTTCTTACCGCAAACTCGAGGGCATGGCCTAGCCAAGCGAATTGTCGCTTTGAGCTTAAAGCAAGCCAAGCAACTTGGGTATCAACACATGTATTTAGAAACGACGAAGTGCTTGGGTGCTGCGGTCAAACTCTATGAGAAGCTTGGGTTTGAGCATCTTGAGTCAGCTTGGGGAGAAACAGGCCACGACGCTTGTGAGGTTGTCATGGCCAAGTCGTTATAAGCAGAATGCGCCGCTATAGCGAAAGAAGATAACGCTAAAATATACGGAGTTAACGTAGAAAGTTACTGACGCAAGAAGTTGGGTTCAAGGCAACAAAAGAACTCTCTTCTTGCCCATCAAGTACCACTTCTAATGGGTATAGATACTTGGGGTTAGGATTCTCAATATCAAAAATGATAGGAGCTTCGACCTGGAACACGACGCCAGTATGTTCAGCGCGTACATCAATCGGCATCACGAGAGTCATACCATTAAACTTGATGGATGCCGATACTAACCCCGCCTTTAGCGTTTGATAGATAACATCCACTTTAAACTCACAGCCACCACCGTGGTGCCAGATCTGCTCTGTGACAACTTGCTCTAGCTTGACGTTTCGAACGAACTGCAGGTATGGCGCTTGCCAAATCCCGATGCGTGAATCAGATTTAGCGATAGCCTGTGAAGATACAGAGTCATCCATGTCTTCTTCAAGCAATAGGCTCTCCTCTTCTTCAAGGAAAAGGATCTCGAAACGGTTTCGGCCGGACTGCATATAAGGACGGATATCTTTACGGTATTCAGCTTGGCTACCATCACAATCAAAAACAGCCACACCATTAAGTCGAACTTCAGCAAAATAATCGACTCCAGCCATCACTAACTCAACAAATGGACACGCTAACATAGCGTCATCCACTTCGATGTCGTGCATCAGGTGCCACTCTTGCTCTGCAATTTGACTTTCACTCAAGCTATCAGGGAGCTTTGAGCTTAACGGAGCCGGAAAGGTGATGTCATCTTGTGGGATAGAGAGATCCGTCAGTGGCGAAATTTGCCAAAGACCATCGAGAAGCAACCGCATATCATTCCTTGAGCTAGATCAATTTTGACCGCATTATAATGAATGAATGCATATAAAGACATTTATTTTTCTGAGGGTAAAAAAATGCCAGCTCGAGGCTGGCATTTTTTAAAATTGGGAAAGAATTACTCTTCGCCTTCATCATCTTCGTCTGGGTAGATAGCATCTTCACCTTCGTAGTAAGTGCCCCAACCGTCGTAGATAATGTCAAACTTCTCTGCAAGGTTTACAAGCTTCTCAACTTGCTCATCAATCGCTTCTGCATTCAGAGTACATTGCATCGTTGCATCACAACAAAGTAGCTTATTGCCATCTTCGTCTTCTGTCTCTTCAGCTTCAAGCACTTCAAAGCCCATTTTGAATGCTTCAACAACCGCTTTCTCAAGCACATCGAAATCTTCAGCAAATAGGTGATGCTCGATATCGTATAGAGCTTCAGGATCGCTACCATCTTCAATTAATGCTGTAATGATGTCGCGAGTCTCTTCCTTTTGAAATTCAATTAATTCCGCTACTGATAGATATTCATCTTCGTGAGACATGTGTCTGCTCCAGAGTGTTGACTATGAAAAGATCAAATTTGATTGCCACGAAATATGGCACGGATCGTCCAGAAAAGCCACCCAGATCAGGCCTAGAAAGGTAAGTTTATCGCGAGATCGCAGCGCCAATATCAATTCAAAAGTGAAATCAAAATCACAGAAACAAATTTTCAACATTTTATTAACTGCGCCGTATTTTAGCATTTCGTTTTTGTGGCCACTTTAGGGCTTATTGAATAAAACTTGCGTGATTAGTCACGTTAGGTGCATACGCTAAACCGCTTTGGGGGTGCATAAATCCTCAGCTTGTTATCAAAAAGTGCATAATAGTGAATAAAAAATCACGATTAATAAGCAAAATTCAATTCTAACAAGCCACGAATTGAGCATAGATCCTCAAAAACGTTGTTCCGTTCGATAGCCAGTTAGTTGGAATTTAATCTGTATAAACTTAAAAATAACAGGTTTTATGACCAATTATTACCCAAATACCTTGTATTAACTCAATCTACAAAACTTGCATATTACGGACAAGCTTGTCATAAATAGACGCTGGATTAATAGTAAGGATGCAAAATGAGTAAGCTGTACGTTGGCTCCGAAGTCGGTCAATTGAGACGAGTTCTCCTAAATAGACCTGAAAGAGCACTCACCCACCTCACCCCTTCAAACTGTCATGATCTTCTATTTGATGATGTACTTGCCGTTGAAGCCGCTGGTGAAGAACATGATGCCTTTGCAGAAACGCTGCGCAGCCAAGACGTAGAAGTACTACTGCTGCATGACCTGCTAGTAGAAACGCTTGCCGTATCTCAGGCTCGTGAGTGGTTGCTGAATACTCAAATCTCAGATTTCCGTTATGGGCCGACTTTCGCCCGTGACTTAAGAAACTACCTTGCTCAAATGGATAATGAGCATCTAGCAACGATCTTACTCGGTGGCTTGGCCTACTCTGAGCTTCCTATCAAATCATCATCGATGCTGCCTAAAATGCATCGACCACTCGATTTCGTTATCGAGCCACTGCCTAACCACCTATTTACGCGAGATACTTCTTGCTGGGTTTACGGTGGTGTATCGCTTAACCCAATGATGAAGCCTGCACGTCAACGTGAAACGAACCACCTGCGTGCTATCTACCGCTGGCACCCAGTGTTCGCAGGCCAAGATTTCATTAAGTACTTTGGTGACGAAGACCTTCACTACGACAACGCTAACATTGAAGGCGGTGACGTACTGGTTATCGGTAAAGGTGCGGTACTGGTTGGTATTTCAGAGCGTACGAAACCACAAGGTGTCGAAAACCTAGCGGCTAGCCTATTTAGATCAGGCCAAGCGAGCGAAGTGATTGCGATCGATCTACCAAAACACCGCTCTTGTATGCACCTTGATACGGTGATGACACACATGGATATCGACACGTTCTCTGTCTATCCAGAGATCGTTCGTAAAGACCTCGACACTTGGCGCTTAACGCCAAAAGAAAACGGCGAAATGCGTGTCGAGAAAGCTGAAAACTACCTGTCAGCGATTGAAGGCGCACTAGGCCTTGATCAACTGAAGATCATCACTACCGGCGGTGATAACTACGAAGCTGAGCGTGAACAGTGGAATGACGCTAACAACGTACTGACAGTGAAACCTGGTACCGTGATTGGTTATGAGCGTAATGTTTACACCAATGAGAAATACGACAAAGCGGGTATCGAAGTTCTAACGATTCCTGGCAACGAGCTAGGCCGTGGTCGTGGCGGCGCGCGCTGTATGAGTTGCCCTATCGAAAGAGACGGTATCTAAGTCAAAGAGCTCAGTTAAACAGACTCAATAGTATTATCTAGGCCAGTATTCATTTACTGGCCTTTTTTATCAAATTAATAAAATAAATATTCACAAATATAGCATTTTTATGTTTAACTAAGTTCTTCATTGATTCTATATACGCAAGGAGCGAGAGATGGCCTTTAATCTTCGCAATCGTAACTTTCTAAAACTTCTCGACTTTACTCCTAAAGAGATTCAGTTTTTACTCGACCTGTCTGCTGACCTAAAAAAAGCTAAGTATGCAGGCACTGAGCAGAAGAAACTCAACGGCAAAAACATTGCTTTGATCTTCGAGAAAGCATCAACTCGAACACGATGTGCGTTTGAAGTGGCCGCCTTTGATCAAGGTGCTCAAGTCTCTTACCTTGGCCCTTCTGGTTCTCAGATTGGTCAAAAAGAATCAATGAAAGATACGGCGCGTGTATTGGGACGCATGTACGATGGCATCGAGTATCGTGGCTTTGGTCAGAGTATCGTTGAAGACTTAGGCGCTTATGCGGGCGTGCCGGTTTGGAATGGCTTAACCGATGAGTTCCACCCTACTCAGATCTTGGCTGATTTCCTCACTATGCTTGAGCATGGCCGCGGGAAGCATCTACACCAAATCAGCTTTGCTTATCTAGGCGATGCACGCAATAACATGGGTAACTCTCTGTTAGTCGGAGCCGCGAAGATGGGCATGGATATTCGCCTTGTCGCGCCAAAAGCCTTTTGGCCAGAAGAGCAGCTTGTTGAAGAGTGCCAAACCATTGCGCAAAACACTGGCGCAAAAATCACGTTAACTGAAGACGTTGCTGAAGGCGTGAAAGGTTGTGATTTCCTTTATACCGATGTTTGGGTTTCAATGGGCGAGGCCCCTGAAGCTTGGGACGAACGTGTAGCGGTAATGAGACCATACCAAGTGAATATGGATGTCATTAAGCTCACTGGCAATCCTCAAGTGAAATTCATGCACTGCCTACCCGCTTTCCATAACAATGAAACCGTGATCGGCCAGCAAGTCGCAGATAAGTATGGAATGAACGGTTTAGAAGTTACTGATGAAGTCTTTGAATCGGATTACTCAATTGTGTTTGATGAAGCTGAGAATCGCATGCATACCATCAAAGCGGTAATGGTTGCGACACTGGGTCAATAGCGAATACTGAAAGTAAACAAAAGCTTGATGTAATCGCTTGCGCTCACAAATTGAAAGCGTATAATTCTCGGCAATTTGTCTGAGAGTAATGAAAATGACGCCAAGCAATGTTGTGATAAAACATAATGATATTGTGAAAACACATAGTAATATTGTGAAAACACCAAATATTGCTCGTAAGCTAAGATGCTTACCAGGCCGTCTATTCTGCTTTTCAGCACTTTTTTAAAGCCTCCCATTATGGGGGGCTTTTTTATGGCCAATACATTATTGTGGGGAAGAAGATCATGGCGAACTCGCTCTATCAAAAGCACATCATCTCAATTCCAGAGCTTTCTCGTGAAGAGCTAGAATTAATTGTTCAAACGGCAGGTCAGCTAAAGGCTGAACCAAACCCAGAACTCATCAAGAACAAAGTTGTTGCCAGCTGCTTCTTCGAACCTTCTACACGAACTCGTCTCTCTTTTGAAACTGCGATTCAACGCATCGGTGGTGATGTGATTGGTTTCGACAGTGGTGGTAACACTTCTTTGGCAAAGAAAGGCGAAACGCTAGCGGACTCGGTACAGGTTATCTCTTCATACGTTGACGCTTACGTGATGCGTCACCCTCAAGAAGGCGCAGCGCGTCTGGCTTCTGAGTTCTCAAACGGTGTACCTGTTATTAACGCAGGTGACGGCGCAAACCAACACCCAACACAAACGTTACTAGACCTATTCTCTATCGCTGAGACACAAGGCCGCCTCGACAACCTAAACGTTGCATTCGTTGGTGACCTTAAGTACGGCCGTACGGTTCACTCATTGACTCAAGCACTAGCGAAGTTCGACAACATCTGTTTCTACTTCGTGGCTCCAGAAGCTCTAGCGATGCCAGACTACATTTGCGAAGAGCTTGATGAAGCGGGCATCAAGTACCAACTATTGACGGACATGGAAGATGTGATTCCTGAGCTCGATGTCTTGTACATGACTCGAGTTCAAAAAGAGCGCTTCGATGAGTCAGAATACGCGCACATAAAATCCGCATACATCCTGACCGCTTCGATGCTGGAAAATGCACGCGATAACCTGAAGGTTCTGCACCCTCTTCCTCGCGTTGATGAAATTACTGTCGATGTCGATAAAACACCTTACGCTTACTACTTCCAGCAAGCAGAGAATGGTGTTTACGCCCGTGAAGCATTGCTAGCCCTTGTTCTTAACGAAACGCTGTAGAGGAGAGATATCATGTCTAAAGAGACTCAATTAAAAGTTGAAGCAATCAGAAACGGTACTGTTATCGACCATATCCCAGCCAATATCGGGATCAAGGTGCTAAAACTGTTCGACATGCACAACTCTCATCAGCGCGTGACGATTGGCCTGAATCTACCGTCTTCTGCACTGGGCGGAAAAGACCTGCTCAAGATTGAGAATGTGTTTATCACAGAAGAACAGGCGAGCAAGCTGGCACTTTATGCGCCTCATGCAACAGTGAACCAAATAGAAGATTACGAAGTAGTTAAGAAGCTACCACTAGAACTTCCTGAGCAAATCAACGATGTGTTCGAGTGTCCAAATACTAACTGTATTACTCACAATGAACCGGTTGAAAGCAGCTTTAAGATCTTTGAAAAGAAAGAAGATATTCGATTGAAGTGTAAGTATTGCGAAAAAGTCTTCTCTCGCGAGATCGTGACAGAAAGATAACGTCATACTGCAAAGAAGACCGAATGTAAAAACTATCAAATACCTCGCCTGTGCGGGGTATTTTGCGCTTTACCTATCCAAAGTTTGAAGGCACACTGAAAATTGATTTTTATCTAATAACTGATGGAATAAACCAATGACTAAAGTACTTCACACAGAATCTGCTCCAGCTGCAATCGGCCCATACGTACAAGGCGTTGACCTTGGCAACATGGTACTGACTTCTGGTCAAATCCCAGTAAATCCAGCAACTGGTGAAGTATCTGCTGATATCGCAGAGCAAGCTCGCCAATCTCTAGACAACGTTCAAGCGGTTGTTGAAGCTTCAGGCCTGACTGTAAAAGACATCGTAAAACTAACGGTATTCGTTAAAGACCTAAACGACTTCGGCACAGTAAACGAAGTTTACGGTAAATTCTTCGATGAGCACGGCGTTGCAAACTACCCTGCACGTTCATGTGTTGAAGTAGCTCGTCTGCCAAAAGATGTAGGTATCGAGATCGAAGCTATTGCGGTTCGCAAATAGGTTTTAATCTTTAGATTAAACACCTTCTAATAAACGACTTAGCGTAATACTGGGTGTTTATTAGATACAAAAAAAGGTTGCCCAGTTGGCAACTTTTTTTATTGTTCATCGTTTCGCTTAGATAATTACTTTTTATTAAGCTCAACCACTTCTTTGTCTAACTCTTCAAGTTTCGCAGCCATCTGCTCACGAGCTAAGTTAGCCAGTTGACGAACATTAGACTTGTCGTAGCCTTCAGTGCTGATTGGTGGCAGCATTTCAACAATCACGTGACCATTGTTCCAACGGTTTAGCTTCACGCCACCGGTTGAGCTACACACGATAGGGATGATAGGCAAGCCAGCACCAATCGCAGCATGGAATGCACCTGTTTTGAATGGCAGCAGACCACGGCCACGAGAACGAGTGCCTTCAGGGAACATCCAAACTGAAACATCGCTCTCTTTTAGACTCGTCACGACCTGATCAATCGTACCTACCGCTTTGCTACGGTTAGCACGGTCAATTAGGATGTTACCCGTCAACCAGTAAAGCTGACCAAATAGAGGCATCCACACTAGGCTTTTCTTACCAACAGTTACCACTTTTGGCGTTACCGCTGATGAAATCGTGAATAGATCCCAGCTGTTTTGGTGGTTCGCCACATAAACATGTTGGCCGCGAGAGTAGGCATCTTCTGGGATGCGAAGCTCTAACTTCATGCCGAAGATCTTCGACATGCGACCGAAATAACGGCCAAAGGTAAATACGTGTTTCGGGTTGCGTGGACTTAATAGGCAGTAACCACAACCAAATACAAACATAAGAATCGCAAATATCGCCACTGCGAAAATACGTAATATTGCTATCATTTTGTTCCTCACCGACCGCCAAGTTGATTCATCTATTCGCGCAAAAATGAGCAATAGATTTACTCGCGGTAAATACAACTATAAAAAAGCCGAAACCAAGGTTCCGACTTTTATGTTTTCATCTTACTGATTCATGAATCCACTAACCTAGGTTAGTTCGACTCACTAAATCGTGTAATGTTTGCGCCTAAGGCTGACAATTTATCTTCAATCTTATCGTAACCACGATCGATGTGATAAATACGGTCAACGATGGTTTCACCTTGAGCAATACAGCCAGCAATAACAAGGCTCGCAGATGCGCGAAGGTCCGTTGCCATTACTTGAGCGCCGCTCAGTTTTTCCGTTTCACCACAGATAGCCGTGTTACCTTCGATTTCCGCTTTTGCACCCATTCGCTGTAACTCAGGAATGTGCATAAAACGGTTTTCAAAGATAGTCTCAGTGATAACACCACTGCCCTTCGCCATCATGTTAAGCAGAGTAAACTGTGCTTGCATGTCGGTTGGGAAACCAGGGTGAGGTGCCGTTACGATTTTCACCGCTTTCAGTTCACGACCCGTCATATCAAGACTGATCCAGTCTTCGCCCGTTTCAACCTTCGCACCCGCTTCTTCAAGCTTCGCTAAGGCAGCTTCAAGAAGATGAGCGTTGGTGTTGCGACAAACCACTTTACCGCCAGAAACAGCAGCAGCAACCAGGAAAGTACCTGTTTCAATACGGTCAGCAACCACAGAGTGTTGGCCACCACCAAGACGTTCAACGCCTTCGATAGTAATCGTATCTGTACCTGCGCCAGAAATTTTAGCACCCAGTTTGTTTAGGAAGTCAGCCGTATCAACAATCTCAGGCTCACGCGCTGAGTTATCGAGTACTGTTGTTCCTTCCGCTAGCGTTGCTGCACACATGATAGTAATGGTGGCACCCACACTTACTTTATCCATCACGATGTGCGCGCCTTTCAGACGGCCATCAACACTTGCTTTCACATAACCATCTTCCAACTTAATGGTCGCACCTAGTTGCTCTAGACCGTGGATATGCAGATCAACAGGTCGAGCACCAATTGCACAACCGCCTGGAAGTGACACTTGGCCTTCACCAAAACGAGCGACTAGAGGACCTAAAGCCCAGATAGAAGCACGCATTGTTTTCACTAAATCGTAAGGCGCACAAAATTCATTAATTTCGCTGCCATCAACATGAACACTACCATTACGCGATACTTTTGCGCCTAAACGCTTAAGCAGTTCCATCGTAGTATCGATGTCACGTAGGTGAGGAACGTTACTTACTTCCACTGGCTCTTCAGCAAGAATTGAAGCAAATAAGATAGGTAGCGCTGCATTTTTTGCGCCTGAGATCGTCACTTCACCGCTTAGCGGCTTATCCGATCCAATAACTCGAAACTTTTCCATCATAAACCTTAAAGTGACATCAGTTTCTTATCACGTTCCCACTCTTCCGGCGTGAAAGCCTTAATAGAAAGAGCATGGATGTCATTGCGTTGAATGTATTCCATTAGTGGGCCGTAGATTAGTTGCTGCTTCTTAACTCGATTCATGCCGTCAAAACATGGATCAACCGCAACAACTTCGTAATGACTGCCTTCCCCTTTCACGAAAATTTCCTGAAGGTTCAGTGCTTCTGCTAATAATTCTTGTACTCTTGTGCTGTCCACAAATAGCTCCTGCCTAATTTTTTATGTGTTCTGCCATCATTGGCTGGATATTGCTCAATTGGAACAACGTTCGTAATTGTTCTGGCACGAAACTGAGCATTATATGACAGTTTTGATTTTTTGCATGCTCTAATAAGTGAATTAGCATCACCATTCCTGCTGAATCGACTCGATTTATATGGCTAAGGTCAATTTCAACGCTCGATTCCGTCGTTTGCCACTTTTCCAATATACGCCAGATTGCAGGGACACTGTCTCGGTCTAAATCACCGAACAGTTGATACTCTTTAGAGCTTAGTGCTTGCCATTGAGAATGGCTCATTATTTGTTACTCTCAAAACGAATCGGTTGTGCGGCTAATTTCTCTAGTTCGTCTGCAACTTGTAAGATGCCTTCTTGACGAATCTTAGTATTCCACTCCGATTGCTTGCTCGACAACAAGCTAATACCTTCGGCAACCATATCAAATGCTTTCCACTCGCCAGATTTCTTGTCTTTGCGAAGCTTAAATTCAAGCTTAATGTTTGGTCGCGGCGTATCGATGATGTCGACCTTGATACTGGTAATGCGGCTATCCGCTTTGATTTTTGGTTCTGGACCAAATTCAATCGTCTGATCTGTGTATTGAGTCAGCACTTGGGCATAAGAAGAAACAAGGTATTTACGGAATGAATCGATAAACACGCCCACGTCTTTTCTATCCGCGCCTTTCAAGTTTGGTCCAAGTAACTTAAGAGCTGCATATTGTGCATTCACATAAGGCATCAACTCTTCTTCCACGATGACCTTCAATAACTCTGGATCTTGGTGGATGTTGTCTTGTTCACTCTTCAAACGCTCAAATGCCACTTCGGCAACTTGAGTCATCATCTGGTAAGGCTGAGTACGGTCAATCGATTCTGCAGCAAAGGCTTGGGTAGAAATAAGCAACGCCATTGCCGCCATAAACATTGATTTCAAGTAACCAATAGCTTTTAAATAACTAATAGTTTTCAACATTATCTTATTCCTTAGCTTCGCTGTCATTAGAACCACCAACGCTATACAGCACTTGGCCAATCAAATCTTCTAGTACCAATGCTGACTTAGTGTCTTCAATTGAATCACCATCGACCAACATCTCTTCATCATCAAAAATGAAGCCTGGAACCAGACTAATGTACTGCTCACCAATTAAGCCAGATGTTAAAATTTGAGCACTAGAGGTATCTGGAAATTGTGAGTACTTCCCGTCAATAGACAGTTCAACGACAGGAAGGTAGCTCTCGGTATCAAGCTCAATGCTTTTAACTCGTCCAACAACGACGCCACCCACTTTCACTGGAGAACGAACTTTTAGGCTGCCAATGTTGTCAAAGGTCGCTTTTAGATTGTAAGTATGGTTCGAACCTATGCCTTTTACGTCAGCGACTTGAAAGATCATGATTAAGATTGCGCAAATTCCGGCAATAACAAAGGTGCCGACCCATAATTCTAATTTTCGAGTTTGTTGCATGATTAATTCCCAAACATCAATGCGGTAAGAACAAAATCTAGCCCTAGTACCGCTAGAGAAGAGTGCACTACAGTGCGTGTGGTTGCCTGACTGATACCTTCTGAAGTCGGTACTGCGTCATAACCATTGAAAAGTGCGATCCAAGTTACGGTGATAGCGAAGACCATACATTTGATCATGCTGTTACCAATATCTCGGCCAAGTTCTACTGAAGACTGCATCGCAGACCAGAAACTGCCGTGATCAATGCCTTTCCAATCAACACCAACCAGTTGACCGCCCCAAATACCTACCGCCATAAAAATCATAGCAAGCAATGGCATTGAGATAAGCCCGGCCCAAAGACGTGGTGCAATAATGCGTTTAAGAGGGTCAACGGCCATCATCTCAAGGCTTGAGATCTGCTCTGTTGCCTTCATTAACCCAATCTCTGCCGTGAGTGCTGAACCGGCTCGACCTGCAAATAATAACGCAGTCACCACAGGCCCCAACTCACGCAACAGTGAAAGCGCGACCATTTGACCAAGGTTTCCCTCAGCGCCGTAGTCAATTAACACGACATAGCCCTGCAGGCTGAGCACCATGCCGATAAACAGACCCGAAACTAAAATAATAGCCAATGACTGAACGCCAACGCTATAAAGTTGTTTTACTAATAAGGGGAAGTTTTTTAGTCGCGGGATGCCAAACAAAGCCCCAAATAACATCAGGCTTGCTCGACCAAATGACTCACAGCTCGCAAGTGTACGCTTACCGACACCCGCAATAGTTTTAACAATCATATTAAAACAAATCCTTTTCTAAGCTCTTCGCAGGGAATCTAAATGGTACTGGACCATCGGCTTCGCCTTGCAAAAATTGCTGCACTCTCGGATCGCTATTGTTGTACAACTCATCAGGTGTTCCAGCGGCAATAATCTTGCTATCTGCCATGAGGTAAACCCAATCAGCAATACTCATCACCTCTGGCACATCGTGAGAAACAACAATCGAGGTTAAGCCCAAGGCTTGATTGAGATTTCGTATCAATTCAACCAATACGCCCATGGTGATGGGATCTTGGCCAACAAACGGCTCATCGTACATGATAAGTTCTGGATCCAGTGCGATTGCGCGCGCCAGTGCGGCACGCCTAGCCATTCCGCCAGACAACTCACTCGGCATCAATTGCGCAGCACCACGTAATCCTACCGCTTCAAGCTTAAGTAATACGATGGTACGAATGAATTTTTCATTAAGTTCAGTGTGCTCTCGCAGCGGAAACGCCACATTATCAAAGACATTGAGATCCGTAAAAAGCGCACCCGATTGAAATAGCATGCTCATTTTCTTACGTGCTCGATACAGCTTTCGACGTGATAATGCAGGGACATTGTCGCCATCAAACCAAATTTCGCCTTCATCTGGCGGCAGTTGCCCACCAATCAAACGCAGTAAAGTCGTTTTGCCAATCCCAGACGGCCCCATGATTGCGGTTATCTTGCCTTGAGGCACCTCTAAACTGATGTCATCAAAGATAACGCGCTCACCACGTGAGAAGCTGAGGTTCTTAACTTTCACAAGCTCAGTGTTCAACATATTTTTGTTGTTTCCTTGCTTTAAAAAACGCCAATTATGGCTGCAATAATAATGAGTCTACTTTAGAATTAAAAGCACTGTTCAATTAATTCATATTAAACAGGAATCTATGCAGGGATTTGAAAGCATTAGGAAATTATCTATTGATCTCTCTTTCTTGCCTGCTAACTGGTAATTAATTTGCCGAGTGACTTCCCTTTTATCTAGCAACAGGTCAAAATTAGCGGTTAATTCTCCGTTTTTATTAATTTTTTAGGAATCATCATGCTTGAAGCGATTGCGTTTCTTATTATCGGTCTAGGTTTTTTGGTGTGGAGTGCAGATAAGCTGGTTTACGGTGCCGCTGCTCTTGCTCGCAACTTCGGTATTTCACCACTAGTTATCGGTATGACGATCTTAGCAATGGGGTCTTCGGCTCCTGAAATGATGGTTTCTGCGACAGCAGCCCTTGATGGCAAAACAGATACAGCTGTAGGCAACGTACTGGGCTCTAACATCGCCAACATCGCGCTGATTTTAGGTATTACAGCCCTTATCAAGCCGTTATCGATTAGCTCAGGCGTGATTCGTCGTGAACTACCATTAATGATCGGTGTCACTCTGCTAGCGGGCGCCCTATTGTGGGATAACCATTTAGGCTTCTATGAAGGCGTGTTGTTGTTTGTTCTTTTTGCCGCGTTTTTGTTTGCTATGTTGCAAATCAGCCGCAGCGAGAAAAAGAACGGCGATGCTTTCCTTGATGAGCAAGAATCAGAGATCCCTGAAGGCGTAAGTAACCCTAAGGCTGCAATGTGGGTCGTGATTGGTCTAATCGTCCTACCTTTAGCTGCTGATATGCTGGTAGATAACGCTGTGATCATCGCGAAGTTCTTCGGCATGAGCGACCTTGTCATTGGTTTAACCATCATTGCTGTTGGTACTAGCCTTCCTGAACTTGCAGCATCACTAGCCGGCGTTATGAAGGGTGAAGATGATATGGCTGTAGGTAATATCATTGGTTCAAACGTATTCAACATCCTTGCTGTTATGGGTATCCCGGGCATCCTAAACCCTTCGATCTTGAGCGAGTTCGCTATGGGTCGTGACTTCTGGGTAATGCTAGGCGTATCGCTACTACTTGTTGTGATGGCACTAGGAAAATCTCGTAGTGTGAATCGTATTGAAGGCGGCGTGTTAATTGTGACGTTCGTGGCCTACCAAAGTTACCTATTAATGAACATGTCGGCTTAATTGTTGATTTAACTTCCCGTACTTGGAGTATTTGATGTCTCAGCCATTTGATTACCGCAGCGTTGCAAAACAAGTTTTGGAAACCGAAGTTGCAGGTCTCACTCAATTAGACCAATATTTTAATGATGATTTTTGTAAAGCTTGCGACCTTATCCTGAACAACAAAGGCAAAGTCGTTGTGATGGGCATGGGTAAATCAGGCCACATTGGCAACAAAATCGCAGCAACATTGGCAAGTACCGGGACATCGGCTTTCTTTGTTCACCCAGGCGAAGCGGCGCATGGCGACTTAGGCATGATCGAACCTGGTGATATTGTGATTGCAATATCCAACTCCGGCGAATCGGGAGAAATCCTCAGCCTATTTCCTGTGTTAAAGCGTCTGAGCATCAAGATCATCAGCATGACAGGCAAGCCAGCATCAAACATGGCAACCCTGTCTGATATCCATTTACAAATTTCAGTACCGGAAGAAGCTTGTCCGCTGGGCTTAGCACCAACAACAAGCACCACGGCGACTTTGGTCATGGGTGATGCATTAGCCGTTGCACTTTTGCAGGCTCGAGGCTTCACCGCTCAAGACTTTGCCCTGTCTCATCCTGGTGGCGCTTTAGGTCGTCAGTTGCTGTTGAAGCTCGACGACATCATGCACACAGGCGATTCACTTCCTGTTGTAGCACCCGACGCACTAGTAAGAGACGCTCTACTAGAGATATCTCAGAAAGGCTTAGGCATGACAGCAATCGTTGGTGAAGATGGCCAAATGGCCGGTATTTTTACCGATGGTGATTTACGCCGTATCTTAGACAAACGCGTTGATATCCATAACACGCAGATCGGTGATGTGATGACGCTAAACCCGACGGTAGCCGAGCCAAACATGCTCGCGGTTGAGGGCTTAAACTTGATGCAAGCGAAGAGCATCAATGGCCTGATGTTATGCCAAGAAGGTAAATTAGTCGGAGCGTTAAACATGCATGACTTACTGAAAGCAGGAGTAATGTAATGACACAGACAGTCGAAACTCTATACGGCACTGTTAATTCAGATGTATTTGCAATTGCAAAAGAGATCAAACTGCTGATTTGCGATGTCGATGGTGTCTTCTCTGATGGTCGCATCTACATGGGCAACAACGGTGAAGAGCTGAAAACCTTCCACACTCGTGACGGTTACGGTATCAAATCACTGATGAACGCAGGCATTGAAATCGCGATCATCACGGGTCGCAAATCTCAAATTGTTGAGAATCGTATGACCGCTCTAGGCATTAAGCTGATTTATCAAGGTCAAGACGATAAAGTTAAGGCATACCAAGATATTTGCGATAAGCTTTCTGTAAACCCTGAAAATACAGGTTACATCGGAGACGATCTGATTGACTGGCCTGTAATGGAAAAAGTTGGCTTGAAGGTCTGTGTGGCAGATGGGCACCCGCTACTTGCAAAGCGTGCAAACTACGTGACAACCATTAACGGTGGTCATGGCGCGGTACGTGAAGTCTGTGACCTTATTTTACAAGCAAGAAATGAACTCGACGTGCATAAAGGTTTAAGCATATGAGTTTTACTCGTATTATCTATTTAATACTCATATTTATTGCCTCTTGGTCGACCTATTACTTGTACGACAAAGAGCAAACATCAACGATACAAGTGGCTCCAAATTTGGAGCTGCCCGCGTTTAGTGGCAAAAGCCTGAACAACATTAGCTACGACGAAAGCGGTATTCGCAGCTATCAGGTTGAATCGACGTATTTAGAACACTACTCAGTAGTTGGCGATACGCACTTTCAAAACCCAGTTCTTTCGGTATTCCGTGAAGGGCACACGATTGAATGGCAAGTCACCGCTGATCGCGCGATTATGGATGAGAATCAAGTTGTCACGTTTTATGACAACGTCGTGGCAAAGAACCTGTTGCCAGAAGCCAGCTTCGATACAATGACCACAGATAAAATGGTTGTTGAGCTGCCTAGCCGAGATTTTTATTCAGAGACTCCGGTCCATATGATCGGTACATTTTTTGAAACTGAGGGACAAGCAATGAAAGGTAACTTCGGTACCAACAATGCAACCCTCTTTAATTCTGTTCAAGGTAGATATGAAACTCTTACACCTTAGTTTATTCGCTTTGACCCTTGCGGCACCTAATGTCTATGCTCTGTCTTCGGATAGTGAGCAACCTGTCTACATTGACTCAGACAGCCAGCAATTGGATATGAAAAGTAACCAAGTGACTTTCCTTGGTGATGTGAACCTTAAACAAGGCAGCATCAATATCAATGCCGATAAGGTTATTGTTACTCGTAACGCCGTAAACGGTGAGATTGAAGAAATTCAAGGCTTCGGTAAGCCAGCAACCTTCTCTCAGCTTACTGACGACGGTAAGACACTCTACGGTGAAGCTGACGACCTGCACTACCAGCTTGTTGCCGACCGACTGATCATGACTAAGAATGCGATGTTATCTCAAGATGGCAGCATCATTCGCGGTTCTAAGATCACTTACCAGATCGGTTCTCAGAAATTAGTCGCTGACAGTGGTGAAAACAAACGAGTGTCAACGGTTTTACAACCAACGGAAGTGAATAAGTAACGATGGCTGTTCTTAAAGCAAAAAACCTAGCGAAAACCTACAGTAAACGTAAGGTTGTTACCGATGTAAGCTTACAGGTAGAGTCAGGCCAGATCGTCGGTCTGCTTGGGCCTAACGGTGCAGGTAAAACCACATCTTTCTATATGATTGTTGGTTTGGTGGCGCGTGATGAAGGTACCATCAGCATTGATGACCGAGACATCAGTATCTTACCAATGCACAGCCGCTCTCGTCTTGGTATCGGTTACCTGCCTCAAGAAGCATCGATTTTCCGTAAGTTGTCCGTAGAGAACAACATCATGGCGGTTTTACAAACCCGTGATGAAATGACCAACGAACAACGCCAAGATAAGCTGGAAGACCTGCTAGAAGAGTTCCACATCCAACATATCCGCACCAGCAATGGTATGGCTCTGTCGGGTGGTGAGCGTCGTCGTGTAGAGATTGCTCGTGCACTAGCAGCAAACCCGCAGTTCATTCTATTGGATGAACCATTCGCCGGTGTTGACCCGATCTCAGTAATCGATATCAAAAAAATCATTGTTCACCTGCGTGATCGCGGCTTGGGCGTTTTGATTACCGACCACAACGTTCGTGAAACATTAGACGTGTGTGAAAAAGCTTACATCGTAAGCCAAGGACACCTGATCGCTGAGGGTACTCCTGAAGATGTTCTCAATAACGAACAAGTTAAACAAGTTTATCTAGGCGAACAATTCCGTCTATGATTATATAGAGAGTATCGAGAGTTCTAAGAATAATAACTAGGTAAGTCACACTGAATGAAACCCTCATTACAACTTAAGCTAGGCCAACAGTTAGCAATGACTCCTCAATTGCAGCAAGCGATTCGTTTGTTGCAATTGTCTACTTTAGATTTGCAGCAAGAGATTCAAGAAGCACTTGAATCTAACCCACTACTCGATGTCGAAGAAGGCAATGAAGATACGCCAACATCGGAAGAAAAACCTAGCAGTGACGAAAAAGAAACTGTTGAAGCCACAGAGCAAGACTTACCTGATAGCTCAGACTTAATCGAAAAATCAGAGATTGGCAACGAACTAGAAATCGACACAACTTGGGAAGACGTCTACAGCGCGAACACCGGTAACACGGGTATTGCGATTGATGACGACATGCCGGTTTATCAAGGCGAAACCACTCAAAGCCTGCACGATTACCTACTTTGGCAACTCGACTTAACGCCATTCACTGACACCGACCGAAGCATCGCTTTTGCATTAATCGATGCCATCGACGACTACGGCTACCTCACTGTAACTTGTGAAGACATCCTTGAAAACTTCGACAATGAAGAGATCGAGCTTGATGAAATTGAAGCGGTACGTAAACGAATTCAGCAGTTTGATCCGCTAGGTGTCGGTTCAGTCAACCTGCAAGATTGCTTGTTACTGCAACTGGCAACCTTTCCCCAAGATACGCCTTGGCTTAACGAAGCTAAGTTAGTACTTACTAGCCATATCGACCAACTCGGCAATCGCGATTACAAACTGGTTATCAAAGAGACCAAGTTGAAAGAAGCAGAACTACGTGAAGTTTTGCAACTGATTCAACAGCTGGACCCTCGTCCTGGCAGTAAGATTACTCCGGATGAAACTGAGTATGTGGTTCCAGATGTATCTGTCTTCAAAGACCTTGGCAAATGGTTAGTGACCATTAACCCTGATAGCGTGCCTAAGTTGAAAGTGAATCAGCAGTACGCTGATCTGGGCAGTAAAGGCAACAGCGCCGACAATCAATACATCCGCTCAAATTTGCAAGAAGCAAAGTGGTTAATTAAAAGCCTAGAGAGCCGAAATGAGACGCTACTCAAAGTTGCGCGATGCATTGTTGAACATCAGCGTGATTTCTTCGAACATGGCGAAGAAGCGATGAAGCCAATGGTTCTTAATGATGTTGCGTTAGCTGTTGATATGCACGAATCCACGATCTCTCGTGTGACGACTCAAAAATTCATGCATACGCCACGTGGCATCTTCGAGCTCAAATACTTTTTCTCAAGCCATGTCAGCACTGACAATGGCGGTGAATGTTCATCTACAGCAATTCGCGCACTCATCAAGAAGCTTGTCGCAGCGGAAAATACCGCGAAGCCTCTAAGTGATAGTAAGATTGCTGCTTTACTGGCTGACCAAGGAATTCAGGTAGCTAGACGTACCATAGCGAAATACCGTGAGTCTCTGGGCATTGCCCCATCGAGTCAGCGTAAACGCCTGCTATAAGCTCATTTAGTCGCTAGTTACTTAGCAACTATGATCAGGCAACCAACTGAAAAGGAAAGTCTATGCAAATCAATATTCAAGGCCATCACGTTGATCTTACCGATTCAATGCAAGACTATGTTCACACCAAATTCGACAAACTTGAGCGCTTCTTTGATCATATCAATAGCGTTCAGGTTGTTTTAAAAGTTGAGAAAATCAATCAAATCGCAGAAGCTACCCTGCATATAAATCAGGGGGAAATCCATGCGACAGCAACAGATGAAAGCATGTATGCCGCGATTGATTCATTGGTTGATAAACTCGTCCGCCAACTCAACAAGCACAAAGAAAAGCTAAGTAGTCACTAACATGCAATTAAGCGAAGTACTTTCATTGGACTGCACCAAAAGTGCAGTCCAATGCACAAGCAAAAAAAGAGCCCTTGAGCTCATCAGCCAGATAGCAGCTGAGAGCTGCGGTCAAGATTCAACAGAGCTATTTGAGTGTATGTTGAGCCGTGAGAAGATGGGCAGTACCGGTATTGGTAATGGTATCGCGATTCCCCATGCTCGTATGAATGTCAGTGATAAAGCGATAGCTGTATTACTGCAATGCCAAGATCCTATCGAATTTGATGCGATTGATAATCGTCCTGTCGACCTACTATTTGCCCTGCTTGTTCCTAGCGAACAATGCAAAGAGCATCTAAAAACCCTTTCTTGTATGGCAGAACGACTAAACGACAAGCAGACTCTTAAACAGCTGCGTAATGCTCAGAGCGATCAAGAGCTTTACGACATCATGATTCAAGTGCCAACTTGCGAGCAATAACATGCGATTAATCGTGGTTAGTGGCCAATCAGGGGCCGGTAAAAGTGTTGCGTTACGAGTCCTAGAAGACTTGGGGTATTACTGTGTCGATAATCTACCAGTAAACCTGCTCAACAACTTTGTCGAATCGGTACGCGAAAGCAACCAAAACGTTGCGGTAAGTATTGATATACGTAACCTACCGAAAGAGCCTCAGTTAGTCACCGACACGCTCGAGCAACTCGAGTCAGCTACAAACATCGATGTTGATGTATTGTTCCTCGATGCCAGCAAGCAGACACTCCTTAAGCGCTACAGCGAAACCCGCAGAATCCACCCTTTATCAATTGGCCAAGAAAAGCTCTCTCTTGAGCAAGCGATTGATTTAGAGAAGACACTTCTGACACCTCTCGCAGAGCACGCCAGCATTGTGATCGACAGCAGTGACTGCAACCTCTACGAATTGAGTGAAAAGGTTCGATTTAAAGTTGAAGGCAAAGAGAAGCAAGAGCTGATCATCGTCTTTCAATCTTTCGGTTTTAAGTATGGCTTGCCAAGTGATGCCGACTACGTGTTTGATGTTCGCTTTTTGCCGAACCCTCACTGGGAACCTGCACTACGACCACTAACCGGGCTAGATGCACCAATTCACTCCTTTCTAGAAGAACACTCAGAAGTTCTGGAACTCAAGCAACAGATCCAAGGCTTTGTTGAACAGTGGTTACCAATGTTAGAGAAGAACAATCGCAGTTACCTAACGGTCGCGATTGGCTGTACTGGCGGCAAACACCGCTCGGTTTATCTAACCCAGAAAATTGGTGAGTACTTTGAGCAACTTGGCCATCAAGTTCAAATCAGACACGCCTCCCTAGAGAAGCACCAACAGGGCTAACCATGGAATTAACTCGAACTGTACTGATCCAAAATCGCTTGGGTCTTCACGCTAGAGCAGCCGTAAAGTTGGTTGAGCTTGCACAAAGCTTTGATGCAACCATCACTATCCATAGCGAAGAAGATAAAACAGCAACAGCAGACAGCGTAATGGGGTTACTTATGCTGGAATCAGCGCAAGGGCAACATATTACTATTCAAGCAGCAGGCACCGATTCACAGCAAGCACTGGATGCCGTCTGTCATCTCATTGAAGACAAGTTTGATGAGGGTGAGTAGCGAAAACGCTTCACTCGCAACGCCTAAGACTCAAACAACGAACCAACCAATATTAAATCTTAGTTCTACCTAAGTTTATGATTTAAATAAGCCCTAGAATTAAGTTACTATTCCAAGCATTGTAAGAATAATGAGATAGGAGGAAAATATGGCAGAGCAATTAGAATTCGACCAAGCTCACCAAACCCTCCAAGAAGTCAGCGAAGCCCTAGAAAACGGCCGATTTGTTCACGTACGCCGACAACTTCAGGACATGGAACCTGAGGATATTGCACACCTTTTAGAAGCCTCCCCTCGCAAAAGTCGTGACGTACTCTGGCAACTCACCGATCCTGAAGACTACGGTGAAATTCTTGATGAACTAAACGAAGACGTCAAAGATGCTCTTGTGTCAAAAATGGCACCTGAGACCTTGGCAGAAGCAACCGAAGGCATGGAAACCGATGACGTCGCGTACGTACTTCGAAGCCTACCCGACGATGTTTCTCGCGAAGTCCTTTCTCAAATGGACTCCGTCGATCGTGCGTTAGTTGAAACCGCCCTGTCGTACCCTGAAGATTCAGCGGGTGCGATCATGAATACCGACGTAATCACGATTCGTGGTGATGTCGATGTCGACGTTGTATTGCGCTACATGCGTATGCGTGGCGAACTGCCGGATGCAACTGATGCTCTGTATGTTATTGATGAAGAAGAACGTCTTATCGGTAACCTATCACTTACCACGCTAGTAACGACTCAACCTGATGTCCCTGTTTCAGAAGTGATGGATGATGCCGACGAAGCGATCGCGGTAGAAACTAGTGCGTCAGATATCGCGAGCCTGTTTGAACGTCGTAACTGGGTTTCTGCGCCTGTCATCGATAGTAACCAGCACCTTGTTGGTCGTATCACCATCGATGACGTGGTTGATGTTATCCGTGAAGATGCCGAACACTCAATGATGAGTATGGCGGGTATGGACGATGACGAAGATACCTTCGCACCGGTCGTAAAATCTGCTCGTCGTCGTAGTGTGTGGCTTGGTGCTAACGTACTCGCAGCACTGGCGGCAGCATCTGTATCAAACATGTTTGAAGCAACGCTCGATCAAATGGCAGCGATTGCGGTTCTGATGACTATCGTGCCTTCGATGGGGGGTGTTGCGGGTAACCAAACCGTTGCTCTGGTGATTCGTGGTTTGGCACTCGGTCATATCGGTGACAGTAACAAACGCGAACTGCTACTCAAAGAGGCAGCCATCGGCTTCCTAAACGGCGTTCTATGGGCCGTTATCATTGGTGGTATCGTGGTGGCTTGGAAAGGTAACTGGATACTGGGAGGCATCATCTCAGCGGCGATGATGACCAACTTGATTGTCGCAGGTATTGCTGGTGTAACTATCCCAGTGATGTTGAAGAAGATGAATATCGATCCAGCCCTTGCTGGCGGTATGGCACTGACCACAGTAACCGATGTTATTGGCCTATCGGTGTTCCTAGGCTTAGCGACCATACTGATCTAGTTAGCATAAGCAGTTAGCCAATTTTTGGCGAAATACAGAAAACAAAAAGGGAGCCACGGCTCCCTTTTTTAATTCATCAGATTCGCTTTAATTGAATTACTCACCCGCGACTTTCATCGACTCAAGCAGGATAGAACCCGTTTGAATTTGCGAACGTGTTTCTACGTCGTTACCCACAGCAACAATCTGAGTAAACATGTCTTTTAGGTTACCTGCGATTGTTACTTCTGATACTGGGTATTGGATCTCTCCGTTTTCAACCCAGAAACCTGCAGCGCCACGTGAATAATCACCCGTTACGGTGTTTACGCCTTGGCCCATCACTTCAGTGACTAGGAAGCCAGTACCCAACTCTTTTAGCATCTGCTCAAAGTTTTGACCGGTCGATTTAACGAACCAGTTATGAATACCACCAGCATGACCGGTTGGCGTCATATCCATCTTACGTGCGGCATAGCTCGTTAGTAGGTAAGTTGCTAGCACACCGTCAGTGATGATTTCACGATCTTGAGTGAACACACCTTCGCTATCAAATGGGCTTGAAGCCAAACCACGTAGGATGTGAGGACGCTCAGAGATATTGAACCAATCAGGTAGGATTTTCTGACCTAAATGATCCAATAAGAAAGATGACTTACGGTAAAGGTTGCCGCCACTGATCGCCATCACAAGGTGACCGATAAGACCTGTCGCAACATCGTTAGCGAACATAATTGGGTATTGGCCTGTTGGTAGCTTTTTCGCATCCAAACGGCTAATCGTCTTTTCTGCAGCTTCCTGACCTACACGCTCAGGCGTCCACAGCTCATCACGGTGACGTGCAACGGTGTAGCTGTAGTCACGTTCCATTTCACCGTTAGCGCCTTGCCCAATCACGCAGCAGCTCGTGCTATGGCGACTTGAAGCGTAGCTTGCTAGTAAGCCATGGCTGTTACCATAAACCTTAACGCCATAGTGGCTATCGTAGCTTGCGCCATCACTCTGTTTGATCTTGTCGCTATAAGCTAACGCTTGCTTCTCAGCAGCAATCGCAATCTCAGCGGCATAGTCAGGGTTTGGTTCATCAGGGTGAAAAAGATCCAAATCGGGAATTTCTTTTACCATGTATTCTTTTGCCGCAGGACCGGCAAATGGGTCTTCAGAAGTGTACTGAGCGATATCAAGTGCGGCCGCGACGGTTTGAGCAATCGCCTTTTCACTCAGATCAGATGTAGATGCGCTGCCTTTTTTCTGGCCGCGATAAACAGTAATACCTAGCGCACCATCACTATTAAATTCAACGTTTTCCACTTCACACATACGTGTTGAAACACTTAAACCCGTTGATTTAGTAATAGCGACCTCAGCTGCGTCTGCACTCACTGATGCCATATCCAACGCTTTAGCTACTGCGGCTTCTAGCTCAACTCTTTGCTGGGCGACTTGCTGTTTTACATCCATATCTATTCTAATTTTTTAGGTCAATATTACGTAGGATAACAAGAATTTCGCTTTCTCCCCAAGATTCTTGCTAAAATAGGCAATATATTCGTTTGAGATAGTGACATAGGCAGAAAAGATGGCTCGCAAAAACCAAAAAGCCCCATGGGAACCAGAAGAAGAAATCATCTGGGTAAGTAAGACAGAAATGAAAACGGACATGGATGCCCTGCAAAAGCTGGGAGAAGAGCTTGTTGGTCTAAAGCCTTCTGTATTAGATAAATTTCCGCTGTCTGAAGATTTGGCACAAGCGATTAAAGATGCACAACGCTTTAAAAATGAAGCGAAGCGTCGTCAACTTCAATACATTGGTAAAGTAATGCGTAATGTCGATCCTGAGCCAATTCAAGCGGCTTTGGATAAAGTACGTAACAAGCACTCACAAGCAACAGCTGAACTACATAAGCTTGAGCAACTGCGTGATCGTGTTGTTGCTGAAGGTGATGCGGCTATTTCAGAAGTAATGGAAATGTACCCTGAAGCAGACCGTCAGCGTCTTCGTCAGCTAGCTCGCCAAGCTAACAAAGAGAAATCAGCGAACAAGCCTGCAAAGTCTTCTCGTGAGATCTTCCAAATCTTAAAAGAGCTAAAGCTAGAAGACTAATCTTTGTCGCTTTATTCTGTAAGACAATAAAAGACCTAGCGCATGCTAGGTCTTTTTGTTTTCTACGTACTCAATATCAGAGAGATTAAACAAGAGTGATGAATCGTCACTCACCCGCTTTAACAAATGAGCTTAATTCTGTCTGTGGATGATCCGCCGTCAGTGCCTCTATCGAGTCTTCAACCAACACCTTACCTAGCGCCACAAACACAAACTTATTCGCGATACTGCGTGCGTCACCTAAATGGTGAGTCACCATCAAGACCGTAATATTTCGCTCTGCCGCTAATCGCTTCACTAAGCTAAGCATCTCTTCACGCAGCAAAGGATCAAGCGCAGAGAAAGGTTCATCAAGCAGCCAAATATCATGAGGTTGGACAAAACAACGCGCTAACGCAACACGCTGGCGTTGACCGCCGGATAAGTGCTCAGGCAACCTATCCAAATACTCAGCGACGCCAACTTGCGCTGCGGCTTGCTCAACTTTGAGCTTTTGGGTTGCCGTAAGCTTTAATCCCGGGTGCAGACCTAAACCAATATTTTCACGTACCGTGAGATGGGCAAACAAGTTGTGCTCTTGAAACAACATCGCCAACGGGCGTTGGTGTGCCTCTTTACCAATAAGCGACTGCCCAGCTACTGAAATCTCACCCGATGTAGGCTCGATAAACCCCGCAATTAGCGCCAACAGGGTAGATTTACCAGCGCCACTCGGCCCCATAAGCGCAACAATATCGCCCTGCTCAGCTTGAAAATCAAAGCTAAACAACTCTCTGTGATAGTGGTAATCCACATCTTTCATCACTAACATCATCGGTTCCTTAATTCTTTAGCATCGAGCTTAGATCTTCGAGTAAATAAGAATTCTATTAAGCTAAAGCTGCCGACACTCAATAACAGTAAGCTCACAGAAACTACCGCCGCCGCTTCCATTTGATAGCTGCCTAACAATTGGAATAGGTACAAAGGCAGAGTTCTAAAATCTTGGCTACCAAACAAAGCAATCGCGCTTAAGTCACCCATCGCCAACATAAAGCTAATCGAGAAGGCTTGCGCCATCGGCTTACGCAGTGCTCGCCACTCCACTAACCTAAAACGCGTGAAACCTGTCATTCCCAAGCTTGCACACACATACTGATACTGCTGAGACAAATGCAGCATAGGTTGAGCTAGGGTTTTAATTACGTAAGGCAGCGCCATTAAGCTGTTGACGGCAATCACGATAAAGAAAGCTAAACTAAAGACATCGGTGAATGAACGCAGTAATAAGAAGGTCCCCGTACTGATCACCAGCCCCGGAGTCACTAAGATAATAGTGCCAATCAGCTCGATTTTATCGGCTCGAAAATTCTTGTTCTGTAAACGCCATGCTCGGCTAGTCAGCAGTATGGCGATACCAATACCAACTGCGATAACACTTGCTAATGACGCGACTTTAACCGAGGTAATTAACGCCGCCCAAAACGGCTCGCTGCTGAGTACGGTTAATGCCTGCGAGTTAATTCCACTGACGATAACCATAGCTAATGGCGGCAATACCAGCATTGAGACTATTATGATCCAAAAGCTATCCCAAGCTTTTGACCACCAGCTGTCCTTAACCAAATATTTCTCTTCAGACAACTGACTGGCCGTCACTGAAATAGGTTTCGATAGCCGTTGAATGCTCACTGCTAGCACACCACACAGCAGCATTTGCCATATCGCGAGCAAGGCACCAGCTTGAAGGTCAAAGTCGAATTTAATCGCCTGATAAATAGCGAGTTCGATAGTGGTTGATTTAGGTCCACCGCCTAGTGCCATCACGGTAGCAAAGCTGGTAAAACACAGCATGAAGACTAAGCCACACACATGAGGCAATTGCTGTCTTAAACGTGGCCATTCAACCCATCTGAATTTGTTCCAATGACTCATACCCAAATGAGCACAAAGCTTGTGTTGCTCGGCAGGCACGGTATCTAACGCTTGTAAAAGTAAGCGACTGGCATAAGGCAAGTTAAAGAAAACGTGCGCCAGCAAAATACCATTCAATCCGTATATGGAAAATGGCAATTCAATATCGAAGCTCGCCAAAAACTTAGCTAACCAACCACTATTGCCATAGATCGCAAGTAAGCCAAATACGCCCACTAACACAGGCAGGACTAAGGTCGACGCGAACAGCCTTAACAACAAAGCGCGTCCAAAAAATTGCCTACGACACAGCGCATGAGCAATAGGTATAGCAAAGCCAACACTCAGCACTGTTGAGAGTGTCGCCTGATAAAAACTGAATTTCGTTACATGCCAATAGTAGGGATCGGACCATACTTGGCTGATATCAAGAGAAGGGGCATTGCTAAGCAATGCCCCAACTGCTGAAACCACGAAGGCGGTAATGAGTATCGCTACCCAAATCCCAACCTTAGGTGTTTTCTTTATCATAGATTGATTTTTTACCGTAAATGGTTCGCTCAGTTAACATCGAACAAACCTTTAAATACAGAAAGTTAGAAAGCTAATTTATTAAAAACAAATTAAAAAGTAAGTGCACTCTGCCATTCACGAATCCATGGCTTACGCTTAGCTGCAATTTCTTCGGGCGTAAAGCTTAGCGCTTTCTGAGGAACCGTAAGTTGCTCGAACCCTTTTGGAAGCTCAATATCGGTCACTGGGTACATCCAGTTGCCTGTTGGCATCGCCGATTGGAATTCATCACTTAGGATAAACGCCATAAACTCATCAGCAAGCTTTTCGTTCTTGCTGCCTTTAACCTTAGCGGCCACTTCCACTTGAGTGTAATGCCCTTCTTCGAAGCTTGCTGCTGCATACTTAGAATCGCTTTCAGCAATAATGTGGTAAGCCGGAGACGTTGTATAAGACAACACTAAATCCGACTCGCCTTCTAGGAACATAGAGTAAGCTTCAGACCAGCCTTTGGTTACAGTCACTGTTTTCTGAGCAAGCTTCTTCCATGCTGCTGTCGCTTCATCACCGTATACTGATTTCATCCAAAGCATCATGCCTTGGCCTGGTGTTGATGTACGTGGATCTTGGTAGATGACCTTAAGATCATCACGCTGCTCAACCAGTTCTTTCAAGCTCTTCGGCGGGTTTTCCAGTTTCTCTTTATTGTAAACAAAAGCAAAGTAGCCAAAGTCATAGGGTACAAAAGTGCTGTCGTTCCAACCATTAGGAAGCGTTACCGATGACGTATCAACATTATGCTCAGCCAATAAGCCCGTCGCTTTCGCTTCAGCCATCAGGTTGTTGTCGAGACCTAGCAAGATATCGGCTTTGCTGTTGCCGCCCTCAAGACGTAAACGGTTCAGAATAGACACGCCATCTTCTAGAGCGACAAAATTCACATCACAACCACACTTCTCTTCGAATGCTTTTTCAACGGCAGGACGAGGGCCCCAATCCGCAGCAAAAGAGTCATAGGTGTATACAGTCAAAGTGTTGTCTGCAGCAAAGGCAGAAAAAGAAATAGCTGTAGTAACAGCAAGGGTTGTTAATGTGAATTTCACTGGACGCTCTCCATGGTCTGAGCGGCACAGGTTTGAGGGAGGAGAACGGTAGAGGTTGTTCCTAACTCAATTCCTACGCCAGCATTATCTGGTTCAGGTTTACGGGTCCCAAGCACCTGCTTGATCTCAGCTCGCATTCATTATTTGAATGGTTCGCTCCCCGATGAGTGTTCAGAATTGTAATTTGATTTTTAACAATAAGCTATCAAGTTTGGATCAATTACGTTGATCGTAACCCCAACGTGGCACTAAACCTTGTTCGATACCAAGGTGATCTAGAATACGCGCCACCATAAAGTCGACCAGATCTTCAATTGACTTGGGTTGATGATAAAAACCCGGAGCTGCAGGCATGATCGTTACGCCCATCGTCGAAAGTTTGTGCATGTTCTCGAGATGAAGCGTCGAAAATGGCGTCTCGCGAACCACCAACAACAATTGGCCTCGCTCTTTCATGACTACGTCTGCTGCTCGCTCAATCAGGTTATCTGATAGACCATGAGCAATCGAAGCCAAGCTTCCCGCTGAACATGGACAAACGACCATCTGCTTCGGTGCAGCTGAACCAGAGGCAACCGGCGAGAACCAATCATCTTTGCCACACACCACCAGCTTTTCAGGGTCGCAGCCAAGATGTTTAACCAAAGCTTGTTTCGCCGCATCTGGCCCAGCAGGTAACTTAAGTTCATGCTCGGTCGCCAATACCACTCGCGCTGCCGATGAAATCAGCAAGTAGACCTGATAATCGGCTGCCAAAAGGCATTCAAGTAAACGCAGGCCATAAGGCGCACCGGATGCGCCAGTGAAAGCAAGGGTTATCGCTTTATCGTGTTTTGTCATGTTCTCAATTACTTCAAATTATAAGGTCGTGGATGCCGTTAGCCTTTGAGTGCCAATCCATCCAACAGTTTTTGATGAATGCCACCAAAGCCACCATTACTCATTACCAAAATTTGGTCGCCAGCTTGTGCCTCTGAGACAATTTTAGCAACGAATGCATCCATGTCATCACTCACGTGTGCCGGTTGGTGACAAGCGTCTGCAACATCTTGAACTGACCAATCAATGTTATCCGGTTGGAATAAGTAGGTAGAATCCGCTTGTTTAAGCGAATCAGCCAAGGTTTCTTTATGCACACCACGTTTCATGGTGGCGGAACGAGGCTCTAAAACGGCAATGATTTTTTTCGAGTCGACCTTATTACGTAAGCCGCCGAGCGTAAGTTCAATCGCCGTTGGATGATGAGCAAAATCGTCATAAACAGACACACCTGCCACCTCGCCTTTAAACTCCAAACGGCGCTTAGTATTAATAAAGGTAGCTAGTGATTCACAAGCAAGGTCAGGTGTCACGCCCACATGACGTGCAGCTGCAATCGCCATCAAAGCATTATTTACGTTGTGGTCGCCCACTAAATCCCAATTTACGGTTCCAACACATTCATTTTGGAAGTAAACCTCAAATTGAGAGCCATCTTTGACCAGTTTCTTGGCATCCCAGTCGCCTTGCTCGCCACTCGATTCAGTTTCACTCCAGCAACCGCGAGCTAGAACATCTTCAATAGCGCTGTCTTGCTTAGGTGAGAAAATGCGACCATTGCTTGGCACAGTACGCACCAAATGATGAAATTGTCGCTTAATCGCTTCAAGATCGTCAAAGATGTCCGCATGATCAAACTCTAGGTTATTCATCACTAAGGTTCTTGGGTGGTAATGAACGAACTTAGATCGTTTATCGAAAAAAGCACTGTCGTATTCGTCGGCTTCTACCACGAAGAACATGCTTTCACCAAGGCGAGCAGAGATACCAAAGTTACCCAACACTCCGCCAACTAAGAAGCCCGGTGCATAGCCACAGTCTTCCAAGATCCAAGCCAACATGCTTGATGTCGTGGTCTTACCGTGCGTTCCCGATACCGCTAACACCCAACGGTCATGCAGTAAGAACTCTTGCAACCACTGAGGACCAGAGGTGTATCTAAGATTGTTATCCAACACATACTCAACACACGGATTACCGCGGCTCATTGCGTTACCGATAACCACGAGATCTGGCCTTGGTTCTAATTGGCTAGGGTCGAACCCTTCAATAATTTCAATCCCTTGTGATTCCAACAAGGTGCTCATTGGTGGGTAAACATTCGCGTCACTACCCGTAACCTTGTGACCTAATTGACGAGCCAATACCGCAGCACCACCCATGAAGGTGCCACAAATTCCTAAGATATGAATATGCATAAATTGCTTCCAAACGCTTGGCTAAATAAACAGTGCCTAATTAAAACGGCTTGCACTCATTATCATTAAATGGCGATTAAAAGCGAGCGGCAATGCAAAACAAATTGAGTCGACATAGTAAGTGAGATCTGTGTCGCTTAGTTCATTACCATTAAAAAGATCTAACCTTTAGAATTTAGGTAAGCGTCTAGATGAATAAAGCCCACTCAAGAGGCCGAATCTACAGTGCTCAAATCCCCCCTAATATTGAGAGAAGTTTAAGGAAATAACATGTCTGAGATGCGCACCCTTGGTGAGTTCATTGTTGAGAAACAGAGTGACTTCCCCCATGCAAGCGGTGATCTATCATCCCTTTTGTCGTCTATTCGACTTGCTGCAAAAATTGTTAACCGTGAGATCAACAAGGCTGGCCTAGTCGACATCACTGGCGCTGTTGGTACAGACAACGTGCAAGGTGAAGAGCAGCAAAAGCTAGACCTTTACGCGAACGACAAATTTAAAGCGGCTCTAGAAGCCCGTGACCAAGTTTGTGGTGTTGCAAGTGAAGAAGAAGACGAAGCTGTCGCCTTCAATAAAGAGCTCAACAAAAACGCAAAATACGTTGTACTGATGGATCCACTAGATGGCTCATCAAACATCGATGTAAATGTATCGGTTGGTACAATTTTCTCTATCTACCGTCGAGTATCACCGATCGGTACACCACCAACACAAGAAGATTTCTTACAGCCCGGACACAAGCAAGTAGCCGCGGGTTACGTGATTTACGGTTCTTCAACCATGCTTGTATACACAACTGGTGCTGGCGTAAATGGTTTCACCTACGATCCATCTCTGGGTACTTTCTGTCTATCTCATGAAAACATGATGATTCCAGACGAAGGCAAGATCTACTCGATCAACGAAGGTAACTACATCCGCTTCCCAACCGGTGTTAAGAAGTACATCAAATACTGTCAGGAAAGCGAGCCAAGCGATAACCGCCCTTACACGTCACGTTACATTGGTTCTCTTGTGTCTGATTTCCACCGTAACTTGCTAAAAGGCGGCATCTACTTATACCCAAGTACAGAGAGCCACCCTCAAGGTAAATTGCGTTTGCTTTATGAATGCAACCCTATTGCTTTCCTTATGGAGCAAGCTGGCGGTATTGCATCAGACGGTGCACAGCGTATCATGGATATCAAACCAACTGAGCTACACCAACGTGTGCCTTTCTTCGTTGGTTCAACAAAAATGGTACGTAAAGTAGAAGAGTTTCTTGAGCTGAACCCTGAGTAACCCTCTCATTTCATTCTCAAACTAACGCTATTAAAAAGCCAGCACCTCAGTGCTGGCTTTTTGTTGTCTCGTAAGGTGATTAACTAGTTAGGAATCATTGTTCCGCTGACACCAGTTACCCGAAAGTATTTCTTTATTAGCTGTTAGATCAAGCTGATACAAATATACCCATGCTAATCCAAATATAGTCTCTATTTGCTCACGACGATACTCAACAGGAACATCTTCTAGCCGATCGAGCGACTCTAAAATTTCGTCGTTAATGATATAGACCTCACCAGCGACACTTTTCTTTCCCAAAATCATCGCCGGATAGGCACCTAAATCAAAAAGTGCGTATTCCTTAGGTGTATCAAACTGCCCTAATAAATCGCAGCCCTGCAAATAATGGTGATTGGACTGACCTTGCCTCAAGGTTCCATAGACAAAAACAAGATGCTGCATATGCCCTCCCATACGGCTCTACTCGAACTCAAATTGATAGAGAAGATCCACAGCACTGTCTAGGCCAGAAACAGCTTCAACATAGAGATCCTGCATCAATCTATAACGAACGGTAAACTCACCTAACGAGTTAAAGATACCCACACCATACTTCACCTGTAAGCCAGGCAGGATGTAACCACTTACCGTCACTTGAGAGTCATCGCCAGAGCCTGCAGTATCCAGTTGCAAGTCCTTTACACCAAAGGCTTCACCGATTTCACCAACAACCTTACCACTCTTCGCTAAACTCAAACCGATTAAAGTCGTTGTCATCGAACCGCTCGACTCACCGTCGATATCTTGGCCACGCAAAATATAAGACAGTGCGTTCGCTTGTGGCATCGCTGGGTCAGAATAAATCTCGATGGTAGGCTCTGTCGCAGGGCCAGTCACTCGAATACCAGCGGTCACGTCATCCTGAGTATTATCAGGATTACGAATCGCGTTGATGGCTACGTATGGCTGATCCGGTGGTCCATTCATTAGGATCTTACCCTCTTCGATCAAGAGGTCTTGCCCGAATGATTGATAAGTACCATCGACGATGTTCACTTCACCTGTAATAAATGGACCTTGGTCTTTTTGAGCCACGTTGAGCTTACCGACCAAATCACCTTCAAGACCGAAGGCAGACAGTTTAAAGTCATCACCAATGGAGATATTAATATTCGTCATCACATTGAATGGAATCGTATCTTCGTTTTCTGGCTCTAGATCTTTATTCAAAATAACCTGATCAGAAGAGACGCCAACCGCTGACGGTGGTAAATCTTCAACAACAATTCGTCCCCATGGTAATGCAATATCACCGGTGATTTTCGCCAGATCTGGTGTGACATCAATAGTCATATCAGGTACGACCTTCACCTTAACCATCGGTGGGATATCAACCATCAACTCATCAGCGAAAACTCTAACGTTCGAATGCCATGCTTTAAGATCTTGCCAATCTCCGGTTCCCTCAATATCAAGGTGACCATCAGGTGTTTCGACATTCGCATCCAGTTTTGCACTATAACCATCAAAGTCGAGGTCGATGCGGCCATCTTTCACATCAACAGGCGTAACATCGCCTTTGACTTGAATACCATCAACAGAGAATTGACCAAAGACTTGAGGGTGCATCAGAGAGCCTTTAACTTGAAGATCACTCTCAAGGTCGGCTTTCAATAAGCTGTATTCACCTAGAATTGGTTGTAAGAAATCAAGATGGAACGTGGTCAGCTTAATTGCCGCATCGACCATTTTGTCTTCGGCAAGAATATCCGGTAACGACACCGTGCCAGACAGGTCACCATTGTCGGAAACATCCAACTTAAAATCGGCATCCAGTTTGTTGTCTTTCAGTTGGGCATTCAATGCAACGCTTTCCCAACCCAGTGTGATTGGCTCACCCACTTGTTGAACAACCTGACCTTTCGGCATATCAACGCTTACCGTGACTTCAGGCTCATCTTGTTCAGACCACTTTGCATGAGCAGTCGCATTGACTAAGCCCTGTAATTGCGTCTCTTTAGGCACAAAAGCTTTAATCTGCTCGAAATCGAATTGATTGATGGCTACCTTGGCCTCACCCGATTTTCCGACACGAACGTCTTCATCCAAACACACGCTCGAACCCGATTGTTTCCAACAGTGCGCTTGAACATCGGCAAACTGTTTATCAACATCCGCATTTATCGCGACAGGTTGATCTAACACCCAAGGACCTTGCTGAGTGGTGATTTTGACGCGGTCTAACGATCCATACCAAATAAGAGAAGGCTTTTGAATCAACTCTCCGGAAATAGCTAAGCTTGTAGACACGATGTCGGATATCACATCAAGTGTCACTGTGTGTTTCTTCTCACCACCACTCACCGTGAGATCAATGCTTTTTACGCTCTGATCTTGATAGGTTAGGTTGTTAGCTTTTAATTCAAGATCAGCTTGAGCTTCAGGCAATGGCAGAGGAACCACAGAACCATTAAGCGACAAGGATTCTAGTGTTGCTTCGTTATTCCAATCTACCTTATCCACATTTAGAGCGAGATCGACTTCAGGCTTTTTCGTTGGACCACTGAGCTGGATGTTACCAATCACTTTACCTTTCAAATCAGGGACGCTTTTTACAAGCTCAGGGAAGTGAATCTCAACACCCATGTCCCATTTCTTATCAAGCTCACCCTGAGCCTTAATCGAGTTAACACCGTGAGCTAAGCTCAAACCACTGGTTTTCAGTTTTGGTTCACCGCTCGCGCTGCGATCCGACGCTGACAACTGACCTTCGATATCCAGAGGGTATTCTCGCAAGATCCCTTCAATATCCAATTTAGGCAGTTCAATCGCCCAGCCGCCCGCTTCCGTCAACTCACCTGAGGTGACGATGTTTCCACTAATGTTGCCCTCAGCTTCTGGCCACTGCAGACCCGGTTGAATATCTTTGAGTGTCACGTCAGCTTGCCAGTTAACGAGACTCTTCCAGTTCGCTTTAACGACACCGTTAAGCTCACCGCCTAGCGTGTTGAGCTTTAGACGCTCGAGATCAATTTGTTCCGTCGTGCCTTTACCCTGTAGATCGATGGCTAATTCAGGGATTTCCTTACCATCGGCTTCACCTTTAAGAAGAACATTAAAACCATCTAGTGAGCCATCAGCTTTAAATTGCTCAATTGTCGCTTGGTAATCGCTTTTTCCGGTAAGGGGCCACTGTGCTTGTCCGCCCTCTAAAAGAAGGTCAAATGGCAGAGTCGGTTCTAAGGGTTGAATATCCCCAGACAACTTTGCCTCAATCAGCTCAGAAAATTGGGAGTCTAGGTTTAGCTTAGCCACGCTGCCTTGTGCTTTCAGAGACAACTTCTGCCCAACAAGGTCGGTTTCTTTCATCAACGCATCCAAAGAAAGTTCTAGCGGGTAACCGCCCTTGAGCTCAACCTTCGTGGTTAGATTGGCGCTTGCTTGTGGCATATCGAGTTCGAGAGTTGAAACATCAACCGTGTGTTTGCCCGCGCGAGCTTCTAGCCCAAGGTGGTTAACAACGATTGGTGTTTCTTGTTCTAAGGTGAAACGGTTGAGGTCAAAACGCTCCAACACAACCTGCAGAGGAATCCAGACTTCCGGCAATTCGATAGCCGTTTTAACGGCAGCTTTTGGCTCAACCTTTTCTGCTTGCGGTTCTTCTGTCGACTCCGCGAGTTTAACCTTAAGATCATTGAATAAGGTTGGCGATACAGTTAGCTTTTCGCCCTGCATACTCAAAGCCGTAGAGAACAAGCTCCATTCAATTTCATGCCCTAAGATATTCAACTTGATATCAGACAAAGCGATACGGTTGATTACGATTGGCAACGGTGTTTTTACCGATGTTACGGGCGGAGTAGGTTCTGTTTCTTCTGTAGAGGCCGGAGGCAGTTCAGTAAATGCGAAGTCCAATCCTTGAATCGCTAAACGATCGACACACAACTTAGGGTCGAGCAGACAGCGAGGATTAATCGCCAAGTTCAGCTTTTGAACTTTGGTGTCTATATGCAGGCTGTCATCTTTAAACTGAACATTATTAAGCGTAAAGCTCGGGAACAGAGCCCCTTTAGTGCTTTCCACTTTAAGCTGTGGCAACGCTTTTTCAGCGCCCCACAACACAGTGTTCAACCCTGGATTGGTGAACAAAACAAAACCTAGCAAGGCTATCAACAACAGCAAAATAGACGTCAATGAGATCGACGTCCACTTGATGCACTTGCCCATCACTTTGATCATAATTCTGGCCCTAAACTAAAGTGTAACTGGAACTCATCACCTTTTTCTGCATCTAGACCCCAAGCAAAATCCAAACTCACTGGACCAACAGGTGACGCCCAACGAACACCGACGCCGGTGCCGTGTTTCCATTCGGGTTTGTCATTAAATGCATCACCAATGTCGTAGAATGCTGCGCCCCACCAGTTTCCAACCAAGCGGTATTGGTATTCAAACGAGCTGGTTGCAATGAATTTGGCACCCGTTAGTGCGCCACTTTCATCTCGAGGAGAGATCGACTCATAACCATAACCACGAATGCTATTGTCACCACCAGCAAAGAATCTTAGGGAGGGAGATAGCTTATCAAACTCGTCGGCAAAGTTGCCGCCAAATTGAAGTCGAGTTAAGCCTCGGTGATTGTCGCCAATGCTTCGAATCCAAGCGGTTTGACCTTGAAAACGAACAACCTTAGTTTCAGATAACAAGGTATCATCACCCGCTTCAACCATAATGGTTTGTTTATCGCCCCACATCGGCATCGAACCGCCTCGCGTTCGAGTGCGTGAGAAAGAGATACCCGGCAGCACAAATTGCGCTAAATCATCCTGCAAACCTTGCTCATAGTTTTCGACCAAGTATCGAATGAAGACCGTGCGTTGCCAACCGTTATCCAGTCGCCAATATCTTTCTAGCGCTAAGTTTGACTCCAAACTCTTGGTATCACGATTATCCAAGTTTTTCATACCGTACTTAACTTGATAATAGTCGTTCAGCACGTCATCCAGAGGGATTTTATAGGTAGCGGTAATCGTCTGTTCAGGTTTAGAAATCGACAGGCTGCTATTGAAGCTATGGCCTTGTTCATTAACCCAAGGTTTTTTCCACTTCAGAGTGCCTTTTACGCCAAGGTCGGTGGATACACCGATACCCGTTTCGATTTGGTTACGAGCTTGCGGAGCAAGGCTAACCTTCATCGGGATCTCTCGGCCTTCGCCTAACTGGCTTAAATCTGGTTCAACAAATACCGAGGAGAACCAATCCGTATTGGACAGGTTTTGGTTGTACTCACCGACTTTGGTGATTGAGTAAGGTTCGCCATCCTCAAATGGTTTAAGTGACTGCACCTTATCTTCTTCTATCTGGCTACCAGTAACCTGAGTAGTACCAAAGTGATAGCGGATACCACTGTTATAATGAAGACGAACATAAGCGCGGTTCAATTCAGGAGCGACTTCTAGCTTACTAAGATCATAAGCACCATCGAAGTAGCCTTTCGCTAAGCCAAGGTTGCGGATCGACGATTTCAAAGAGTCATAATTACCATGATTCAGAGTCGAACCTTTAGACAAGCTACTCTTCGCTATCAAGGCTAAAAAGTCTGGGTCATCCTTGGCTTCACCAGTTAGAACGATATCTGAAGTATAAATAACAACAGGCTCTCCCGGCTCAACCGTAACGGTCATTTCGGTATCATCTTCGGAGTGAGTAAATGTGATTTTAGGGTGGTAGTAGCCTAACGCATTCAGGGCTTCTTTAATCATAGATTCCAAGCGGGATTGGAATCTTAGTGAAACCGAATACTCTTCTTCAGGGATCGCACTCAGATAAGCATCAACATTATCCTCAAGCGCTCCATCTAGCCCTTTGATTTCAAGGGAAACGTCAGCGAAAGCGAGCGTCGATGACAATAGAGTGCCAATCAGAACTGGTAAAGTTTTTCTTATCATGTTTAATTGGTGAAGAAGTTATCAATACGTTAATAAGTGAAAAGAAATAATACCGCTAAATAGGCATTGAGTCTGTAATAAATCCTGGAATAACACGGTCTAATTTAAAGACTTATTCAATATTGACCAACAGTTAATATGAACCCACGTTAAATAAAAGCCAGCGCGGTAAACGTATGCGAAAAGGAATATAACATGCTAAACAAACAACAACTGGTTTCTGCAGCAACCGCACTACCGGGAAATGCTGACCCAATTCGAATCACTGAGCGCCATTTCGTCAATCAAACCGACCTGCTCGATGCACCCACGGGCTCTCAACAAGAAGTCCTGTTTGGTATGGGGTGCTTCTGGGGAGCTGAGCGTTTGTTTTGGCAATTGGATGGCGTTATTTCAACATCCGTTGGTTACGCTGGCGGATACACAGTTAATCCCACTTATGAACAAGTATGTACTGGGCAAACCGGCCATACCGAGGTCGTTCGTGTCATATTTGATAGTGAACAAACCTCTCTAGCTCGAATACTTGAAACCTTTTGGGAGCGTCATGACCCAACTCAAGGGATGCGCCAAGGCAACGATTTAGGGACTCAGTACCGTTCTGCGATTTACACCTTCAGTGAAGAGCAACAATCTATCGCTGAGCACTCTAAACGTGAATATCAACGAGCAATGACTGAATCTTTAGGCAACGAGATCACGACGGAAGTTCTGCCTGCTGGAAAATATTTTTTCGCAGAAACCTACCACCAGCAATACCTAGCTAAAAATCCGAATGGGTATTGCGGGTTGGGTGGAACAGGTGTGTGCTTCCCTCCACAATAAAGTGCCGTTCGACATACCATCGTGAACGACACGCATTAAAAAAGGGCTTCCATCAGGAAGCCCTTTTCATTGTTAATCTATTCGGTGCAAGACAAATCGATAAAGCTCAGTTACACCGGCAACGCTGCAATGGTGCCGTTAACTTCTTTAAAAATAGTGAGCTTTTGTTTGTCTGAAACTTCAGGAAGTAGCACCTTGCCTTGGTCGAAGCGAAACTCTCCAACACCTTCAATAGCAAATTGGCCTTTGAACAGGACTTTAACGAAACGCGCCACCTGACGTGGACGGTAAGTAGAAAATTTTCTTAACATAATACAACCTCAATTCCATTTGAGTACTACAGTCACATACCTGAACAGCGTCGCTGTTCAAAGCACATTTAATCGCTAATTCCTTTAGCAAACAGCAAGATAATCTATTGTTCATCTTGATATTGATGCATTATACCTTTTGGTAACAAGCCTGCAACTTCTTTCTACGTCGTACGATAAAAAAGTTAAAGAGGCATTTTTCAAATTTCATATTATACTTCCTGTGCAAACCAATAAGCGGAACAAAAATATAATGAAAAACAAAACTCTACTGGCTTTTCTAGCCGCAGCCTCTCCACTCTTCGCCAATGCTCACAACCTATCAGTAGGCGCTACCCTGCCTGCCGTTGATGTGAGTAACTATGGTGAGATTGTTCTAAACGACGGAAATACTGGATATCAAGCTTGGGCAACCAATGATCTTCTAGGTAAAGTTCGCGTCGTTCAAGCTATCGCTGGCCGCAGCAGCTCTAAAGAGCTCAACGCACCACTGATGGCAGCCATTACCGCATCGAAATTCTCAGAAGACAGCTACCAAACCACCACTATCATCAACCAAGATGATGCGATTTGGGGTACTGGGTCTTTTGTTAAGTCGTCTGCCGAAAGCAGCAAAGAAGAATTTCCATGGTCTTCTATGGTCCTAGATGAAGACGGCGCCGTTGCGTCAACATGGGCTCTAAAAGAAGAAAGCTCAGCGATTATCGTTCAAGACAAGCAAGGTAAAATCTTGTTTGTAAAAGAAGGTGCATTAAACGAATCAGAAGTCACTCAAGTCATTGAGTTGATTAAAGCGAGCCTTTAATAAGATATTCGCGTCTTTTTCGAGACCTAACCAAAGGATATTGTTATATTATAACAGTATCCTTTTTTTAATTCTGTGGTTAATCATCCTGATGTGGCAAAACACACCCAACAATGTGAAACGCAAAACAGGCTTCTTGCTTGGGCTTATGCTCATGTTAAGCGTGTTAGCCGCAACACACATTGTGGATATCGCACCAGAGCACCACACTTCACACCATTGTGAGCTGTTTTCGCTTAATCAGTTCATCACAGCGCACTCACTACCACAGATTCCAGAGTTCCATTCGGAATTTACTGTCGCTATTACAGAGTCAGTAACTTCACTACAGCGGCTATATTTCGCTTATTTGGCACGCTCACCTCCTGTAAATATCGCTTAATTACCACTACTTTTTAATTAACCTTTATTCAGGAAAAAACATGAAACCTACTTTTTTAGCCGTTGTTATCGGCATGACTGTCTCTACAAATGCTCTAGCTAACGAAGAATTCCGCTCTCATGATGCACACGTACATGGCCAAGTTGAAGTAAACATCGCGCAAGATGGGCAAGAATTGCTTGTTGAAGTAACAGCTCCAGGCGCAGATGTGGTTGGGTTTGAACATGCTCCAAAAACTGCAGAACAGAAGAAAGTGTTTGAACAGGCTATCGCACAATTAAACAAGCCAGAAGAGCTGTTTAGTTTTAACAATGCGAGTTGTACTCTGAAGTTCAAGTCAGTAGCAAACACCTTAGAAGGCGGTCATGACGACCATGAAGGCCATGAAGGCCATGACCATGCGGAACACGGTCATGGCGACCACAAAGACCATGATCACGCTGAACACGATCATGACGACCACAAAGACCATGACCACGCTGAACACGATCATGATGACCACAAAGACCATGACCACGCTGAGCACGATCATGATGACCACGAAGGTCACGACCACCACGATCACTCAGAAGGTGGCCACGGTGAGTTCACTGTTGAGTACTACTATGAATGTTCAGATGTTGCTAAGCTAGACACAGTTAGCACTCAGTGGTTCTCTAAGTTCAGCAACACTGAAAAAATGACGGTGAACCTACTAACAGACACAGCTCAAGTACAAGAAGTGCTTAACGCAGAGCGTATTAGTTTCCGATTCTAATCACTCCTAGATCGGATTAAACGTAAAATAAACAGCCAGGTAAGTCATCGCTTACTTGGCTGTTCAAATCGGTGTGTTCCTGGGAATTTATGTTTCAAATTACTGTCCAGTAGATACACCGCTTTAATTATTGGAGCTAGCATGTCTTCTGACAGTTCATCACTTGTGGTCAAACTCGAAAATATCAGCTTTCGTTGGAAGCCTGAATTACCACCAACGCTAGAGATCCCCTCTCTTCACATCCAAGCCCAAGAGCACCTTTTTATTAAAGGGCCAAGTGGTTGTGGAAAATCAACTTTGTTAGGGCTACTGACCGGAATCAACCAAGCTGAGCAAGGAGAAGTCTCTATCCTTGATCAAGACCTCACTCAGCTTACACCTCGTCAAAGAGATAAATTCAGAGCCGATCATATTGGTTATATTTTCCAACAATTTAACCTGCTTCCTTATCTATCAGTTATCGATAACGTGACGCTTCCTTGCCAGTTTTCACAGATTCGTAAACAGCAAGTCGCTGAAAGCCAGAAAAGCTTACAAGAGACGGCTCGAGAGTTGTTACTCCGATTAAAGCTACCTCAAGCTTTAATGGACAAGCCCGTTACCGAGTTGAGCATCGGTCAACAACAACGTGTTGCTGCCGCTCGTGCTTTGATCGGCCAACCCAAAATCATTATTGCCGACGAGCCAACCTCGGCTTTGGATCATGACAACCGAGAAGCTTTTATCGAACTGTTGTTAGAACAAGCCAACCAGGCAGGTTCTACTCTTATCTTTGTTAGCCATGATCCAACACTAGAAAAGTTGTTCACTCGAACCATAGATTTAAAAACCGTTAACCAAGCTAAGGTTGTCGTATGAAAGTAATTACTCACTTAGCCTTAAAAAGCGTACTCAACCGTAAAGCCACAGCCATTCTAACTATTCTCACTGTGGCTGTATCCGTCATTCTATTACTCGGTGTGGAACGTGTAAGAACCGAAGCTAAGAGCAGCTTCGCCAATACGATTTCAGGTACTGACCTTATCGTTGGTGGCCGTTCTGGTCAGGTCAACCTGCTGCTTTACTCAGTATTCAGAATCGGTAATGCGACCAACAACATCGACTGGAAAAGCTATGAAGAATTTAGCCAGCACAACGCAGTAAAGTGGGCGATACCAATATCATTGGGCGATTCACACAAAGGCTTCCGTGTGATGGGTACAAATCATAGTTACTTTGAAAACTATCGCTATGGAAGTAAGCAATTACTTACTTTCCAACAAGGTAAAGAATTTGAACAGCTATTTGACGTAGTGATTGGTGCCGACGTCGCGAAGAAGCTAGATTACAAAATAGGTGATCAAATCATTCTTGCGCACGGTATCAGTGATGTTGCGTTTAGCCGTCACGATAATCTGCCCTTCAAGATTGTGGGAATACTCGCGCCAACAGGAACACCAGTAGACAAAACCGTACACGTATCGCTAGAGGCAATCGAAGCAATTCATGTTGGCTGGGAATCAGGTGCCAACCTCGGGCACACACCGAATGCTGAAGCGCTAAAGCAACGTGACTTCCAACCGAAGCAGATTACCGCGATGATGGTTGGCCTTAAATCGAAGATCCAAACCTTCGCACTGCAACGAGAAATCAATAACTACCGCCAAGAACCTTTAAGCGCCATTATGCCGGGCATTGCGCTTCACGAATTGTGGGGAATGATGGCTGTAGCAGAACAAGCACTACTGATTGTTTCAGGGTTTGTTGTCGTCGCCGGTTTATTGGGCATGCTCAGTAGCCTACTCACTAGCTTGCAAGAAAGGCGCCGAGAGATGGCCATCCTACGTGCGATGGGCGCAAGACCTCGTCATGTGTTTGGTTTACTGATCAGTGAAGCCAGTGCGCTAACCTTCCTTGGTATTACATTAGGTGTTGCAGTATTGTTTGCGCTGATCGCAGTGGTTGCTCCTATTGTGCAACAAAGTTATGGTATCAACATATCGATATCCGCAATCACACCGCATGAGTGGAAACTGCTTATGCTGGTACAAGTTGCTGGAATCATTATCGGCTTTATTCCCGCTTTCAGGGCTTACCGCCAGTCATTGTCTGATGGCATGACGATTCGAATCTAAAATAGGAACCTACGATGCAACGCAAATTCCTACTGATACTTGGGCTACTTCTGTTCCCATTTATCAGTACAGCTCACGCTGAAACCACTCAGAATGACGAATCGGTATTAACACTTGAATGGATTGATTTGATTCCAGAATCAGAACGTGCTCAGCTAGATTCATTTGGTATGCCGATGGTTGACCACAATAGTATGGACAAACCTCAACAATCGACACTTGGTGCTGTTCGCCCAGAGCTGAATGGCAGCACAGTGAAGATTCCTGGCTTTGTGATTCCATTGGAAGGTGATGAGAATATGATCACTGAGTTTCTGCTGGTACCGTACTTTGGCGCATGTATCCACGTGCCACCGCCGCCACCGAACCAAATCATCTACGTGAAGTTCCCGAAAGGTGCACCAATACAGCAGTTATGGGATGTGATCTATTTGGTCGGAACGCTGAAAACTGAGTCAATCAGCCATGACTTAGCGCAAACCGGTTATCTTATTGAAGGTACTGCGATTGAAGAGTATGACGACATGTAGTCATTAGAAGGGTGGCTCAAGGATGAGCTGCCGTCACTGAACGAGTGTGATCATTCAATAACAGTTTAATAACGATAATTTTCTTCTGAATTACGCGATGTAATTAGATAAGTAAGCTAGAACAGCGACATAAATCGCGAGTAATAACCCTATACTAAGCTGTTTCTTCAGCTTGTTATCATTGACTTGATTCATAACTCCTCCTTGAGAATTACAACAAATTTAACATTTTATTATCATTAACAAAAGTAAAATTTTGTTGAAACCTTCAACTATGCTCGCAAAATCTAGCCACCAATAAGATAAAGAGTTACATTTTAGACAGTTATACCAATCACAATAAGTAAGTGTTCAGAAATAGCGTAGGAAAAAGCCTTGAGAACAAGGCGGAGCTTTTTGATAAGTAGTTATTCTACAATCAAAAATTGTAGCTCAGTTATCAAGCGTTTTAACAAGCTAGGCTGAGCAATTATTTACTACGATTGGTTTTGAGTCGTCTCCTAACGGTACTCTTATGTCAAAAACCAAACAGCCAGTGATCATTGAGCATGCTAGCGACACACAGCATAAGCATGAGAAAAAGCCTCATATTGCCGACAGTGCCAGCAGAATGCTGCACATCGCACAAAGCTTCGGCCTCGATTCCTTAATTAGTCATAGTGCCAAGCCAAAGGATAAAGCTGAGAGTACGCTTATCGAACGGGCACTATTGCGAGAGAAAAAACGTAGAGAGCTTCGCCAAAAGAACCTAGAACAGATTCTAAAGTTGGCGCACTCTTCATGTAAGGATGAAGCGGCTGGAGACCCGGATCAGGACTGGTTATACCGTTTCTTCGACATGGCACAAGAGATCCACAATACATCGATGCAGAGGCTATGGGCTCAAGTACTGAAACGAGAAGTCACCAACCCAGGCTCGACGTCGATGAAGGCACTGCAAATCTTAAAAGACATGACACCAAAAGAAGCGTTAACCCTACAAAGGGCAGCATCACTGGGTTGTAGCTTTGGTAGCGATAACAGCAGAAAGCTCTTACTCGGCTTTAAATCTCATGCTGGGCTATTCAACTTTGGCAAAAGGGACACCACCAACACCATCAACCTTGGTGGGCACAACCTGCCCTACTCCAGCTTGCTCCACTTGATAGAGCTCGGGATTATTCTGGGCACAGAATTAGAATCCGGAGAGATTGATTTCGATCCAGCCCTGCACCTAACCTATCAAGGTAAGAGCATGTCACTGGCACCATTATCAAAAGGCGTGAAGCTGGTTTACTACCGATTCAGCCCTACAGGCAATGAGCTTTGTACCTTGCTCGGTAACAAGCCAAACACGCAGTATTACGATCAACTGATTGCACTATTGAGCCAGAAATTCACAGTACAGACAGAAGTGAAAAGCAGCGTAAATTACACCGTCTAGACACTCGACGGAGCTAAAATAGACGGTGTAAAAAGTGAAGTATAGAGAGGAATAAAGAGAATCTAGAGGATAGGTTTCTTGTCTCGGTAAACTAAGGCTGCACTATTTATCGGTCGTGAATAAACAGATAAACAGCTGAGTAGCCTTAGTCATACCAACGATCTCAATTGGCTAAAATATTTCGCTTCTCCAACGCATCAATACACAGTTCGACCAATTCATCGAGTGTCTTCTCACCTGCAGGTAGATCAATCTCAGGGCTCAGAGGCGCTTCGTACACTGAACTAATACCTGTGAAGTTCGGGATTTCTCCGGCACGTGCTTTCTTATACAGACCTTTAGGATCACGCTGTTCGCAAACCTCTAATGGCGTATTGACGAACACCTCAAGAAACTCACCTTCCGGCAATAAATCTCTCACGAGTTGCCTTTCAGCTTGATGCGGAGAAATAAAGGCTGACAACACGATCAAGCCTGCATCTGCCATCAATTTAGCAAGCTCACCAATACGACGGATGTTCTCTCGACGATCTTGCTCAGAGAAGCCAAGGTCACTACATAATCCATGACGCACATTGTCGCCATCCAATAAATAAGTATGGTAACCAAGCTGTGCCAAGCGATTTTCTAATGCTCCAGCGACTGTCGATTTACCAGAACCAGACAACCCCGTGAACCAGAGCACGGCTGGCTTTTGTGATTTCAGATCCGCGCGAAATGTTTTATCAATCGAGTGTTGATGCCACACAACATTCTCATCTTTGGATTTGAGTACTGCGGTCATAATTAGTCCTTTAAATAAACAGCATTAAAATGGGAAAAAATAAGGAATTAGGGTCAGCACCAAGCCCGAATATACAATCGAGATTGGAATGCCGATACGCAGATAATCCGTTAAATGGTAATTACCTACGCTATAAACAAGTAAGTTGGTTTGGTAGCCGTATGGAGAGATAAAACTGGCACTGGCACCAAACAGTACCGCCATGATGAACGGCATAGGGTCAACGCCATAACCTACTGCCATACTGTAGCCAATCGGAAATGAGAGTGCTGCAGCCGCATTATTGGTCACCAGCTCTGTCAAAACCAAAGTCATAAAGTAGGTAGCAACTAACGCACCGAATACGCCCCAGCCATTAAACGCCTCCATAAACATCAGCCCCATCCGCTCAGATAAACCCGATGAAATCATCAGTTGAGCAATAGAAAGTGCAGAGCCCACGATCACCACAATATCGACTGGGAAACGGCGGCGGAGCTCACCCAGTTGCACCACGCCAAATGCCACCAGCAACAGTAGAAAACCAGCTAAGCCTTTGATAATAGGTACTGCATCGATAAGGGCTAAACCAATCACGCTAGCAAAGCCGAGCAACACGAACGTCGATTTGTCGGCATCAAGCTTGGCACTCGAATCTAAGTCATTCATCAACACAAACTCTTTGTTGTGTTGTTGGCGCTGTTCTTCAAAGCGTTTACCTGGAACCAAAATCAAGGTATCACCAGCGGTCAATGTGATATTCCCTAGCCCACCTTCTAGGCGTTCATGGCCACGACGAATAGCAACCACAACCGCATCGAAACGATCTCTAAATTGGCTGGTTTTCAGGGTTTTGTTACAAAAACTTGCCGACGAACTCACCACCACTTCAACAAAGCTCTGGCCATTCAAATGATGCTGACCAAACAGGGTTAAACCTTGGATTTCTTGCAGTGTCGCCACGCTCTCAACATCACCACAAAACAGCAATCGGTCACGAGCTTGAAGAATAAAATCAGGGTCAATCGACGCGGTGGTTTTACCGTCTCGAATCACTTCGGCTAAGAACAGTTTTCTAAGAGCTCTAAGATTATTTTCACTGACGCTACGGCCAACTAATGGAGAACCTGGCTCAACTCGCGCCTCGAGAAAGTAAGGCAGATCATCTTGAGAACCATCATCGTAGCTGGGTAGAAAATAGCTAAGAGGAATAAGGATCAATACCCCACCGACCAAAACCGCTAAACCGATCAAGGTAGGTGTGAAAAAGTTTAAGCTCGGTAAACCTGCATCTTCAACAAAACTATTGATGATCAAATTGGTAGAGGTGCCGATCAATGTCAGGGTGCCACCTAAGATGGCAGCGTATGACAAAGGGATAAGTAACTTAGACGGCGCGTGCTGTTGATTACGTTTGATCGCCCCGATCAAAGAAACAACCACCGCGGTGTTATTAGTAAAAGAAGAAAGTAACGCTGTAGAAATACCCAACTTCGCAACCACGGTACCTAGCCTACCTTCAGAGATATTGCGGCTAACCCAGCTGATTAAGCGAGTTTTCTCCAACGCACTTGATGCGAGGATCAGAAGAATTAAAGTCAGTAACGAGGAGTTAGTGAAGTTATTAGCCAAGCTCGACAAGTCGATCATGCCAGCCATAAAAGCAATAAACGCCGCGCCAGCAAAGATAAAGCTTGGCTTAATACGGGTAACGAGCAGGCAAGTAATGATGCCGAGCAAAATCGCTAATACAAATCCTTGTTGCCACATATACCCGTCCTTTATGGCGGAAACGATCGGTTTCCGCCTGATTCAATAAGCTGTTACTTGGTCGTTTATGACTTCAGTAGTTGGCTTAGATCTTTGGCATCCCAATGAGGGAAATGTTTGCGAACCAATGCGTTGAACTCAAGTTCAAATGCAGAGAAGTTACCGACTTGCTGTTCAACAGAGTCCAAACGGTCTCGAATCAAACCCGCGCCAACCGTCACGTTGGTTAGTCGGTCGATAACGATGAAGCCACCGGTATCGGCACTTTCACGGTATTTATCCAGCGCGACAGTCTCGTTCAATGACCATTCACACAAACCAATACCATTCAATGGCAACTCATCGACAGCGTGAGTCGATAGGTTGTTGATGTCGTATTGGTGACGAACCGTTTCAACCTGACCAACGGTTTTCTTGCCTGCGATCTTGATGTCGTAAGCTTTGCCCGGTTGCAATGGTTGCTCTGTCATCCACACGATGTCAGCCAATACGTGGTTAGTGGATTCAATCTGCGCGTTTTCTAGCACAATCAAATCACCACGACTGATATCAATCTCATCTTCAAGGGTCAGTGTTACTGCCAAGCCCGCTTGCGCAGACTCCAAATCACCATCAAAAGTTACAATGCGTGCAACCTTAGAGGTTTTACCCGACGGCAGCGCCTTGATTTCATCACCGACACTGACACGGCCAGAGGCAACGGTGCCAGCAAAACCGCGGAAGTCTAAGTTAGGACGATTGACGTACTGAACTGGGAATCGGAATTCACCTGCCGAACGCTTTTGGTCAATGTCGACGTTCTCTAACACTTCTAGCAGAGATGGGCCTTCGAACCATGCAAGCTCTTTGCTTGGCGCAGCAACGTTAATACCTTCAAGTGCCGATACTGGCAAGATCTGAATATTGGTTTCGCCTTCTAGGTTTTCTGCAAACTCTAGGTATTCATCGCGAATTTCTTCAAAACGATCTTGCGCGTAATCCACGAGATCCATCTTGTTTACAGCAACGATGAAATGCTTCAAACCAAGCAGGTTAGAGATAAACGAGTGACGACGTGTTTGATCCAGAACGCCCTTACGAGCATCAATCAAGATCACCGCCAGATCACACGTTGAAGCGCCTGTTGCCATGTTGCGCGTATACTGCTCATGCCCAGGAGTATCAGCAATAATGAACTTACGTTTTTGAGTCGAGAAGTAGCGGTAAGCCACATCGATCGTGATCCCTTGCTCACGCTCAGCCTGCAGACCATCAACAAGCAGTGCCAAATCAGGTTTCTCACCTGTCGTTCCCACTCGTTGGCTATCCGAGTGAACCGCCGCTAGCTGATCTTCATAAATCTGTTTTGTATCATGGAGTAAGCGACCGATTAGCGTACTTTTACCGTCATCTACCGAGCCACAAGTTAAAAATCTAAGCATAGATTTATGCTGATGCTGACTTAGATAACCTTCAATCCCTAGTTCAGCCAATTCGGCTTCTACTGCACTATTCATTTTTCTTTCCTTAGATTCTTAGAAATAACCTTGGCGCTTTTTCAGCTCCATAGAGCCCGACTGATCATGGTCAATCGCTCGACCTTGACGCTCACTAGACGTCGCCACCAGCATTTCTTCAATAATGCCCGTTAGCGTATTCGCCTCAGATTCAACCGCTCCGGTTAGTGGGTAACAGCCTAAAGTACGAAAACGAACGCTTTTCTCTTCAATCACTTCACCTTCTTGCAGCTCCATACGGTCATCATCAACCATGATCAGCATGCCATCACGCTCAACTACAGGGCGTTTGTCTGAAAGGTAAAGTGGAACAATATCGATGCTCTCTAGATAGATGTATTGCCAGATATCGAGCTCAGTCCAATTAGATAGCGGGAAGACACGAATGCTTTCGCCCTTATTAACCTGACCGTTGTAGGTGTGCCAAAGCTCTGGACGCTGGTTTTTTGGATCCCACGTATGGTTCTTATCACGGAAAGAATAAACACGTTCTTTCGCACGAGATTTTTCTTCATCACGACGCGCACCACCAAAAGCCGCATCGAACCCATACTTGTTTAACGCCTGCTTAAGGCCCTGTGTTTTCATGATGTCAGTGTGCTTCGAAGAACCATGTACAAATGGGCTACAACCCATCTCAATACCTTCTGGGTTCTTATGTACTAAAAGGTCGAAGCCGTACTTTTTAGCCGTACGATCACGAAACTCAATCATCTCGCGGAATTTCCAATCCGTATCTACATGCAATAGCGGGAATGGAATCTTGCCTGGATAAAACGCTTTGCGAGCTAAATGAAGCATCACAGAAGAATCTTTTCCGATGGAGTACATCATCACTGGGTTATCAAACTCAGCCGCCACTTCACGGATAATATGAATACTTTCCGCTTCGAGCTGTTTTAGGTGGGTTAAACGTTCTTGGTCCATTTCAGTGCTTCCTTTAAGGCTCGCGTTACGAGCAATTCATTACTTGGTCTTGCCAAGCATGGGATTTAACTCATCCACTTGAGTGAATGGGAGTATTGGCACTAGAAGAAAACAGAAGCTTCGTGTTGAGCTATCCTTGCTATTCGTCTGCCTGATACGTCCTTGATATAGGCATTATGACGAGCCTCTCATATTACTGGAAATTCTAAAATTTCATTTTTTATTCGAAAAGCTGATAAGGGATTGAATTTATCGATAAGCAGGTGAAATGAATGGACTAATATTATCGATATCAGTTGCACATCGATTAATCAGGTTTGGGAGGCGTCTTGCAGAACACCATAAAGTAATCGATCTAAGTCACGAATTAACATTCGTTGTAATCATTGTTTCATTCCATTTTGTTACATTACGCAACGAATTTTCTACTATCCACTTTGGAGCTACAAAATGAAAGTTGCAATGAAACCTTTGTCATTGGCTGTACTTGCGGGTCTTGGTTTGACTTTAGCAGGCTGCACAACAACACCAGATACCGATGAAGTGATTAAATTACGTGTCGTAGAAACGACGGATATCCATACCAACCTAATGGATTACGACTACTACAAAGACAAGCCATCGAAAAAAATTGGCTTAGCACGTACTGCAACTCTAGTAAAAGAAGCTCAAAGCGAAGTAACCAACAGCGTATTAGTTGATAACGGTGACTTGCTGCAAGGTAGCCCAATGGGTGACTACATGGCAGACAAAGGCATCGAAGCGGGTGAAGTTCACCCTGCATACAAAGCTATGAACCAGCTAAGCTACGACGCTGCAAACCTAGGTAACCACGAATTCAACTACGGTCTTGATTTCCTAGAAGAGTCAATCAACGACGCTGATTTCCCGTACATCAGTGCTAACGTTTACGACGCAAAAACCAAAGAACACTACTTCACACCTTACATCATCAAGACGCACACGTTTGAAGATACTGCAGGCGTAGAGCATGAAGTAAAAGTCGGCTACATCGGTTTCGTTCCACCACAAATCATGACGTGGGATAAGAAGAACCTTGAAGGTAAAGTAATCGCTCGCGATATCATTGAGACAGCTAACGAGTTAGTGCCTCAAATGAAAGCGGAAGGCGCTGAAGTTATCGTTGCTATCCCTCACTCAGGCGTATCAACTGACCCATACAAAAATGGCGAAGAGAACTCAACGTTCTACCTATCTGAAGTAGACGGCATCGATGCGATCGCATTCGGCCACTCTCACGCAGTTTTCCCAGGTAAAGGTTTTGATGACATTCAAGGCATCGACAACGAAACTGGCACAATGAACGGCGTTGCGGCAGTAATGCCAGGTCGTTGGGGTAGCCACGTTGGTGTTATGGATCTAACACTTGCACAAAAAGACGGTAAGTGGGAAGTCGTTAAAGGCCAATCAGAAGCACGCCCTATCTACGACAAGATCGAGAAGAAATCTCTTGCTGCTGCTGATGAAGGCATCGTAACGGCACTAGAAAAAGATCACGCTGGTACTCGTGAGTTTGTTAACCAACCGATTGGTAAAGCAGACGATGTGATGTACAGCTTCTTGTCTCTAGTACAAGACGATCCAACAGTTCAAATCGTTAACCTTGCACAGAAAGATTACGTTGAACAGTTCATCCAAGGTGACCCAGACCTAGACGGTACGCCAGTACTTTCTGCTGCTGCGCCATTCAAAGCCGGTGGCCGTAAGAATGACCCAGCGAACTTCACTGAGGTTGAATCTGGCCAACTGACATTCCGTAACGCGGCTGACTTATACCTTTACCCGAACACGCTAGTTGCAATGAAGGTAACAGGTCACGAAGTAAAAGAGTGGCTTGAGTGTTCTGCTGGCCAATTCAACCAAATCGATGTGAACTCAACAGCACCACAACAGCTGATTGAGTGGGATAACTTCCGTACTTACAACTTCGATGTTATCGACGGTGTGGATTACCAAATCGACGTAACTCAGCCTGCGAAATACGATGCAAACTGTAAAGTCGTTAACCCTGATTCTCAGCGTATTGTTGGCCTAACTTACCAAGGTAAGCCAATCGACATGAAGCAAGACTTCCTGATCGCAACCAACAACTACCGAGCTTACAGCGCTAAATTCCCAGGCACAGGTGAAGACTTCATCGCATTTGATGCACCAGATGAGAACCGTACTGTACTGGCGAACTACATCTCTCGCGTAAGCAAAGAGCAAGGTCAAGTTAGCCCAAGCGCGGACAACAACTGGTCATTCGCACCAATCAAAACGGATAAAAAGCTAGATATCCGCTTTGAAACGTCGCCAAGTGAGAAAGCGGCACAGTTCATTAAAGAGAAGGGTCAATACCCAATGAAACGTGTTGCCACTGACGATGTTGGTTTCGGCGTTTACCAAATTGATCTAACTAAATAGATTACTCTAGTAATCAATAGTTAACCTTCTAAAAGGCTGAGTTTAACGACTCAGCCTTTTTCTTTTCTTATCTAAATTCTTAGTGTAAGGCCTCAGCTTTCGAAGCTTAAACTCCTGCTCATTCTTCGCCTAATATCGCACACCTCAAATCACCTATTGAATCCAATCAACGTAAAAAAGCAGCAATTCGCTGTAAGTTTTTCTGAGCTCCTCCTGTCTATTTAATTTACTACACTCAATGAATGGCCGACAAGCCATTCATCTATAGGATAGATAAGGACATTTGATGGGCACCGTCGAGAGCATTCAAGCATGGTTACATTCAGGGGAGGAGTCGCTGCTATGGCTGATGCTTGGCATTATCGCGCTTTCTTACCTGCTTGAAGATCTGGCAATCGTGACGGCCGCTGGTTTAGCGACTCAAGCACTCATCCCACCGCAATATGCGTTACTTGCAATTTTCATTGGCATTGCCACTGGTGATCTTGGTCTTTATTACCTTGGTAAATCAGGACGTTACTTCCGAGGCGTTCGATATAAAGCCCTCACCAATAAGTACTTTCGTTCGCTTCGTACCAAATTACGCCAAAACGCATTCAGCAGCCTTTTTGTTATCCGCTTTATTCCTGGGCTACGCACCGTTGGTTTTACTCTGAGTGGCTTTTTCGCCATCCCACTGCCTACTTTCTTATTTGCCGTCATCAGCGCAACTGCGCTCTGGACTGGCATTGTCTTCTCTGCCATCTACTATTTAGGGACATCAGCCTGGCTGCAAGCCTCTGAATATCAATGGATCATCATCCCGTGTGCCATCGTTTTGCTGTTTATCGGCAATCGATTAATGAATAAAACCTACTCTAGAGGGCTATCATGAGTTCACCGCAAGATATTCGCATCATTCCCGCACATCAAATTAATGCAGGTATGCCTCTGCTTGAAAAAGATACCGTGCGAAGTGTCTCTCCTTATGAGTTTCTTCCGACTTGGTTCTTCTACACGCCAGTGGTCATTCAAAGCCTGATGCAAGGGTTACGGCACTTTGACTGGGCGCTGCCGCTCATCGCCAACCCGAGCATCAAGTTAAGCGGCATGGTAGGCGAATCAAAACACGAGATATTGAGCCTTGCCGGATCTTCAAGTCAGCGTTGGATCTCACCGTTTATAACCCTAACCAAAACGGATCTCGGCAGTAAAAAACAAGCCGAAGACGCACGCAGCGCACTCATACAAACGGATCTTGATTTCCCTATCGTGGCAAAGCCGGATCTTGGCTGTCGAGGTGTTGGCGTTAAGCTGATCAACAACCAAGATCAACTTGAGCAATATGTTGAATCTTTCCCAAATAATGCTCGCTTTCTATTGCAGAAAAAGGCGCCTTATCAAGCCGAAGCGGGTGTTTTCTACGTTCGTTACCCAAACAAAAAGCAAGGTGAGATCATCTCGATCACACTCAAATATGCGCCAATGGTGATGGGTGATGGCAAGTCGACACTCAAGCAGTTAATTGAAAACAGCCCGCGCGCTGGGCAACTCAGCCACCTGTATCTACCAAGGCATGAAGATAAATTGGATCAAGTGCTCGCAGAGGGTGAAGAGTTCCAACTCGCGTTTGCAGGCAGCCATAGCCGTGGCTGTATCTTCCGAGACGGTAATCAATACATCACTCAGGCTCTAACAGAACGCTTAGACGAGATATTCGACGACTTCGATGGCTTTCACTTTGGTCGACTCGACGTCAAGTTTAAAGACATGTACAGCCTAATGAACGGTGAGGATTTCACGATTCTTGAGGTCAATGGCGCAAGCAGTGAGGCTGGACATATCTGGGATCGCAACACCCCATTACGAGAGATATTTTCTACGCTACTCCTGCAATATCGCATTCTTTTTGATATTGGCGCTCAGCAAAAACAACGAGGCCACCAATCCCCTTCTTTCAAGAGCTTATTTGCGGCGTGGCAAGAAGAGCGACGTCTTGTTCAACAATATCCGACTACCGACTAACTTTGCACGAGGATCATGAATGAACCCCATAGCCCAACCGAGCGCCCTTACTTCTTTCTCTCCTAGTATCAAGGGAGCGGTAGAGATATTGAATCAGGGTCTAGAGTTTTTGTTAGCGATTTCTGACAGCGATTACCTGACACGAGCAAAGCCACACGTTACAAGCTCTATCGGTGAACATACTCGTCACACACTGGATCTTTTTCACGCCTTGATTTTAAAAGAGGATGAGGCCGTTGATTACAACACTCGTCGTCGTGGTCATCCTGTCGAATACGACCGCTCTATTGCAGTCAAAGAGATCCACTATGTGATCAACTGGCTTGAACGATTAGACCGTCGAGATCTCGAAGCGCCTATCATGATCCAAACCGAGGTTTCGATGGATGCTCAAGTGTTCGCAAGCCTGCCTTCAACGCTCGAAAGAGAGGTCACCTTTGCCGCACTGCATGCCAATCATCATTACGCGATGATCAAGGTGATCACCACCTTCCTAGACGTCGAGACCTGCAACACCTTTGGTTATGCCCCAACCACCAGCAGCTATCTGAGGGAGCAATAATCATGTGTTCAGTATCTTGGCTACTTGAAGACAATGGCTATCAGGTCTTCTTTAATCGTGATGAACAAAAGACACGGGCACTGGCGATGCCACCTAAACAATATCGAGTTAACGGCGTCGATATCATCATGCCACTCGACCCAACTGGCGGCGGTAGCTGGATAAGTATTAGTGAGTTCGGGCTTTCGCTATGCCTACTCAATAACTATCAAGGCACAGTGCCCGCTGGCCCTTTAGTCAGCCGCGGTTTGCTACTTAAAAACCTATCATCGAGTCGTAATATCAGTCAGCTATCTGAAGCGTTTCACAAGCTAGACCTACACTCTTTTGCCCCATTTACCTTGCTAGCTTTCGCGCCCAATCTAACCCAACACAATGGTCTGGTTATCGCCTACATGTGGGATGGTATTCAACAGAAAATAGTCGACACTGATTCTCCACTCTTCTCATCCGGTGTTGATTTAGAGCGAGTGCAAGCCTACCGACAAGCAAAATATGATCAGCTCATGGCGGCAGGTAAGAATCAACAGAACTTACTGATGTTCCACTCTCACCATCACAATGAGCAACCTCATTTAGCGACCTGTATGCATCGCGAAGACGCACATACCGTGAGCTTTACACACTTACGTAACCTGCATGGTCAAGCCTCTATGTTTTATGCACCCGGCTCACCATGCGAACCCATTAAACCATGTCAGATAAATCAGCAGCGCTTTACCTTTGATTTATCACCCGCAATCAATCTATAGATGGAGTCCATCATGAGAAAACTATTCACCATGGTTCTGCTACTTGTTAGCCCGTACGTATTTGCCGCCGATGAAATCTACACTGGTTTCTTTAGCAGTAAGGCGCTCGATGGCTACGATACCGTCGCATATTTCACTTCCGGTAAGCCCATTGAAGGCAGTAAAAAATTCAGCACTGAGTACAAAGGGGCGGATTGGTATTTCTCTTCTGAAAAGAATCTGACTTTATTTGTTAATAATCCTGAAAAATATGCCCCTCAATATGGTGGCTATTGCGCTTGGGCAGTATCAGCGAAGAGCGACTTTGCACCGAGTGACCCACATCAATGGACGATTGTTGATAACAAGCTTTACCTCAACTACGACCAAGAGATTAAGCAGCGCTGGGAACAAGACCAAGCACAGCATATTCAACAAGCCGATAAAGTTTGGCCGCAACTGATTAAGTAAGGTAATTTCATTATGATTGATAGTCCTTTTCGTTTACCACGTTACACGCCTTTTGGTTTAGGTGAGTCTGTTGTCGAGTGGGCAACTGGGCTATCTAAGCTAGACCGACTCTACCAAGATCGTAAAAACGAGTTATCTAGCTTCGAATTCATGAATTACACTCTGTCGGCGCTCAATATCGACTACTCGGTTGCATCGGGAAGCACGGAAAACATCCCGGAAGAAGGGCCTGTCGTGATTGTGGCGAACCACCCGCTTGGCGCCATCGAAGGCGTGATCCTTGCCGATCTCGTAGGATCAGTAAGAAAGGATGTGAAGGTGCTGGCCAATGAGTTACTTAAGCGCCTGCCTGAACTGGATGATCTTTTCATCGGTGTCGATGTCTTTAACAGTAAAGAATCGAAACGCACCAATGCCAAAGCGATTCGAGATGCCAATCGTCATTTGGCTGATGGTGGACTATTGATTGTATTCCCAGCAGGTGAAGTATCAAGCTACCGTAAAGGGGCAAAAACACTGACAGACATCGAGTGGAGCAAGTCGGTAGCGAAATTCGTCAAACGTCACCAAGCCACCACGGTACCTATCTTTATCAATGGCAAGAACAGTGAGCTTTTCTATCAAGCGGGTCGTGTTCATCCACTGTTGAGAACCGCTCTACTCGGGCGTGAACTTCTTAATAAACAAGCGACAACTATCTCTATCTCGATTGGCTCATCGATTCCGTATTCAGAGATAAAATCGTTTGAAAAAGAGATGGATATCGTCAACTACCTACGACTTAATACCTATCTAATGAGTCAACAAGATAGTCCGAACACGCCAATCCACGCGCCCTCTTTCGATACCCAAGTGATAGCGCCTATTCCACCAGAAGTCTTATCAATAGAGATAGACTCACTCCCTGAAGAGATGAAACTGCTCGAGCAAGGGAACTTTGAGGTCTACTGCACACCAAGCCAATCCATTCCTAACTTAATGCGCGAGATTGGTCGAGTAAGAGAAGAAAGCTTTAGAGAAGTCGGAGAAGGCAGCGGGCTGGCCTGTGATTTAGATGAGTATGACCTTTACTACCATCAACTGTTTGTGTGGAATAAAACCAAGGCAGAACTGGTTGGCGCGTATCGACTCGGTATGGTCGACAAACTCATCGCTGAGCACGGGCTTGATCAGCTCTACTCTCGTAGCCTGTTTAACTACAACCAAGAATTCATTGATACGTTAGAAAACAGCATTGAGCTTGGGCGATCGGTAGTAAGTAAACCTTACCAAAAGAGCCTGAACTCCCTGTTACTATTGTGGAAAGGCATTGCGACTTTTGTTTCTCGTCACCCTCAATATACCCATCTGTTCGGCCCAGTCAGTATCAGCAATGATTACAGCCACAATGCGCGTCTGTTGATCGCGACCACGTTATCAATCCACCATTATGATGAGGAAAAGGCGAATTTGGTTTCACCTTCGTCACCACTCAATACCAGCAGTCATGTGTTCTGGCAAAATCACCTGCTCTCTTCACTGGCGAGTGTGCCTCTGCTCTCTAAAGTGTTAGCACGCATGGAGCAAGGTAAAGGCCTGCCGGTACTGCTGCGCCAATATCTAGGGATGAACGGTAAACTGGTGTGTTTTAATGTCGACCCATCGTTTAATGAGGCCTTGGATGGCTTGATTGTGGTGAACCTTAAGAAGGTTCCATTGAAGACCTTAGGTAAATACATGGGCAGAGAACTTGCTCAAGATTACCTAGAGCAACACGCACGCCTCTGATTTATCCTGCTCTGTACCTCTCTCCAAATAAGTGCGATGATTTCGGCACTTATTTGGGATAGGTTATTTTCATGCACACCTCTTTTATCGAACAACTGCAAAGCTTCGACTTCTCTGAAAGCCAGATTGAATCTCTACTCGCTGTCGCCAAGCCACTTGAGCTGCCAACCAGACACATCTTGATCAATCAAGGTGAGATGGCGAGTTCAATCTACTTTGTACTTGAAGGCTTGTGCCATGCCTGCTACCTCACTGATGATGGTAAGCAATACAGCAAAGAGTTCTATTGGGAACAAGATTGGATCATCGGCTTTGAGAGTCTGATAAAGAACCAAGCCTCTCCTTACCTATTAGAAACGCTGACACCCATCACCATGTTAGAGCTGCCAATGAATGCGGTTATCGAGTGGCGTGCATCAAATAATCCTTTGTATTTAAAGCTGTTAGAAACACAACTGATGCATAAGGAAAACAAAGAACGCTTCATGCTGCTCTATACACCAGAGCAACGCTATCAGCTGTTCTGCGAGCACTATCCCGACCTTGAGCAGCGCTTGAACGACAATCAAATTGCAGCCTACCTAGGAATAACCGCAATCAGCCTGAGCAGAATTAAAGGTCGAATTAACAATAGTTAATGCCAACAATCATCGCGCATAGTACATTCAGAGCATCGATAATCTCTGGATGTAAACATGATCACTTGGCACTCAATTCCTTTTTCTGAACTCTCAACACAACAGCTTTATCAACTACTTAAATTAAGAGTCGATGTATTTGTGGTCGAGCAGACTTGTCCTTATCCAGAGCTGGACGGTAAAGATACACTCGCGGGTGTTGAGCACCTGCTTGGCTATGCTGATGAAGAGTTGGTAGCGTGTGCACGTTTATTACCACCAGGTACCTCTTACGACAACACCAGCATCGGTCGAGTCGCAACCAAGCAATCGGCAAGAGGTGGTGGCTTGGGGCATCAATTAATCAAAGAAGCATTAACACGCTGCGAGGCTCTTTGGCCAAATACGGCCATTGATATTGGCGCGCAGCAACACCTAGAAAACTTCTATGCGAGCCACGGCTTCAACACCATCTCGGATATGTATCTCGAAGATGACATTCCTCATATAGACATGAGATTAGAAAAATAATGACGAATATCACTGCCGGTATTCTATTGTTGGTTGCAGGTAACTTGTTTGCCTCGCTTTCCGACGTAGCGGTGAAGCTGTTAAATGGCGAAGTACCGCCCTTACAGTATATTTTTTTCCGACAGTTGATATCTCTGGTCATCATCACCCCTTTGTGGCTACAGCAGAAAAAAGAACAACGGCGCTTACAGCAGGCTAAGGTAACCTTCATTCGAGGTCAGTTAATTCTGATCGGCAGTGGGTGCATGGTGGTCGCGATCACTCACTTGTCTTTGGCAACCGCCAACGCAGTATTTTATGTCGCGCCTTTACTGATGTTGCCGCTCTCAATGTTGCTATTGAAAGAGCAACCGGCACTCGGCAAGGTTATCGGCACAACCATAGGTTTTATTGGTGCATTGATTGTCTTGAGGCCATCACAATTTCATTGGGCGGCACTGTTTGCTTTGGGGACAGCACTCACCCTAGCACTATTTAATGTACTCGTAAGAAAGCTTCCTAGTGAGCAAACGGTGGTCACTACGCTGTGGTGGACAACCTTATTCTCTATCCCAGCCTCATTAGTACTGTGCTTCTTATACTGGCAGCCAGTGTCTGTGGAGCATTTGGGATACATAGCCCTGAGTGCGACGCTAATCTTAAGTTACAACGGCCTTGCGATTGCTGCCTATCAAAAAGCACACTCTAGCCAAATTGCCTTGGCTGAGTATTCAGGATTGGTGTTTGTCGCGCTAATAGGTGCAATATGGTTCGATGAGATTCCGGATACATTAACCTTTATCGGAATCATGCTTATCATCTTGCCACTCGCCCCTTTCAAGCGACCAAAAAAAAGAGCTAATGCTTAGCTCTTTTCTATCGTTTATCTGTGTCTGGTGAAGCGCTTTAACTCAGGCTCACTATTCATCTACTTACTGCGACCAAAGCCACCATCGGATAAGCGGAAGAACATCACCGAAGTGTCGCCTTTCTCTAGCTGAAGAATGTCCAACTGCCCAGTTTCAGCAAGTTTGAAACGAACCAGCTGGCCTTTACGAATCTGACTGAGCGGCTTATCTGCACCTTCAATTCGCACTAACGCATTCAAGTCAGACAATGGCAAATCGTTGTTTCGAAAAACCTGCGCTAACGTATCCCCTTGCTTAACAAGGTACTCCTGCCAATTTTTGTTACTCGGTTCTAATGAGCTGTTCTTGGCATTTTGCTGTTCGCTTAAGCCGACGGTGTTTATTTCAAGCTCAACGCGCGATGTTGTTGGAGCTGTGTCTACTTTAGGTTCTGGTAGCGGCACAAAAAGTAATATCAGTACGATCGGAGAAATCACCATCAACAGTCTTTGGTGTAACTTCGGCAATGAACCCCAAGTTTGCGCTGTCGAGGTTTTCATTTTCTTCACATCGATCGAACTCAATTTCTCTTTGACCTGATTCAGTCGATCCTTGAATTCTGCTAAGTGGTCAACTTTCTGTTTTTTCTTTTGACGACGATTCATACCACTGCGTCCTATACATTGAATAACTACAGTATAAAAACCAAAGTACCAACAGTATAGATCTTTCCGTCACAACAAGGCCCAAAGCGAGAAAATTGACATGGCTGTGATTTGGGCACGGTAAAGCGCAAGTGATCAGGGACTAGCCGTTTCTTCACGCTGCTAATACTGGTATTCTTACCCTTTTCGTACTGACAAAAAGAGTGACTTTTCATGTCTGAAGTAAAATTTGAAACTGTAGAGCAAAAAGCTAGCTACGGTATCGGTCTACAAATGGGCCAACAACTTGCTGGTTCTGGTCTTGAAGGCCTAAACGTTGACGCAATCGCTGCTGGTATCGCAACAGCTCTAGTTGGTGACATGCCAGCTATCGAAGTTGACGAAATCAACAACGCACTACAAGAGCTACACACTCGTGGTGAAGCTGCACGTCAAGAACTAGCTAAAGCAGCAGCAGCTGACGGCGAAGCTTTCCTAACTGACAACGCTCTTCGTTCAGAAGTAACAGTTCTTGAGTCTGGTCTTCAGTACGAAGTACTAACTGAAGGTACTGGCGAAATCCCTACTGCAGACAAGCAAGTACGTGTTCACTACCACGGCGAACTAACTGACGGTACTGTTTTCGACAGCTCTGTATCTCGCGGTCAACCTGCTGAATTCCCAGTAACTGGCGTAATTCAAGGTTGGGTACAAGCTCTACAAATGATGCCTGTTGGCTCTAAGTGGAAGCTATACATCCCTCAAGATCTAGCATACGGTGAGCGTGGCGCAGGTGCTGCAATCCCACCATTTGCTGCTCTAGTATTTGAAGTAGAACTTCTAGCTATTCTTTAATTTTTATAAAAACCTTTAGTAAAACAAAATACTATTGGCAAATAAAATTGAAATAATCCAACGGCGATGTGACTACATCGCCGTTTTTCGTTTATAGTGAAAGAGTAAATTACTTTATTACTTAAGGACGAATAATGAAGAAAGTACTCATCACAGTTTTAAGCAGCCTTGCTGTTGTCTCTTGCGCTAGCACTAGCGACTCTGAACAAACCAGTTCATCATCAGATACCAACTATTCCCAACTATCACAAACTGCACTAATGGCAGCAGTGAATATGTGGTCTCAGCAGAACGAAACAACACCACTTGTGGATACGGTAGCTGACCAAGCTTCTGTTACCAGCGACCAAGCAGTTGGCGGTATTGGTTCAATGTTGGCCCTTGCACAAAACTCACTTGGCACAGCCGACAACAAAGAACTCGCGACACTTATTCCAGGCATGTCGAGCCTTGAGTCTACGGGGCTATCATCGCTACTAAGCTCACAAGGTGCCGTTGAAAGTGCGTTTTCTGGATTAGGTATGGATCCATCAATGGTTACAACATTTGCACCCATCATTCTTCAAGCACTGCAGTCACAAGGTGCAACGAGCGGCCTGATGGATTCACTTTCAGCTATATGGCAATAATCGTTAGTTATTAATAGCTAGCTTAAAATCTAATAAGGGCACTTCGGTGCTCTTTTTTGTGCGTGGAAGAAAAGATATTTGAGATACGAGATACGAGATACGAGATACGAGATACGAGATACGAGATACGAGATACGAGATACGAGATACGAGATACGAGATACGAGATACGAGATACGAGATACGAGATACGAGATACGAGACATTTTTGAAAATTGGAGCAGATAAGACAAGCAAAAAGTGCCAAACATCATGGTGCAATTTCTATTATCTTTTCCTTGTTCTACAGACACAAAAAAGCCGAGCTAATGCTCGGCTTTTGTATTAAGAATCTAGTATAGATTACTCAGCAGCTTCTTCAGCAGCTGGGCGGTCTACAAGCTCAATGTAAGCCATTGGAGCTTTATCACCAGTACGGAAACCACATTTAAGAATGCGAGTGTAACCACCTTGGCGAGCCGCGAAACGCGGGCCTAGTTCATTAAATAGTTTTGCCACAACTTCGTTATCACGAGTGCGAGCAAATGCAAGACGACGGTTAGCAACACTGTCTGTCTTAGCTAGGGTAATCAATGGCTCAATTACGCGACGTAGTTCTTTTGCTTTAGGCACGGTAGTTTTAATAACTTCGTGACGAACAAGAGAGCTAGCCATGTTGCTGAACATCGCTTTGCGATGACTGCTGTTGCGGTTGAGTTGACGACCACTTTTACGATGGCGCATGACCTAATCCTTCTAACTTTTCGATTAATCTTCAGCGATTGACGCTGGTGGCCAGTTTTCTAGACGCATGCCTAGAGAAAGACCACGTGAAGCAAGCACATCTTTAATCTCTGTAAGAGATTTCTTACCAAGGTTTGGCGTTTTAAGTAGCTCAACCTCAGTGCGCTGTACAAGATCACCGATGTAGTGAATCGCTTCTGCTTTCAAACAGTTAGCAGAGCGAACTGTTAGTTCAAGATCGTCTACAGGACGTAGTAGGATAGGATCGAATTCTGGCTTCTCTTCCTTCTCCTCAGGTACACGTACATCACGAAGATCTACGAACGCATCCAATTGTTCAGCTAAAATAGTAGCTGCACGACGGATTGCTTCCTCAGGTTCTAGAGTACCGTTCGTTTCCATATCGATAACAAGCTTGTCTAAATCAGTACGTTGTTCTACGCGTGCCGCTTCTACAGCGTAAGCGATTTTATCAACCGGGCTGTAAGTAGCGTCAACTAGTAGACGACCGATAGGACGCTCATCTTCTTCAGTATGGATACGAGCTGAAGCTGGAACGTAACCACGACCACGTTCTACTTTGATACGCATAGCGATCTCAGCGTTGTCATCCGTTAGGTGACAAATTACGTGCTCAGGGTTAGCGATCTCTACATCACCATCGTGGGTGATGTCACCTGCAACAACAGGGCCTGAGCCTGATTTGTTCAGTGTAATAAACACTTCATCTTTGCCTTCAGCAACGCGTACAGCCAAACCTTTAAGGTTTAGAAGGATTTCCAGGATATCTTCCTGAACGCCTTCTTTAGTGCTGTATTCGTGTAGCACACCTTCAATTTCAACTTCTGTTACGGCACAACCCGGCATAGAAGATAGAAGAATGCGGCGAAGAGCATTACCTAGAGTGTGGCCGAAACCGCGCTCTAATGGCTCAAGAGTTACTTTCGCGTGTGTCGTATTGATCTGTTCAATGTCAACAAGACGCGGCTTAAGAAATTCTGTTACAGAACCCTGCATTGTGTCCTCTCTTTTTTTAACCTTACTTAGAGTAAAGTTCGACGATCAAGTGTTCATTGATGTCAGCTGATAGGTCAGAACGCTCAGGCATACGCTTGAATGTACCTTCCATTTTGCCAGCATCTACTTCAATCCAAGTTGGCTTTTCACGTTGTTCAGCAACTTCTAGAGCCGCTTTAATACGAGATTGCTGTTTAGCTTTCTCGCGGATAGAAACAACGTCGTTTGCCGCTACTTTGAAAGAAGGAACGTTTACAACTTTACCGTTAACTAGAATAGACTTGTGGCTAACTAGTTGACGAGATTCAGCACGAGTAGCGCCAAAGCCCATACGGTAAACTACGTTATCAAGACGACCTTCAAGAAGCTGAAGCAGGTTTGCACCTGTGTTGCCTTTAAGACGTGCAGCTTCTTTGTAGTAGTTGCGGAATTGTTTTTCTAGAACGCCGTAAATACGACGAACTTTTTGCTTCTCACGAAGCTGAACGCCATACTCAGATAGACGACCGCGACGAGCGCCGTGTACACCTGGTGCGTTATCAATTTTACACTTGGTATCGATCGCACGGACACCAGACTTAAGGAATAAGTCAGTACCTTCGCGACGGCTAAGCTTAAGCTTAGGACCCAAATATCTTGCCATGATCTTTCTCCAATATTCCTAGAAACGAAACTTAAACGCGACGTTTCTTAGGTGGACGACAACCGTTATGAGGGATTGGTGTCGCATCAACAATGTTAGTGATACGGAAACCAGCAGCGTTCAGTGCACGAACAGTAGATTCGCGACCTGGACCTGGACCCTTAACCATAACTTCCAAGTTCTTTAGGCCATATTCTTTAGCCATTTCACCACAACGCTCAGCTGCAACTTGTGCTGCGAACGGAGTAGATTTACGAGAACCACGGAAACCTGAACCACCTGCTGTAGCCCATGCAAGAGCGTTGCCTTGACGGTCAGTGATAGTTACGATTGTGTTGTTGAAAGAAGCATGAATGTGCGCTACGCCATCAGCTACTTGCTTGCGTACGCGCTTACGCGCGCGAGTTGGTTGTTTTGCCATTGTACTCTACCTTATCCGACTATTTCTTGATCGGCTTGCGCGGACCCTTACGGGTGCGAGCGTTGGTTTTAGTACGCTGTCCACGTAGTGGTAGACTGCGACGATGACGAAGACCGCGGTAACAGCCAAGGTCCATAAGACGCTTGATGTTCATCGATACTTCACGACGTAGATCACCTTCTACAGTGTACTTAGCTACACCATCACGCAGTTGATCGATCTGCTCTTCAGTTAGTTCACTGATCTTAGCATCTTCAGCAATACCCACTTCAGCTAGAATAGCTTGAGAGCGAGTTTTACCGATACCGTAGATTGCAGTAAGTGCAATTACAGAATGCTTATGATCAGGAATGTTAATGCCGGCTATACGGGCCATTATTCACTCCTAAGGGGTTCATAAAAGAATTATCCGCAGCAAAGCCCGTTATGGATACGCTGCGGCATACTACTTCTTTTGCACGCAAAAGGTAGGCCGAGGAATATACTCGACTCTACCTTGTATTTCAAGTAAAAATTTCTGCTAATTAGCCTTGGCGTTGCTTATGCTTTGGCTCACTGCAAATCACGCGAACGACACCGTTACGCTTGATAACTTTACAGTTACGGCAGATTTTTTTAACGGAAGCACGAACTTTCATTGCTAAACTCCGTAAATGGAATCGAAATTGTTACCACCGAATTAACGGCCGTAACCCTTCAGATTCGCTTTCTTTAACACAGAATCATACTGTTGTGACATCAGATGAGTCTGTACCTGTGCCATGAAATCCATGATAACTACCACTACGATTAGTAGTGATGTGCCGCCAAAGTAGAAACGAACGTTCCACGCGACCATCATGAACTCAGGAATCAGACATATAAAAGTAATGTATAGAGCGCCCGCAAGGGTTAGTCTAGTCATCACTTTATCGATATATTTCGCTGTCTGCTCACCTGGGCGGATACCGGGTACGAATGCACCAGACTTCTTCAAGTTATCAGCTGTTTCACGTGGGTTAAACACCAACGCTGTATAGAAGAAACAGAAGAAGATTATAGCTGCTGCATAAAGCATTACATACAAAGGTTGACCTGGGCTAAGAGCTAATGACACGTCAGTTAACCAACCGAACGCGCTGCTTTCACCATTTTGACCAAACCACTGCGCTAATGTTCCTGGGAACAAAATAATACTTGATGCGAAAATCGCTGGAATAACACCTGCCATATTAATCTTAAGAGGCAAGTGAGAGCTTTGTGCTGCAAAAACTTTACGACCTTGTTGACGTTTCGCATAGTTAACGACGATACGACGTTGACCACGTTCCATGAAAACTACGAAGTAAATAACAGCAAAAGACAATACAGCAATCAACAGCAGAAGAAGCACATGCAATTCACCTTGACGCGCTTGCTCGATTGTTTGACCGATTGCAGAAGGCAATCCAGCAACAATACCTGCAAAAATCAGAATGGAAATACCATTACCGATTCCTCGCTCAGTGATTTGTTCACCTAACCACATTAAGAACATGGTACCAGTTACTAAACTCACGGTAGCAATAAGCGTAAACATGGTTTGGTTGATAACAACCAGATTGTCGACCATGTTTGGTAAGCCTGTTGCGATACCAATAGCTTGGAATGTTGCAAGTACAAGCGTGCCGTAGCGTGTATATTGGCTTATCTTACGACGGCCTGCTTCACCCTCTTTCTTGAGTTCCGCTAACGCTGGATGAACTACAGTTAGCAATTGGACTACGATCGATGCCGAAATGTACGGCATGATACCCAATGCTAATATAGATGCACGCTCAAGAGCACCACCGGAGAACATGTTAAACATTTCTACGATGGTACCTTTTTGCTGATCGAACAAATCGGCAAGTACAGCTGCGTCAATACCAGGGATCGGCACAAAAGAGCCGGCTCGGAATACTAAAAGTGCACCAATTACGAATAATAAGCGCGACTTTAGTTCACTTAAGCCGCTCTGAGCACTACGAAAATCTTGTCCTGGTTTCTTAGCCATCTGTACCTCGTTCCTCGAGATTATTCCTCGATTTTACCGCCTGCAGCTTCGATTGCAGCTTTAGCGCCTTTAGTCACGCGTAGACCTTTAACAGTCACAGCTTTGCTTAGGTCACCAGAAAGAACGATCTTAACAAACTCGATGTTCTTAGTGATAACGTTAGCAGCTTTAAGGCTGTTAAGATCAACTACGTCACCTGTTACTTTCGCTAGCTCAGCTAGACGAACCTCAGCAGACACTAGGCTCTTACGAGAAGTGAAACCGAATTTAGGTAGACGTTGTTTTAGAGGCATTTGACCGCCTTCAAAACCTGGACGAACAGAGCCGCCAGAACGTGACTTTTGACCTTTGTGACCGCGGCCACCTGTTTTACCAAGGCCAGAACCGATACCACGACCTACACGCTTCTTAGAAGGTTTAGAGCCAGCAGCCGGTGATAGAGTATTCAAACGCATTCTGATTACTCCTCAATCTTAACCATGTAGTAAACCTTGTTGATCATACCGCGTACGCACGGTGTATCTTCAAGTTCTACTGTATGGTTGATGCGACGAAGACCTAGACCTTTAAGACACGCTTTGTGCTTAGGTAGGCGACCAATTGAGCTTTTAGTTTGAGTTACTTTAATAGTTGCCATCGTGTGCTTACTCCGAAATAGATTCAACAGTTAGACCACGTTTAGCAGCAACCATTTCTGGTGACTTAACGTCTACTAGAGCACCAATCGTTGCACGAACGATGTTGATCGGGTTCGTTGAACCGTATGCTTTAGAAAGTACGTTATGTACGCCCGCAACTTCAAGTACAGCACGCATTGCACCGCCGGCAATAACACCTGTACCTTCTGCAGCTGGCTGCATGTAAACTTTAGAGCCCGAATGACGACCTTTCACCGGGTGGTGAAGAGTGCCTTCGTTAAGCGATACTGTAACCATGTTACGGCGCGCTTTTTCCATTGCTTTTTGAATCGCAGCAGGTACTTCACGAGCTTTGCCGTAACCGAAACCTACGCGACCGTTACCGTCACCAACTACTGTTAGTGCAGTAAAGCTCATGATTCGACCACCTTTAACCGTCTTAGATACACGGTTAACTGCGATCAGCTTTTCTTGCAAATCATTAGCTTGTTGTTGTTCTTTAGCCATCTTCCAACCCTACCTTAGAATTTCAGACCAGCTTCGCGAGCAGATTCTGCTAGCGCCGCTACTCGACCGTGGTATTGGAAACCAGAACGATCAAATGCAACTGAAGCTACGCCTTTTTCAAGAGCGCGCTCAGCAACAGCTTTACCAACTGCTTTAGCTGCATCAACGTTACCAGTGTTCTTAACTTGCTCACGGATCGCTTTTTCTACAGTAGAAGCAGCTGCGATAACCTCAGAGCCGTTTGCCGCGATAACTTGTGCGTAAACATGGCGAGGAGTACGGTGTACTACCAGGCGAGTTGCACCAAGTTCTGCAATCTTACGACGTGCACGTGTAGCACGACGGATGCGAGATGCTTTCTTATCCATAGTGATACCTTACTTCTTCTTAGCTTCTTTAGTACGCACATTTTCATCTGCGTAACGAACACCTTTGCCTTTGTAAGGCTCAGGAGCACGGTAAGAACGAATGTCAGCCGCAACTTGACCTACTACTTGCTTATCGCAACCAGTAATGATGATCTCAGTTTGGCTAGGGCACTCAGCTTTAATACCTTCAGGTAGAGCGTGCTCTACTGGGTGAGAAAAACCAAGAGTTAGAGCTACAGAGTTGCCTTTCATAGCAGCACGGTAACCAACACCCTTAAGAGTTAGCTTCTTAGTGAAGCCCTCAGTAACACCCACAACCATGTTATTAACTAGAGCGCGAGCTGTACCAGCTTGTGCCCATGCGTTAGTAACACCTTCTTTCGGACCGAAAGTTAGGTTGGTTTCTTCCTGTGCAATAACTACGGCGCTGTTAAGAACGCGAGTAAGCTCACCTTTGCTACCTTTTACAGTAACTTCTTGGCCGTTTAGTTTCACCTCTACGCCAGCTGGAATAGCGACAGGTGCTTTAGCAACACGAGACATAATCTACTCCTTAAGCTACGTAACAGATGATTTCACCGCCAAGACCTGCTTTACGAGCAGCACGGTCAGACATCAGACCCTTGGAAGTAGAAACAACTGCAATACCAAGACCACCCATCACTGTAGGTAAAGAGTCTTTATTTTTATAAACTCTTAGACCAGGACGTGATACACGCTTGATTTGCTCGATTACAGGTTTAGCTTGGAAGTACTTAAGAGTAACTTCTAGCTCAGGTTTTGCTTCGCTGTTAACAGCGAAGTCTACGATGTAACCTTCAGCTTTAAGTAATGCAGCAATTGCAACTTTAAGCTTTGAAGAAGGCATTTTTACAGCAACTTTGTTTGCTGCCTGACCGTTACGAACTCGGGTCAGCATATCCGAAATCGGATCTTGCATGCTCATAAGATTTACTCCAAATGATTAAGTGGCAATTACCAGCTAGCCTTACGAAGACCCGGAATCTCGCCTTTCATGCAAGCTTCACGAACCTTAATGCGGCTTAGACCGAATTTACGTAGGTAACCGTGTGGACGACCAGTTTGGTTGCAACGGTTGCGCTGACGTGATGCACTTGAATCACGTGGAAGAGATTGCAGTTTAAGAACCGCATTCCAACGATCTTCTTCAGATGCGTTTACATCGCTAATGATAACTTTTAGCGCAGAACGCTTTTCAGCGAACTTAGCTACTAGTTTTGCACGTTTAGCTTCACGTGCTTTCATTGATTGTTTAGCCATAACAGTAACCCTACCCTTACTTACGGAATGGGAAGTTAAAGGCAGCCAGCAGAGCTCGGCCTTCCTCATCGGAACCCGCAGAAGTCGTGATAGTGATATCAAGACCGCGGACACGATCGACTTTATCGTAGTCGATTTCCGGAAAGATGATTTGCTCGCGAACGCCCATGCTGTAGTTACCGCGACCGTCAAAAGACTTAGCGCTAACACCACGGAAATCACGTACACGTGGAAGTGCGATAGAGATTAAACGCTCTAAAAATTCCCACATGCGCTCACCACGCAAGGTTACTTTACAACCAATTGGGTAGCCTTCACGAATTTTGAAACCAGCTACAGATTTACGCGCTTTAGTGATAAGTGGCTTTTGACCAGAGATCGTTGCCATATCAGCTGCTGCGTTTTCTAGCAGTTTCTTATCGTTGATTGCTTCACCAACGCCCATATTTAGGGTGATTTTCTCAATCCTAGGGACTTGCATGACGCTTGTGTAGCTGAACTCTTTGGTAAGCTCAGCGACTACAGACGACTTGTAGTAATCATGCAGTTTCGCCATAGTAGAACTCCAAATTACTTCTAATTAGTTAGAAACAGTTTCGCCGTTAGATTTGAAGAAACGAACTTTCTTGCCATCTTCGATACGGAAACCGATACGGTCTGCTTTACCAGTAGCCGCGTTAAAAACAGCAACGTTAGAAGCATCAATAGCTGCTTCTTGTTCAACGATGCCACCTTGTTGACCTAGAGCCGGAACCGGCTTTTGGTGTTTCTTAACAAGGTTGATGCCTTCAACGATAACTTTACCAGTTGTCAGAACCTTAGTTACTTTACCTTTCTTGCCTTTATCTTTACCAGCAAGAATGATTACTTCGTCATTACGACGGATTTTAGCTGCCATATTGCCGCTCCTTACAGAACTTCAGGTGCTAGTGATACAATCTTCATGAATTTCGCGTTACGAAGTTCACGAGTCACAGGACCAAAGATACGTGTGCCGACTGGTTGCTCAGTAGTGTCATTTAACAATACACAAGCATTACTGTCGAAGCGAATGACAGAACCGTCTGGGCGACGAACGCCTTTACGGGTGCGCACTACTACCGCCTTCAGAACATCACCTTTCTTTACTTTACCGCGAGGAATCGCTTCCTTCACTGTAACCTTGATGACGTCACCGATATGTGCATAACGGCGGTGAGAGCCACCCAGAACCTTAATACACATTACCTTGCGCGCGCCAGAGTTATCTGCTGCGTCAAGTGTACTTTGCATCTGGATCATTGTTAGTGCTCCGCTAAATATTAAAACTAGACCCTCTCGGGTCGGGCTGCCTCTTTAAAAGGGACGCGAATTGTACCACCCTTTTTTTAAATTGGGTAGACAAAAAACAAGCGGCTCCAAAAAATAATTTGGAGCCGCTTATAAGTTATAGAATTACAAAGATTAAATCTTCGCTTTTTCTAGAACTTTAACCAATGTCCAAGACTTAGTCTTAGACAGAGGACGACACTCAGCGATTTCAACTTTGTCGCCTAGGCCACAAGTGTTGTCTTCGTCGTGTGCGTGTACTTTAGTCGTGCGTTTGATGAACTTACCGTAAATTGGGTGTTTTACAGTGCGTTCAATAGCAACAACGATAGACTTGTCCATCTTGTCGCTTACTACACGGCCTTGCTGGATGCGGTTAGTTTCGCTCATTATGCGCCTGCCTTTTCAGTCAAAACAGTTTTCACACGTGCGATGTCACGGCGTACAGCTTTTAGAGTATGAGTTTGCTGAAGTTGACCAGTTGCAGCTTGCATGCGCAAGTTGAACTGTTCACGTAGCAAATTCAATAGCTCAGCGTTAAGCTCTTCAACGTTCTTTTCGCGTAGATCTTGTGCTTTCATCACATCACCTGCTTAGTTACAAAAGTAGTTTTAACAGGCAGTTTACGTGCCGCTAGGCGGAACGCTTCACGTGCCAACTCTTCAGGTACGCCATTCATCTCGTACATAACTTTGCCTGGTTGGATTTGAGCAACCCAGTACGCAACTGAACCTTTACCTTTACCTTGACGAACTTCAAGAGGCTTTTCAGTAATTGGCTTGTCTGGGAATACACGAATCCAGATTTGACCTTGACGCTTAATGTGACGTGTCATAGCACGACGTGCCGCTTCGATTTGACGTGCAGTCAGACGACCACGGCCAACAGCTTTAAGACCGAATTCGCCGAAGCTTACTTCAGTACCTTTAGCTAGACCACGGTTACGACCAGTCATAACCTTGCGGAACTTAGTACGTTTTGGTTGTAGCATCGTTCGACTCCTTACTTACGGCCTTTACGCTGCTTCTTAGGCTTATCGCCTTTTGGCTCTACTGCGTTAGCAGCTGGCATACCGCCTAGAATCTCACCTTTGAAGATCCAAACTTTAATGCCGATCACACCGTATTGAGTGTGAGCCGAAGAAGTTGCGTAATCAATGTCTGCACGTAGAGTGTGTAGAGGCACACGGCCTTCACGGTACCACTCTGAACGTGCGATTTCAGCACCGCCAAGACGGCCGCCTACTTGTACTTTGATGCCTTTAGCGCCTAGACGCATAGCATTTTGTACCGCACGCTTCATTGCACGACGGAACATAACACGACGCTCTAGTTGAGACGCGATGCTATCAGCTACAAGCTGACCATCTAGCTCAGGCTTACGTACTTCAGCGATGTTAATTTGCGCTGGTACACCTGCGATTTTAGCTACAGCTGCGCGTAGCTTCTCTACGTCTTCACCTTTCTTACCGATAACAACGCCAGGGCGAGCAGTGTGAATAGTCACACGGATGCTCTTAGCTGGACGCTCGATAACGATACGAGATAATGATGCTTTTTGTAGTTCCTTTGTAAGGAACTGACGTACCTTGAAGTCGCCGTCTAGGTTGTCAGCGAATTCGTTGGTATTAGCAAACCATGTAGCATTCCAAGGCTTAACGATGCCAAGACGAATACCATTAGGATGTACTTTCTGACCCATTGCTTACTCTCCTAGTCTTTAGCGATCTGCTACAACAATAGTGATGTGGCTTGAACGCTTCAAGATACGATCCGCACGACCTTTAGCACGAGGCATAATACGCTTCATGATAGGGCCCTCATCTACGAAGATTTTAGCGACATTTAGATCGTCGATATCTGCACCTTCGTTATGTTCCGCGTTAGCGATAGCTGACTCAAGAACCTTCTTAACTAATACAGCAGCTTTTTTGTTGCTGAAAGTTAGAATTTCTAGAGCTTGGTCTACCGACTTACCGCGAATTTGGTCTGCAACTAAGCGAGCTTTCTGTGGAGAAATACGAGCAAAGTTATGTTTAGCTAAAGCTTCCATCATCTACTCCTTATTTCTTCTTAGCTTTCTTATCTGCAGCATGACCGCGATAAGTACGAGTTGGTGCAAATTCGCCCAGTTTGTGACCGATCATTTCTTCGGTAACGAAAACTGGAACGTGCTGACGACCATTATGGACAGCGATGGTCAAACCAATCATTGTTGGGATGATCATTGAGCGACGGGACCAAGTCTTAATAGGCTTTTTGTCTCCGCTTTCCACCGCTTTCTCTACCTTCTTCAGCAAGTGTAGGTCAATAAAAGGACCTTTCTTGAGAGAACGTGGCATGGCGATTCCTCTTTATAAATTATTTAGTGCGACGACGTACGATGTACTTGTCAGTGCGCTTGTTCTTACGAGTCTTGAAGCCCTTAGTAGGAACGCCCCAAGGAGAAACTGGGTGACGACCACCAGATGTGCGGCCTTCACCACCACCATGTGGGTGATCCACCGGGTTCATTACTACACCACGTACGGTTGGACGTACGCCGCGCCAGCGTGAAGCACCAGCTTTACCAAGTTCACGTAGCATATGCTCAGAGTTACCAACTTCACCGATCGTTGCACGACCTTCAGAAAGAACTTTGCGCATCTCACCAGAACGTAGACGGATAGTTACGTATGCACCATCGCGAGCGATGATTTGAGCATAAGCACCAGCCGAACGAGCTAGTTGAGCACCTTTACCAGGCTTAAGTTCAACACAGTGTACAGTAGAACCTACTGGGATGTTGCGCATCGGCAGAGTGTTACCTGCTTTGATTGCAGCATCTACGCCAGATTGAATCTGGTCGCCTGCGTTAACACCTTTAGGTGCAATGATGTAACGACGCTCACCGTCTGCGTACAGAACTAGAGCGATGTTAGCACTACGGTTTGGATCGTATTCTAGACGCTCAACTTTCGCTGGGATGCCATCTTTAGTACGCTTGAAGTCAATTACACGGTAATGGTGCTTATGACCACCACCGATGTGACGTACTGTAATACGACCGTTGTTGTTACGACCACCGTTCTTAGAGTTTTTCTCTAGAAGTGGTGCGTATGGCTTACCCTTGTGTAGGTCAGCGTTAACAACTTTAACGACGTGACGACGACCAGGGGAAGTCGGCTTACATTTAACAATAGCCATTTTTACTACTCCTGTTATTCCGCGCCGCCAACGAAGTCAAGATCTTGACCTTCTTTCAAAGTAACGTAGGCTTTCTTAACGTCTGAACGACGGCCTTCACGCATACCTTGACGTTTGGTCTTACCCTTTAATACAAGAGTATTTACAGACTTAACTTCAACTTCAAATAGCTTTTCTACAGCTGCTTTGATCTCTTTCTTAGTTGCATCTTTAGCTACTTTGAAAACGATAGTGTTCGCTTTCTCAGCTGCCATAGTTGCTTTTTCAGAGATGTGCGGAGCACGTAGAACTTTTAAGATACGCTCTTCAGTGATCATGCTAGCATCTCCTCAACTTGCTTAACTGCGTCAGCAGTCATTAGAACCTTGTCGAAAGCGATTAGTGATACTGGATCAACACCAGCAACATCACGTGCATCTACTTTGTATAGGTTACGAGCAGCTAAGAATAGATTTTCATCTACTTCGCCAGTCACAATCAGAACGTCGCTTAGCTCAAGCTCTTTAAGCTTAGCTACAAGTTCTTTTGTTTTTGGTGCTTCTACAGAGAAGTTATCAACAACGATTAAACGCTCTTGACGAACTAGCTCAGAAAGAATGCTCTTCATAGCACCGCGGTACATTTTTTTGTTTACTTTTTGGCTGTGATCTTGTGGTTTCGCAGCAAAAGTAACACCACCTGTACGCCAGATTGGGCTACGAATTGTACCAGCACGTGCGCGGCCAGTACCTTTTTGACGCCATGGCTTAGCGCCACCGCCAGATACTTCAGAACGAGTCTTTTGAGCACGAGTACCTTGACGAGCACCTGCTGCATATGCAACAACTACTTGGTGTACAAGAGCTTCGTTGAAGTCACGTCCGAAAGTAGTCTCGGAAACAGTTAGTGCATCAGCACCTTTAACCATCAATTCCATTACTTACTCCTAGACGTTATGCTTTAACAGCAGGTTTTACGATCACGTTTCCGCCTGTTGAGCCCGGTACTGCACCTTTAATAAGGAGTAGATTGCGCTCAGCGTCAACACGTACGATCTCTAGGTTTTGAGTCGTTACACGCTCAGCACCCATGTGACCTGCCATTTTCTTGCCTTTAAACACGCGGCCTGGAGTTTGACATTGGCCAATTGAACCCGGTGCGCGGTGAGACAAAGAGTTACCGTGAGTCATATCTTGAGTAGAGAAGTTCCAACGCTTGATAGCGCCTTGGAAGCCTTTACCTTTAGATGTACCAGTAACGTCTACTTTTTTAATTTCGTTGAAAAGTTCTACGTTTAGCTCAGCGCCAACTTCAAACTCTTCGCCGTTTTCTAAACGGAATTCCCAAAGACCGCGACCTGCTTCTACACCCGCTTTCGCGAAGTGACCAGCTTCAGGTTTAGTTACACGGTTAGCTTTCTTAGCACCAGTAGTTACTTGGATTGCTGCGTAGCCGTCTGTCTCAAGAGTTTTAACTTGAGAAATACGGTTCGCTTCAACCTCAACAACAGTTACTGGGATAGAAACGCCTTCTTCAGTAAATACGCGGGTCATACCCACTTTACGTCCGACTAGACCAATCATTATTCTTATCTCCCTTAACCTAGGCTGATTTGAACATCAACGCCAGCTGCAAGATCAAGACGCATTAGAGCATCAACAGTTTTATCTGTTGGCTCAACGATGTCGATCAAACGCTTGTGAGTACGGATTTCGTACTGATCACGTGCATCTTTGTTGACGTGTGGAGAGGTAAGAACAGTGAAACGCTCTTTACGAGTAGGAAGTGGAATAGGACCACGAACCTGTGCGCCAGTACGTTTTGCTGTTTCAACGATTTCCGCAGTTGAAGCATCGATTAGCTTGTAATCAAACGCTTTAAGGCGGATACGAATACGTTGGTTCTGCATGAGACAGAGCTCCAATTATTAAAAATTACACAAACAATATCGCCACTCAAACCCGATAAAACGAGAGAATGCCGATTGATTTATGTGAAACCGTAGCACCCAAAATTAGGACGCATTGTCAGTTAACTTTTGAAGTAAACAAGAAGTTTACTATTTTTATTAACCGCGAACATAAGCTGAGTATACATTACTAGGTAAGACCTACTCCTCAGTGCTCATTGGTTCACAACCAGCGTTAGCCAGTGCGATGCATTATACAGATCACACTTTAGTATGCAAGTAGTGTTGGAAAAATAATCGCAATTTATTGGAAGTTGGTTTTGTATCGAGAGGGAAGAAGATAGATGGAAGGTAATATTTCTTTTGAGAAAACAAAAGGGAAGCCGAAGCTCCCCTTTTCAGATGCGTGCTCTTCTAATGAAGAGAGTGCAAAAATCTAAATGCTATTAAGCGAAGATTTTAGCTACAACACCAGCACCAACTGTACGGCCACCTTCGCGGATTGCGAAACGTAGACCTTCGTCCATTGCGATTGGAGCGATTAGCTCAACAGTCATTTGAACGTTGTCACCTGGCATTACCATTTCTACGCCTTCTGGTAGAGTGATGTCGCCTGTTACGTCAGTTGTACGGAAGTAGAACTGTGGACGGTAACCTTTGAAGAAAGGAGTGTGACGGCCGCCTTCGTCTTTAGAAAGTACGTATACTTCAGACTCAAACTTAGTGTGTGGGTTGATAGAACCTTTCGCAGAAAGTACTTGACCACGTTCAACGTCATCACGCTTAGTACCACGTAGAAGTGCACCAACGTTCTCACCTGCACGACCTTCGTCAAGCAGTTTACGGAACATTTCAACACCAGTACAAGTAGTAAGAGTAGTCTCTTTGATACCAACGATTTCTACTTCGTCACCTACACGTAGGATACCGCGCTCGATACGACCAGTTACAACAGTACCACGACCTTGAATTGAGAATACATCTTCAATTGGTAGTAGGAACGGTTGGTCAACTGCACGCTCTGGCTCAGGAATGTAAGAATCTAGTGCTTCTGCAAGCTCAACGATCTTGTCTTCCCACTGCTTCTCGCCGTTTAGTGCGCCAAGTGCAGAACCTTGGATAACTGGTAGGTCATCACCTGGGAAGTCGTATTCAGAAAGAAGTTCACGAACTTCCATCTCAACTAGCTCAAGTAGCTCTTCGTCATCTACCATGTCACATTTGTTCATGAATACGATGATGTAAGGGATACCAACTTGACGACCAAGTAGGATGTGCTCACGAGTTTGAGGCATAGGGCCGTCAGTCGCAGCAACAACTAGGATACCGCCGTCCATTTGTGCAGCACCAGTGATCATGTTTTTAACATAATCCGCGTGTCCTGGACAGTCTACGTGTGCGTAGTGACGTGCTGGAGTGTCGTACTCAACGTGAGAAGTTGCGATTGTGATACCGCGCTCACGCTCTTCTGGAGCGTTATCGATAGATGCGAAATCTTTAGCAACACCGCCGTATACTTTTGCAAGAGTAGTACAGATAGCAGCAGTTAGAGTTGTTTTACCGTGGTCAACGTGGCCGATAGTACCAACGTTTACGTGCGGTTTCGTACGTTCAAATTTTTCTTTAGACACAATCGTGTTCCTTCCTAGTTATGATTCGCCACGTTCATTATTGAGCGAGACGCGCCAGAAATTGCTATTTTATGCGCCAACTCTCGTTAGCGCAATATTTGGACGCATTGTTCTTTCAAAAAATGAAAAAAAATGCCTTCCTTTTGTTTAACCACGCTCTGCAATGATTGCTTTTGCAACATTGTTAGGCACTTCAGCGTACTCACTAAACTCCATAGAGTAAGAAGCACGACCTTGTGTCGCAGAACGTAAATCAGTTGCGTAACCGAACATGACAGACAACGGAACTTGTGCACGAATTATCTTCAGGCCAGCTGTCCCCTCGTCCATACCTTCGATGATGCCGCGACGACGGTTAATATCGCCAACAACGTCACCCATCCAGTCTTCTGGAGTAGTTACTTCAACTTTCATCATAGGCTCAAGCAGAACCGGTTGCGCTTCAAGTGCACCCGCTCTGAAAGCCATAGAGGCAGCGATTGTAAACGCCATCTCACTTGAATCTGTTTCATGGTAAGAACCATCATATAGTGTAGCTTTGATATCCAAAACTGGATAGCCAGCAAGCACACCATTGTTCATCTGCTCTTCAACGCCTTTAGCAACTGAAGCGATAAACTCTTTCGGTACGATACCATTGGCAATTTCATCCACAAAGACAAAGCCTTCGCCAGCTTCTGATGGTTCTAGTTTCAGCCATACGTGACCGTACTGACCTTTACCACCATGTTCACGGATAAATTTACCTTCCGCTTTCGCTGTACCACGAATAGTCTCACGGTAAGCCACTTGCGGGTTACCAACGTTGCAGTTCACGCTAAATTCGCGCTTCATACGGTCAACGATGATATCTAAGTGTAGTTCACCCATACCAGAAATCAGAGTCTGGCCAGTTTCCGCATCCATATCAACGCGGAACGATGGGTCTTCCGCTGCTAGTTTACCTAGAGCGATAGTCATTTTATCTTGATCAGCTTGAGAGCTTGGCTCTACAACGATCTGAATAACTGGGTCTGGGAACTCCATGCGCTCAAGAACAATCTTATGGTTCTGGTCACAAAGGGTTTCACCAGTAGTCACATCTTTCAGGCCAATGATGGCTGCGATGTCACCTGCTCGTACTTCTTTTACTTCTTCTCGCTTGTTTGAGTGCATTTGAACAATGCGACCTAAGCGTTCACGTTGTTTCTTCACAGAGTTATAAGCTGTTTTACCGCTTTCAACAACACCAGAGTAAACACGGATGAAAGTTAAAGTACCAACGAATGGGTCTGTTGCAATCTTAAATGCTAGCGCTGAGAACGGTTCTTTGTCGTCTGCGTGACGCTCTGCTTCGTTCTCATCTTCATCGATACCTTTAATTGCAGGTACATCGACTGGAGAAGGAAGGAAATCAACAACTGCATCTAGAACAGCTTGTACACCTTTGTTTTTGAATGCACTACCACAAGTAGCAAGTACGATTTCATTATTAAGGGTACGAGTACGAAGACCTTGTTTGATTTCAGCTTCTGTTAGTTCACCTTCTTCAAGGTACTTATCCATCAGCTCTTCATTTGCTTCTGCAGCAGCTTCAACAAGTTCTGTACGATATTCTTCAGCCATTTCTTGCATGTCTGCAGGAATATCTTCGTACGTGAAAGTCATGCCTTGGTCAGCTTCATTCCAGTTAATTGCCTTCATCTTGATAAGATCGACAACGCCTTGGAAGTTTTCTTCAGCACCAATGTTCAGTTGAATTGGAACAGGAGTTGCGCCTAAGCGGTCCTTGATCTGTTCAACTACGCGCAAGAAGTCAGCGCCGGTACGGTCCATTTTATTAACGAAAACCATACGTGGAACTTGGTACTTATCAGCTTGACGCCATACTGTCTCTGACTGAGGTTCAACACCAGATGAGCCACAGAACACAACAACTGCACCATCAAGCACACGCAGAGAACGTTCTACTTCGATTGTGAAGTCAACGTGTCCAGGAGTGTCGATGATGTTAATACGGTGGTCCGAGAACTGAGCTTCCATACCACGCCAAAACGTAGTGGTTGCTGCTGAAGTGATCGTAATACCGCGCTCTTGCTCTTGCTCCATCCAGTCCATGGTTGCTGCACCATCGTGAACTTCGCCGATTTTGTGAGAAAGACCGGTATAGAACAGAATACGTTCACTTGTGGTTGTTTTACCTGCATCTACGTGAGCAACGATACCGATATTACGGTATTGCTCTATAGGAGTTTTACGAGCCACGGTTGAATCCTCTTATTAGAGACTTAGGGACTATTGCTATGTCTAGATTAGGCGTTAAAAGCGATGCTTCGCTAAAAATTGCTTGCCCTAGAAATAGCAATAGTTCCTAGCATAAGCATAGGAACTAAAGAAGTGCTGCAAGGAACCTTGCAGCACTAAAAAGGTATTACCAACGGTAATGTGCGAACGCTTTGTTTGCGTCAGCCATGCGGTGAACGTCTTCACGTTTCTTAACCGCAGTACCTTTGTTCTCAGACGCGTCTAGCATTTCAGCAGCTAGGCGTTGAGCCATAGATTTTTCACCACGCTTACGCGCAGCTTCAACTACCCAACGCATAGCAAGAGCGTTACGGCGAACCGGACGAACTTCTACAGGTACTTGGTAAGTTGAACCACCTACACGGCGAGATTTAACTTCTACCGCTGGGCGAACATTTTCAAGAGCTTCTTCAAATACAGCTAAGTGGTCTTTACCAGACTTCTCAGCCATTGAATCTAGTGCAGTGTAAACGATTTTTTCTGCAGTAGATTTCTTTCCGTCAACCATAAGGATGTTAACGAATTTTGCCAGCAATTCAGATTTGAACTTAGGATCTGGAAGGATCTTACGCTGACCTATTACGCGACGACGTGGCATGGATATTCTCCGTTGTCTTCTTCAGGTTTTTTCCAAAACTTTTCAGAATAATAAATAAAATAGTGTTTGGCCTTACTTAACGATTTCTTTTTAAAAAAGAGAATCAATTAAGACTTAGGACGTTTCACACCGTACTTAGAACGACCTTGTTTACGGTCGTTAACGCCAGCACAGTCAAGTGCGCCGCGAACAGTGTGGTAACGAACACCCGGAAGGTCTTTTACACGACCGCCACGGATTAGTACAACACTGTGCTCTTGTAGGTTGTGGCCTTCACCGCCGATGTACGAAGTTACTTCGAAACCGTTAGTTAGACGTACACGACATACTTTACGTAGTGCCGAGTTAGGTTTTTTAGGTGTAGTAGTGTAAACACGAGTACATACACCACGTTTTTGTGGGCACGCTTCTAGTGCAGGCACGTTGCTTTTAACAACTTGCTTTACACGAGGTTTGCGAACCAACTGGTTAATAGTTGCCATTAACTAGCTCCTGAAATTTACTTGAAAGTAAGCTTTGTGAAAAATCTATCCCTAATCACAAGTCGTAATTAGGGACGCAAAATTCTATTCAGCAGTGGGAGGTGTGTCAAGAAATATACAGATCTTTTTTAGCCGTCTAGAGCTCAGGATGGTCTACTTTTAACCAAACTGATAAAACACAGCTACCAAGTGACTGATTTGTCGTTCAAAACCGTCAGTTTAACGAAGCCATCGAAGTCAACTTGATCAATGGTACTTGAGACAAGTAGTTGTAAACCTCGGCTATCGAGATCTGGTTTTAACACCGACACCTGCTCTACTGCGCAGATTTGAGTGAATAACTCATGATTGGGAAGGCAAACATACACCGCATCTTCCACCAAAAGATACTGATCTTGTGGCTGAGAATAGGTCAATGCGAGTTTAAGTTTGTCGACTGATTTTACAATATGAAGCATAGCGTCCCCTAGAAAGTCAGTATCTGTTGGCACTGAGCTAACTTCTGCGTTAACTCGTCGGCTTCAACGGTGGTCACATCGATCAGCAGGTTGTCTGCTGAAAGACCAAACTGACTCAGACTACGCTGACACACATACACCTGTTCGATGTCGTACAGGTCCATAAGTTTGAATGCAGAGATGTAGTCACGCGATAGTGTTTCGTCGGGCTGCTGCGCCTTGAGAAGCTGTGTCACGCCATCGCCAACAAAGAACACGGCGATATTTTCACTGTAAGCAGATGCAGCAAGTAATGCGTCTAACCCTTCTCTACCCGCAGCGGTCGTATGAGGGAAACTGTTAAATATAAAGGCTAACTTTCTCAAAACTGCACAACCCTATCTTGCGTTAGTAGCGCTTCCGATAAGCTCCCTAATCCGGCTTGAGTAAATCCAGTGGCTAGGTTAGAGGCACTTAGTTGATGTTGCTCTGCTTCTTCAGAGCTAATCACTCCGCGTCTTAGCGCAGCTGCCACACAGGTTTCAAGGCTAACATCGTGTTCATCAGCCAGCTTTTGCCAAGCAGAAGCTAAATCAAATTCATCGTTAGCCGGTACGGTAAGGTCTGAGCCGTTACTGACGCCATCTTGATAGAAGAACACACTGTGAAGTTTGTGGCCCTGTTTAATCAGAGCCACGGCAAACTGGTAGGCACTTCTTGCTGACTGTGAGCCATAGACTGGCCCATTCACTAGGAGTGTATAGCTTAGCAACCCTCTTCATCCTCTGTTTTACGTTGGCGGATGTATAGGTACACGGTGTGCTTAGAGATGTTCAGTCGCTCAGCAACGCGGTTGATCGCGTCTTTAATATCGAAAATACCTTTGTCGTACAGCTCCATCACGATCTGACGGTTCTTAGTATTGTTCGATACCGATTTGTCAGCGTTAATTTCTTCAATGGTGCGTTCAACCGTTTGGTCGACAAGTTCTTCAACGTCACTAGCGAAGTTAACCGATGATGCGGCTTCGTCTGCGTCTTGTGTAGGCATGAACGATTGCAGCACTTGTGAGAATGGCGCGTCTAGATTCACGTTAATACACAGTAGGCCAATCACTCGGTCTTCACCGTTGCGGATAGCAACCGTGATCGACTTCATCAACACTCCGCCTTTAGCGCGAGTGAAGTATGAACGTGAGAAGTTACGCTTAGAACCTTCAATATCTTTTAGCATCTTCAATGCAAGATCGGTGATCGGCGAGCCAACCTGACGACCTGTATTTTCGCCGTTGGCAATTTTAATCGCAGAAGTATTGAGGTCTTCTAAAGAGTGCAAAACGATTTCACAAAACGGACCAATAAGGCTCGCAATACCGTCAACAACGGCCTCATAAGATCTTAGAATGATTTTATCGTGTTCACTGAATGGCATAACGTGGACTGATTCCATTTCAAGTAACACATCTGCATTGACTGTTTCTGTAGTAGTCACTTATTCCTTACCTTCGTGTGAAAAATCAACAAATTTATGTAAGTTTATCAGAAAATTTTAATTGCACACCTAGCTAACATTGCAACTAGTGATTTAGAACAAGTTTAAAAATCAAATACTCATCTTCAAATCATAAAAAAAGCCTAACTCAAAGTTAGGCTTTTTATTCAATCAACGTATTTTAGTACGAGGCTTTTAACCGATATTACTGTGCAGGAGCTGCTTCAGCGTTATCGATGTTTAGTAGTTCTACTTCGAATACTAGCGTTGAGTTAGCTGGGATAGTCGGTGTGTCTTGCTCACCGTATGCTAGCTCTGGCGGGATAACGAACTTGTACTTAGAACCAACTTGCATCAGTTGTACGCCTTCAGTCCAGCCTGGGATTACGCGGTTTAGTGGGAATGTTGCTGGTTCGCCACGATCGTAAGAGCTGTCGAACTGAGTACCGTCTGTTAGCGTACCTTTGTAGTGTACTTGAACGGTATCAGTGTCTTTTGGAGAAGCGCCTTCACCAGCAGTCATTACTTGGTAAAGTAGACCAGATTCAGTTTGCTTAACGCCTTCAGTTTTAGCGAACTCAGCGCGGAAGTCATCACCGGCTTTCTTCACTTCTGCAGATTTTTCTGCCGCTTGTGCTTGCATCGTTTCAGCAACACGCTTGTCTAGAGCTTCAAGAGCTGCGCGAGTTTCTTCTTCGTTAAGTGCTGTTTTCTCTGCGAATACGTCTTCGATACCTTGAAGAACCATATCTTTGTCTAGGTTGATACCTAGCTCGCTTGGCTTATCAATGCTTGTGCTTAGGTAGTTAGCGAAAGATACACCGATTGCGTAAGCCGCTTTGTCATCTTCTGTTTTAAAGTTTACTGCTTCAACTTTAACTTCTTCTACCTGTGGAGCTTCTGCCTTTGGTTCTTCTTTCTGACAACCAACTGCTAGCATAACCGTTGCGGCAAGCAGTGATACTTTTAAAACTGATTTCATTGAATTCTCCAATTAATGGCCAAGCCATTGGTTATTGTGCACAAATCTAATGATTAGATTGGTGTGAATACGTTAGTTATAACAATATACTAGTCATATGTCTTTCGACACAAACCGGATTATTAGATGTGATGCGAATATTTTTCCACTCATTGCTATGTACAATTGTCATCACCTTGTTAAATGGTTGCTTTTTCTTCCAAGATGATGAGCAGCGTTGGGAAATTGAACCCAATGGTGCCACCAGCTTTGCCCTTAGCAGAGATGGACGCTTCGCCCTGCTCTACTCTCAGCAAAAGCAACTGCTCCTTTGGGACCTCGCCGAAGACCAAGAGTTGGCTCGGCTTGGTCCACAAGACCAGTTAGAAAACCAAGTATCGCGTATCCGTATCTCGGACAATGGCCGTTTTGCCATTACCGCTAGCCAGATGAACTTCGCCGTTTGGGACTTATCTTGGACTCAAGCACAAGGGCTCTGGTCTATCTCCGACGGCTTGATTCGCGATGTCGATATCTCTAGCAATGGTGAAAAAGTACTGCTTGGCCTTTCTAATGGAAAAGCCATCTATGTGGACTTAGTCACCGGACGCCGTCTGGAGTTCCTTGCTCACCGAGAAAAAGTGAATTCAGTCTCCCTCTCTTCTAATGGCCGCTACGCATTATCAGGCGGCAACGACTACAAAGCTTACCTTTGGGATACCGAGTCGGGCTTGGTGTTGCGCACCTTTGAGCATGAACAAAGAGTAGTACGAGTCGCGCTACAACGCGATGGTGAACTGGCTTTTACCTCTGATGGCGGCAATCAAGCGATGATTTGGGATCTTGAAACGGGCGAACCTCAAGCGCAATTGCAAAGCTGGTCTCGACAGTTGATTTTCTCGAGTGCGCGTTTTTCTGATGACGGCAGTCTGTTGGTGACGGGCACACCATCCAGCCAAGTGAGTGTGTGGAATACTCAGGATGGCAAGCGAATTTCTCGCCACGATGCTGAGCCATTAAAAGATGCTCGCCCTCCTCGTGCGGTAGTGTATGATGCAGCCTTTGATGATAAGAACCGTGTGATATCGGGCACCTCTGCGGGCATTGCCCAAGCTTGGAATGTGGATTAAGAACGATGACAGAAAAGCGAGTTGAACAACTAGAAAGCCGCGTAAATGACCTAGAGTGTCAGCTAGCTTTCCAAGAACAGACCATTGAAGAACTCAATGAAGCGCTTAGCCAACAACAAATGTTAATCACGAGAATGCAAGATCAGATGAAGTTCGTGGTTGGCAAAGTAAAAAATATGGATGGCTCTAATCTAGCTGACGCATCAGAAGAGACGCCACCTCCACACTATTAAGTGCGGTTCAAAATAACCAATTAAATCTAACGACGCATATCGTTAGTTTCTCGTCCTCAATGTGTAAACACATTTCAGGACGGGACATAGAAAACTAAGAGGGCGACAGATACTTATCTGTCGCCCTTTTGTTTATTTCATCTCAGTGAATAAGCTAAAGCCAATTAAGCCGATACCAACTTAGTCGTCGGCATAAATCTTCACTTCAACACGACCTTGAGTATCAACGCTTGCACGATACATTCCTGAGCTGTTCATACCAAAATGTATATCGCCTTGGCCATCGATAGCGATCAAGCCACCTTCTCCACCCATGGTTTTCAATCCACCTTGAATGATCGTTTCACAAGCGGTGTGCACATCTTCTTTCAGATAACGCATTCGTGCTGCGACATCACTGGCGACCATTTTACGTAGGAAGAACTCACCCATCCCGGTTGTTGAGACGGCAACATTGCCATTTTCAGCGATGGTTCCTGCACCAATGATCGGAGAGTCACCCACACGACCGTATTTCTTATTGGTCACGCCACCGGTACTGGTTGCTGCCGCTAAGTTACCCGCTTGGTCTAATGCGACCGCACCAACCGTGCCGTACTTTTTATCGTCAGGGTATTTCTCAGCTTGCTGTTCATCATATTTCGCTTCAGACAGAGCAAAGATGCCTTTCTCTTTCATCGACTGAAGTTGGTCATAGCGGCGCTCAGTAAAGAAGTAGTCTTGCTCGGTAAATGTGTAGTCATGCTCAAACGCAAACTTCTCGGCACCTTCACCAATCAGCAACACATGGTCGCTTTTCCGCATCACATCACGTGCAAGCTCAATTGGGTTTTTGATATGGCGAACGCCTGCAATAGCACCTGCATCCATTTCGCGGCCATGCATCACAGAAGCGTCCATCTCAACAAATTCATCATGCGTTAAAACAGAGCCCCTACCGGCATTAAAGTGCGGGCTGTCTTCCATCACCTTAACCGATGCCACTACCGCATCCAGAGCATCACCACCCGATTGCAATATTTGATAACCAGCCAAAACCGATTTTTCCAAAGCCTCGGTAATACCCGCTTTTAATTCATAGCTCATTTGCTCGCGCAAGATGGTTCCTGCACCACCATGAATGGCAATTGAAAAAGGCTGTGACATACAAACTCTCCACTGACGTCGTCTTATAATGTTGTGCTATCAATACCACATCCATGGTTCGATGTCTGATAACGAAAACCAAACTTTTACGAATGCTTAGATTTGCGGACACTTAGTTTGGTAGAGAAAAGCGAGGTCAAAAAGCGAGACTCCTAAACGCAAAAAGCCTCCACAAGGGAGGCTTTCAAGATTCTTAAACTAAACCGTTAATTCGGTATTAGTGAGAACCACAGCTACCGCCGCCGCAGCAGCCGTCTTTTTTCTCTTCACCGTGGTCATGGCCTTCGCCACCACAGCAACCGCCTTCGTGGTCATGATCGTGGTCGTGACCGCCACAGCCGCCTTCTTGGTGTACGTGACCGTGTTGAACTTCTTCTTCAGTCGCTTCACGAACCGCTACAACTTCAACGTCAAACGTTAGAGTTTGGCCAGCTAGCATGTGGTTACCATCAACAACAACTTCGTCGCCATCTACTTCAGTAACTTCAACTGGGATTGGACCTTGGTCAGTATCCGCTAGGAAACGCATGCCAACTTCGATTTGCTCAACACCTTGGAATACGTCAGCAGGAACACGTTGAACTAGTGCGTCGTTGTGTTCGCCGTATGCGTCTTCTGGAGTAACAGTTGCAGAGAACTTGTCGCCAGCTACTTTGCCTTCAAGCTCTTTTTCAAGACCTGTAATTAGGTTGTTGTGACCGTGAAGGTAATCTAGTGGAGCTTCTGCAGTTGATTGGTCAACTACTACGCCATCTTCAAGTTTCACTTGATATGCAACACTAACTACTACGTTCTTTTCAATTTTCATGAGAGCTCCAAGGAGGTTTGGACTAAGCTCGAACAGTTGAGCTTAGGAAAAATTCTGTACCGGGATATTATGGGGATCAATCAACGAAACTCAATCATTCTGGCTTAAAAATACCGATCATTTCTTGATTCGCGTGTTCAGATTTCTCTACAGTTTTCGGTTTACGCTGTTCTGTGAAGTCACAATCGACACATTCCACCAGCTCGATATTATTTTCAATCCACCAACGGAGTGTGTCTTGAGTGTTGCAACTTGGGCAGCTTGCCCCTGCGATAAAGCGTTTTTTCTGTTTCACGTTCATATCCTTTACTGCTCTGGATTCGCGGTTCTTCCCACTCACTTTATTGATAAGTTAAGCAGAGACCGCGTTTATTATTAGGTTAGTTCTATAGTCTGTTATTTCTATGCCCAAGCTCTATTTCTAAGCTCAAGCATGAGTTATCACTTCAAGCTACTGCCAATAGTTTCGAGATTGGTGATCGTTTTCCATCTCGTGTCCAAAGATCTCTTCAAGTTCTTTACGAGCCTCTTTCGCTCTTTGGGCTAACTCGGCATCTTCGTTATGCTGAGGCAGCAACTCTTTCAGCATACCATTATCCAACTTTCTAAAGTGTGCTTCTGCTCGCTTCGCTTTATATGGATGCATGCCAAGTTCAGTCAATGTTTGACGACCTAAATCCAATGCTCCAAGGAAGGTTTCACGCGAATAGTTACTCACACCGTGGTTAAGTAGTTGATACGCTTCAACACGGCTTCGTGCACGCGCCAAGATCTTTAAGCGTGGGAAGTGCTGCTTACATAAATCGACGGTTTTCATGATTTCATCTGGGGAGTCAGTACACAACACAATCGCCTCTGCTTTATCAGCACCGGCTGCGCGTAATAGCTCTAGGTGAGTCGAGTCTCCGTAAAACACCTTGTAGCCGAACTTTCTAAGGATGTGTATTTGGCTGGCATCACTTTCAAGGACAGTGATACGAATCTTGTTGGCATACATCAGACGACCAATGATCTGACCAAAACGACCAAAGCCCGCAATAATCACTCGAGGGCTGCGATCAACCACATCCGAAGACATCGCACTTTCACTGATTTGATTAAGCTGACGTGCAAAGAATCGGTCTTGCAGTTTAAGCATCAATGGCGTGGTCACCATAGAAAGGCTCACAACCACCAGTAAGAACGACACTTGTTCGCCACTTAAGATGCCTTGAGCACTCGCCGCAGTAAAAATAACGAAAGCGAACTCACCACCTTGGCTGAGTATCATCGCCATTCGGCTACGCGCTTTTGCCTGTGTTCCAAAGATACGAGCTAGCGCGTACAGCACTAAACCTTTCAACACCACGAGGGCCATTACAGCTATTAGTATTGCGAATGGGCTTTCTGCCAATAAACCTAGATTTACCGCCATGCCAACCGAGATAAAGAACAGGCCGAGCAGTAACCCTTTGAATGGGTCAATCGCAATTTCAAGCTCGTGTCGGTATTCACTTTCAGCCAGAAGCACGCCCGCAAGGAAGGTACCTAATGCCATCGATAAGCCAATCTGTTGCATGATCACGGCAATACCAATCACAAGTAACAGCGCTGCAACGGTGAATAACTCACGCACACCACTCATCACTACGTATCGGAAAAGTGGTCTCAACAAGAAGTGGCCACCGACCAGTAGGCCAATCACGCCACCCAGCATCCACAGCATGTCAGCCCAGCTACCGCCGGTATTACCCGCAAGTAGAGGCAACATTGCTAGCATTGGAATAACAGCGATATCTTGGAAAAGCAGTACTGCAAAGCCCGACTGCCCGGCTTCTTTGCCGCCGAGCTCTCGCTCTTCAATAACACGCAAGGCAATCGCAGTCGAAGACAGCGCCAAACCCATACCTATCACGAGACTGGTTTGCCAGGTTAATCCAAATAGACAGGCGATGGCGGTAATAATCAAGGTGGTGATCAACACTTGCGCCCCCCCTAAGCCGAGAATAGGCGCCCGCATCTGCCACAGTTTTTTGGGGTTAAGCTCTAAACCAATAAGGAAGAGCAGCAGCACCACCCCGAACTCTGAGAAATGTAGAATGGCCTCTACGTCACTGATTAGGCCAAGCCCCCATGGACCAATAGCGACACCCGCTAATAAGTAACCTAATACTGAACCTAAGCCTGCTCGCTGCGCGATAGGAACCGCAACCACAGCCGCCGCTAAAAATATAGCGCTACTTTGTAGGAAATCATTAGTCAGAGCCATCATTCGCTCCTATATCTTGTAGCGGATCTCGCAACCAATTTCGATATTCTTCAGCGTGTTGGTAACGCGTCATATCCGAGACATTTCTAGCCCAATGTAAAACTAAAGGTGACATCCAGTGCATCTGGCACAAAGCGGCAGTTAGCTCAAACGGTTGCAAGATCTCTTGTAAGGGATACTTATTATAGCCTGCAGCACCAAACGCCTCTTCTTTACCACCCGTGGTGATAACACTGCGCCAATGCTTACCCTTAAGTGCACTTTGCTCACCAAACGCAAAGCCCTTGCCTAATACTCGATCAAACCACTCCTTCAATAACGAAGGACAAGAATACATAAACAGAGGATGCTGGAACACAATCACATCGTACTGCAGAAGCAGTTCATGCTCATAAGGCACATCAATAAAGAAGTCAGGATAGAGGGCATAAAGATCGTGGATTTTAACATTCCCAAGCGACTCTATCTTTTTAACCATGATCTGGTTAGCGATAGAGGTTTGCGGCTCTGGGTGCGCATAGATCACTAATACCTTTGGCACGGGTTTGTCTATCGAGGGAGTAATACTCATTCCTTTGAAACATTCCTTTAAGGGCTAAACGGTGGCAAGGCCACTAGAATTTAAATAAAAGTTATTAATATGTTATTGGCATCATAACGCAAATTGCATTGTGATCGACTTTTATCTGGATTCAGCCTACTATGCAGGCGTCTGTTCACCTCTAATTTCTATGCTACCTCTATATGATTACTTTCTCTGATATTCAATTGCTACGCGGCGGTAAGCCACTCCTCGACCAAGCATCTGCGACTTTTCATCCTGGCGACAAGATCGGTTTGGTTGGTAAAAACGGCTGTGGTAAATCTACGCTGTTCGCCTTAATTAAAGACGAGCTGTCTATTGATGCTGGCTCATTCAGTAAACCAGCCCATTGGGAAATGGCTTGGGTTGCTCAAGAAACGCCAGCACTAGAAAGAACAGCGATTGAATACGCGATTGATGGCGACCGTGAATATCGTGGCCTTGAAGATCAACTAGAGAAAGCTGAACAAGCCGACAACGGCACATTAGTAGCAGAGATCCACGGCAAAATTGAAACCATTGGTGGTTACAGCATCAAAGCACGTGCTGCCGAGTTACTGGATGGCCTAGGCTTTAGCCAAGAACAAATGACATGGAACCTGACTCAATTCTCAGGTGGTTGGCGTATGCGTTTGAACCTAGCGCAAGCCCTACTGTGTCGCAGTGACCTACTGCTACTCGATGAGCCTACCAACCACTTGGATTTAGACGCAGTAATGTGGCTCGAGCGTTGGTTACAAAGCTACCCTGGCACGCTAGTGCTTATCTCGCACGATAGAGACTTCTTAGACCCTATCGTCAACCGCATCGTGCACGTTGAAAACCAACAGCTCAATGAGTACACGGGTAACTACTCATCGTTCGAAACCCAACGAGCGCAAAAACTGATTCTGCAACAAGCGATGTACCAAAAGCAGCAGAAACAGATGTCTCACATGCAGAGCTACATTGACCGTTTCCGTTACAAAGCTTCAAAGGCTCGCCAAGCGCAAAGCCGTATTAAAGCGCTAGAGAAAATGGAACAAGTGCTGCCTGCTCAGTTTGATAACCCATTCAGCTTTGAATTTAGAGAACCAGACGCACTACCAAACCCAATCATGATGATGGATGAAGTATCAGCGGGCTATGATGACAATCTGATTCTAGAAAAGATTCGCTTGAACCTAGTACCGGGCAGTCGTATTGGTTTGCTTGGCCGAAATGGCGCTGGTAAGTCAACGCTGATTAAACTCCTTTCTGGCGAACTGAAACAGCAAGGTGGTGAACTGAGCTATTCACAAGGCGTTAAGATGGGTTACTTTGCACAGCACCAGTTAGAGACGCTGCACCCAGAAGAAACACCGCTGCAACACATGATGCAGATTGCCCCTAAACACACAGAGCAACAACTGCGTGATTACCTAGGTAGCTTCGGTTTCCAAGGTGAAAAAGCGCTCGATAAAGTAGCCCCCTTCTCAGGCGGTGAAAAAGCGCGTTTAGTTCTGGCGCTACTAGTATGGCAAAAACCGAATCTGTTGCTGCTCGATGAACCAACCAACCACTTGGATCTCGACATGCGTCAGGCGCTGACGTTTGCATTGCAGACGTTTGAAGGCGCAATGGTTATCGTATCGCATGACCGTTACCTACTCCGTGCGACTACCGATGATTTGTATTTGGTACACGACCGCCAAGTGGCACCGTTTGATGGTGACCTAAGCGATTACTACAAGTGGCTAACCGAACAGCAGAAAGTTGAACGCAAAGAAGCACAAGCATTGGCACCAGCAAAAGACGGCGCCAACAGTGCAGCAGCGAAAAAAGAGCAGAAACGAAAAGAAGCCGAGTTCCGTAAACTGACGGCACCACTTCGTAAAAAGCTCACTCAATTTGAAAAGCAGATGGATAAGTTAACGCAGGCTCTTGAAGAAGCCGAACAAGAATTATCCGACACTTCACTGTATGAAGCTGAAAATAAGGCTAAACTGAATAAAGTACTCGCTCTCCAAGCGAGCAGTAAGTCACAGCTAGAAGAAGTTGAAATGGATTGGATGTCCACTCAAGAAGAGCTTGAGCAGATGGAACAGGATATGGATAGCTTATGAGTCCAGAGCACGCCCCAATATCACTAACACTGGAACGACTATGGCAATTTAGCCTTCAGTATTACAGTGTGCGCGGTGTAAAGGATGCGTGCCTAGCTTTGCAAAACCAGTTCCACGGCAACGTCAATCTACTGCTGCTTCTCAAATGGCTTGATGAGCAGCAATTGTCTTTTGCTGAAGAGGAGTGGCACAAGGTTCAACAGTGCTTGAGCCGCTCTGAAACCCTGCTTCATAGCTATCGAGAGCTACGTAAACATCTCAAAGCACACGTTGTCGACTCGATATACCGTGAAGCGCTAAAGTTTGAGTTACAGCTTGAAAAGCAACAACAGTCCGATCTGGTCGACTGTATAAACTCCCTACAGCTGTACGCTAACCAGCAATCACCGCTCACTTTTCAGTACTGTCGTTTATTAGGGGCTGAAAACCTCTATGTTGCTTTTTCTGAACCAACCCCTCAGCCCTAAGGCATTCCCTTTTCCTTTTGTTAGATCAAGATCCAAGCTTATTGGGGACTATCGTTCTTCGTGTTCACGCGATGGTGGCTCGGATTATTAGCAATATATAGAGCTTAACCTCGATAGTATTCAACCAGTTACCTACAACCTGTTTTGTAACCTGTATGAGTGAAACTCTTGCGCTTATGCCGAGAATCAACCAAGCTCAAATAAAAACATGGGCGTTTCACTAAAAGCTCAACACTTTATCAAAGCCCATAAAAGAAGCATGGACTGTTTTATGACAATATTTACCGCAGCGGCTGGTCTCTCTAATCCGCACTTACAAACCTTAGTGCCACGGTTTATTAGAAAGCAGGCGTTATTTGATCCTCAATGGCAAACCTTAGAAACTCCCGACGGTGATTTCCTCGACCTTTCATGGAGCGAGGACCCGAAGGGAGATAGCCCCAATAGTGATAATAAAAGCAGAGGAGATGCGAATAATAAGCCCATTTTCGTTCTATTCCACGGTTTGGAAGGCAGCTTTGAAAGCCCTTACGCCAATGGACTGATGAATGCGTTTGCTAAAGATGGTTGGTTATCCGTGATGATGCACTTTAGAGGATGCAGCGGAAAACCGAATCGCTTGGCTCGCGCGTACCATTCAGGAGAAGTAGAAGATGCTCGTTTCTTTCTACGACACTTACACGCGCAATTTCCCAATAACCCAAAGGTTGCGGTTGGTATATCTCTAGGCGGAAACATGCTGGCGAACTACTTGGCTGAGTACGCAGACGACCCATTGCTGTCGGCGGCGACCATCGTATCTGCTCCTTTTGACTTAGCGTGTTGCTCTAGTCGTATTGAGCGTGGTTTCTCCAAGCTCTATAAGAAGTACCTGCTCAACTCTCTAAAATCGAATGCGCTAAAAAAGGTTAACCTGCTGCAGGAAAAACTTGGCATCACCGCTGAAGCCATCAAGAACATCACCAAACTGTATGAGTTTGATGAACGAATCACTGCGCCTCTGCACGGCTTCAAAAATGCCCAAGATTATTATGCGAAATGTTCTGCTCTGCCTAAGCTCAATAAGATCAAACTACCGACTCAGATCATTCATGCCAAAGACGACCCTTTCATGACCGATGATGTGATCCCAAAATTTGTTCTGCCCGATAACATCGATTATCGACTGTTTCAAAAAGGCGGCCATGTTGGGTTTATTACTGGCAGTACACTCAAGCCAAGGTTTTGGTTAGAAGAAGCCTTGCCTGCCTACTATGAAAGTATCCAAGATTCGGCATAATGACCGAGCCTTAGTAAATAGAAGTAAAACAATACTAAGCACACGCATTTCTACATCAATAAACCTATTTATGAACATAAAAGAGAGAAGTATTTATGATCATCCCATGGCAAGACATTGCGCCAGAGACACTGGAAAACCTCATCAAAGAGTTCGTGCTGCGTGAAGGCACAGACTACGGCGACGTAGAGGTTTCACTGCAAAACAAGATTGATCAAGTGAAACATCAATTAGCTTCAGGAGAAGTCAGCATTGTGTTTTCTGAGCTCCATGAAACCGTTGATATTCAAGTCACAAAACGCTTCTAAGCTGCGCTCATAAAGGAGCCGTGTTATAGTGGTAAACGATTGCTAACAAGTAAGTTACTCAAAAGACAAGGGTTGTCATGTCCGCTAAACATCCAATTATTGCGGTGACGGGTTCATCTGGAGCCGGCACCACCACCACCTCAGAAGCCTTCCGTAAAATGTTCAATATGATGGACGTGAAGGCCGCTTGGGTTGAAGGGGATAGTTTCCATCGCTTCACTCGCCCAGAGATGGATGTCGAGATCCGTAAAGCGCGCGAGCAAGGTAAGCACATCAGCTACTTTGGTCCTCAAGCCAACGACTTTGGTGCGCTAGAAGAGTTCTTCCGTAAATACGGTAACGAAGGTACAGGTAAAGTAAGAAGCTACCTACACACCTTCGATGAAGCCGTGCCTTACAATCAAATGCCGGGCACCTTCACGCCATGGCAAGAGATCCCTGAAAACTCCGATGTGATGTTTTACGAAGGCCTGCACGGCGGTGTGGTTGATGGCGACATTAACGTTTCTCAACACGTCGATTTGCTGATTGGCATGGTACCTATCGTCAACTTAGAATGGATCCAGAAATTCGTTCGCGACACACGCGATCGTGGTCATTCTCGTGAAGCAGTAATGGATTCCATTGTTCGTTCGATGGATGATTACCTTAACTACATTACCCCGCAATTTTCGCGCACTCACATCAACTTTCAGCGTGTTCCAACCGTAGATACATCTAACCCTCTCAACGCCAAAGGGATTCCAAGTTTAGACGAAAGCTTCGTTGTTATACGTTTGCGCGGCATCAAAAACGTCGATTTCCCTTACCTTTTAGCTATGATTGATGGCTCATTTATGTCTCGCCACAACACGCTTGTGGTACCAGGAGGGAAGATGAGTTTTGCTATGGAGCTCATTGTAAGGCCGATCCTACAACAACTCATCGAAACCGGAAAAATTGGTTAACAGAGCACCATTCTGGTTGATTACTTTTCATACCGTGATCATGTGCACAATTTTGCGTAAAGAATCGTAGCTTGGTCACGATTAAAATCAAGAAATAGTACCTGAAAAAGGATACTATTCTTAAACGAAACACAAGATAGCTTGCAGCGCTCAACGAGTGCTCTTATCCTACAAGTCAATCCAGGCTTAGCTAAAATACGGAAAGCGGCAAGCATACCCTGCAGAGGAAGTGAGATATTATGGTTCTAGGTAAACCTCAAACCGATCCAACATTAGAGTGGTTCCTTTCACACTGTCATATTCATAAGTACCCATCAAAAAGTACTTTGATTCATGCTGGTGAAAAGGCAGAAACCTTGTACTACATTGTTAAAGGTTCTGTGGCAGTTCTTATCAAAGACGAAGAAGGTAAGGAAATGATTCTTTCTTACCTAAACCAAGGCGACTTCATCGGTGAGCTAGGCTTATTCGAAGAAGACCAAGAGCGTACAGCTTGGGTTCGTGCAAAATCTCCTTGTGAAGTAGCTGAAATTTCTTTCAAGAAATTCCGTCAACTTATCCAAGTGAACCCAGACATCCTAATGCGTCTATCAGCGCAAATGGCAAACCGTCTACAAGTAACTAGCCAAAAAGTTGGTGACTTAGCGTTCCTTGACGTAACTGGTCGTATCGCACAAACGCTACTAAACCTAGCAAAACAACCAGATGCAATGACTCACCCTGACGGCATGCAAATCAAGATCACTCGCCAAGAGATTGGCCAGATCGTTGGTTGTTCTCGTGAGACAGTTGGTCGTATCTTGAAGATGCTAGAAGAGCAGAACCTAATTTCTGCACACGGTAAAACTATCGTGGTATATGGCACTCGTTAATCTCGATTAACTGAGCCTAAAATTTGAAAGCCACCAAATGCAAATTTGGTGGCTTTTTTGTTTTCTAAAGATCTACAAAGAAAATACGAATGAAACACCTACAGCTTCGAAGCGCAAACACTCTCGAAGCGAAGCCTATCTGCATCTTTAGGGTAAAGTCCGTACTCGTATCTTTCTTTAACCGTTAGTGCTTTCGAAGATCTTGTCAGCCGATGCTGCCACAAAACCGGTATAAAGCTCACCATTAGCCATCGCATAACGCTTAGCGAACTCATAGAAGCCTCCAGGAATCATCTCATTGCCCTCAACAAATGAAACTGGGACTTTATCTGCCATTGTTGATGATTGCTCTAATAAGACCTCTGGAGAGCCTTTAACCTCGCCACCAGATGCATTGATCGTGAAGCCTGATTCGCTCAAATAATCATTCACTGCCTGCACTTCATCAAAAGCATCGAGTTGATTAACGCTCACTGTAAAGTGGTTGGCACCGTAACCATGAGCTGCGAGCCAAGACGCGTATTCACTCTCTTTTGCAAGCACTTGGAAATCTGCGAAGCTCAAGTCCCATAGACGACCACCAAACAAGAATTCATGGCCTTGAAGCTTGCTTACGTCGACTTGCTCAACCAATTTAGCAACGATCTGTTGTAAGTCACTTGAACACTCTTCGACCTTCAACTCACTAATGAACACTTTAGGTTGATTTGGATCTGGGTGCTCGTAATGCTTCGCGACTAGCTTCTTACTCTCAAACAAGTAATCGCCACACGCTTTATAACCTAGCTCAAGGAAAGGCTTAGCCAATGTTTCAATACCTAGCGGAGCAACATTGAAAGTACGCAGTGCAATGTGATCATTAATCAGAGCTTCGTCTTCTTTCAGCAAGTGATGTACTTTCTCAGCCGATGGACAAAGCCTGTGAATGTAATCGTCCCAAAGTGATTTAAAGAGTAGATCGGGCGTCATGGTGACTCCTTGTCAAAGGTTCTAGCAAGCTAGTAATTTGGATAAGAGAGGGAGAGGCTGAGACACAGAGTCAGCAGCCATCAGCCTGTGACATACTTTTTCTATTATTATCTACCGCCCAATCTAGGTGTCGGACGTGATGGAAAAGGAAAGCGATAACACCACTTCCCTATTTCAAGCTTAACGCATGAGCCTAAGACTCATTAGCCTAAATTAAAGCTCAATACCCGGGCTAAACGTTGCTGGAAGTTGAGTTTCACCGCCTTCCATTGAAGCCATAGGATAAGCACAGTAGTCCGCCGCATAGTAAGCACTTGGGCGTAGGTTGCCTGAAGCACCCGGACCACCAAATGGTGCATCACCACTTGCGCCTGTTAGCTGACGGTTACGGTTAACAATACCCGCACGGATATGGTCAACGAAGTATTCCCATTCAGAATCATCTGTTGATACAAGACCCGCAGACAAACCAAAACGAGTGTCGTTCGCTAACTCAACCGCTTGCTCTAGTGACTGGTAACGAACAACTTGTAGCAATGGACCGAAGTACTCTTCATCCGGCAGTTCAGCAATATTGGTTGCATCGATAATGCCCGGAGAAACAAACGCCGCTTGACCCGCTTTTGCTTCTACTAGGCTGACACCACCTAACGATTGCAGATTAGCTTGCGCGTCTAGAATAAATTTAGCGGCAGCTTCAGAGATCTGAGGGCCCATGAAAGGAGCTGGTTCCGCGAAAGGCTGATCGACACGAATCTTTTGCGTAGCTGCGACCAGTTTATCTAGAAGCAGATCGCCCTTCTCGCCAACAGGCACATACAAGCGACGAGCACATGTACAACGCTGACCAGCACTGATGAACGCCGATTGGATGATAGTGTATACCGTTGCGTCTGCATCACCGTATTGGTCGCTGATCACCATAGGGTTGTTGCCGCCCATTTCTAGTGCCAGCATCTTGCCCGGTTGGCCCGCGAATTGACGATGCAGGATATGACCAGTATTCGCACTACCCGTAAATAGCACGCCATCAAGACCTTTAGCATCAGCCAGTGCGATACCTGTCTCTTTAGCGCCTTGCACTAGGTTGATTACGCCAGCAGGAAGACCCGCTTCTTGCCATAGCTTCATTGCGAATTCACCCGTCCAAGGTGTCTGCTCTGAAGGCTTGAATACTACGGTGTTGCCCGATAGCAGAGCTGGAACAATATGACCGTTAGGTAGATGACCAGGGAAGTTATAAGGCCCAAATACCGCCATCACGCCCAATGGACGGTGACGAAGTACAATTTGGTTGCCAGCCGCTTCACGTGAAGCTTCACCTGTACGCTCGTGGTAAGCACGGATAGAGATGGCGATCTTGCCTGCCATCGCGCCCGCTTCAGTGCGAGTTTCCCAAATCGGTTTACCCGTCTCTTTTGCAATAATCTGTGCAATCTCTTCGCTGTTCTCTTTTACCTTCTCAGCAAAGTTCAACACGATCGCTTCACGCTCTGCAAAGCTCAATTTTTTCCAAACCAAGAAGGCTTCACGAGCTGCTGCTACTGCAGATTCAACCTGCGCTGGTGTTGCGCTATCACCCTGCCACACTACTTCATTGTTGTATGGGCTTACTGATGTCATGGCGTCACCTTGACCTGCCACCCACTGTCCTGCTATCCACTGAGTCATACTTCTATCCTTAAAATCTTCGACAGATAATCGCCGCTCTTACTGAGCCAACATGCGAACGAATTCGCCTTCTTTTACTTCAAGAGCGCTCGCTACTTCAGATGATAAAATCACTGTGTCGCTTGCTTGGTCATACGCACCTTTCGCGGCTACTGCGCGGAAGTTCTCAAACGAGGTATTACCAATTAGGAAGTCTTTAGAGCTAGAGTGCTCTGCAATTTGAACCTGTGCTCGAATTGAGTGACGCACAGATTCGATGTTTCTTAGATCACACTCAACCGTTGGGCCTGCATCAAAGATGTCGACATAACCACGGTTGGTGAAACCTTCACGTTCCAGCAACTTAAGTGCAGGGCGCGTATTGTCATGTACCTCTCCGATCACCGCTTGAGCTTCTTTGCTCAGTAGGTTCACGTAGATAGGTAGCTTAGGCATTAGGTCAGCAATGAAGCCTTTCTTACCAATACCGGTTAGGTAATCGGCAAGCGTGAAGTCAATCGAGAAGAAATGTTCTTGCAGCCATTGCCAGAAAGGAGAATTGCCTTCCGCATCTGATACACCACGCATCTCAGCAAAGATCGTTTTTGAGAAACGCTCTGGGTGCTCAGCCATCAGTAGGAAACGACACTTAGACATCAGTCGACCGTTTAAGCCTTTGCGGTAATCAGGACGTAAGAACAGCGTACAAATTTCGCTGCAGCCTGTGTAGTTATTACCAAACGTCAACAGCTTAACCACGTTATTCACTTTAAGGCGCTGTGAAGAGTGAACCACTTTACTGATGTGGTACGAGTAAAAAGGCACATCCCAGCCAATGGAAGCTTCGATACCCGTTGTACCAGCAACTTCGCCAGTTTCAGCGTCGAAACCCACCATTAGATAGCCTTCATCACCGGGTTCGGTCACGTCTGCTTTCGCAAAGCTGTATTCAGAATGGGTAATTCGGTTAGTTAACAATTCTTCGTTAACCGGAAGAGATGTGAATCCATGACCTGATTCAACTGCACAGGTGTGCAGCGCATCGTAATCAGACAGTTTTATTGGGCGAACAACTAGCATCAATATTCCCTCCAGATGCAAAATAGGCCCAAAACCAGAAGCTTGGGCCTTTAGCAGTACGTCATGAGATCGCTCTAATGGCGATCATTCCTATGACGCCGCTCAGGCTAAACTAGCGTAGCGATTGCTTTGTCTAGTTTTGATAAACCTTCTTCAATTTCTTGTTTAGTGATAACCAGTGATGGAGTAAAACGAACCACGTTTGCACCCGCAACCAGTACCATTAGGCCTTGCTCGCCTGCTGCTACTAATACGTCACGCGCACGCCCTTGCCATTCGTCATTCAGTGCAGCACCTAACAATAGGCCTTTACCACGAATCTCACTGAAAATTTGGTATTTGTCGTTAATCTTAGTTAGACCATCACGGAATAGCGCTTCACGCTCTTTTACGCCTTCTAGAGTCTCAGGTTGGCTAACTACGTCAACCACTGCTTCAGCTACCGCACACGCCAGTGGGTTACCACCGTATGTAGAACCGTGCGTACCAACCTTAAGGTGTGTAGCCAGTTCAGACGTCGTCAGCATTGCGCCGATAGGGAAACCGCCACCTAGAGACTTCGCTGTGCTTAGAATGTCTGGCGTCACGCCCAGACCTTGGTAAGCATAGAAGTTACCAGTACGACCATTACCTGTTTGTACTTCATCAAAAATCAACAATGCATTGTGCTTGTCACACAGTTCACGAACCGTATTCACGAACTCAGCCGTTGGAGAGATGATACCGCCCTCGCCTTGCAGAGGTTCCATCATGATGGCACAAGTGCGAACAGAGATATGCGCTTCTAGAGCGGCAATATCGTTGTAAGGTAGGTGAGTTACATCGCCAGGTTTTGGACCGAAGCCATCTGAGTAAGCTTCTTGACCACCTACAGTTACAGTAAAGAAAGTACGACCATGGAAACCTTGTTTGAATGCAATGATTTCAGATTTCTCAGGGCCATGAACATCTGCCGCCCAACGACGAGCCAACTTCAATGCTGCTTCATTCGCTTCTGCGCCAGAGTTGGCAAAAAATACTTTTTCTGCAAAACATACGTCGGTTAGCTTCTTCGCTAGACGCAGTGCAGGTTCGTTGGTCATCACGTTACTCAGATGCCAAATCTTGTTTGCTTGCTCAGTAACGGCATTCACCATTGCTGGGTGACAGTGACCCAAGCAGCTCACAGCGATACCGCCAGCAAAGTCGATATACTCTCGGCCTTGTTGGTCCCAAACGCGTGCGCCTTCCCCTTTTACCGGGATCATTTCCATTGGGTTATAACAAGGCACCATCACCTCATTAAAAAGACTACGTTCTACATTATTTTCCACTGTCATCGTACATTCCTTCTCGATACCGCAAGCTTCGCAAATAAGCGTAATGGTTCATAAGTGAGATAAAGATATTTTGTCCCGCCATAATCCCGCTGCAGCATTATATTTACATTTAATTAACCTTTTCAATAGTAGATTATTCTTTAGCCATCCCTAACAACCAGCTAAACGTCACTACCTATGACTATTTATGCATCAAACAATCTGTTTTATGAAGCTTTTTTTAACTAAACGTCTATCCATCAACAGCAAAGCCTTACTGGTACAGCGGTATAAGGGGTTCGAGAGGAAATAAGGCGAATAATATTGCATAGACTAAAAACTTAGCCGGAAGAGGGAGAAATGTTATAAAAAGTGATCGGCGTCAGAGGGATGAAGACGCGGCGCGCCCGAATTAAAACGCTTAACGAACGAGGTAATACGTTTAACTGGCTTATTTGAACGAATGAAAAGCCAAATTTAAACACTCAACGCGCTAAGAAGTTAGCAAGAAGCTGGTGTCCTTGCTCTGTTTTAATCGATTCAGGGTGAAATTGGACGGCATCAATCGGCAAGGTTTTGTGTTGATAACCCATGATCTCATCCATACTGCCATCTTCAAATTCTGTCCAAGAAGTGAGTTCAAAGCAGTCAGGGAGCGTACCATTTTTCACCACTAAAGAGTGGTAACGAGTCACAGTCAGAGGATTATTGAGACCTTGAAAAACGCTCTTACCGTTATGACGGATCGGAGAGGTTTTACCATGCATCACTTGTCTGGCTCTCACCACTTCACCACCAAAGACTTGAGCAATGGCTTGATGACCAAGACACACACCTAAGATCGGCAACTTACCCACGAAGTGCTCAATGACTTGCAGAGAGATTCCCGCATCATTCGGCGTACAAGGACCCGGAGAGATAACAAGATGGCTAGGGTTCAGCGATTCTATACCCGCAATATCAATCTCATCGTTGCGAACAACTTTCACAGTGACCCCTAACTCACAGAAATACTGATACAAGTTATAGGTAAAAGAGTCGTAGTTATCGATGATAAGTAACATGGGTCGAAATCGTTTGCTAAATACTAAATGATTGAGAGATATAGGGGCGGTATTGTGCAATACCCATGGCGAAAGGCAAGTGGAAACTGCATTTCGCCAATAATTAAGGCCAACCTAAGTTGACCTTAATTGTTTACAGATAGCCCTAAGTTATCTGAATTGGCTTACTTGTATGGCAAGCCAATCTATTTGTGATTGAGCTACTTACGACGACGCCACATTGCTAAGCCAAATAGTGACATAAGAGCACCGAAGCCAAATGAACCGCCTACTCTTAGCTCAAGAACGGCAGGATCATGATCCGATGAACGGAAGTGATCTTGGTACTTAGGTAGGTCACCTTTGTACTCTTCGTTGTAGTCAAACAACGTCGACTCACCACCATTGATGTGCCAATCGGTAGCATCGACAACCCTATCTTTCAGGCTTTCGCTGATCAGCAGGTGGTCTAGAGCGCCAACTTCATCATTGTATGAGTAGCTCCAGCTGTCTGGGTGCTTTTGAGCCACAGCATTGATATAACCGTAGTTCTTCGTAATCACCGCACCGCTATCACCAAACTGCTCAACACCATCAATGTAGGTATTACGAGCTGCTTTGATCTGCTTGCCGTATTTCTCTTCCGAGTAATCGGTTAGCACCAGCATTGGATCTTCCATGCCGTACGAGTTCATATCACCCAGGATCACTTTGTGACCTTTGATGCCATCGAGCGCTTCACCTAATGCAACCGCCGCAGCAACACGGAAGTTCTCACATGAACCTTGCTTATCGGCATCAACGCCGCCTTGGCCGCCCAGCTCAATCGGAGCAGCATCTTCCCAACACTTAGAGCCTTTCGATTTAAAGTGGTTGATCGCTACGGTGAGTTTCTCTTTGGTGCCTTTAACTTTAAAGGTTGGCGCCAATGAGTCACGTTGGTAGTTCTTACCGTCTTCAATCACCTTGCCTGAATCGTCTAACACCTCTGGTGCTTGTTGGCTTGGCATCGCGATAACACGGCTGTCTTTAAGCTTAACCACCTTCTTACGGTAGATAACACCCGTTGTGATAACGTCAGTACCAATAGAGTCCATCTCGTCGGTTACGCCGTCTTCGTTCGAGTCGACAGCCACAAAGGTATAACGGTCTTTCTTACGCTCAATGCGATCATTCAGTTGGTTTACAAGTTGCTGAATGGCAGAGCCTTCACCAAAGCCATTGTTCTCAATTTCCATCAAGCCAATGATGTCTGCATCTAAGCGAAGAATCGCGTTCACAATCTTCTCTTGCTGCATCTCAAACTCAGTGATGGTGTTCGCGCCACGGTTATTGCCGTGCTGATTCGCGTCGCCACCAAATGGAGAGTTGAAGTAGTTCAATACGTTGAAGGTCGCAATACGTAGGTCGCCTTCATCCATGTCTGGGTTGTCGGTACGCGGATCGTTACGCACATAGTTTTCAGCCGAGATCTGGTTAGTCGCAATTAAACGGTACTCACCGTAGCTGTAAGTCAGCACGCCTTCTAGGCCAACAATGGTGTCATCAATGCGGATGTAATCTTCTGTTGAACCATCTTGGTCGATATCAGTGCGGCCAAAATCTGGGTAGAAAGGGACTTGTCCATCAGCCGCTTTTTGATCGGTTTCAACGAAAAGACGGCGGTCTGCGTTGTCTTCAGTTTGCTGCTTCGCTTCGTCAGATCCCGCGGCGAAAAGCTGGTTCGGCTGCATGTTAATACGCTCATGCGCCAGTACCATGTTGTTACGACGACCTGCGTAGTCATAACCAAAGGTACGCGTCACACGCATATCAAGCGCTTCGGTTGTTTTCACCAACATGCCTTCGTAGCGTTCAAGCGTTGCAGCGAAGTTCTCGTCACTGTCTAGCACTTCAATCGCCGTAGCTTCAGGTGCCTGCTGCTCGCCCTGTTTTAGCCATTGGTTGTTTTCTACTTTCAGCTGAGTGTGGCTGTAGTATTCTTGAACCTTGCCTTTCACACACACTACATCACCGGCTACTAGCTCTGAGCTCGACTGGTTGGTATGAATAAATAGACCCTCAGAAGTGCTTGAGTTGAAATCATCCTCAAGTGCTTGCAGGTAGAAGCCTTTAGTTAGGCCTGTTGTTACCGCACTTACCACACCTTTTACGAAATATTCATCGTCGGTGATGTATGGGTAGCCATCGATGAATGGCGATGTAGCGCCCTCACCTTGGATTTCTTGAATGGTGGTGAATACTGGGTCAGAGCCATCTTGTGTACAAGTGAACGCTTCTGGCAGTTCAACGCTGTCTAGTGAACCTAGGCCTTCAATGCTGTCTTTTGGTAGCGATACCCATTGTGAAGCATCAAACGTCGCAGAAGGTGTTTGTGTCGCACGAACCAAAGTAACATCTTTGCCCCAGTCCACATCGCCCATCAAACCAACAACATCATGTACCGAGCCGTCTGAATTCAAGATAGCCAGCGGGTCGTCACCATTATGATTGGCGATAGAGGCATTAATGATGTCAGCTTGAGCTTTAATCTCATCACTCGCACTAGAATGTGCGACCACGAGTACTTCACCGGGTGCTAAAACGTGTCCATCTAAAGGTAAAGTGGCACCCCATGATCCGTTGCCATTGGCAGATTTCGCCAATGAGTAACCATCTAAACTAATGCTGCTATCGCCACTATTGGCAATCTCAACCGCTTTGTTATAGCTGCCGCCTTCCACATATTGTGAAATAAACAAATCAGCGTGTGCGCTTGTAGTTAACAAGCTACCAATTGCCACTGCTAGCAATGAAGGTTTGTGTAAAAGAGCCATCCGTTTCACCTGAGTTCATCGAGTTATAGTCACTGCCATCTATGGGCAGTCATGTATTTTGTGGTAACTATCAGATTTATTTATGAAAGGAATAAGTCAGTTGGCAAGAAAATGAGGAACTTATCACTTTGGAATCATCAATTGTTTGGCACGTTATATATTTCCAACATATATAGAAACGAGTGTAATTTTATAAAGCTTGAGGGTACCAAATAAGATCATCTGCACAGCATTACAGCGATGGATATGCTAGCTAAATACTGGGTAAATTATCAATTCAAACAAGGGGGTTTCGAGGAAGGCAAATGGAATGGGCATGAAAAAGCCCAAAGTAAACAACAGCTACTTTGGGCTCAAATTCTCAAGCGAGTTGTGTTAGTTCACCCTATGGGCGAGTAACAAAACCTACTGCTTCGTATGCTTTTTTCAGTGTCACTGCAGCACGTTCAGAGGCTTTTTCAGCACCGGCTTTCATTACTGCGTCCATGTAGGCACGGTCAGCACGGATACGGTGATATTCAGCTTGAATCGGCTCAAGCATCTCAACCAATGCTGCGCCTACGTCTTTCTTGAACGGACCGTACATTTCAACGCCTTGGTACTGCGCTTCGATCTCTTCGAACGTTTTACCCGTCGCTGCAGAGTACAGACCCATTAGGTTAGAGATACCCGCTTTGTTTTCCCAATCGTGAGCAATGCGTGGTGGTGTTTCTGCATCGGTTTGCGCTTTGTTGATCTTCTTGATGATCGACTTAGGCTCTTCTAGCAGAGTAATCACGTTCTTACGGTTGTCGTCCGACTTAGACATCTTCTTCGTCGCGTCTTGCAGGCTCATTACACGTGCATTCACTGTTGGAATGTAAGGTTCTGGTACTTGGAAGATTGGCGTTTCAGGACCGTAGATGTTATTGAAGCGAGTTGCGATATCACGCGCTAGCTCTAGGTGTTGTTTCTGGTCGCTACCTACAGGTACTTGGTGAGCACCGTAAAGCAGGATGTCTGCAGCCATCAACACTGGGTAGTCGTATAGGCCTACGTTTACGTCATTTGAGTGGCGTGCAGACTTATCTTTAAACTGAGTCATACGGCTCAGTTCACCCATTTGTGTGTAACAGTTAAGAAGCCAACCAAGTTGAGCATGCTCTGGTACGTGTGACTGAACAAATAGAGTGCTCTTCTTTGGATCAACACCGACAGCAAGACAGATTGCTAATGCGTCTAGAGTCGCTTCATGCAGTGCTTTCGGGTCTTGACGAACCGTAATTGCGTGAAGGTCTACAACACAGTATTGGCAATCGTAATCATCTTGCATCTGTTGCCATTGACGTAGAGCACCCAAGTAGTTACCGATACTTAGTTCACCAGATGGTTGAACACCACTCAATACGATGGGCTTGCTCATGGTTTTAATTCCTTTGCTTGTTCGCTAAGCTCGTTAACTTAGTTTCTTAACCTAGTATCTGAAAAACTTAGCTTCTTAACTTAAATATAGAAAAGCCGCACAGCTCTTCTGTACGGCTCATCCAGTGTACTCATTGATAAGTATTTTGCTAGTAGGTTAGCTAACTTTTGTCCGCTTTATGCTGAAACTAGAACGACATCTAGTAATTGCGCGACGTTATCCGCGACATAGTCAGGGTTTGATGCTGAAATCGGCTCGCCGTGGTTATAACCGTAAGTCAGACCAAACGAGTGACAACCTGCATTCTTAGCCGCTTTAATGTCGTTGCTTGAATCGCCAACCATCAACATCTCTTCCGCTTTTACATTGTGCTTTTCTAGCAACCAGTTCAGAGCGACTGGGTTCGGTTTTTTCTCTGGGAAAGAGTCGCCACCCAACACATCAACAAAGTACTTATCAATACCGTGTTGCGCCAGTACGTCTGGTACAAACTTCGATGGCTTGTTGGTAACCAGCGCCATAGTGAAGCCGGCTTTATCCAGCTCAGCCAGCGTCTCTTTAACCGATGGGTAAAGGTGACTTAGCTTGTGACCGCCCTGCTCATAGAAATCATCAAACAGGATGCGTGCTTTTTTCAGTAGCTCTGGCTCTAGGCTTGGGTCAACCGTCAAGTTACGGCTGAGTGAACGTCCGATAAGAACATCAGCACCATTACCTACGTAGTCGCGAACTTGTTCTTCGCTCACTGAAGGGAAGCCCAACTCCTGACAAGCTTGGTCAGCAGCAACGGCCAAATCAGGCACGCTGTCTAACAAGGTTCCATCCAAATCAAAGGCGATCAGTTTTATTGAGCTTAATGACATCTTACTTTCCTATTTATTATGTTCGTCTTATGAGTTGAGCTATAAGACGTAAAAAAGGGGCAAATTAGCCCCTTAATATTCAATCTATCTGTAGTTTTACGATTATGCGTTTACTTTTGCAAGCTCTGCACGCATCTCATCAATCACTTCTTTGTAATCTGGTTGATTGAAGATAGCTGAACCCGCAACGAACATATCTGCGCCCGCTTCTGCGATTTCACGGATGTTATCAACCTTCACGCCGCCATCAATCTCAAGGCGAATGTCACGGCCTGACTCATCAATCAGCTTACGAACAGCACGTAGTTTATCTAGCGTGTGCGGAATGAAAGATTGACCGCCGAAGCCTGGGTTCACAGACATCAGTAGAATCATGTCTACTTTGTCTAGGATGTAATCTAAGCAAGAAAGCGGCGTTGCAGGGTTAAGAACCACACCCGCTTTACAGCCGTGCTCTTTGATTAGCTGTAGAGTGCGATCGATGTGCTCTGAAGCTTCAACGTGGAAGGTAATCATTGATGCGCCGGCTTTAGCAAACTCAGGCACGATGCAGTCTACTGGCTTAACCATAAGGTGAACATCGATAGGAGCCGTAATACCGTAGTCGCGCAGCGCTTTACAGATAGGCGCGCCAAAAGTCAGGTTAGGTACGTAGTGGTTGTCCATCACATCGAAGTGCACAACATCAGCACCAGCTGCGAGTACTTTTTCTACGTCTTCACCAAGACGAGCAAAATCTGCAGACAAAATCGATGGAGCGATTAGAAAATCTTTCATACCAAACCTCTTAAGAGTGAGTAAATTGCGAATATCACCGCCTTGTGACATCTCATATACAAATACAAGACTCAATTCCAAGACTATTTGGTGTGCAATTCTACCTAAGCAACTAAGCAGATCCTAGCAGTTCGAAAGATTAGTTTATGAAAGTACCCGTTGGTCACTCAATTTAATGAGTTCGAGGGTTATGTTGGCCGCTACAATTCTTCTGAAGCGTGTTGCTGGTTTTTCTCTTTATGAAAAAGTGCCAGTAACTCATCGACTTTATTGCGCCCTGCGCCATTACGGCTAATGGTGCGCTTAACCTTGACCACGTTCAGTTCTGCACCATGGTATAAACGGCGCGTTAAGGTGGTGTCATGGTTTGAGATCAAGACAGGGATGCCTCGTTCCATCGCTGCTTTTTCAGCAACATCCGCCAGTGCAGCTTGGTCATCTAAGCTAAAGCCATTACCTGCGTAAGAGGTAAAGTTTGCCGTGTTCGACAGTGGTGCGTATGGAGGATCGCAGTAAACCACACAGCCTTTGCGCGCGCGGCTAAAGGTTTCATGGTATCCCTCACAGACGAAGGTGGCTTTTTTCGCTTTCTCGGCAAAAAATTCCAGCTCAGCTTCTGGGAAGTAAGGTTTTTTATAAGAACCAAATGGAACGTTAAAACCGCCCTTCTTGTTGTAACGACATAGGCCATTGAAGCCAAATCGGTTCATATACAAGAAAGCCAATGAACGATACATGACGTTATCTGTACCATTGAACTCAGCGCGAATATCTAAGAAGGCTTCTTTACGGTTGTTCTCAGGACAGAACCAGCGCTTCGCTTCCGTGATATAAGTTTCAGGTTCGGTTTTAAGCAGGTTGTACAGGTTGATAAGATCGGGATTGATATCTGCAAGCAGGTACTGTTCAAAGTCAGTATTCAGAAATACTGAGCCGGCACCGACAAACGGTTCTACCAATTTACGAGCAGGTGGCAGGTGACGTTGGATGTCTTCAACTAGGCCATATTTACCACCAGCCCATTTTAGAAAGGCACGCTGCTTTTTCATTTACTGCTCTATCTATCAACTCAAAAATAAGGCTGCGGAATGTAACATATTTTGAGGCTAAGCTCAGGGTTATTTCGCACGTTCTATCTCTCGATGCACTTGATTCATCGATTTTGCCCAAGGTTCCAACTGTTGAAGGGGTTTTGATAACGCACTTACCGCGTCTCTCGCCACTTGAATCGTTGGGTAATCTTGATAAGTGATAATAAACCACTTGGTGTCGTTGCGAAGTGTTGGGTAAATACGAACCTTGTTCTCAAGGTCATACTCTTCAATGAAAGACTGTACGTCGTCCAATGAGGTCATCGCACTCAACTGCAAAGTATAAGCTCGCGGAGAGATAGCTTGTAACTCTTCGCGAGAAAATGAGAATGTAATTTTCTTAGTCGGTGGCGTGGACTGTGTTAGGTCTGTTGCTTCATCGGCTGAAGGCTGTGACTCCACTTTGTCTGCATCTGATTGCGAACTCACCGCGGCACCTGTGTTTTCTTCAACAGCAGCATCAATCGCACTGGTATCGGCACTTTCAGGTTTATCATCAAGCAAGGCATCAACCACATCAGAGGTGATTACGACACGCTGCTGATCTTGTTCGACTTCTCCAACACTCGCGGTATCTTCAACGACAGTCGGTGGCAAAGATGAGCTGTCGTCATCAGCACCTTGATAACTCATGTCAGCTTCGGCTTCAGAATCGTCCATTCCGTCGATTCCAGCTTGCTCGGTACCACTTTCCACTTCAAAAGTTGGGATAGCTGTCTGTTCAATCGGAGCGATAAGCGACTGCGCTTTATCGTCTGGTGTTGGTTGACTGAACATCCACCAATAACCACCACCAATTAACAACAATAACAAAGCCACCACGATCGCGATATTGATGGGTGAGCCAATGATTGAGCGAATAATAATCCTTTTTTCCACTTTCAATTCTCCTAAAGCCATTAACTCGCCGGGCAGAGGTTGCGCTTTACTAAACGCACGTCGCACGCGAGTTTCAGACTCATCATCAACATATCGAATCACCAGTGATTCAAAGAAATGTTCAGCTTCTGGTTGCGAAAGGTCATCGATCTCAAGATCGATAGGTTTGTGTTGTTGACCGTAGCTCAAACGCGTTAATAACGTATCTAAGTGGCCAGGTTCCGAGAAGAGAACGATATTGATCGTCCATTGAGGGTTTGATTGAGCTTCCAGTACCAACATCCATAATTCGGATACCAATAGCTCAGAAAGTCGTTGGGCATCATCAACGACGATAACCACATTACACGGTTCTCCATCCAGTAACCTTGTTAGGCTATCCGATAAAGAATCATGTTGATTAAACAGGGGATCAGAAACAATTTGGCTAAGAATGAGCGCACGGCGTTGTTGATCGTCTTGGCTTGGATGACAAAGCAGTAAACACTGATTTTTTTCTGTCGACCATGCTTCAAGATAACGCTGAGCCAACCAAGATCGGCCAGAGCCAGCTTTGCCCGCCACCGTCACAAGGTTTGAACCAAAGTTAGTCAAAAGCTGTAAGCGCTCTAGCAGCTCAACTTGAGATTCTAACTCTAATACTCTTAATTCATGAGCCAAACTCATTGGGGATCCCTACTGATAAGATCGATCAGTAAAACGCTTCAGTTGCCTAGAGTTTAGCTAGGCAACCTCACAACCAAATTTAAAGAGTACGGCAGAAATCGATCGCTTGTTTAATGATGTCTTGAGGCACATCAGCAACCACTTCAGCAGTACCAATACTTGTTGGTAATACCAAACGCAACTGACCAGACAGCACTTTTTTATCGCGCATCATGTGCTTCATAAAGTCTTCAAAAGACATGCTTTCTGGCGTATGGATTGGTAGTTTCGCACTCTTGAGTATAGAAATAATTCGCTCAAGTTGCTGCTGAGAGATCAGTCCCTGTAATTGAGCTGTTTTAGCTGCCATTACAGTGCCTGACGACACAGCTTCACCATGTAGCCAATTACCATAGCCTAGTTCTGCTTCAATCGCATGACCAAATGTATGACCTAGGTTCAATAACGCTCTGATTCCTGACTCTTTTTCATCTAGAGCCACCACTTCAGCCTTAATTGCACAACAACGAGCAATCGCGGTAATCAGTGCTTCTTCATCAAGTTGATAAAGTTTCTCTAGATTCTGCTCCAACCAATCAAAGAAGGCTTCATCGTAAATGATGCCGTATTTGATCACCTCAGCAATGCCCGCTGCAAACTCACGCTCTGGAAGCGTTGATAAACAGTTGGTATCGATGATCACAGATTTCGGTTGGTAAAAAGCGCCGATCATATTCTTACCAAGAGGATGGTTTACTGCGGTTTTACCACCAACAGAAGAGTCCACTTGAGAAAGAAGGGTCGTCGGGATTTGAATGAAATCAATACCGCGCTGGTAACAAGAGGCAGCAAAACCGACCAAGTCACCGATAACACCACCTCCTAAAGCAATCACCACCACATCGCGGCTGTAATTTCCTTCAAGCATGTAGCTCATCACTGAATTGAACGTTTCAAGGGTTTTGTACTGTTCACCGTCTGGCAGCTCGAGAAGAGATGTCTGACAGCCGACTTGATCCAATAGCGATAAAATTTTATCAGCATAAAGAGGCGCTACTGTCACATTACTGATAACAACAACTTTCTGCTTACCTGATAAAAAAGAAAGGTACGCCGGGTCTTCAAATAACCCGGCGCCAATAGAGATAGGGTAGCTACGCTCAGCTAGATTGACCGTAATCCGTTCCATGGGTTTGCTCTCCGAAAAAATGAACTTAACGTTCTTCTAGCATTTTTACGATCTGGTTGGCTACCACTTTTGCACTTTGGTCGTCAGTACGAACTGTGTAGTCCGCCACTTCTTCGTATAGTGCGTTGCGAGATACAGCTAGATCTTCTAGCACATCACGCGGGTTGTCTGTTTGAAGTAGAGGGCGTTTCTTGTCGCGGTTAGTGCGAGCAAGTTGCTTTTCAATTGTTGTCTCTAGGTATACAACAATGCCTCGTGCAGATAGACGGTTACGGTTTTCTTTGCTCAACACTGAACCACCACCTGTCGCAAGAACAATACCTTGTTCTTCTGTCAGATCATTGATTACAGATTCTTCGCGCTTACGGAAACCTTCTTCGCCCTCAACATCAAAAACCCATGCGATGTCTGCGCCAGTGCGCTCTTCGATCACAGTGTCAGAGTCTAGAAACTCCATATGAAGTTGGGAAGCTAGGTGTCTACCAATTGTACTTTTGCCGGCGCCCATTGGGCCAACAAGAAAAATATTGCGTTTCTCAGCCATGTTTTTAGCAGTAATTTACAACGTTAATTCAATGACATCGCCACAAGGTAGGTCAGTACAAGTACTGAAATTAAAAGGCCCGTGGCACCGATTCCTCACAGATAATTCGTGATAAGACCCGAAATTATCAAGGTTAGGTGCCACTAATGCAACTTTATTTTTAATCTAATTGTTCATTACTGAATCACAACTTTGGGTGTGACAAAAATAAGTAGTTCACTTTTACCCACATTTTCATAGCTGCGACGGAACAATGCGCCCAAAACTGGCAGGTCCCCCAACAGAGGAACTTTATCCACTGTACTGCTCACGCTGTGCTGAAATATCCCGCCAAGCACGACAGTTTCACCATTATTAACAAGCACTTGCGTACCTATTCTTTGCGTATCAATGGCGACCGCTTCACCGGTTCCAGTTTTTACCACTTGCCCTGGCCTATCTTGAGTCACGCTCAAATCCAATACCAAACGATTATCGGGCGTGATCTGCGGTGTCACCTTAAGACTCAACACGGCTTTCTTAAATGCAACCGACGTAGCGCCACTTGAAGATGACTCTAAGTAAGGAATTTCAGTACCTTGCTCAATATAAGCCGGCTTTTTATTGGTGGTGATTAAGCGTGGACTAGAAATGATTTCAGCTTTTGACTCTTGTTGCAGTGCCGACAGTTCAAGATCGAGTAAGGTATCTGAACCCAGTTTGGCCACCTGAAACGCAATACTCGAGGCGTTCGGCGATGTTGCCCCTAAATTGACGTTGAGATAGTCATCAATCACGCTGCTGCCGCTATCGTCGTCATACGGCGTAATCGCTGATGGGTGGTTACCTTCGATTGAGCCACCAACGGTGAAGCTTCCGTTGGTTGAGGAAACGCCCCAGCGCACGCCAAGCTCATCAAGATTACCCTCAGTAACCGTGACAATACGTGCCTCTATCTGTACCTGCTTCACGGGAATGTCTAACGATTCAATGATGCCTCGGATCACGGCAATGTTTTCTTCCAATTCACGAATGAGCAGTGAGTTGGTGCGCTCATCAATGGTAATCGAACCACGATCGGACAACATGCTGACCGCACCTTCACCTCCAATCATGTCAGCGATGTCGGTGGCTTTAGCAAAGTTAATCTTGATGATTTCCGATTTAAGCTCCCCTAACTCCTCTTCTAAGCGCGATTTCTCTAACGCTTGTTGCTCTCGAAGGTCGAGCTCCGCTTTCGGCGCGACCAAGATAACATTGCCATCAACACGCTTATCCAAGCCTTTAACTTGCAAGATAATGTCGAGAACTTGCTGCCAAGGTACGCCATCTAAGCGTAACGTCAGGTTTCCGGCTACCGAATCAGACACCACGAGATTGAAGTCGTTGTAATCGGCAATCAGTTGCAGGACATTTCGTACCGGGATATCCTGGAAGTTAATCGATATCAGCTTGCCCTCTTTCTCTAGAACGCTTTTTTCTTTGGTCGCTTCATCGAGCACCGGTTTGCTGATCACCACCTCAATAAAGCGCCCCTTTAGGTTGTATTCATACTGATAGTCATTGCTAATCGTCGCTAGAAGCCGAGTGCTTGGTGTCTCTTTATAGACTTCAATGCCTTCAACCAAGGTAGCGAAATCCTTCACATCCAGCAGGTAGAGCTTGTCATCATCAACTTGAGTATTGATTAGCTCGATACTTAACCCTTCCTGAGCTCGTTGAACATCCACCACTGCTGTGCTGGTCGCCAGCTCAATAATGATGACGGCGTCTTTATCCTTATTGACCCTAAAATCAATATTCTCCAATTTGTTCGGTAAGCTCTCGGCATGGCTGAGCACGCTAACAACCAACATCACAGACACAGCAAAACCTTGTAGAGCCTTGCTCACTAATCCACTTATTCCTTTAATCATATTTACATCTCATATCCACATCATGTGACATTGGTTTACTTCAGAGCCAGCCTAACGTTGCGCTTATGCCAACAACCTAAGCCATCTGGAAGAGTTTCATTAATCTGAACGTATTGGCTCGTCACCTTAGTAACTCGGCCATTGTTTAAGCCGATAAACTGGCCTTTCTTGACGTTTACCACGTTGCCTTTGGGTGTTTGCACTAAGCCAAACACGCTTGAGCCACTGCCCATCACGCCTCTTAAACGAAGCTTACTCAGCGGGTACTTCTCTAACTTGCCATTACGAGAACGGGCGCTGGGTTGCCAACAGTCTTTCTTAACCAAGGGTTGGTTTTGCACAATGGCTTCTTTAGGCAGTTCAAAGGGAGGACGCAAAGATCGGCGCTGATAAGTCGCCGCCGTGAATTCAGTTGCTGGGACAAGTTGCTCGACATCTTTTCTCGCCTTGGCTTCAACCTGCGCCACAAAATCTTGCAGTGAGTCTTGATTAGCTTTGCAGCCTGACAACGCAAGCATCAATACGATTGAGTAAAACGCGCTATTGGGTTTCATCATTAACCTCCGATTTAAACTGGTAGGTATAAGCTCGAACCCTAAAGTGCAGAGTGCTACTTTCTTGGCTAACTCGCTGCCAGTTCACATCATCAAAGCTAATGATGCGCGGCAGCTTAGCGATGGCAGCCGAAAAGTCACCAATCTCATGGTAGTCACCCGTCAGCTCGATATTGAGCGGTAAACGATAGAGAAACTCCTTGTTCTGTTTTTGTCCCCAATCGATTCGAGTAAAGGTCAGCGAATTATCCAAGCCGAGTTCATTCACAGACGCCAACATACTTGCTAGCTCTTTTTGAACAGGCAGCTGCTCTAACAGGTAATCGTAGCGACTGGTTAGTTCATCCAGCTGACTCTGCAATTTAGGCAAGGCTGCAACCTTGTTGGCCTTTATTCGCAAGGTCGTCTTTAAGGTTTGTTCTTGTTGCTTCATCTGTTGCAGTTCATCGTCGAGTGGCAACACATAAAGCCAAGTGCCTACACCTTGGATTAACACTATCAACACCAGAATCACGAGAAGCTGAGGCAGCAATGGCCATTCGGTGATCTCATCAACATCGAGATCTTGCAAGCTCATCCTATTTTGAAGGTTAGCCATGATGTGCCTCCTTCTCTTTTCTGCTCGCGGTTGTGTTTTCTAAAGAGACAGGGCTAAACACAAAAGAGACCTTGAAGGTCTGAAACTCTTTATTGAAGCGCTTGCGGTTATGAACGATAGAGTGCATCTCGACCCCTTCCAGGGAATCTGAGCGCTCTAAGTTGTCCAACATAGTCGCGAGACGAGCAGTGCTGTCACTGATGCCCGACATCTCAATCTCCTGACCATTCATCTTTATCTTGTCGACATACACGCCCTCTGGAATCAGCTCCGGCATCAAGTTCATGAAGTCGGTGGTCTTATTACGGCCAAGCTGCAGCGACTCAACCACATCAAGTCGAGTCAGAATGGCTTTGTGTTCTTGCTCTGCGACTTTTAACGACTGAATTTGTCGGTCGAGCTCAGCAATGTACTGATTGAGGTAATTGAGGCGAGCTTGCTGCTTGGCTTGTTGATCGTGAAAATAGTGACCAACCGCCCATTGCCCTATAAGCGCAATGATGACGCCAAGAATGACCAGATGGATAAAACGCTTCTTGTGCTGAGCACGAATCTCATCACGCCACGGCAGCAGGTTAATTTGATGCAACATGCTTCTCTCCCTGCCACTTGAGCCCACTCATCGCCATACCCGCCGCGATACCAAAGTGTTGCCAGTCAATCGGCAGTCGGCGTCTCTTGGCGACCTTATTCTCAAATAAAGACAAAGGATTCAATGACTCGCAGCTCAACTGAAAATGGCGTTCTAGCTCTTCGGTTACCATAGGGATGCTGGCGCCCTCGCCCATCAACCAAATCCCTGAGATAGGTTGCTGCGCATTTCCCGATGAATAGAGCTGCAATTGACGCTTGAGCTTCTCAATCAGGTTAACAATGAATTGATGTGTCTCTTCCATAGTACCGAACACGCTCTCGATATCACTCGGGTCATCTGAGCTGCGAAGATCTTGAGTGCCAAAGGCGATGTCTTTATAGAAAGGCGCCGAATTCTGCGGGATAACCCCTAGCGAGGTTTGGTCGATTCCAACATCCACTAGCAACCAGTTTTTCTTATCGGGATACAGGCGCGAGGCCAATTGCCAGATATTAAGTAGCCCATGCGCCTGTGTATCCACCACCACAGGTTTGAAGCCAGCCTTGGTTAATGCATCCGCTCGGCTATCCACAACTTCTTTACGAGTGGCGTATACCTGATAACTGCTTGTCGAACCTTTACCAAATCGTTTGTCTTCCAGCTTTACAAAATCTAAACTCAGCTCCTCGATAGGAAAGGGAGATTGATGGGCGAAGGTTTGATAGATAGAAAACTCTTTTTCTCTGTCTTCTAACTCACTCTCTATTTGCAGTACTTTGCTGATCACCGTGTTATCAGGTACCGAAATGGCGACGTTGCGACAGCCAAAAGGCAGTCCTTTCCTAAGTTCTTTAAGTTTCTTAACAGTTTTCTGATACTCCAAAGTATGGTTAGCTGTAAAAATGTCGTCCGAAATCGGCAGCTCTTTGTATCCCACTAGGGCATACAACTCCCCCACGGGTTTTAGTACCACGGCTTTGATGCTGTGATGATTTATATCTATACCTGTAATTAATGATGAACCCATGTGACCTAGCTCCTGAAGTGCCAAGCATTTCGTTGATTATCTAGGGGTTGTGATTATTAGTTAAATAAGCGTTAATAAACGAAAGCTAAGTTTTTAGCCTAGAGTACAAGGGTTTGCTGCTTATCAGCCTTAACTAATCAGGGATTATCCGGTGAAGTTCATAAAGCGATTATTCATATTTACATTGATTTGCATGATTCTTGGAGTCAGTACAATTTTCGGGTTTTATTTTTACGTAAAACCAGAGTTGCCTGATGTTGCCACTTTGCGCGACGTAGAACTCCAAACGCCGATGCAAGTCTTCAGTCAAGACGGTAAGCTGATCTCTCAATTTGGTGAAAAGCGTCGTAATCCAGTCACTTATGACGAGATTCCTCGCCACTTAGTTGAGGCTCTGATTGCCACCGAAGATAGCCGTTTCTATGAACACCCAGGTATTGACCCAATCGGTATCACACGTGCAGCACTCGTGGTTGCAATGTCGGGTTCAGCCAAACAAGGTGCTAGTACCATTACTCAGCAGCTTGCGCGTAACTTCTTCTTATCTAATGAGAAAAAGATTATGCGTAAGATCAAAGAGATCTTCATTGCGATCCACATTGAGCAACTTCTTAGTAAAGAAGAGATCATGGAGCTTTACGTCAACAAGATCTTCCTTGGTCACCGTTCGTATGGTTTTGGCGCGGCAGCACGTGTTTACTTCGGTAAAGATCTTCCTGATCTCACGCTGAGTGAAATTGCGACCCTTGCGGGTATGCCAAAAGCACCTTCGACAATGAACCCTATTTACTCTGTTGAGCGCGCGACTAACCGTCGTAACGTTGTATTGCGTCGTATGTTAGACGAGAAATACATCACTCAAGCAGAGTTCGATGACGCTCGTAGCGAAGAGCTTATCTCGAAATACCACGGTGCAGAGATCGAACTGAGCGCGCCATATGTTGCTGAAGTTGCACGTGCTTGGATGGTGGAACGCTATGGTGAAGAAGCTTATACATCAGGCATGAAGGTCTACACGACCGTTGATTCGAAACTGCAAAAAGCAGCGAACCAAGCCGCAATTAAGAACCTACTTGGCTACGATGAGCGTCACGGCTACCGTGGTGCTGAAAAAGTATTGTGGCAGACTGCGCAATCAGCGTGGGATCAAGAACAAATCGTTAAACACCTTAAGTCTCAACCAACCTATGGTGACCTAGTCCCTGCTGTTGTTACCGCGGTTGATTCGAAAAGTGCTCAAATTTGGGTTAAGAACCAAGGTGAAGGCACTATCGAATGGCAAGGCATGAACTGGGCGCGTAAATTCCTAACGGATAACCGCCAAGGACCAGCGCCTTCTCAAGCGAAAGAAATTCTGGCGGTTGGTGAACAAATCTGGGTTCGCCATGAAGCCGTTACCGGCGATGAAGTCTCTGAAGAGCCGACAGAAGAGTCAGCGACTGCAGAATCAGAAACACCGATTGTATGGCGACTAAGCCAAGTACCGAATGCGAACACAGCATTTGTTGCAATGAACCCGAACAACGGCGCGGTATTGTCGATGGTCGGTGGCTTTAACTTTATCCACAACAAGTTCAACCGTGCAACGCAATCTATTCGTCAGGTGGGTTCTGGTATCAAACCCTTTATCTACTCAGCAGCGATTGAGAAAGGCTTAACGCTAGCCTCACTGATCAACGATGCACCGATTAACCAATGGGATAAGAGCCAAGGTACCGCATGGCGACCAAAGAACTCGCCACCGACTTACGTGGGTCCAACTCGTTTACGTATTGGCTTAGCTCAGTCTAAAAACGTAATGGCGGTACGTGTACTGCGCGAAGTAGGTCTAGATGATACTCGTAACTACCTAACTCGATTTGGCTTTGATATTGATGAAGTTCCGCGCTCTGAAACCATTGCTCTGGGTGCGGGTAGCTTAACGCCAATGAAAGTAGCTCAAGGTTACTCAGTATTCGCTAATGGCGGCTACTACGTTGAACCTTTCTACATCAGCCGCATTGAGACACCATTTGGTGAGACTGAATTTGAAGCGACACCAAAAGTGGTTTGTAAAGACGATTGCCAACAGCAAATGACCTCAGACCCAATGGCTGATGAGTTTGCAGAGCAAGATGTGGATGCCAAAGTACAATACGCACCTCAAGTTATCTCTGAACAGAACGCATTCCTTGTTCGTGAAATGATGTACAGCAACATCTGGGGTGGCGGTGATTGGAGCGCTGGCACTGGTTGGAACGGTACTGGTTGGCGTGCACAACCGTTGAAGCGTCGTGACATTGGCGGAAAAACGGGTACCACCAACGATTCTAAAGATACTTGGTACAGCGGCTACGGCCCTGGCATGGTGGCTACGGTATGGGTTGGTTTTGATAACCACAACCGAAACCTAGGCCGTACTAAAGCGAACTCGAACCTTGGTAAAAATCAGATTACTGGTGCAGAAGCTGGCGCGAAAACAGCAGAACCTGCATGGGTTGATTTTATGGGTACGGCGTTAGCGGGTGTTCCTGCTGAGCGTAAAGAAATTCCGGAGAACATCGTCCGTGTTCGAATCGACCGTGAAACTGGCTTACTGACCAACAAGTTCGATAGCTCATCAATGTTCGAGTACTTCGAGAAAGGCACAGAGCCAACCGAGTACATCACTGAGCGTTTCAATGATGACATCTACTCAACCTCATCAGGTGAAGCAGTAGAAGAACTGTTCTAACTAGGGTTTGTAGAACCTAGTAACATGAACCAACAAAAAGGGTTGATATGAATTCATATCAACCCTTTTTATATATCTATATCTGACCAGACTAGGCTCTAAATTCAAGCGCTAAGCCGTCTTCTCCAGTTGAGTTCGAATCGTCTCAGCCAATTGCTCGAAACGTCCCTTCAATGGAGAGCCCGGACGGTAGGCAACAACAATGCGACGTGAAGGTGTTGGATTCACAGCAGGTACGTAACACACACCGTCTTTCTGCTTCTCTTTCGGCACCGATAGCTGAGGAAGCAAGGTAATCCCCGCCCCCGCCGCGACCATGTTACGCAGCGTTTCTAAGCTGGTTGCCTTAAAGCGCTCATCATCTTTGGCGCCCGCAGCAAAACAGAAGCCCAAGGCTTGGTCTCTCAAACAGTGACCGTCACCTAGCGCAAGTACGGTTTGTCCATTTAGCTGCAGCATATCGACAGTGTCTTGCTGAGCCCACTCGTGGTCACATGGAACGGCAACACTTAACGGCTCGTCATACACATCGATCTCTTTGAACACCGACGTTTCATCAACCGCAGCCAGTACTAAGCAATCAAGCTTGCCATCTTCAAGTTGGCTCACTAACTGATGGGTCTGAGCTTCATGCAGGTAAAGCTCAAGATCTGGGAAGCTCTCTTTAAGATGAGGAACAATCTTAGGCAAGATGTAAGGACCCACGGTTGGAATAAAACCAATGTGCATTGGCCCCGTCATCGCTTCACCGTGTCCACTCGCCATATCTTTAAAAGTTTTCACTTCATTGAGAATACGCTTGGCTTGTTCAACAAGTTGTAACCCTGATTCTGTAAATATCACCTTCCTTGGACTACGCTCGGTTAACTGAAGTCCAATTTCATCTTCGAGTTTGCGTATTTGACCGCTTAGTGTCGGCTGACTGACAAAGCACGCTTCTGCCGCTTTTCGGAAGTGTTTATGCTCTGCGAGCGCCACCAAGTATTCAAAGTCACGAATGTTCATGATCAGTCTCTTACCTCAGGTTTTAATAAGAACAAGGGTTCTAATAGAAACATTTAAAAGAAAAATGCTCTTGATAGAATTTACCTATCAAAACCATAACATCAAACGATTAGAGCTATCAAAGGATTTATCTAATAATGGGCTCAACGAAACGAAACAGAGCGAAGAAAAACGTTAAGCTCTGATAGAACAAAATTAAAAATACTATTTAAGGAAATCAATATGTTTGCATCTAAAGAAGGTCAATCAATCCCTCAAGTAACATTCCCAACTCGCCAAGGTGATGCATGGGTTAACGTAACTACTGAAGAGCTATTCAAAGACAAGACAGTTATCGTATTCAGCCTACCAGGTGCGTTTACGCCAACATGTTCGTCAAGCCACCTACCTCGTTACAACGAGCTACACTCTGTATTCAAAGAAAACGGTGTTGATGACATTCTGTGTGTTTCAGTAAACGACACATTCGTAATGAACGCTTGGAAAGCAGACCAAGAAGCGGAAAACATCACATTCATCCCAGATGGTAACGGTGATTTCACAGACGGCATGGGTATGCTAGTTGAGAAAAACGACATCGGCTTCGGCAAACGTTCATGGCGTTACAGCATGCTGGTTAAAAACGGCGTGGTAGAAAAAATGTTCATCGAAGAAGACGTACCAGGCGACCCGTTCAAGGTTTCTGATGCAGATACTATGCTTAACTACCTTGCTCCTGAGCACAAAGAGCAAGAGTCAATCACAGTATTCACTAAGCCAGGCTGTCCTTTCTGTATGAAAGCAAAACAGAACCTAATCGACAAAGGTCTGAACTACGAAGAAGTGGTTCTAGGTAAAGATGCAACAACAGTAAGCCTACGTGCAATCTCTGGTCGCACTACCGTTCCTCAAGTATTCATCGGTGGCAAACACATCGGTGGTAGTGAAGAACTAGAAACTTTCCTAGGCTAATCGCTTCATCGCCGATATAGGCTTAGAAGTATCAGCTAACCCACCCTCTTGTGGGTTAGCTATTCCAAACACTCTTATCTGAGTTTTGGGAAAAAGAATATAGCTGGTGACTCGCCTGTCTTTTACTAACCTATAGTTAGCAATAAAAGCAGAGTCACAAGCTAAACCTAATAAAACAGAATCACAAAACTGACCCGCAATCCTGACTCTCAAAAAATCATCAGAGTTGGAGGGGTTCGTTCAAACCAAATTTAGCCATTGCGAGAAAATTATTATGAAACAAGTCAATGTAGATGTAGCAGTTATCGGGGGCGGTACGGCAGGTCTAGGTTCTTACCGCGCTGCAAAAGCACACACTGACAGTGTCGTGATGATTGAAGGCGGCCCTTACGGTACTACCTGTGCTCGCGTTGGTTGTATGCCATCTAAACTGCTTATTGCAGCTGCAGAAAGCGTACACCAAATCGAGAAAGCTCCGGCTTTTGGCGTTCACCCACAAGGCGATATCGTGATTAACGGTCGTGAAGTGATGGAGCGAGTGAAGTTTGAGCGTGACCGTTTTGTTGGTTTTGTTTTAGAAGGCGTTGATGAAATCCCAGAGCAAGACAAGATCTCTGGTTACGCAAAATTCTTAGACGATAACACGCTACAAATTGATGACCACACGGTTGTCACCGCTAAGCGTATTGTTATCGCGACCGGTTCTCGCCCTGCATACCCTGCCGTTTGGAATGAACTTGGCGATCGCCTGATCATTAACGACGACGTGTTCAGCTGGGATGATTTACCAGAATCGGTTGCGGTATTTGGCCCTGGTGTTATTGGTCTTGAGCTTGGTCAGTCACTGCACCGCTTAGGTGTGAAGACCAAACTGTTCGGTTTGGGTGGTCAAGTTGGCCCAGTAACTGATCCAGAGATCATGGCTTATGCAGATAAAGCTTTCAATGAAGAGTTCTATCTCGATGCCGACGTGAAAATCGAAAGCATGAAGCGCATTACCACTGAATCGGGTGAGCCACGTGTCGAAATCCAGTTCATCAATAAACAAGGTGAATTAGAAACTAACGTCGTTGAATACGTACTAGCAGCAACAGGTCGTCGCCCTAACACTGACAAGCTTGGCTTAGAGAATACCTCTCTAGAGCTTGATGAACGTGGTGTGCCAATCGCAGACCACTACACGCTACAAACATCACTACCATCAATATTTATCGCTGGTGATGCGAGTAACCAACTGCCTCTACTGCATGAAGCAGCAGACCAAGCTCGTATTGCGGGTGACAATGCAGGTCGCTTCCCAGAGATTCGTGCAGGCCTACGCCGCTCTAAAATCTCGGCAGTATTCTCTGACCCGCAAATCGCGATGGTTGGTGAAACCTACAAAGAGATCACCACACGCTTGGGCACATGTGGCTGTTTCGCAACGGGTGAAGTGTCTTTCGAAAACCAAGGTCGTTCTCGAGTGATGCTGCGCAACAAAGGTATTCTGCACGTATACGGCGAGCAAGGTACAGGCCGCTTCCTTGGTGCTGAGATGATGGGACCAAACGCAGAACACTTGGCTCACTTGTTAGCTTGGGCACACCAGAACAAGATGACGGTTTCTGAAATGCTAGACATGCCGTTCTACCACCCAGTAATCGAAGAAGGTGTACGAACAGCGCTACGTGACCTGAATGCGAAACTGCACCTAGGTCCAGAGATGGTGAAACACTGTCTGGATTGTGGCCCGGGCTGTTAATCTCAGACTAGCGCCAGTCAATTAGCAGTTAACAAACGTTAGATACTAAAAAGGAAAGCCATTGGCTTTCCTTTTTGTTTTTGGCAACGAGTAAACTATAGATTCCCGATTACGCTCCTTCGTCGCTCTCGGGAATGACAGCAATTTTCATACACGTCTAGGCGAAGCTAACCAGAATAACGGTGCTTTTCAAAACGCGTCTAAACTGAAGCAAATCAAAGTGACGCATCAGCTAAACCAAAACTAAACTCGTCATTCCAGAACCGAGGGACGAGGTATCTGGAATCTCTTGAAGCCATTGCGTCACTAAAAGCTTTAAGCAATTACTTCTCAGCAGCAATCACAGAGATCTCAACAAGTAGCGCTTCGCGAGCCATGTCGCCTGTCACACATGCGCGAGCTGGAGCGTGACCTTCTGGTACCCATGCGTCCCACACTGCGTTCATTTCTTGGAAGTCTTTCATGTCTTTCAAGTAAATCGTTGCTGACAGCATGTGCTCTTTGTCGCTGCCTGCTTGCTCAAGTAGCGCTTCTACTTTATCTAACATGGTTTGAGTTTGTTCAGTGATGTCTTTAGTTGCATCAGCACAAACTTGGCCACATAGGTAGATAGTACCGTTGTGTTTAACAATACGGCTCATACGTTGCTTGGTTTCTTGGCGCTCAATCATCGACTTTCTCTCTCTGTGTCACCGTGATCCAATATCTTGTGACGTGTTATTATCAGGGCAACAAGCATAACGCGAATCAAACCCAAGATGACATGCATTCATTGCAATAAAAGTGAAAAAATCCGTAACAAACTCGGTCGCTGCCAGCGTTGCATGAATCAGCTGATGGTGTTGTCGATTTTGAGTTGGGGAGTATGGTGGCTGTTTTTCAGAGAAGACCCAAAAACCATCAATGCCATCGCGTTGATGATGGCCGCTTTCGCGTTCAGTGGCTTGCTGTCGTTGCATTGGGTCATGAAGTTTGTGGTGCTACCGTTAAAGGGCAAAAAACGTTAGCTGGAAGTCTTTATTGGATAAAGAGTAGTGATTAGAGACAGGGCTAAACAATCCGATAATTCATCATAATTTTCGAGCTATTGTCATTTCCCGAACAGCAGATAGAAAAAAGCCCCAGAACCAATCGATTCTAGGGCTTTCTTAGAAAATTCTAAGAAAAAGCAGTGGTACTTTAATAGACCGGGCTTTTCTTAGTTTGTTCCCAAAAAAGATCAGATTTTTGATCTTTTTTTTAGGAGCTATAAAATCAATGCCTTATGCAACATTAACCTTAGCAATTATCTGCTCTACCAAGTTCACTTCCAATGCCACTTCATCACACGCATGTTGACGAGGACACTGGTCACAATCTTTCAGTACCTTCTCAGGCAGCAGAGATTTCGATGTTGGTAAGAAATCATGCTTCATAAAGAACTCTGGAGTACGAGTCAGCACAAACACCTTCTTGATGGCCATTTGTCGCGCTTTCTCAACCAAGTGCTGCACAATTGCGGTACCCTGCCCTTGACCTTGCCAGCCAGCTTCGACACCCAGTGAACGGATTTCCGCTAAGCCAGAGTCATACACATAGAGTGATGCACAACCTGTCACCTCACCATGATGCTCTGCGACCGCAAACGAGCCAATATCACGCACCAGTTCATTACGAGAACGAGGTAGGTTTTCACCCATATTCGCCCAGTAAGCAACCATGCCTTCCAACGCTTCAATATCGGTCAGACGAGCAGGACGAACCTTGACGATGGAAGTGTCACGCTGTGATAAACGTTTCTCAGCTTGGTCAACCGCGTAAGCCACTTGCTGTGGAGATACACCGCCTAGCGCGCTACGTTTTTCAAGACACGATTCAATGGTCAGGATGTCATACACATCCTCTTCAATCACCTCAGAGAACTCTTTCATCTCTGCGATGGTTAATTCTTCTAATGCGCAGCCTTTGGCAATCGCCGCTACTACTGTTACACCAACAATATGGTGAGCTTCACGGAAAGGAATGCCTTTTGCTACTAGGTAATCAGCCAGTTCAGTTGAGTTTGCATAACCTTGCTTCGCCGCTTCAAGTGTACGTTCGCCGTTCACTTTAATGCCGTCAAAACAGAGCGCTGCCATTTCCATACAATCATTCCAAGTATCTAAAGCGTCGAACAGACCTTCTTTATCTTCTTGCATGTCTTTGTTGTACGCCAAAGGCAGAGCTTTTACTGTCATCATCATCGCAGCTAATGAACCGTATACACGGCCAGTTTTGCCACGGATAAGTTCTAGCGCATCTGGGTTTTTCTTTTGTGGCATCAGAGATGAACCTGACGTCACGGTATCCGCTAACTCGATGAAGTTTGATTCACCTGAGTTGTAGAAAATCATATCTTCTGCAAGACGAGAAAGGTGAAGCATAGAGATAGAAGCAATCGACATTAGCTCCATCACATGGTCACGGTCAGATACTGAATCTAGAGAGTTGCGCGTTGCACGACGGAAACCTAAGTTGTGAGCTAACTCTTCACGGTCCATCGGGTAAGCTGTTCCTGCAAGGGCACCAGAACCCAGCGGACATGTGTCTAGACGCTTAATCGCATCATTCAAACGTGAATAATCACGCTCAAGCATTTCAACGTAAGCCAAGCACCAGTGAGCAAAAGTTACCGGCTGAGCACGTTGTAAGTGAGTGTAGCCAGGAAGCACGGTTTCTTGATGCTGAGAAGCAACGTTCACCATTTGGCTTTGTAGGCGATCCAATGCCAGTAGCAGTTGGTTACCTTGCTGACGACACCATAGTTTCAGGTCTGTCGCCACTTGGTCGTTACGAGAACGGCCAGTGTGAAGTTTTTTGCCCAAGTCACCGACTTTGCCGATAAGTTGCTGCTCAACCCAGCTGTGAATATCTTCTGCATCAGAACGTAGAATCTGTTCAGGATCTTCCATCACCTCAAGTTTTAGCTCATTCAGCGCTAACTCAAGCTTCTGTTGCTCTTCTTCTGTTAATACGTTGACCGACAGTAGAGCTTTAGACCAGGCAATTGAGCCCACAATGTCTTGCTCAGCCAATCGGTAATCAAAACGAAGAGAATCGTTAAAATCTTTGAACCGGGTGTCTGCTGCTTGGGTAAATCTACCGCCCCATAATGCCATTGTGTATCTCCTAATTGCACAGTGCTCACTGTTTTTGCAAATGATAATTCTGATTAAGATTCAGTATTTTTCTGATGGTTTAAACTTACGGCAATTCAAAATGAAAATAAAGTATTAATTCATTATTTTCACATATTTATTCACCAACAGTTCAATCCATTGATTATTTTTAGCGTGGAGCGCGAATTATATGCCATCCGATAGGAAAAACCGAAGCTGATTTATTAGGCAAATAGAAAGTAAAAAGCCCACTCACTAATCAATAGTGAATGGGCTTTGCATAATAATGTCTGTTTACTAACCTTCAATCTTTCATCAAAGGCTAGCTCACTAACTCATTGTTAGGATTACTTTTGGCTATTCAAAGCACGGATACGGCTTGATAGCGAGTAAAGGCGGATGAAGCCTTCAGCATGGCTTTGGTCGTAAACTTCATCTTCACCAAAGGTTGCAAACTCTTCTGAGTACAGGCTGTTGTCAGAACGCTTCTGAGTCACCGTTGCATGGCCTTTGTAAAGCTTGATAACCACTTCACCATTCACGTCTTGTGCTAGCTCTTCTGTCGCGGCAAGGATTGACTTACATAGTGGAGTGAACCAACGACCATCGTATACAAGGTGAGAAGCCTTAACACCGAGCTCTTCACGGAATTCGAATGCCGCTTTATCAAGAACCAGTTGCTCTACTGCACGCAGTGCTTCCATCATGATTGTGCCACCCGGAGTTTCGTAACAACCACGAGACTTCATGCCAACAAGACGGTTCTCTACGATATCGATACGACCAACACCGTGCTTAGCACCTTTCTCGTTTAGGTAAACCAGTGCGTTGTATGGCGTCATTGTTTCGCCATCAACCGCAACCACTTCGCCTTTTTCAACTTTAAGCGTCACTGTTTCAGATTCGTTTGGCGCTTGCTCAGGGTCTACAGTCCAAGCCCAGCAATCTTCGTTAGGTGCATTCCATGTGTTTTCTAGAACGCCGCCTTCTGTTGAGATGTGCCATGCGTTTGCATCACGCGAGTAAATCTTAGTAAGAGAAGCCGTACAAGGGATGTTACGCTCAGCCAGGTAATCTAGACACTCTTCACGACTCACTAGATCCCATTCACGCCATGGTGCAATTACGTGTAGATCAGGTGCTAGTGCAGCAAATGCGCCTTCAAAACGAACTTGGTCATTACCTTTACCAGTACAGCCGTGACACAGTGCGTCTGCACCTACTTTACGTGCGACTTCAACCTGTGCTTTCGCGATGATTGGACGCGCCATCGACGTACCTAGTAGGTATTTACCTTCGTAGTAAGCGCCCGTTTTCAGCGTTGGGTAGATGTAGTCAGCAACCATCTCTTCTTTAAGGTCTGCGATGTAACACTCAGATGCACCAGAAGCTTTTGCTTTCTCTTCGATACCAATCAACTCTTCGTCGCCTTGACCAACATCCGCAACAAACGCAACCACTTCACAGTCATAGTTCTCTTTCAACCATGGAATGATTACTGATGTGTCTAGACCGCCAGAGTAGGCTACTACAACTTTCTTTACGTTAACTTTGCTCATTTTCTTTCTCCTAGTTTCCATACTGCACATGGCGGTCAGCGTTGGAAATGACTTCATAATTATATGTTTATTTAATTTGTCTAAATTCTTTAAGTAGTGACTCGTTGTGAGACCTACTGAGGTAAAAACTGTGTTCCTATGCTTTTACCTGAAAACAGTTGTGTTAGCTTTTCTGGGTATCGCCAAGTGGCAACTTCGATTGGTCGTCCAAGGTCGTTAGCGGCTTCTAGTGCAGCTTGAACCTTAACGATCATGCCGTCGGTAATCACTTTGCCGGCAATAAGGTCATCGGCTTGCTGTTGATTAAGACTTGGAATGAGGTGGCCTTTGCCATCCAACACACCACTTACATCAGAAAGCAGTACCAGTTCAGCATCAAGTGCGCCCGCAACGGCAACCGCAGCTTGGTCGGCATTGACGTTCATCAGTTGGCCTTGCTCAGTCAGACCAATTGAGCTAATGATTGGCAGTGCGCCCGCATTAAGAATCGCTTGCAGAACGGTTGAGTCGCCCGGCTCCGCTTTTCCTACCGCGCCCAGTTCAGGGTTCAGTTCGCTCACTTTGCATAAACCACCGTCTGCTAGGCTTAAACCAACGGCATTGATACCGTCTTTAATTGCCTGACCTTGAAGTAGTTTGTTGGCCGTGCCCGCTAGTGCACCAGCGATCACAGGGATCTGATCATAAGGAGTAACACGTAGCCCTTCTTTCTTAACGGTTTCGAGGTTCAACTTATTCATCAAATCATCAACAAGGTAACCGCCGCCGTGAACAATCACGATTGGTCGTTGTGCCTGTTGTTGGTAAGCAGAGATAGCACCAAATAACTTGCTAAGTGTTTCACCACAAGATAGCGCAGCGCCACCTAACTTTATGATTAATGGTTGATTATTAAGGCTCATATCTAGATTTCCTTACACTAACGCAGTTAATGGCGCAAAACCATAACGTAAATTCAAACACTGCATCGCTTGGCTAGATGCACCCTTTAATAAGTTATCAATCGCTGAAACAACGATGATGTGATGACCTTGAACCTTCCAACCTAAGTCGCAGAAAGGCGTCTGCTCTACATCTTGAATTCTTGGCAATGTCTCTTCGAGTAATCTCACCGCAGGTTTACCTTGGTAAGCTTGCTCGAAGGCATCTTGTATCTGTTGTTCTGTCACGCCTTCAGCCAATTTCATGGTAATGGTTGCCAAAATGCCACGCTTAAAGTTGCCGAGGTGCGGGGTAAAAATCACATCACATCCTAAATGTGCAGCCATTTCAGGTTGATGACGGTGATTGAATACACCATAAGCTTGCAAGCTCACTTCGCAGAAGCTGTTGACCATCGTCGCCTTGCGGCCTGCACCAGTCACACCGCTGGTTGCGTTAATCACTGGCCATTGGTTTTCATCCAGTAACTTGGCTTCAACCAAAGGCTTAATCGCCAGTTGTGATGCGGTTGGGTAACAACCCGCGACAGCGACAAGCTGAGCTTCTTTAATTTCTTGTTCGTTCCATTCCGCTAAACCGTAAGCCGCTTTGTCTAGCCATTGTTCGTGTTGATGTTCAAAACCGTAAAACTCTTGATAGAAGTTTTCGCCTTTAACTCTGAATGCTCCCGATAGGTCGAAGACTTGGCAATCGTTCTCTAGAAAGATTGGCGCTAGGTCGTGACTAACCTCGTGTGCCGTTGCTAAGAAAATCACATCAGACTGTTTAGCTACTTCTTCCGGATTTGTTAAAGGTTGTACTGGCATATCAATCAAACCAGCTAACTTACCGTGCAGTGCCGCTATAGGTTTACCTGCGTCTACACTATTGGCTGAGACATATAAACCTGATAGCGTGAGCTCAGGGTGTCTGTTTATCATTAGAGCCAGTTCTGCTCCTGTGTAGCCGCTTGCGCCAATGATCGTGGTTTTCAACATCTCAACACATCCATTTCTGAGGTAAGTTACATTTCAAATTTGACTATTCATACTTAATTTTTAGCTTTATTTGATTTCTTATGCATTAAATATGATTTAATATGTGTTTTACCGACTTATGGTTTTCCTGTCAATAGTAGAAGTGAAGTTATTATGCAATTACCGAGTTTTCTTGAGGTCTACAAAGGCCTAATTTCCACAGACTCTATTAGCTCGACCGATCCAAGCTGGGATCATGGCAACGAGAAAGTGATCGAAAAAATGGCTCAATGGTTTAAAGACGTAGGCTTTAGCGTTGAAGTCGTGGAAGTCGAACCCGGCAAGCATAATATGGTCGCTAAGATGGGATCGGGCGAAGGTGGCTTGCTACTCGCAGGACACAGCGACACAGTGCCATTTGATGAAGGACGTTGGAACTTCGACCCTCACGCACTAACAGAACACAACAATCGCTTCTATGGATTAGGCACAGCCGATATGAAAGGCTTTTTCGCTTTCGTTTATGAAGCGGCAAAGAAGATGGATTGGAGCAAACAGACCAAGCCGCTATATGTATTGGCAACCTGTGACGAAGAGACCACCATGCTGGGTGCGCGTCATTTCACTGAAAATGCACCGTTTAAACCGGATTACTGCATTATTGGTGAGCCAACCAGCCTTGTGCCGATTCGTGGCCATAAAGGCCATGTTGCTAACGCTGTGCGAGTAACGGGTAAATCAGGTCACTCTTCTGATCCTGCATTAGGTGTCAACGCCATCGAGATCATGCATGAAGTGTTGTTCGCTTTAATGCAACTGCGTGACAAGCTAGTCAAAGAGTATCACCACCCGGGTTTCGCAATTCCAAGCCCCACTCTAAACCTTGGCCATATTCACGGTGGCGACAGCGCGAACCGTATCTGTGGTTGCTGTGAGCTGCACTACGATGTACGTCCTTTACCGGGTATCAGCTTAGATGGTTTGGATAACATGCTGCGCAGCGCACTCAAAGAAGTAGAAGCAAAATGGCCGGGCAGAATTGAGATTACGCCACTGCACGAACCTATCCCGGGTTACGAGTGCCAACATGACCATCCATTTATCGGTGGCATGGAATCAGTTTGCGAAACTGAATCACAAACCGTGAACTACTGTACAGAAGCACCTTTCCTTCAAGAACTTTGCCCAACCTTAGTGCTGGGGCCGGGCTCTATCGACCAAGCTCACCAACCAGATGAGTTCCTAAGCTTCGATTTTATCGATCCAACGATTGATGTTCTGAGTAAATCTATTCGTAAATATTGTTTCTAGTTATTGCTACCCTTGCGATACTTTTTATAAAAGCTGCCCTAAAAGGTTAATGCCGTTCACTTAAGAGTGAACGGCATTTTTGTTCTTAGCATACCGTTGTGGTCTGGGTTTAACTCTTCTAGGGAATGTCCTTTCCCTTCGCCCTTCAAGTATTAAGCTTTCAGCCATGTTGTGGAACCCCTTTAGCTGACGAGGTATTGCGCCTGGTGTTGAATAAGGTAAGCCTACAAGTAACGCTGATACATGAGCTAACGTGCCGTTAAAACTCAGTTGATAAGGAAGGTAATTTCCCTTTAAATTGAAGCAGAGCTCGACCATCTGATATCGGATTAAATTGTAAGTAAGCAAGATGCCCCATAACTCCTGCTTGACCAGCTCTGGTAAACGACTTCGCAGCGTAAGACGGTTTCCAAGCATGTATTGTTTTTGCTCTCGGTAGCCCAGCTCTATTTCCCAACGATGCTCATAAAGGCCTGCAATATCTTTTGATGGGTAACGCAGGGAGTCCGTCATGGAGGTTAATATTTGGTAGTCTTTTCCTTTAATTTTACGAGTGACAAGTCGAGCGGTTATCGACTTTGGTAAATCAGGCCATAGCTTTCTAGCTCTTGGATTACTGTGTAATTGAACAAGTTTGTCATTTCGCCCTAAAGATTGAACAATGTCATATTGTGTATTTTTCTTGAGGGGGATAAGCCAATGGCGCTCTGAGCCAGAGTCTTGCCATTTATGTAATAAACCTAAAGAATAGAACCCCTTATCGAACATTGTTACGCTATGGTTTGGTGTTGTTTCTATCAGTTTTTCAGCTAATATCATTTCGTTTGTATTGTAATTATCAAATGCACTGGCCGTAATAATGTGACTGCTTAGTTCCATTTGGCAGACCATTCTCACTTGCGGATATTGCGTCCCTTTTTGTCGAGAAAATGCCTTTTCATTTTGCGGGTTATCGGGCGTTCGCCAAACAACGCCATCGACGCCAAGCAGCGTTAATCCATTCCATTGGGGTAACTTTGCACTGTTTAACCATGACGTAGTCATTCGCTCAAAGACCGCTTTAATTGCGTCTTCACCCAACGTCTTTCGACGTTGAGTTAACGCACTCGGTGCGACAAAAGCTTTACCTGTACGGTCGACAATATCAAGTTGGTTCACTAAATCTTTCATGGATTTACTGTTATAGATAGCCATTCCAACAAGCAGCCACACCATGGATTCTAAAGTTAATTTCCTCTTTCTCATCGTGACAGTATCAGTAAGAGAATAGGCTTCGTCGATGAGTTCAATTGGAAGCAAGTCAGACAAAGTCTCAACGCTGCTAGGTTTCCAATCATTAATTATGTTTAGAGCTTGAGAAACATCCATAAAAAAATCCAAGTGCATTAAATACACTTGGATTTTGACAGCTCTGAAGGATCCTTCAACCGATCGCTTTGGCTTTAACTGATCGGCATTAGCCCTAAAAGGTGGCTTTTATTCTGTTATCCCAGCCAAAGCCTGATCTTGTAATTAAATTTCACTTTATTCCGAAGTCTTGGAAAATTTACTTCTCCCGCATTTCGAAAACTAATAATTGCAAACTTAGAATGCTTTATTTGACTAGATACAGCACTTTTCGCTAGATTGTGTACTTAACAAGGAACAATGGATGTAATTTTTTTACGAGGCAGGATGACAATGAACGAGAAATACGCCGCTCTCAAGAGTAACGTAAGCATGCTGGGACGCTTGCTAGGTAACACAATCCAAGATGCACATGGTGACGTTATCTTAGAGAAAGTGGAGACTATCCGTAAACTTTCCAAATCCGCCCGCGCAGGCAACAAAGCTGACCGTGACAGCCTAGTTGAAGAAATCAAAAACCTGCCGAACGAACAACTCACTCCTGTTGCTCGTGCATTTAACCAATTTCTCAACCTCACCAACATGGCAGAGCAGTACCACACCATCTCTCGCCACTGTGAGGAGCATGTTTGTGAACCAGACGTGCTGCAATCTCTATTTTCCAAATTAAACCAGAATGACATCAGCAAGCTAGACGCGGCTCAAGCCGTTCGCGACCTGAACATTGAACTCGTTCTGACTGCACACCCAACAGAAATCACTCGTCGCACCATGATCAACAAGCTAGTTAAGATCAACGAGTGTCTGTCTAAATTAGAATTAAGCGACCTATCACACAAAGAGCGCGTGAAAACCGAACGCCGCCTAGAGCAACTGATCGCTCAAGGTTGGCACTCAGATGTGATTCGTCAGCAACGCCCCACGCCACTTGATGAAGCGAAATGGGGCTTTGCGGTTGTTGAAAACTCACTTTGGGAAGCTGTACCAGATTTCCTACGTGAAATGGACGGCCGACTAAAAGGCTACCTTGGTGAAGGCCTGCCGATCGATGCACGCCCAGTACACTTCTCATCTTGGATGGGCGGTGATCGCGATGGTAACCCATTCGTAACGCACACCATCACCAAAGAAGTACTGCGCCTATCTCGCTGGAAAGCCGCTGACCTTTACCTAGGTGACGTAAACGAGCTGATTACCGAACTATCGATGACTAAGTGTAATGATGCCGTTCGTGAACTAGCGGGTGATGAGCATGAAGCTTACCGAGCAATCCTAAAGAGCCTACGTACTCTGCTGAACAACACGTTAGAAGTGCTCGATGCAAAACTGCATGATGCTGAAGTACCGAAGAAAGAAACACTACAGAACATCGACCAACTTTGGACACCGCTTTACGCATGTTACCAATCGCTGCACGAATGTGGCATGGGCGTAATCGCAGACGGTTCTCTGCTTGATACTCTGCGCCGCCTAAAAGCGTTCGGTGTACACCTAGTTCGTCTCGATGTTCGTCAAGAAAGTACTCGTCACTCAGATGTACTGTCTGAACTGACTCGCTACCTAGGCATTGGCGACTACGACCAATGGAACGAGCAAGACAAGATTGCTTTCTTAACCAATGAATTAAGCTCTAAGCGTCCGCTTCTTCCTCGCGATTGGGAGCCATCTGAACAGGTTAAAGAGGTTTTAGACACCTGCAAGGTTATTGCTGCTCAACCTCGTGAAGCCTTCGGTGCTTACGTAATTTCTATGGCTCGTACTGCATCAGATGTACTGGCTGTTCACTTACTACTGCAAGAGTGTGGTTGCCCGTATCGCATGGACGTGTGCCCACTGTTCGAAACGCTAGACGACTTGAACAACTCAGAAGCGGTAATGAAGCAGCTAATGAGCATCGACTTGTACCGTGGCTTTATCCAAAACCATCAAATGGTGATGATTGGATACTCTGACTCAGCGAAAGATGCGGGCGTAATGTCTGCAGGTTGGGCGCAATACGATGCGATGGACAAGCTGGTTAAGGTTTGCGACGAAGAAGGCATTGAACTGACTCTATTCCACGGTCGTGGCGGTACAGTTGGTCGTGGTGGTGCTCCGGCGCACGCTGCTCTTCTTTCTCAGCCACCTAAGAGCTTGAAAGGCGGTTTACGTGTAACAGAGCAAGGCGAAATGATCCGCTTTAAACTTGGCTTACCAGACGTTGCTGTAAACAGCTTCAACCTTTACGCAAGCGCGATTCTAGAGGCGAACCTTCTGCCGCCACCTGAGCCAAAACAAGAGTGGCGCGACCTAATGGAAGTGCTATCTCAAGTATCTTGTGAGGCTTACCGCAACGTGGTTCGTGGCGAAGAGAAATTCGTACCTTACTTCCGTCAAGCGACACCTGAACTGGAGCTAGGTAAACTGCCTCTTGGCTCTCGCCCTGCGAAACGTAACCCGAACGGCGGCGTAGAAAGCCTACGTGCGATTCCATGGATCTTCTCTTGGAGCCAAAACCGTTTGGTACTGCCTGCATGGTTAGGCGCTGGTGAAGCGATTCAGTACTCTGTAGATCAAGGCCATCAAGCCCTGCTCGAAGAGATGTGTCGCGAGTGGCCGTTCTTCTCTACCCGTCTCGGTATGTTGGAAATGGTGTACTCGAAGTGCAACATGGAAATCGCTAAGTACTACGACCAACGCCTTGTTGACGAAGAGCTATTACCATTAGGTGAGTTACTGCGTGAACAGCTGCAAAAAGACATCAAAGCCGTGCTAAATGTTGAGAACAACGAGAACCTAATGCAGAGCGACCCTTGGGGACTTGAGTCAATCCGCCTACGTAACATCTACGTTGAGCCACTAAACATGCTTCAAGCTGAACTGCTTTACCGTACTCGTAAGTGTGAAACACCACCAGCAGAGCTTGAAGAAGCGCTAATGGTGACGATTGCAGGCATTGCAGCAGGCATGCGAAACACTGGTTAATTAGTGATTCCTACCATTCAACAGACAAAAGGTCGCCTAGTGCGACCTTTTTATTTCACAAAATAAGCAATACTGAGTTTTTTGTCAGTTTTTTGGGTTATTTTGTCCATGTATTCTACTTTATGCTTATTATTTAGATATACTACTGCTCCGCTGCGGAAACACTCCAAAAAATAATCTGCAGCATCTTGACCAATAAACTGGTCAACCTAGGTGATAAACGGCTTTGTAAGGTGACATAACCAACCGATGAGTTGGTGCTACTTAGACATAACCAATATAACGTGCCATTAGAAGCACACTTGTTGTTTAAGTATTTGTTTACTGTTTACCATTTGGATTTCAGACATGTCATTACCACACGTAATTCTAACCGTTTTAAGTACACGCGATGCTACTGGTTACGATATCACAAAAGAATTCTCCGCAAGCATTGGTTACTTCTGGAAAGCTAGCCATCAACAAGTTTACCGCGAGCTAAATAAAATGGCTCAGAACGACCAGGTAACTTGCGTGCTTGAGCCTCAAGAAGGCAAACCTGATCGTAAAGTTTACTCTATCACTGATGCTGGCCGTGGCGCGCTAGGTGAATGGTTTGAACAACCAACTGCACACCCAACCGTTCGTGACGAGTTCTCAGCTAAGCTAATGGCTTGTGCTGTACAACCTTCTGACGCTTACCGTGTACAACTTGCTGAGCTAGTAGAAGAGTCTCGCAAACTGGTTTCTCACTACCGTGAAATCGAAGCAGCTTACTACGCAACGCCATCGACACTAGACAAGCAAGCACGCCTTGAGCGTCTAACACTTCGTCGTAACCTACTTATCCGTGAAGCATGGATTGTATGGGCTGAAGAAGTACTGCTTGAACTTGGCGCTCTAGCTTAAGTTAAGCTAGAAAAGCAAAAGGCTTGAACTCTATGAGTCCAAGCCTTTTTTGTATCTATAGGATTTGAAATGTTACTGCCAGAGGCTTTTTACAAGTGCTTAGGCTTTACTTCTTAGACTTTTCTTACAGCGCAGCGACTTGCGGACGAACACCTAGCGTATGGCAAAGTGCATAAGTCATTTCTGCACGGTTTAGCGTGTAGAAGTGGAAATCTTTCACACCTTCACGGCTCAGTGTACGAACCATATCAATTGCTTGGCTAGCACCAACAAGCTGACGAGTCGTTGGATCATCATCCAAACCTTCAAACTGCTTCGCCATCCAACCCGGTACTTTTACGTTGTTCATCGCAGCAAAGCGAGACGCTTGCTTGAAGTTAGAAACCGGTAGGATGCCCGGAACAATTTCAACATCTACACCAGCCGCCACACAGCGGTCTCGGAAACGTAGGTAGCTTTCAACATCGAAGAAGAACTGAGTGATAGCACGGTTAGCACCCGCATCGACTTTACGCTTTAGGTTAATAAGATCAGATTGAGCGCTTTTTGCTTCAGGGTGAACCTCAGGGAATGCCGCTACTGAGATATCAAAATCGTGGCGAGATTTAAGTAGCTCGACTAGGTCAGATGCGTACATATCTGGCGCGCCGCCGCCTGCTGGAATATCACCACGTAGCGCAACAATACTCTCGATACCATTTGCCCAGTAATCGTCGGCAATTTGAATCAGCTCTTCACGGCTTGCATCAATACACGTTAGGTGCGGTGCAGCCACTAGGCCGGTTTGGTTTTTAATTTCTTTAATGATTGAGTGGGTACGGTCACGTTCACCCGAGTTTGCACCGTAAGTTACCGATACAAATTTTGGTTGAAGTGTTTTAAGGCGGTGAACAGAGTTCCACAGGGTCTCTTCCATCTTCTCACTGCTCGGTGGAAAAAACTCAAATGACACATTGATGTTGTCAGAAAGCTCAGCGATATTCTGATTTAAAGCGTCGATATGACTAGCGTGTGTGTATCCCATCTTACTCTCCCTGTGGCAAAAGCAACCACTAAAAACTCAAATCCTTAAACGACGTTTAGACGTCTATATGTCTGTAGAATGTATTGAATACGATTTAATGTCAACAGATCCATTATGAATTTTTCTCAAGTAGATCGTGAGTAAAACTCAAGTCGTTAGATGGGTCGCAAAGCAGAAATAATGTAGAAAAAAGGCTGAAAAACACATCGTGCTTTCAGCCTTATTTATCTTAGTGAATAGTATGCCATTTAGACACTAAACCAACCGATCTGAGTATCAGAACAGGCTAGACATTCTGTTTAAATCAGATTGAATTGCACCTGCCGTTACTTCACGACCGGCACCTGGGCCACGAATAACCAATGGATTATCTTTGTACCATTTGCTCTCAATCGCAAAGATGTTGTCGCAAGGCAACAAGTTCGCCAGAGCATGTTCTTTAGACAGTGCTTCAACGCCTACGGTTGCCTTACCGTTCTTCTCCAAACGCGCTACGTAACGCAGAACTTTCTGTTGAGAGTGCGCTTTCTCTAAACGCTCAGCCAGCTCTTCGCTCAGTACAGAAGCTTTGTCGAAGAAGTCATCCACAGATAGATCTTGCAGCTCTGCAGGTACGAGCGATTCCACTTTTACGTTTTCAGGTTCGATATCCAAACCAGATTCACGCGCCAGAATCACCAGCTTACGCATCACGTCTGAGCCATCTAGGTCAGCACGAGGGTCAGGTTCCGTAAGGCCTTGTTGCCATGCTAAGTCAACCAACTCGCTGAACGGCACGGTGCCATCAAACTGTTGGAACAACCAAGACAACGTGCCCGAGAAAATGCCAGACAACGCAATGATATCATCGCCACTTTCACGTAGGTCACGTACCGTGTGGTTAATCGGCAATCCAGCACCCACTGTCGCGTTGTACAACCAATGACGGCTGATCTTAGCGAAAGCATCTTGTACTTGATGGTAATACTCGCTCGATGCAGAACCTGCCACCTTGTTCGCCGAGATTAGGTGAATACCTTGTTGTGCGATTTGCAGATACTTTGCTGCAAGCACTGGGCTCGCAGTCACATCCAGAACCACTGCTTCGTCATAACCTTGAATAGAGCCCAAACGCTCTAACCAGTCGTTACCATTGTTAGCAATAGCTTCGTCGTCAAAGCGCTTACCTACCGAAGTCGCATCAATGCCTTGATCGTCGAACCAATAGGTTTGGCTATCAACCACGGCAACCAATTCAAAGTTCATTCCACGGCGCTTTTCAAGTTCCGCTTTTTGCTCAGCAAACAGGCTTAACCAGCTTGAACCAATATTGCCCTTACCACACAAGGCAATCGCAACACGCTTCTGCGCTTGGAACAGTTGAGAATGAATGCCTTTCACTAGACTTGATGTTTCACTCTTACGAATCACAGCCACCAAGCTTAAGCCTGAGTTCGCTTCTGAGATGAACTCAACCGGCGAGCTCTTAAGCTGCTGGTAGAAACCGTAGCAATGGTTAGGGTTCTTAGTCACACCCGCACCCACTGCAGCAATCAGAGAGAAACCTTCTTTTAGCTTAATTTCCGCTTCAATCGCATGGTCTTGGAGATATTCTAATGCACCACCAGCGATCTCTTCTGTGTAGGCAAGACGCAAACAGTGTTGATCCGGTTCAAGCTCATAAGCAAGCGGCTCAAGTTGAGCACGCTTAAGCCCTTCAAGCACTTCACTCTCTAGACGGTCGAAATCATGGCCGTGACCAAAGGTCAGTTGCACGATAAGCACTTCATCCAAAGAGGTAATGATTTTTGCGCCACGACCCGATGCCAGTACACGCTCGATCTGTGTAGAGCCCGCCTCCGGCTGATAGCTGCAGCGTAAGCTGAGATCCATAGCACTTTGCGCGACTGGCTGTAGTGTGCGGCTATGAAGCACAGGTGCGGCAAGACGAGCGAGTTCACTTGCTTCATCAAGACGAAGTAGAGGCAGTAAACACGCATCCGACACCAAGCGAGGGTCAGCACTGTATACGCCTGCTACATCACTCCAAATCGTTACGCGATCCACTTCAGCTAAAGCGCCAATCACGGTTGCTGAATAGTCTGAACCATTGCGACCAAGTAATACCGTTTCACCTTCAGTGTTTTGCGCCATAAAGCCGGTAATCACCACACGACAATGGGCATGTTGCGCCAAGGCTTCTTTAATCAGAGGATAAGAACGAGCACGATCCACTTCAGGCTGAGCGCCCACTTCTGCACGTAAGAAAGCACGAGCATCTTGTGCGACAGCTTGTAAATCATGCTGGCACAACAAAGCCGCGAGTATACGTGAAGACCAAACCTCACCGTGTCCAAGCACTTTTGCTTTTTGTGCTTCGCTCAAGGGAGCCGTTAGCTCACCCAAAGCGGTAAATTCTTGTTGAATGGTTGAAGTAAGTTGTGCGGCTGATTCACCCTCAAGCAGTGCTTCAATCAGATCGAGTTGGAACTGACGAAGTGCTTGTAGGCATTCATGGGCAATACGACCATCTTTGTCGAGCGCTTCAACAAATTCAATCAAACGGTTGGTTGTTTTGCCTGCTGCCGATACCACCACCAAATCAGATGCTGATGAGTATTCTCTAAGAATGTTGACCACGCGTTGGTAACATTCAGGATTCGCTAAACTGCTGCCACCAAATTTATGTAGCTGGCGAAAGGTTGCCATTATTAACCCTCCCCTTCAGCGATAAAGCGCTGTGTTCTTTCAAACGCTTGCTTGAGGTCATCGATTAGGTCTTCTGCATCTTCAAGGCCAACAGATAGACGCAGTAGTTGCTGAGAAACACCCGCTTCTGCTAAGGCTTCTTCACCCATCGCGCGGTGAGTCATCGACGCAGGGTGACAAATCAGGCTTTCAACACCGCCCAATGATTCTGCCAAAGAAAACAGCTCTAACTTATCAACAAAGTATTTAAGCGCCTCGAATGAGCCCGCAAACTCAAAACTGAGCATGGAACCAAAGCCCGATTGCTGTTTCTTCGCGATATCATGACCCGGATGTTCAGGAAGGCTTGGGTGGTAAATAGTGCCAACAAGATCTTGTTGCTGCAGAGACGCTAGAATTTCACGTGAGCTTTCTTCGTGAACTCGCATACGCGCACCTAGCGTACGAATACCACGTAAAGTCATGTAGCTATCAAATGGTGTGCCGGTCGCACCAATACAGTTGCCCCACCATGCTAACTCTTCAGCGTGTTCTTCTGTCTTAGTGACCACAACGCCACCAATAACATCTGAGTGTCCATTGATGTACTTAGTGGTTGAGTGGATAACAAAATCAGCACCCAGCTCTAAAGGCTTTTGGAACACAGGTGTCAAAAACGTGTTGTCGACAGCAACCAGAGCACCAACCTCTTTCGCTTTACGGCAAGTTTCTGCAATATCAACCACGCGAACCAGTGGATTCGATGGGGTTTCAATTAAGATCAACTTTGGCTTAAGCGCGAGCGCCGCATCCAGCGCTGCTTGATCCGATTGATCAACGAACAGAACTTTGAAGTCACCTTTTAGCGAGCGAGTGTTAAACAGACGGTAAGTACCGCCGTAGCAATCGTGCGGTGCAATAATAAGATCATCGCCGCCTAAGAAAGCCGAAACCCATAAGTTAAGCGCCGAAGTACCACAGTTAGTCACAACCGCGCCTTTGCCTGATTCAAGCTCAAACAGTGCCGTCTCTAATAAACCGCGGTTTGGGTTACCAGAACGGGTGTAATCGTACTTTGGCACTTCACCAAAAGCGGGAAACCCATAGTTAGTCGAAAGATAAATGGGTGGGACAACGGCATGGTGTTGCGTGTCTGACTCGATACCAGTACGTACTGCGATTGTTGCTGGCTTCCGGCTGCTCATAGGTGCTTCCTTACAAGTTTTGCGTCTGAGAATCACAGCGGCTTGTCGGCATTTTGCGGCTGTGTTAGATATATGTTATTCACTTTACTTTCATAAACGTGAGACGTCAACACTTCTAGACGTCTATATGTCTTTGCTTATGGCAGTAAATCCCGCTAAAATCACCACTATTAATTTATTCTAACAACTAAAGTGATGAAGGTACGCAATGGCCGACTGGAATGGTGAATACATAAGCCCATATGCTGAGCATGGAAAGAAAAGCGAACAAGTAAAGAAAATTACAGTTTCTATCCCTCTAAAAGTGTTAAAGGTTCTTACTGACGAGCGTACTCGCCGCCAGATTAATAACCTACGCCATGCAACAAACAGTGAGCTACTGTGCGAAGCCTTTCTACATGCGTACACAGGCCAACCACTACCAACGGATGAAGACCTTCGTAAAGACCGCCCAGACGATATTCCTGCTGAAGTGAAAAAGCTGATGACAGAGATGGGTATCGAGTTCGAAGCGTTTGACGAAGAATAAAAACAACTCAGTCACTGCCTTCATTATTGATTCGCTCTAGCTGAACCTTATTTATCACATCGCGCATAGCTTTTTATGATTGCGCTGTGAATGATAGACATAAAAAAACCGACTCCAGATGAGTCGGTTTTTTATTATTCTTTTTGGCTCAATAGAGCAACAGCTATTAAGCCATATAGTTAGCAGGCATCTCGATACGAGCTACGCCAGATTCAACAGCCGCTTCCGCAACTGCTCGTGCTACGCGAGGAAGTAGACGTGGGTCCATTGGCTTAGGAATGATGTAACCCTTACCGAACTCCAGTGCAGTCTCGCCCGCAGCTGCTAGTACTTCAGCTGGAACTTCTTCTTTCGCCAGTTCACGAATCGCTTTAACCGCCGCTAGCTTCATTTCGTCATTAATTTCGCTCGCACGCACGTCTAGTGCACCACGGAAAATGAATGGGAAACAAAGTACGTTGTTTACTTGGTTAGGGTAATCACTGCGGCCTGTACCCATGATTAGGTCAGAACGAACTTCGTGTGCAAGCTCAGGCTTGATCTCTGGATCTGGGTTTGAACATGCAAACACAACAGGCTTATCAGCCATCAGCGTTAGTGCTTCAGCAGGCAGTAGATTCGGCCCCGATACACCCAAGAACAGGTCAGCGCCTTCGATAACATCTTCAAGCGTACGCTTATCAGTGTTATTTGCGAACAGCTCTTTGTATTCGTTTAGGTCATCACGACGAGTATGGATCACACCTTTACGGTCAAGCATGTAGATTTTTTCACGCTGAGCGCCACACTTAATCAGTAGTTCCATACAAGCAACCGCCGCTGCGCCAGCACCTAAACAAACGATCTTACACTCTTCAAGTTTCTTACCTTGAAGCTCGATCGCATTCAGCATACCCGCTGCCGTTACAATCGCAGTACCGTGTTGGTCATCGTGGAATACCGGAACATCACAACGTTCAATCAGGCGACGTTCAATCTCAAAACAGTCTGGTGCTTTGATGTCTTCCAGGTTAATACCGCCGAATGTATCTGCGATATTCGCAACTGTATCAACGAACTCATCGATTGTGCGGTGTTTTACTTCAATATCGATAGAATCTAAACCAGCAAAACGCTTAAACAGGAGCGCTTTGCCTTCCATAACAGGTTTAGAAGCAATAGGGCCAAGGTTACCTAGGCCAAGAATCGCTGTACCGTTAGAGATAACTGCAACCATGTTGCCTTTACCTGTGTACTTATAAACGTTATCAACGTTCTGTGCGATCTCGCGAACAGGCTCAGCCACGCCTGGGCTGTATGCAAGTGCTAGGTCTTCTGCAGAGTTTGCAGGCTTCGTCAGTTCTACGGCAATTTTGCCTGGAATTGGGAACTCATGGTAATCAAGAGCTTGCTGACGGAATTGTTCTTGAGGTGATAATTCTTGAGAGGATTGAGCTTGGCTGCTGTCTTCAGACATAGGTGTAGGTTCCTAGGATATTATTATTTGGGGGATCTTGTTCATGTTAATGGATGTACTTCAAAGTTCCTAGGTGGTTGAAGCCTCTGTCTCATTAAAAAACGAGATTTCACTACTAATAAGACCAGTGAGCAGTTGAAATTACTATCGCTTGTTGAAGTTTCGTGCTGAATTTTGGTGAAGAGAGATACGCAAGGAATTGCCCTGAAATAGAATAGAGAGGCAACTTATCGTTGGGTGAGAGTGATGCTTGAATAGAAGTCAGTGCTTTCTCAAATTGCAGGCAACAAAAAAGGACACCGAAGTGTCCTTTTTCATGTCTAAATAGCGAGAATTACTTCTTGCTAGAAAGAGCACCGAAACGCTTGTTGAAGCGATCAACACGGCCGCCAGTATCTACGATACGTTGCTTACCAGTGTAGAACGGGTGACATTTGTCACATACGTCTAGGTGGATTGATTCTTTTGCTAGCGTTGAGTTGAACTCAAATGTGTTGCCGCAAGAACAAGTTGCAGTAACTGCTTTGTATTCTGGGTGGATTCCAGCTTTCATGGGATAACCTCAAGTAGGCCGTGTCGCTATACGATTCTAAGCCGCACACCACACGTAGTTTAAAAAAAGAAATAAAGACACCGCATCGACACAAAAGAGTGATGAAGCCATACCTTTAAGGCGCAGTATAGTAATGAATCTATAAAGCAGGATCAACCGATTTGATACATTTTTCACCAATTCTCTCTTTATTTCCTTTATCGGCCTGAGATTTCGGGCTGTCGTTGTCGTTGTCGGTATACGCTAACTCGCCACCTTCATCCAAACTGCTTCTCGAATTTAACCGCCTTATCCTTTAGACTGTTCGCTCTCGTCAACTCAGATAAAGCCGTCCCTTTATGCGTCCAATGATTGCCCGCGTGGCACTGCCTGTTCCACTCGACAAGCAGTTCGATTACAAGATTCCAAACCACCTATTCCCGATTATTGGTGGTCGCGTCTCTGTGCCTTTTGGACGACAAACCTTAACTGGGATTGTCACGGCTCTGGTTAACGAATCAGAATTCGAGCTAGATAAGCTCAAGCCCATTAAAGCCTTATTAGACAACCAACCCGTTTGGCCGGAATCTGTCTATTCACTGTTAATGTGGTGCAGTCAGTTTTATCAGTACCCCCTTGGCGAAACCTTTGCTAACGCCCTTCCGAGCGCTCTAAGAAAAGGCAAAGCCGCCGACTTCGCGACGCTGGTTGAGTGGCAGTTAACACCATCAGGCAAAGACCAACTGATGCAAGGTTTTGGTCGCGCGGTCAAGCAAGCCAAAGTGATGCACATGCTTGAGCACGGTCCGGTTCCTCATCAAGAGTTCATTGATGAAGAAGTTGGCAGTGCCGTACTCAAAACGCTAGAAGAGAAAGGCTGGATTGAATCAGTAGAGAAAAAGCCAAAACGTCAGCCATGGCCAGTTGAACTTGAGAATGACCAAGACAAACCTAAGCTCAATGCCGAACAAGCCATCGCGATTGCGACCGTAAATAGCCAAACCGACTTTGGTTGTTTCCTGTTAGAGGGCGTTACTGGCTCAGGTAAGACCGAGGTTTACCTGAATATGATTAAGCCGATTCTCGATCAAGGTAAACAAGCGTTAGTGCTCGTGCCCGAGATTGGTCTCACTCCTCAAACGATTAACCGCTTTAAGCGACGCTTTAATGTGCCTGTTGAGGTTATCCACTCAGGTTTAAACGATTCAGAACGCCTGAATGCGTGGTTATCGGCGCGCGATAAAATAGCAGGCATCGTGATTGGTACCCGTTCAGCTCTGTTCACGCCATTTGCTGACCTAGGTATTATCATTGTCGATGAAGAACACGACGCGTCTTATAAACAGCAAGATAGCCTGCGCTACCACGCTCGTGATGTGGCGATCATGCGTGCGCACAAAGCGCAGATCCCGGTTGTGTTAGGCTCTGCAACTCCAGCATTTGAAACACTGCACAACGCTCAAATAGGTAAATACAGTTATCTCACCCTGACTTCACGTGCAGGTGTCGCACTGCCGACCACCAATAAGGTGTTGGATGTTAAAGGTGAATATCTAGAAAGTGGTTTGTCTGCGTCGTTAATTGCAGAGATGCAAAGACACCTCAAAGCTGGCAACCAAGTGATGCTGTTCCTCAATCGTCGAGGGTTTTCTCCGGCATTAATGTGTCACGATTGTGGTTGGACAGCCGAGTGTAAACGTTGCGATGCTTACTACACCTATCACCAATACAGCAATGAGATGCGCTGCCACCACTGTGGTTCTCAGCAGCATATCGTGCACAATTGCCAAGGCTGTGGGTCTGCAAACTTAGTGACAGTGGGTGTCGGGACCGAGCAGTTAGAAGCTCAACTTGGTCAACTATTCCCTGAATACAAAACCATTCGTATTGACCGCGACAGCACCCGCCGTAAAGGCAGCTTAGAAAGCGCACTCGAGTCGATTCGTAAGGGTGAATTCCAAATTCTTATCGGCACGCAGATGCTTGCTAAGGGTCACCATTTCCCTGACGTGACACTTGTGGCGTTATTGGATGTGGATGGCTCTTTATATAGCAGTGACTTCCGAGCGTCTGAACGTCTTGCCCAGCTATTCATCCAAGTAGCGGGACGCGCAGGACGAGCAAGCAAACCCGGTGAAGTGATCTTACAGACTCACCACCCAGAACATGGGTTGTTGCAAGCCTTGCTACACAAAGACTATAACCACTTTGCTCAGACGGCACTGGCAGAGCGTAAGCAAGCAATGTTACCGCCCTATACCTTTATGACGCTGTTTAGAGCAGAAGCCAATGACACTCGCTTGGTGGAAGAGTTCTTGCGTCAGGTTCGTCACACATTGGAATCGCACCCTCTGTTTGACCAATATTGCATGGTGTTAGGGCCAACCCCGGCTCCGTTAGCAAAACGAGCGGGTAAATCGCGCTGGCAGTTAATCTTACAAACTCAGACGCGCTCGTTAATGCAGAAGCTATTGATGAGTGCCAAGCCGGCCATCAATATGTTACCTGCTGCGAAAAAAGTTCGCTGGTCACTCGATATTGAGCCGCAAGATTTGAGTTAAACCCACTTGGGTTAAAACTAATGATAAGTTTGTTCACAAATATTTCATATTTCTCGTGAGCAACTTCACACTAGTCATGTGATTTTTGTTAATCTAGCCGTAACTTTACACGGATTAAACGAATAAAATATTGCAATAAAAAAAGTGTTAGCAACACTTTCATAATATCTATTCGATTACATTTATTATTCACGCCTTAGATGCTTAGGCGGCAAAGGAACTTAAAAGAGGGTTTAATTTATGGCGACAATGAAGGATGTTGCCCAGCTAGCAGGCGTCTCAACAGCCACGGTATCACGTGCATTGATGAACCCTGAGAAAGTCTCAGTTTCGACTCGCAAACGAGTGGAAACAGCAGTACTTGAAGCTGGATACTCACCCAATACATTAGCTAGAAACTTACGTCGCAACGAATCAAAAACCATCATCACTATTGTTCCTGATATCTGTGACCCTTATTTCGCCGAGATCATTCGTGGTATCGAAGATGCCGCAGTAGAAAATGATTACCTTGTTCTACTGGGTGATAGCGGCCAGCAAAAGAAGCGCGAGTCTTCGTTTGTTAACTTAGTTTTCACCAAACAAGCCGACGGCATGTTGCTGCTGGGTACTGACCATCCGTTTGATGTCAGCAAACCTGAACAAAAGAATTTACCGCCGATGGTAATGGCGTGTGAGTTTGCCCCTGAGCTTGAACTGCCTACGGTACACATCGATAACCTGACCTCTGCCTTTGAAGCGGTGAACTACCTAGCTCAGTTAGGTCATAAGCGTATTGCTCAAATTTCAGGACCAGTATCGGCAACACTGTGTAAGTTCCGCCAACAAGGCTACCAGCAAGCGCTGCGTCGCGCCGGAGTCTCAATGAATCCAGCCTATAGCACGGTCGGTGACTTCACCTTTGAAGCGGGCGCTCAAGCGGTTCGTCAATTACTGGCACTTCCTGAACAACCTACAGCTATCTTCTGTCACAACGATGCGATGGCGATTGGTGCGATTCAAGAAACGAAGAAGCTGGGCTTGCGCGTTCCTCAAGACCTATCGATTGTCGGCTTCGATGACATCCAATTCGCTCAATACTGCGATCCACCGCTAACCACCATTTCTCAGCCTCGTTATGAGATTGGACGCCAAGCGATGTTGATGATGCTTGATCTATTAAAAGGCAACGATGTGCAAGCAGGTTCGCGTCTGCTTGAAGCTAAATTAGTGGTTCGAGGCAGTACAGCGCCACCTCGAATATAACCCTTAGAAATACCCTTATAAATCTGCGGCACATTTTGATGTGCCGCTTCCATTTCTGCACTATTATCCTCGCGCAATCTAGATTACCATGAGGGCAGAATCAGCAACTATTGAATTGTCTTGTGGCTAATAGAGATTATGTAAAGCGCGGTCGTGGCACGAAAAAACCGACCAAAAAACAAGCCCCTCGCCGTAAACCTTGGCGCAGTGGTCTTTTGGCGATCCTCCTTGCCGGTGGTTTTGGTTACGGACTTTACCTATTGAGTAATGATCCTGAGCCGCCTGCACCAACGCCTGTGGCAACCAAACCAAAACCTAAGCCAAAACCAGCGAAAGTGATTCCGCCGCCTCCTGAAGAGAAGTGGGACTACGTTGAAACGCTGCCAAGCCGCGAGATTGAAGTAAAAGCCAAAGAGCAACAGATCTCTAAGATCCCTTACATCATGCAGTGTGGCGCTTACAAAACCTCGTCGCAGGCAGAAGCACGTAAGTTGGATATTGCCTTCCAAGGTATCTCAAGTGAGATCCGCAAGAAAGATGGCAGTAGCTGGTACCGTGTGGTTTTAGGGCCATACAAGTTGAAGCGTGACGCAGAACGCGATCGCCATAAGCTGCAACGAGCGAAAATTGAACCTTGCGCTATTTGGAAAGACGGGTCTTAATCAACTCAATATATAATAGGGGGAAGAGGATTCCCCCTATTGCTGTTTGAAAGCGTTCAATAGTTCATCGCACAAGCAATACCAGTATGTTAATCAAAAGAGTGCGTTTTAACGAAACTGAGGTACTTGTTCGTAGTACTCAAGCCCAAAGTCAGTCAGGTAGACCTGCTCCTTATTTATCTCGATGTAACCAAAAAAATCCAAGTGCGCTAAAACGTTAGGAAATGGACGTTTAAGAAAAACGTTGACCGAGTTTTTTAGATGTTCTGTTGAACACTCGCCCGCCTCCTGATACATCAGATGATGCAGTATAGACAGCTCATCCAGATCCATATCTCTATTAAAAAAACTGATATTGTCACTATTCATCACACTACTCCTTATGCAGTGAATACCACTGATTAGTGAACATCATTCCTTATAAATCAAACAAAAAGTGTTAACCATTTCACGTTAGAAATTTGTTTTATCTTTTTTTATATTTATCACAAACTATTAACCCACCAACCCTTACCACACATAGGCTCAACAGGTAATGGATGTTTGAAACAACTGGTAACATTTGGTTTTTTTGATATGACATACCCTTAAAAGTGGCACTTGAATTCATGATAGTGGAGCCACATATAAGTAGTAACCATAAATAATAATCAAAAGAGGTCGACTCGTGACTACCATTGTATCTGTACGTCGTAATAATAAAGTCGTCATCGCGGGTGATGGACAAGTATCTCTGGGCAATACAGTAATGAAGGGCAACGCCCGTAAAGTACGTCGCCTATACAACAACAAAGTACTGGCCGGTTTTGCTGGCGGTACGGCTGATGCTTTCACGCTATTCGAAAAATTTGAAAGCAAGCTGCAAATGCACCAAGGCCATCTCACCAAAGCGGCAGTTGAGCTAGCGAAGGATTGGCGTAGCGACCGTGCTCTACGTAAGTTAGAAGCACTGTTAGCAGTAGCGGATGAGACCGCTTCACTGATCATCACAGGTAACGGTGACGTAGTTCAACCTGAGAACGACCTGATTGCGATCGGTTCGGGCGGAAACTTCGCTCAAGCAGCCGCTACTGCACTATTAGAAAATACTGATTTAGATGCGCGTGAAATCGCAGAAAAGTCGCTGAACATTGCAGGCGACATCTGTGTCTTCACCAACCATCACCACACTATTGAAGAACTAGAAAGCACCGTTGAGCTGCCAAAGCCAGAGTAACGACCGCTTCCATCAATAACGTTGTATTCAACAGTGATTAAAGAATTAAGGAAAAACCATGTCTGAGATGACTCCTCGCGAAATTGTTCACGAACTCAATCGCCACATTATCGGCCAAGACAACGCTAAGCGCTCAGTGGCTATCGCTCTTCGTAACCGCTGGCGGCGTATGCAGCTTGAAGAAAGCCTACGTGTTGAAGTATCGCCAAAAAACATCCTGATGATTGGCCCAACGGGTGTAGGTAAAACTGAAATCGCTCGCCGCCTAGCGAAATTAGCAAACGCGCCTTTCATCAAGGTAGAAGCGACTAAGTTCACCGAAGTGGGTTACGTTGGTAAAGAAGTTGAAACCATCATCCGTGATCTAACGGACGTTGCGATCAAGATGACGCACCAACAAGCGATGGAAAAAGTACAATACCGCGCTGAAGAACAAGCTGAAGAACGCATTCTTGATGCCCTTCTACCACCAGCGCGTGATGCTTGGGGTCAGAACGAGCAATCAACTGAAGACACAACCTCTTCAAACACTCGTCAGATTTTCCGCAAGAAACTGCGTGAAGGTAAGCTAGATGACAAAGAGATTGAAGTTGATGTAGCCGCACCGCAAATGGGCGTTGAAATCATGTCACCTCCAGGCATGGAAGAGATGACAAACCAGCTGCAAGGCATGTTCCAAAACCTAGCGGGCGACACCAAGAAAAAGCGTAAGATGAAAATCAAAGACGCATTCAAAGCACTGACGGAAGAAGAAGCTGCGAAGCTTGTGAACCAAGAAGAGCTGAAAGAGAACGCGATCTTCAACGCTGAAAACAACGGTATCGTGTTCATCGATGAGATCGACAAAATCTGTAAACGTGGTGACAGCTCAGGCCCAGACGTATCTCGCGAAGGTGTTCAACGTGACCTACTGCCTCTTATCGAAGGCAGCACAGTATCAACGAAACACGGCATGGTTAAAACTGATCACATCTTGTTTATCACATCAGGCGCATTCCAAGTGGCTAAGCCATCTGACCTGATCCCTGAGCTGCAAGGTCGTCTACCAATCCGTGTAGAACTTGAAGCGCTTTCTGCACATGACTTCAAACGAATTCTTACTGAGCCAAAAGCATCTTTAACAGAGCAATACATTGCCCTGATGAAAACAGAAGATGTGAGCATTGAGTTCACTGAAGATGGCATTAATCAGATTGCTGACGCGGCATGGCGTGTTAACGAAACCACGGAGAATATCGGTGCGCGTCGCCTACATACTGTTATGGAACGCCTAATGGATGAGATTTCATTCGACGCAACAGAAAAAGCCGGCAGCAAACTCGTCATTGATGAAGCTTACGTAACGTCGAAGCTCGGTGAATTCGTTGAAGACGAAGACCTAAGCCGCTTCATCCTGTAGCACACGAAACTCCAACTTATTGCTCTATCTCAAAGAAATAGCAGCTAATAAGCGAATTCAAGGCCCACTTTCGAGTGGGCTTTTTATTACTTGAAGAATGGGCGTATACTCAAATCACAGTTTGAAACGAAGACTTACAAAGAAATAGACCTACGATGAAACAATCTCTACTGATTTGGCTTGATGCCGCACGACCGAAAACTCTGCCTCTCGCACTTGTCTCTATTCTTACAGGAAGTAGTTTAGCGTTCGCCGGTGGTCAGTTTTCTTTATCGATAGCCCTACTGGCATTTTTAACCGCCACCCTATTACAGATTTTATCGAACCTAGCCAATGACTATGGCGACGCCGTAAAAGGCACAGACAACGAAAATCGTCTGGGGCCAACACGTGCCATGCAATCTGGCGCGGTAACAGCGAAAACCATGAAGCAAGCGATCATCCTCAACATCGTGTTTACTATGGTCGCTGGGCTGATTCTTATTTTTCATGCCTTAACCTCGATTGAAAGTATCTTATCTTTCATTGCGTTAGGCATATTAGCCATTGTTGCTGCCATCGCTTATACCGTCGGTAATAAGCCTTATGGCTATATTGGCCTTGGCGACTTATCGGTATTTATCTTCTTCGGTTTATTAGGTGTTTCAGGGACTTACTTCTTGCACACTGGCCATGTTGAACCAAGCCTATTCCTTCCGGCATTGGGCTGTGGCTTGATGGCGGTTGCGGTACTCAATATCAACAACATGCGTGATATCGAAAACGACAGCGAATGTGGTAAGCGCACCATGGCGGTTCGCCTAGGACAACGCAAAGCCAAACACTATCATTTTGCTCTGCTTGGCCTCGCCCTTGCGTCTTTCGCTATCTACCTGCTTATTCAAGAAAAACCGGTCTGGATCAGCCTGCCGTTTTTGCTGAGCATTATTATTGTTTACAAGCATGGCAAAGCCGTTTGGGAAACCGAAAAGCCAGCGCAAATTGCACCAATGATGCCCGTGATTGTGAAATGCTCACTGGTCACTAACCTATTGTTTGCAGGGGTTGTCGTAGCTCAAACTCTATTGAGTTAAATGAGACTAATCATTGCAAAGGGATCAAGCGCCGATATACTCAAAGTAAGCTCATTGTTCAAAAGGTATACTAATGGAATACAACACTTCAGCACTGTGCGACATATATTTGGATCAAGTTGATGTCGTGGAGCCAATGTTCAGCAACTTCGGTGGACGTGCATCCTTCGCAGGACAGATCACGACATTAAAGTGTTTTGAAGACAACGCTTTGATTCGCTCTGTACTAGAGCAAGACGGTCTGGGGCGTGTGTTGTTAATCGATGGGGGCGGCTCACTACGTAAAGCGCTGATCGATGCTGAGATAGCCCTACTTGCCGAAGACAATGAGTGGGAAGGGATTGTGGTTTACGGGTGCGTTCGTGAAGTCGATGAGCTTGAAGACATGAACCTAGGTATCCAAGCCTTGGCTTCTATCCCTGTTGGTGCGAGCCAAGAAGGTGTCGGTGAATTAGACGTTCCAGTGAACTTTGGCAGCGTGACCTTCTTACCTGAAGATTACCTCTACGCAGACAACTCTGGCATCATTCTTTCTGCCGAACCTCTAGATGTAGAACTCGATTTGGATGTCGAGGAAGAAGACGTCGAGTAACTCTCACTCAGCTTCAAATAATAAAACAAATCATAAGAACACAAACAAAAACGCCCGCTACTGAGTAGCGGGCGTTTTTTTAAATCTGAAGAGTCGATTACTCTACTTCATCCATTTTACCAAGAAGGTTACGGATGCGATCTTGCCATGCTGAATGCTCTTCCTGCATTTGCTGAGTTTTTTGCTCTAGCTCGTGACGGCTTGCTTTAAGCTCACCAGCTTCTGTTGCTAGTGCTTGTTTCTCTTCTTTAAGCTCTTCCACTTCCATTTGAAGAAGTGCAATTGTATCTACTGCTGTTTGAATTTTTGCTTCTAGCTGCTCTAGTACTTCAAAAGACATTCTGGCCTACCTTTAAGTTATCCGTTTGATGGTGAAGGTTCACTCCACTTATTTCCCCATTCTACTCAGCAGAGCAAGGATAAACACTCAATATATTCGATATTTTGCGCCATTCGATGAAAAAAACAGCGCTTTTTACCGAATATTGACGTGAACGATTACCGCCACAACGGCAAACCGATTATTTTGATGAATAATAACTGTTTTCCACTGCGAATTGATCGAGAGCAATCTCCAAAAAACAAAAAGGCAAACGTTTCCTTTTGGATATGGTAAAATTCGCCGCGAAATTTCTATTCCCCCTTTGAAAATTTTGGAGTCCGCATGAAACGCGATTTAGCAATGTCATTCTCTCGTGTCACAGAAGGTGCAGCACTAGCTGGTTACAAGTGGCTTGGCCGTGGCGATAAAAACGCTGCAGATGGCGCTGCTGTAGAAGTAATGCGTAGCCTATTAAACAAAACCGAAATTAGCGGTGAGATTGTTATCGGCGAAGGTGAAATCGATGATGCACCTATGCTATACATCGGCGAAAACGTAGGTGTGGGCGGCGACGCTGTCGACATCGCAGTTGACCCAATTGAAGGGACACGCATGACAGCAATGGGCCAATCAAATGCATTGGCTGTATTGGCTGCGGGCGAAAAAGGCAGCTTCCTTAAAGCGCCTGATATGTACATGGAAAAGTTGGTTGTTGGCCCTGGCGCTAAAGGCGTGATTGACCTAGAACTGCCACTAACAGAAAACCTAGAAAACATCGCTAAAGCACTAGGTAAAACACTTGATACTCTAGTCGTAACCACGCTTGCTAAGCCTCGTCATGATCAAGTCATCGCCGACATGCAAGCAATGGGCGTTCGTGTATTTGCTGTGCCAGACGGTGATGTTGCGGCTTCTATCTTAACCTGTATGCCAGACAGTGAAGTAGACGTCATGTACTGCATCGGCGGCGCACCTGAAGGTGTGGTCTCGGCGGCGGTAATTCGCGCACTCGACGGCGACATGCACGGTCGTCTTCTACCTCGCCACGAAGTGAAAGGCGACACAGAAGAGAACCGCAAGCACGGTGAACTTGAACTTGAGCGCTGCGCAGAAATGGGCGTAACGGCGGGTATCGTGTTGAAGATGGAAGACATGGCACGCAGCGACAACGTTGTATTCTCAGCAACAGGCATCACTAAGGGTGACTTGCTAGAAGGTATTTCTCGTCAAGGTAATATCGCAACCACAGAAACCCTGCTTATCCGTGGCCGCTGCCGTACAATTCGCCGCATCAAATCTATCCACTACCTAGAGCGTAAAGATCCAGAAGTAGTAGGTCATATCCTGTAAGCCTAAATTCGGTGAAACAGAATATTCCAAGGCTGATACCTAGTATCAGCCTTTTGTTTTATTAGCGCACCAGAATCTGACCATGGCAGCCAATAGAGTAAAACGCTATCTATAGAGTAAATTATCATCAATATAGTAAATGGTTTGCTTTATAAACACCTTGCCTCATAATAGTAAGGTTCATTAGGTAGGGATAGTATGAAAACAAGCGACAGAATCTTACAGACCATTAAGCGTCAAGGCGCGGTAACCGCGAAACAACTGTCAGAAGAATTTGGCATGACGACAATGGGGGCAAGGCAACATCTGCAAAGCCTGGAAGATGACGGTATTCTTGCGTTTCATGATGTGAAAGTGAAAGTGGGTCGCCCGACTCGCCACTGGTCCCTGACTCAACAAGGTCATAACCAATTTTCAGACCGACATGGTGAACTCACCATTCAAGTGATTGATGCTGTCGAGAATCTATTTGGTAAAGAAGGGCTGGCTAAGGTTGCTGCCGAGCGTGAACAACACACTCTTAAGCAGTATCAAACTGCGCTGTCTGGCTGTGATTCACTCATCAGCAAGCTTAAAAAACTCACCCAGCTTCGTGAAGACGAAGGCTACATGGCTGAGCTTCAAGAGCATGATGATCACTACATCTTGATTGAGAACCACTGCCCTATCTGTAAGGCTGCAACTCGCTGCCCTAGCCTGTGCCAATCTGAGCTCAACGTGTTTACTGAGTTACTAAAAGATGAGTGTCACGTGAGCCGTACAGAGCACATCATTGCTGGCGAACGACGCTGCACTTACACCTTAACACCCGCCCTTTGATTGCAAAGGTAATCGGCTAATACCGTCTCAATATTGAGAAAATACAAATAGATTAAAATTTGTACAGATTTCTTTCTTAAGCTTAGAGCATATGAAACACGCTTAATGCTAAGGAAGGAATGATGGCGCATCCACAACCCGCTCAAAAACTGCCACCCTTTGATGAACTTGTCCAACTCGCGAAAAGCGACCCGAAAGCATTCAATCAATTCAAACACGAGATGTGCGAACAGATGATTTGTTCGGCTTCAGACGTGATGCAAGACCGACTTCGTGCGCAGCAAAGTCACATCGACTTAGTGGTTAGCCGTTGTAAAAACCCACACCACGCCAATGTCGTACTCATGCAAGAGCTGCGCTGTCAGGTCTGTAAGTTCCAAGATGCACTCGAAGGGCGCTGCGGCTTTGAAGAATCTCTGCCTGAAAATGTCGTGCCTTTTAAGCCGAATACCGAACCTAAAATGTACTGAAATTAGCAAAGCACTAAAAAGAAAAAGGGAGCGTAATGCCCCCTTCTTATTGGTTCGCTGTTCAATATTTACATGGGTCTTCGCCGTAGTCATTACGGCCTTCTGTACCTTTCAACAAACCACACTCAATCAGAATCCAGAAACCACACACTAATGCCGCGACGGTTGCCGCCATATGAATTGGCGATACCGGCTCTGTCGTCGTTGCAACCATTGGCGAAGCTAAACGACCCAATACTAATGGCACATTCAATAGTAGCCAGTAATTAGACTTATTGCGGTCGTGCCAGCGCTTAGCGGTTACCGCAAGGTCTGGGATCACAAGCATCAATAGGATGATTGGTAGCAGGATATAAGAGTAAGCAGGGAACAACACAGAGATACCTGAAGCAAAACCGGTAATCGCTATGTAGTAGAAAACATTCCAAATCCAGTAAGTCTTACGACCAATTCTCCCCTTGAAAGAGAGCAGTAATTCTTTCATCGACATCTTAAATACTCAAATTTATACGCCGCTAAAAGTCAGCAGCAATGGTTAGTTTATTACTTTTTGAAAGCAACTTTTATCCATATCACGAATATTCACCGTTAAGCTTCTTACATGACTCGCTTGTTCTTGCAGGATCTGCATTAACGATCGTGACAATTCTCGCTTTTGCTCTTCCGTTCGTCCCGAAAGTAACTCAAAGCTGATATGAATAAAGTCTACACTATCTTCCTCATCACCGACCAACCAATTATGGCAACGCAGTGAACGAGATTTCACTGATGGCACATCAAACAAGCCACATGTGAGAGCGACTTGGTGGAGATCTTCCAGTAAGCCTTGGATATTTACTCGCTCATCCACTGAATTGGAGTACTCTAGAACTAGATTCGGCATTGTTACTTCCTGTTGTTAACGCAATCGTTTGTCCCTTAATAACAACTAACGATGAAAAATCCGAGAAGTTAGCTATTATTCTGTCTGCCGGATCACTGATATATGCTCAAAATCTACTCTGACCATTGAGTAAGATCCAAGAAAGTCATGACCACAGTCATGATCTGTTGATATTAATCTGTTATATTATTTCGTAATAAAGTTTACTTTTTTACATTCGATTTATTTAAATACTTTGGAGATATTCCTATGCGTCATCCTGTAGTTATGGGTAACTGGAAACTAAACGGCAGCAAAGAAATGGTTGTTGATCTACTAAACGGTCTTAACGCTGAACTTGAAGGCGTAACAGGCGTAGACGTAGCAGTTGCTCCACCAGCACTTTTCGTTGATCTAGCAGAGCGTACGCTTACTGAAGCGGGCAGCGCGATCATCCTAGGTGCTCAAAACTCTGACCTAAACAACAGCGGTGCATTCACTGGCGACATGTCTCCAGCAATGCTTAAAGAGTTCGGCGCATCTCACATCATCATCGGTCACTCTGAGCGTCGTGAATACCACAACGAATCAGATGAGTTCGTAGCTAAGAAATTCGCATTCCTAAAAGAGAACGGCCTAACTCCAGTTCTTTGTATCGGTGAATCTGAAGCACAAAACGAAGCAGGCGAAACTGTTGCAGTATGTGCTCGTCAACTTGACGCTGTTATCAACACTCAAGGTGTTGAAGCTCTTGAAGGCGCTATCATCGCTTACGAACCAATCTGGGCTATCGGTACTGGTAAAGCAGCTACAGCTGAAGATGCACAACGCATCCACGCTCAAATCCGTGCACACATCGCAGAGAAATCTGAAGAAGTTGCTAAGAAAGTTGTTATCCAATACGGCGGTTCTGTTAAGCCAGAAAACGCAGCAGCTTACTTCGCACAACCAGACATCGACGGTGCTCTAGTTGGCGGCGCAGCTCTAGACGCGAAAAGCTTCGCAGCTATCGCTAAAGCAGCAGCTGAAGCAAAAGCTTAATTTAAACCTCACCGTTTAGATTAGATGAAAGGTCAACTTAGGTTGGCCTTTTTTATTACCTGTCGTTTCTGAAACCCAAACGGCAGGCACAAAAAAACCGCTGAATAATCAGCGGTTTAAATTCTTTAAGAGAACGCTAAGCGTGGCTTAGAACAACTCTTCTGCAACGCGGAACAGCTCAGAACGGTCTGGGTTCTGCATGTTCTCGATACAATCGATGATGTCGTGGTGAACAAGTTCTTCTTTCTCGATACCAACACAACGACCACCGTGACCTTCTTGAAGAAGGTGAACAGCGTAGTTACCCATACGAGAAGCCAATACACGGTCAAATGCAGTAGGACGACCACCACGTTGGATGTGACCAAGAACCGTTGCACGAGTTTCACGACCTGTTGAAGATTCGATCTCTTTAGCCAGTTCGTTAGCATCCATCATTAGCTCAGTTAGAGCGATGATTGCGTGCTTCTTACCTTTCGCAATACCATCTTGGATGTTGCTGATAAGCTGTTCTTTATCTAGGCCAGTCTCTGGAGTAATGATGTACTCACAACCACCCGCGATTGCTGACATAAGCGTAAGGTCACCACAGTGACGACCCATGATTTCAACAATAGAAATACGTTGGTGAGAAGAAGACGTGTCACGTAGACGGTCAATTGAATCAATAACAGTGTTAAGCGCTGTTAGGTAACCGATTGTGTAGTCAGTACCCGCGATATCGTTATCGATTGTGCCTGGAAGACCGATACATGGGTAACCCATTTCAGTCAGCTTCTTAGCACCCATGTAAGAACCGTCACCACCGATAACAACAAGTGCTTCGATACCGTGCTTCTTAAGGTTCTCAATGCCTTTCTCACGAACAGCAACGTCTTTAAATTCAGGGAAACGTGCAGAACCTAAGAAAGTACCACCACGGTTGATCACGTCAGATACGCTTGAACGGTCAAGCTTTTCGATACGGTCTTCAACAAGGCCTTGGTAGCCATCGTAAATACCGTAAACTTCAATGCCAACTGATAACGCAGTACGAACAACGCCGCGAACTGCTGCGTTCATACCTGGAGCGTCACCACCACTGGTCAAAACACCGATCTTCTTAATCATGCTCACCCTCGATTTTTGGGAATCTATTATTCAATTCTTGTTCTTGCTGATTGTATATCAACAAGATTTTAAATCTATATTTGTGCGTTATGTTACATTTCCTCAACAGGAATAGCACTCAAATCGCGTAAAATTATGTAACATTTCTACTTCTGTAAGAGTATTACAGTTTTACTCAATAACTTTGTTGATTCACATCAGAATCAACATTAATTGTTACTAAGGTGGTTTTTGAATCACCTAACAGTTAATAATTTTTACTCACTTTAGTTCAAAAGCCACTCACTTACCATTTGCCCGCTGATTTTTAGCACGCATTACCACGAGTGGAATTTCTGCTGCTTCTCTGGTCCAAATACGACCGAATACGGGTCTTGGTGAATTAATACATCAGCATCAGGGAACACGGAGATAAGCTTAGCCTCTACTTCGTCAGAAATGCGATGCGCTTCAATAAGTGGGATATTATCTTCCAATTCTAGATGCAGTTGGATGAAGCGTATTGGCCCCGAGCGACGCGTTCGTAATTGATGCACACCCAACACGCCTTCCACGCTCAATGATGTCTCTTTAATCTGTTTCAGCTCATCATCTGGCAGCTTATGATCAAGCAGAGACTGAACCGCTTCCATCGCCATTTGATAAGCGCTGTACAGAATGTAGATACCGATACCGACCGCGAATACTGAGTCCGCCTGACCAATCCCAAACCAGCTCAATGCCAGTGCCAGCATGATCGCAGCGTTCATATAAAGGTCTGATTGATAGTGCAGAGAGTCGGCCGCAATAGCTTGGCTGCCTGTTTTGTTGACCACATGCTTTTGGAAGCGAACCAAACCGAAGGTCATCACCATCGCAAATAAGCTGACATAGATACCAATCTCTGGAGAATTCAGTTCATGAGGTCGGAAGAAGCGCTCAATACCATTGAGAATAAGGAAACATGCAGAGCCTGAAATAAACATTGCCTGCGCTAATGCAGCGAGAGATTCAGCCTTACCATGACCAAAGGTGTGCTCTTTGTCGGCAGGCTGCAGAGAGTAACGAACCACGATAAGGTTAACGACAGAGGCCGCGATATCCAGCATTGAATCCACGACGGAAGCCAGCAGACTCACAGAACCTGTTACCCACCACGCTGCGACTTTCACTATCAATAAAATAGTGGCGATGGTGGTGGCTGCCCAAGCGGCGAGCGTAACTAAACGTGCGTATTCTTGTTTCATAACTTGGCTATAAAGTGACTGATAGCACAAAGTATAACCTGCAAACAACCAATTGAATATGACAGCTATGATGTAAAACATTCATTTTTAAGGATCAAAAAAAGCGGCACTCGGCCGCTTCTTTCTAAACACTTTCATTCAACGCTGATTTTTCAAGCAATGAATTACTTGTCTTTGTTCATGCGTTTTCCCATTTTGTCAGCACACTTAGTCATGCGCTCTTGTTGGATTTCTTTCAGTTGAGTCTTTTGCTCAGCCGTTAGTACGCTCATCATTTGGTGTTGCTTCTTAAGCATTACTACGCGACGCTCAGTTTGCTTCTCAACCATTTGGCTTGCTAGGTCGTTTGCTGCTGCTTCGTCAAAGTTGTCAGCAAGTACCAATGCTTGAACCTTTTCGTGATGCGCTTTCATTTGCGCCATTTTTGCCGTTTTGTTTGCACCGCGCTTTGCTTTCATCTCAGCACGGTCTGCTTCACGCATCTCTTTTAACTGTTCTTTTTGAGCGTCGGTTAGGTCTAGTTGGCGCATTACTTTTTTATCGAAACCGCCACACTTGTCGTGCATACCTTTGTGGTCACCTTTATCACCACCACCGTAAGCATACGCGCTTGCTGTACCAAAAATAAGTGGAAGTGCCGCAGCTGCTAGTACAAGTTTCTTAGTCATTTTCATAATTGTTGCCTCAATTCGGTATAATAAGTCATGTGTTGCGTCTGTTTCTCAGCGCTTGAATATAGATTAGTCTTTCCCTCGTAAAGTGACGTTTAGAAAGCGTAAAGAATCGTAAAGAGTGAAAGTTGACGAATAATTAGCAGTATTATTAACCTAACTAAATGATTAAGGCTTCCCAATGGCGAACATTCTTCTTATTGATGACGACACAGAGTTAACCAGCTTACTTAAAGACATTTTGAGCTTTGAGGGCTTCACTGTCTCCGAAGCCAATGATGGCTATGCCGGGCTTGAAGCGATCAATGATGAGATTGATCTGGTCCTTTTGGATGTGATGATGCCGCGCCTTAATGGCATGGAAACGCTAAAAAAGCTGAGGGAAAATTGGGAAACGCCGGTACTAATGCTGACCGCAAAAGGCGAAGAGATCGACCGTGTGATTGGTCTTGAACTTGGCGCGGATGATTACCTGCCTAAACCTTTCAGTGACCGAGAGTTGTTAGCTCGTATTCGAGCTATCTTGCGTCGTACTCAAACCAACACCGCACCTAAGGCGGCCAGTGATAGAGTTCAATATCAAGACATCGAAGTCTTCCCGGGCAAACAAGAAGCCTACTGCAATGGGGAGCTCATCGACCTCACCACAACCGAGTTCGCCCTACTGAGTCACCTTATCCAAAACCCAGGGCAAGTGATCACCAAAGAAGCATTGAGTTTGGATGTGCTGGGTAAAAGGCTCGCAGCGTTTGACCGCGCGATAGACATGCACATCTCTAATCTACGTAAGAAGATTCCTGAGCGCACTGACGGCAAATCACGTATCAAAACCTTACGAGGCCGTGGCTACTTATTGGTAGAGGAAGATTAATGCGTATACCTAAAATCACCAGCTTATATGGACGTATCTTTGCTATCTTTTGGTTCACCATGTTACTGGTGCTTTTGTCGGTGCTGTCACTTCCCCATTTAGACCCTCGAGTCGCGCGAGATGTGCCCGCAGATCACCTCGATAAACTCGAGCGTATCGCTAAAATCACAGAGAAACGCTACGCCAAAGAACCTAATCTGGGCAAGATTGTCTTCCAACTGGAGGCGCCACGCAGCCGCAAGGATTCTAGAGCTCGCATCTACCTGACCGATCTTGAGGGCGCAGTCCTTACCTCGAAAAGGCATTCAGACTATAAGCTAAAGGCGATTCGTAACTTTGTTACCTCGATTGATAACCCTGAGATACCGAAGCAAAAACTCTACGGACACTACATGGTCGCAGGGCCAGTGCCAATTACTCTCGCTGGTGAAGAGTTGCTGATGTATGCCGGAGTGAAGTGGAACCAACCACCGCCATTCTTACTGCGCCTGTTTGATAGACCTCTGCAGCTATTGCTTGCCGTGATGTTGGCGAGTACCCCGCTATTACTTTGGTTAGCTTGGGCACTGAGTCAACCCGCTCGCAGGCTAGAACGCGCGGCACAACGCGTGGCGAAAGGTCAATTCGAGGTCGATCCAACACTCGAAAAAGGTACTTCAGAGTTCAGACAAGCAGGTGAGAGCTTTAACCAGATGGTCGAAGCGGTGAACCAGATGATTTCGGGGCAACAACGCCTGCTCTCTGATATCTCACACGAGCTCCGCTCGCCACTGACACGTCTTCGCATGGCCAATGCACTGGCGATTCGTAAACAAGGCGAGAGCCAAGAGTTAGAACGCATTGATACCGAAGCACAGCGTTTGGAACAGATGATCAGTGAGCTGCTAACGCTATCGCGCATGCAGGTCGACAGCCACATTACTCGTGAGGTTCAGCCTATCTCTAGCCTGTGGGAAGAGATCTTAAAAGACGCAGAGTTTGAAGCCGAACAGATGGGCAAACAACTGACGTTCTCGGAGATCCCAGAACGCTCTATTTCGGGGAACCCTAAACTGCTGATGAGTGCGCTAGACAACATTACACGCAATGCCATCTACTACGGTAAAGACCAAGTGGATGTACAGTTCCATGTGGTTCAAGATCAGCTAACAATTTGCGTCAATGATAATGGTGATGGTGTTCCAGAGGATGAACTCGATTCTATCTTCAGACCTTTTTACCGTGTCTCAACAGCGCGTGACAGAAACTCTGGCGGCACAGGGCTTGGATTAACCATTACTGAAAGTGCGATTCGCCAACACAGCGGAACCATCACCGCAACCCGCAGCCAGCTCGGTGGATTACAACTCGAAATCACCCTGCCTATCTTACCGGTGTAATACCCCCACAAAGATCACAGTTGATAATGATTGTTATTATCATTATGGTAAATCCTCTAATTAAGGAGGATTTACCATGTCGCACACTTTCCCTGCTTTACCCTACGCTTACGATGCCCTAGAGCCTTACATTGACGCTAAGACAATGGAAGTGCATTACAACAAGCACCATAGAACCTACTACGATAAGTTTGTTGCGGCAGTGTCTGGCAGCGAGCTAGAACAGCAATCTCTGACCGAGATCTTTGCCAACATATCTCAGCACAGCCCTGCCGTGCGTAACAATGGCGGCGGCTACTACAATCACATCTTGTATTGGAATTGCATGTCGCAAGACGGTGGTGGTGAACCTACGGGCGAGCTTGGTGAGGCTATCAAGAGTACCTTCGGTGATTTCGAGACATTCCAAGATCAGTTCGCCCAAGCGGCGATCAATACCTTTGGCTCCGGCTTTGCTTGGCTAGTGGTAGAGCAAGGGCAACTGAAGATCATCTCAACCTCGAACCAAGATAATCCGTGGATGGATACCGTGGCGAGTGATGGCGAACCGATTCTCGCGCTCGATGTTTGGGAACACGCCTACTACATCAGCTACCAAAACCGTCGTCCTGATTACATCAATGCATGGTGGAATGTGGTGAATTGGAATGCCGTATCTGAAAACTACGCGCAAGCACTAACGAACCAAGCGTAAGCGAATGGTGACGGTGGCGAACTGTACTCACTCAGCTTGCCACCGTATACTCGGGCTATCTTTGATTACTCTTGTGAACCAACATGTTTGATATCGCTCTATACGAACCAGAAATTGCACCCAATACGGGTAACATCATCCGCCTATGTGCTAACTGCGGCGCAAATCTGCACCTGATTGAACCGCTTGGCTTTGATTTTGAAGAGAAGAAGGTTCGTCGTGCTGGCTTGGATTACCACGACCTTGCGCGAGTTAAGCGTCACAAGAACCTAGAAGCTTTCCTTGAGTATCTAGAGAATGAACGTGAGGGTGATTTCCGCATCTTTGCTTGCACCACAAAAACGACAGGCCACCACGTTGATGCGAAATTCCAACAAGGCGATGTGCTGATGTTTGGCCCTGAGACTCGCGGCCTGCCTGCTGAGTTCATTGAAAGCATGCCAATGGAACAACGCATTCGTATTCCAATGATGCCAGACGCGCGCAGCCTCAACCTGTCTAACGCAGTGGCAATCATTGCTTTTGAAGCATGGCGACAAATGGGTTTTGAAGGCGCGGTATAACCGAACACTCAAGCTTATCTTTTATCTGTTATCGATAGTAAACAGTAAGTAACAGCTAGCGACAGACAATAAAAAAGGCTCTTACCATTATCACTTTCTTGCGAAGGATAAAGGTAAGAGCCTTTTCTGTTTTCCCTCTATATAAAGGGAGAAAAAATTAATTAGTTTAAGCGGTTACGATCGTTGTCGTCGTCTTTCTTCTCAAACTCACCTTCAAAGGTGTTGCCGTCTTTTGATTGGTCAGATGGATCGCGATTGAATGGGTCTTGTCCAAATGGGCTCTGGCCAAAACCAGCTTGCCCACCGGCATGGAAACCGCCAGACATGTTGGTCACCACCATTTTTTCCATCATTTTCTTGGCAATCATCGCTCTTGGTGCTGGCAATAATACCAACATACCGAGTGCGTCCGTCATAAAACCCGGAGTCAGTAGCAATACACCGGCAACTGCAAGCATCACGCCTTCAAGAATCTGTTGTGCTGGCATTTCGCCTTGTTGCAAACGACCTTGCACAGACATAAGTGTCTGAATGCCTTGGCTACGAACCAGCGATGCACCCACAAATGCAGTGATCAAAACCAACGCAATAGTTGGCCACAATCCTAAGAAGCCACCAACTTGAATAAATAGCCCAATCTCAATGATGGGTACGAAGATAAATAGTAATAATAAGATAGGAAACACACGCCCTCCTTTGTTACTTGCAGTTTACGCTGAAAGCCCTAACAATCTCAAATTTATCCTGTAAATAAGCGTGTTTATTGACCAAGAATAACTTTGCAAAATATTGACGAAACAAAACCGAAAAAGGTGATCCACTTAATATTTTTATGCGCTAAGTACAGTATCATGTGCCACATAAGTCAGGACGGATTTATCAGCCCAATATTCTAGCGAACGGAGTATTTGCACACAGAATAGGCTAATAACTAACTATATAATCAGAATAATTCTCTAAGGATCCTGTTATGGCTACTCAATCAGAAGCTCAAGTTGAAGCTCCTCAAGCTACTCGTCTCGAAGAAGATCTATTAGGTCAACGTCATGTTCCGGCTGATGCTTACTACGGCATCCACACTCTACGCGCAGTTGAAAACTTCAACATCTCAAATGTAACGATCTCAGATGTACCTGAATTCGTTCGCGGTATGGTGATGACTAAGAAAGCGGCGGCTTTAGCAAACAAAGAGTTAGGTGTAATTCCAAGCGAAGTGGCTAAATACATCATCCAAGCTTGTGACCTAATTCTAGACACGGGTAAGTGCATGGATCAGTTCCCATCGGACGTTTTCCAAGGTGGTGCTGGTACTTCTGTAAACATGAACGCAAACGAAGTTGTTGCGAACGTGGCTCTTGAACTTATGGGCAAAGAAAAAGGCCAATACGAGTTCATCAACCCGAACGACCATGTAAACCGCAGCCAATCTACAAACTGTGCTTACCCAACTGGCTTCCGTATCTCTGTTTACAACAGCGTTCGTAAACTGATTGATGCGATCGAATACCTAAAAGGTGCATTCGAGCTTAAGAGCCAAGAATTCAACACGATTTTGAAGATGGGTCGTACTCAGCTTCAAGACGCAGTTCCAATGACGGTTGGCCAAGAGTTCCACGCTTGGGCTGTAACCATCAATGAAGAAATCAAAAACCTAGAATACACTTCAAAACTACTGCTTGAAGTAAACCTAGGCGCAACGGCTATCGGTACAGGTCTGAACGCAGCACCGGGTTACCAAGGCCTAGCAGTGAAACACCTAGCAGAAGTAACAGGCCTAGAGTGTGTAGCGGCTGAAGATTTAATCGAAGCAACGTCTGACTGTGGCGCATACGTAATGACGCACGGCGCACTTAAGCGTCTAGCAGTTAAGCTATCTAAGATCTGTAACGACTTGCGTCTACTTTCTTCAGGTCCACGTACTGGTTTGAACGAGCTAAACCTACCTGAACTGCAAGCAGGTTCTTCAATCATGCCTGCTAAAGTAAACCCAGTTGTACCTGAAGTAGTAAACCAAGTTTGCTTCAAAGTTCTAGGTAACGACAACACGGTTTCTTTCGCTGCGGAAGGTGGTCAACTTCAACTGAACGTAATGGAACCTGTTATTGCACAAAGCATGTTTGAGTCTCTAGACATTCTGACAAACGCTTGTGTGAACCTGCGCGACAAGTGTGTAGACGGCATTACGGTAAACAAAGAAGTATGTGAAGCGCACGTATTTAACTCTATCGGTATCGTCACTTACCTAAACCCATACATTGGCCACCACGAAGGTGACATTGTTGGTAAGATCTGTGCAGAAACAGGTAAGAGTGTTCGTGATGTAGTTCTAGAACGCGGTTTATTGACCGAAGAAGAACTTGATGACATTTTCTCTGTTGAAAATCTAATGCATCCTCAGTATAAAGCTAAACGCTACGAATAACGGTAGCGAGAAAGGGCTCCAAACGGAGCCCTTTTTTAGGCTCCAATACGGTTAACCCTGCTGATCTTGTGGATTTCCGTTAGTTGCGTTTTTGCTTAATTAAACCTAAACCATAGAACTATTATGTGAACATTCCAGTGGCGAATGTTCACATAATAAAATCTAAAATGAGGTGTTACTTATGATTGCAGTAGAACTATTTGTCGTCCTGCTCTTTATCTTTTTGGGGGCCAGAATTGGCGGTATCGGTATTGGTTTTGCCGGTGGTGCTGGTGTTATTGCCCTTTCATTAATTCTTGGTGTTCCAACAAGCCAATCTTTTATCCCGGTCGATGTAATTTTGATCATCATGTCGGTTATCACCGCAATTGCAGCAATGCAGGTTGCTGGCGGTATGGACTGGTTGGTACAAATTGCAGAAAACTTTTTGCGTAAACACCCTGAACGTATCACCTTTTACGCGCCGATTGTGACCTTTGTAATGACACTAATGGCGGGTACTGGTCACACAGCATTCTCTACGTTGCCTGTTATTGCAGAAGTAGCAAAAGGCCAAGGTGTTCGTCCTTCTCGTCCACTGTCTATCGCAGTTGTAGCCTCTCAAATTGCGATCACAGCTTCGCCTATTTCGGCAGCAGTTGTGGCTTTCGCAGCGATGCTGGCACCCTTTGGTGTCGATTACCTAACGCTATTGATGGTTTGTATTCCAACAACCTTCATCGCTTGTATGGTTGGTGCGGTTGTCGCGAACTACATGGGCAGCGAACTGAAAGACGATCCTATTTACCAAGAACGTCTAGAGAAAGGTCTAATCAAGCTAGCAACAGAAGAGAAACGCGAAATTCTACCAACAGCGAAGAAGGCGACTTACATCTTCCTTGCAGCGATTGGTTTTGTTGTTTGCTACGCAGCCGCTATCTCTAGCTCTGTTGGCCTAATTGAAAACCCAGCACTGGGCCGTAACGAAGCGATCATGTCTGTGATGCTGGCAGCAGCAGCGGCAATCGTGATGTTCACTAAGATTGATGCAGCGAAGATTTCTTCGGCTCCAACATTCCGCTCTGGTATGACAGCATGTGTTTGTGTACTGGGTGTGGCTTGGTTAGGTTCAACGTTTGTGAATGCACACGTTGCTGAAATCAAAGACGTTGCTGGTGCTCTACTTGCTGACTACCCTTGGATGCTGGCTCTTGTTCTGTTCTTCGCTTCTATGCTGCTTTACTCTCAAGGCGCGACAACGGTTGCACTGATGCCTGCAGCTCTAGCGATTGGCGTAGCACCACTAACAGCCGTGGCTTCTTTTGCTGCGGTAAGTGCACTGTTCGTACTTCCAACTTACCCTACGCTACTGGCAGCGGTTGAGATGGATGACACAGGTTCAACTCGTATTGGTAAGTACGTATTTAACCACCCATTCTTCATTCCTGGTGTGGCAACAATCAGTACAGCGGTAGCACTCGGCTTCGCATTCGGCGGTCTGTTTATCTAACACTCGCTGAAAAACCAAACCTAAAAGGAAGCTTCGGCTTCCTTTTTTCTTTTCTGCACAATGTGTTTATTTGATACGTATCAAATAAACATTATAAACCTAAAAACCCGAACAAAAATAAAGTTTGAATAAAATTCCAATAATATTCACGCCATTAATTAACAATGCCTGCCAACGCAACCACCCCTTGTTTCTATCTAATTCACATCGAATATTAATCCAAGCTAACTAACCAAAAAACCTTGCTCTTTTTCTAACGTTTTTCATCCTATTCATTGGTCACTATTTTTGTGAACAATACCAAACTTAAATGGCGACGTAAGGAATAAAATAACCGCAGTTAAATTAAATCTTAATTCATTTGGATATATAAATATAAAGATACTTATATTTAAAGTCGGCAACGTCATATAGATGTTCGCTCTATAAGGGCAAGAATTTTATATCGTTGAATGCTTTATAAATATCACTGTATTTACAATCTATAAACATTAGTCGCTAATTCACGTCAATTCTATTTAAGATGATGTAAGGAGATAGCCATGACAACTCAAACGATACCAAGCGAGAAAAAAAAGGGCGGCTTCTTTGCCAACTTTAAATTCCCTTCTGCCTACACCATTCTATTTATTCTGATTGCGTTCGTCGCACTGCTTACCTGGATTGTTCCAGCAGGCCAATACGACCGTGCAATGAATGAAGAGCTAGGCCGAGAAGTACCCGTAACCGGAACCTATCAAGCGGTAGAAGGTAACCCTCAAGGCGTGATTGATGTACTGCTCGCGCCTATTGACGGCTTCTATGACCACAATAGCTATGAAGCGGCGGCTATCGACGTTTCGCTGTTCATCTTAATCATTGGTGGCTTCTTAGGGCTAGTAACCAAAACGGGTGCCATTGATGCCGGTATCGAGCGCGTCACCGCCCGCTTAGAAGGGCGAGAAGAGTTGATGATACCAATACTGATGGCGCTATTTGCCGCAGGTGGTACCGTCTACGGCATGGCGGAAGAATCACTGCCCTTCTATACATTGCTAGTGCCGGTAATGATGGCAGCTCGCTTTGACCCTCTTGTTGCCGCTGCGACCGTACTGCTTGGTGCAGGTATTGGGGTGCTGGGTTCAACGATTAACCCATTCGCAACCGTGATCGCTGCCAACGCCTCTGGTATTCCATTTACAGACGGTATCGTGTTGCGCATTGCGATGTTGATTATTGGTTGGGGTATTTGTGTTGCCTACGTAATGCGTTACGCAAGAATGGTTCAAGCCGATCCAACAACATCAATTGTCTACGACAAATACGAAGAGAACAAAGCGCACTTCTTAGGTAATGCGAGCGGCGAAAAACTTGAATTCACCGCGACTCGCAAACTGATTCTGACCATTTTTGGTGGCTCGTTCGCTGTAATGATTTATGGTGTATCCGTTGCTGGATGGTGGATGGCTGAGATCTCAGCGATGTTCTTAGCAGCAACCATCATCGTTGGTATTGTGGCTCGCATGAGCGAAGAAGAGTTTACCACCAGCTTCATTGATGGTGCCCGCGACCTACTTGGTGTAGCGCTCATCATAGGTATTGCACGTGGTATCGTAGTGGTGATGGACCGCGGTATGATCACCGATACCATTCTCTTCTCAGCAGAACAGATGGTAACGGGGCTTTCTTCGGTTATCTTCATTAACGTGATGTTCTTCTTAGAGATTCTACTGTCGTTCTTAGTGCCATCGACCTCTGGCTTAGCGGTACTGACCATGCCAATCATGGCACCACTGGCCGACTTTGCTGGCGTAGGTCGTGACTTGGTTATCACTGCGTACCAATCTGCATCTGGCTTGGTGAACCTAATCACCCCAACCTCCGCGGTGGTGATGGGTGGTTTGGCGATTGCTCGTGTCCCTTACGTGCGCTGGGTTAAATGGGTGATGCCACTAGTCGGTATATTGATGGTGTTCTGCATTGTTGTACTGAGTATTGGTGCGCTGATCTAACTAACAGCACTTCACTCCTTTCTCATCCAAAGCCGCTTCTCACAGCGGCTTTTTTATTGTTCCCTCTCAATGTAACCCTCTGCCACTGAAACAGCTCCTCAAAGCCATACACGCGATATTCAAGGTTCTTCTGTTCGTAGCCAAGCTCAACTAAACTCAAAGCACTCGCAATAGAAGAATCAATCCTACTTTTAAACATCTAATTTTCTTGATGAAATAACACTCTATTTTCAACCATGATGTTTAAACAAATAGTTAGTCACTTATTAACGTTAATTATATTTAAAGTAATTAATAGCCTAATAAACAGACGAGGATTAATGCCCTTTTCTATCAAAAAACACACTTAAACAGCCGATTTTAAAATGTGATCGCAACAGCTTTATTCGCATTTACTTTGTTAATAAACAATTAATTCCACATCCAAAATTAAATATCTAAATAAAAACACTGCATACTTCCAAGCTAAGTACACTCTTATCAATAAAACTATTCTGCATATAATCCCTCGTAAATTAGATTCTAGTAAGTTTCGTCAAAAAAGCGTGCATAAAGTTCCCTAACTGCTAACTATTTAGAATGTATTATTCATAACTGAAAGTGCATAAAGTTTGTTAAAACCCTTAAATTTTAAAGGGCTGCGGGATAAAAAACGATTTGTGATAGATCTCTAAGAATACCTGACTAGCAGGCGTAATATTAATTCCAGACAAGAGATATGAATAAATAATTCATTCTTCTCAACTGAAAATAAATAATTACTCTTAGCGATAAAAGTAATTCAAATATATAAGAGAGAGACGATCATGAGTAAGTTCTATGTAGGTTCTGAAATAGGTCAATTACGCCGCGTTCTAGTTCACCGTCCAAGACGCGCACTGACTCACCTAACACCCTCTAACTGTCACGATTTACTATTTGATGACGTACTGGCTGTTGAACGTGCTGGTAAAGAGCATGACGCATTTACTCAAACGCTGCGTGATCAAGGTGTTGAAGTTCTTCTTCTTACTGACCTACTAGCAGACACGCTAGCAGTGCCAGAAGCGAAAGATTGGCTTTTGAATCATCAAGTTTCTGATTACCGCTTAGGCAAAACCTTTGCTAACGATGTGCGCTGCTACTTGGGCGACTTACCAAACCTAGAACTAGCAAAAATCCTAACGGGTGGTCTGTCTTACGCTGAGATGCCAATGAAATCATCTTCAATGATGCAAGGCATGCACGCACCAACCGACTTCATTATCGAACCGCTACCAAACCACCTATTTACTCGTGACACATCTTGCTGGGTATACGGTGGCGTATCCATCAACCCGATGGCGAAACCTGCTCGTCAACGTGAAACCAACCACGTTCGCGCTATTTACCGCTGGCACCCAACATTTGCTGGCCAAGACTTCATTAAGTACTTCGGCGATGAAGAAAACATCAGCTACGACAACTCAACCATTGAAGGCGGTGACGTTCTTGTAATCGGTCGCGGTACGGTTCTTATCGGTATGTCTGAGCGTACAACAGCACAAGGTGTTGAGCACTTAGCATCTAGCCTATTCAAACACGGTCAAGCGAAACAAGTTATCGCAATGCAGCTACCAAAACACCGCTCTTGCATGCACTTAGACACCGTTATGACGCACATGAACGAAGATACGTTCTCTGTTTACCCTGAAGTGGTGAGTAAAGACGTACAGTGCTGGAACCTAACTGGTGATGAGTCTGGCGCAGTGAAAGTGAAAGAAGAAGGCTACTTCGTAACAGCTATCGAAAAAGCACTTGGCGTAGACAAGCTAAACCTAATCACGACCGGTGGTGACAACTTCCATGCAGAACGTGAGCAGTGGAACGATGCAAACAACGTTCTAACGGTTAAACCTGGCGTTGTGATTGGCTACGAAGGCAACACCTACACCAATGAAAAATACGATAAAGCAGGCATCACAGTTCTTCCTATCCCTGGAGATGAACTTGGCCGCGGTCGCGGTGGCGCACGCTGCATGAGCTGCCCAATTGAGCGTGATGGTATCTAATCACTAAGACGAAAACGGCCAAGTTGAATGATCTTAAATAATCTCAGCTTGGCCAAAATGAGAGAACACAATTATGACTAAGCAAACTGTTGTTGTTGCACTCGGCGGTAATGCCTTACTTCGTCGCGGTGAGCCGTTAGAAGCCGATGTTCAACGCCGTAATATTGAAACAGCGGTTAAAACCATCTCTGAAATCGCGAAAGTGTACAACGTGGTTCTAGTACATGGTAATGGCCCACAAGTTGGTTTACTGGCTCTGCAAGGTTTGGAATACAAAAAAGTAAACCCGTATCCGCTAGATGTATTGGGCAGTGAGACTCAAGGCATGATCGGCTACATGCTGATGCAAGAGTTCAAGAACTATCTACCTAACCGCAACATCTCGTGCATGTTGACGCAAATGACCGTTGATCCAAACGATCCTGCATTCGCCGATCCAACGAAGCCGATTGGCCCGATCTACGAAGAAGCGGAAGCGCGTGAATTGGCGGAGAAATTCCACTGGATCGTCAAACCAGACGGCCAACACTTCCGTCGCGTTGTGCCAAGCCCACGCCCTACTGGCATTGTTGAGCACGAAGCGATCACCCAACTTATCGATGCAGGCCACCTAGTGATTTGTACTGGCGGCGGTGGCATCCCAGTGAAAAAAGAGAACGGCAAATTAGTGGGTGTTGAAGCGGTTATCGACAAAGACATGTCAGCGGCTTTCTTAGCGAAACAACTGGATGCGGATGCACTGCTTATTTTGACCGACGCGGACGCTGTTTACCTTGATTGGGGCAAACCGACTCAACACGCACTGCGCAGCACCACACCAAGTGAACTGGCGAAATTCGAATTTGATGCAGGCTCTATGGGACCAAAAATTGAAGCATCGTGCGAATTCATTCAGCAAGGCGGCAAAGTCGTCGGTATTGGTGCACTCGAAGATGGTTTGCAAATCCTGCAAGGCTTGGCAGGCACCAACATCACCAAAGATTAATCTACTCGCGAGCTTTTCAAACCTTGCGAGAAAACTGAATCACCGTTTGAACTGAAATTAATACACAAAAATTGAATCGCGCTTTCTTGAATTTTCTTTCCCTGTAACAAGAAAGCGCCTAAATCTAAGAAGGAATACATCATGGCTTTTAACCTACGCAATCGTAACTTCCTAAAGCTACTAGATTTCACTCCACGCGAAATTCAACACTTGTTAGATCTTTCTATGGAGCTAAAAAAAGCGAAGTACAACGGTTACGAACAGCCAACACTAACTGGCAAAAACATTGCGCTTATCTTTGAGAAAACCTCAACTCGTACTCGCTGTGCATTCGAAGTAGCGGCATTCGACCAAGGCGCTCGCGTGTCTTACTTAGGCCCATCTGGCTCTCAAATTGGCCACAAAGAATCAATGAAAGATACCGCTCGCGTTCTTGGCCGTATGTACGATGGCATTGAATACCGCGGCTTCGGTCAAGAAATCGTTGAAGAGCTCGGCGCTTACGCTGGAGTTCCAGTATGGAATGGTCTGACTGACGAATTCCACCCTACACAAATCCTGGCTGACTTCCTAACTATGACGGAATACGCCCGTGGTAAACAACTGCATGAAATCAGCTTTGCTTACCTAGGTGATGCTCGCAACAACATGGGTAACTCTCTAATGGTTGGCGCTGCGAAAATGGGTATGGACATTCGCCTTGTTGCTCCAAAACAATTCTGGCCACAAGAAGAGCTACTGGCTCAATGTCGTGAAATCGCAGAACACACTGGCGGCAAAATCACGCTAACAGAAGATGTTCAAGAAGGCGTGCAAGGTTGTGACTTCCTATACACCGACGTTTGGGTATCAATGGGCGAAGCAAAAGAGGCATGGGCTGAGCGTATCAACCTAATGATGCCTTACCAAGTGAACATGGAAATGATCAAAGCAACAGGCAACCCACATGTGAAATTCATGCACTGCCTACCCGCTTTCCACGGCGAAGATACAACAGTCGGCAAACAACTTGCTGCTGAATATCCACAGCTTAAAGATGGCGTAGAAGTGACGGATGAAGTGGTCGAGTCTGAATACTCAATCGTGTTCGATGAAGCAGAAAACCGCATGCACACCATCAAAGCAGTAATGGTTGCAACACTAGGCAGTTAATTACCTAAACAGCTAAGAATCGAAACAACTAAGAAGTTAAGCACTCACTTGTTCGCGAGACATTGACAAGTTAAGTGTAATGACAGGGAAATGCGGGCGGCGAACTTGGGATTTAGCCCTTGGATAAAGCCCGCATTTTTTTTCATGTACTTGAGGGCATTATCGCCCCAAAAACCCTGAGATTTTCTGTTTCAACAAGGGCTTAAATCAAAGCAAAATGTAGAGGTTATTTCGCATAAAAATCCATTAAATGAATACTTTACAGAAAGTATTGCATGCAGTTTTTATCTGAGTATAATCCTCCGCAATTTGTCTTAAGAGAGCAAAATATGAACTGCAATTCTGTCGCACATGATTGTCAAACTACACGCCAAAGAGTGGCGGTGGTGTCATTTTTATTTTGCTCTATTGATCGTTTCGAAGCCTCCTATTTTTAGGGGGCTTTTTTTTGTCCGCAATTTGACTGTATGCATAGAAGGAAGACCCGTTATGGCGCATTCGTTATTTAACAAGCACATCATCTCCATACCTGAGCTCACTCGTAATGAACTGGAGCTTATCGTCGACACAGCAGCAAGACTCAAGGCCGAGCCAAACCCAGAGTTGCTGAAAAATAAAGTCGTTGCGAGCTGCTTCTTTGAGCCTTCAACTCGAACTCGCCTTTCATTTGAGACCGCCGTCCAGCGCCTTGGTGGCACGGTCATTGGCTTTGATAATGGCGGTAACACCTCACTGGCGAAGAAAGGCGAAACACTTGCCGATTCAGTGCAGGTTATTTCATCCTACGTCGATGCCTTTGTAATGCGTCACCCACAAGAAGGGGCAGCACGTTTAGCGTCTGAATTTTCTAACGGTGTGCCGGTAGTAAACGGCGGCGACGGTGCTAACCAGCACCCGACGCAAACCTTGCTGGACCTGTTCTCGATTTACGAAACACAAGGCACGCTCGATAACCTCAATGTGGCGTTCGTCGGCGACCTAAAATATGGCCGTACCGTGCACTCATTGACCCAAGCACTATCGAAATTCAATAACGTGCGTTTCTTCTTTATCGCGCCAGAAGTCTTAGAGATGCCAGATTACATCTGTGAAGAATTGGAAGAGATGGGCATCCAATACAGCACTCACAGCAGCATTGAAGAAGTCGTGCCGGAACTGGATGTTCTGTACATGACTCGCGTGCAGAAAGAGCGCTTTGATGCGTCGGAATACGCACACATGAAATCGGCTTACATCCTCACCGCCGATACATTGAAAGACGCTCGTCAAAACATGAAGGTACTTCACCCGCTGCCACGCGTCGACGAAATCACCACCGACGTTGATAAAACGCCACACGCTTACTACTTCGAACAAGCTGAAAACGGTGTATACGCTCGCGAAGCCCTATTGGCCCTAGTTCTTAACGACACTTTATAAGCAGGAGAAACAGTCATGGTTAAACAAACTCAGCTACAAGTAGAAGCGATCCGTAACGGCAGCGTGATTGACCACATCCCTGCTCACCTTGGTATCAAAATCCTTAAACTGTTTAAGCTACACAAGACAGAACAGCGCATCACTATGGGCTTAAACCTGCCATCATCGGCACTTGGCCATAAAGATCTAATCAAGATTGAGAACATCTTCCTGACCAAGGAACAAGCCAACCAATTGGCTCTTTATGCTCCGCAGGCAACGGTCAATCAGATTGAAGAGTATAAAGTGGTTAATAAGCTAACCCTTGTGCTGCCAGAGCAAATCCACAGTGTCTACTCTTGCCCGAATAGCAACTGTATTTCGCACGGTGAGCCAGTCGAAAGCAGCTTTAAAGTGCAGCTAAAACAGGAAAACGTGCAGCTAAAATGTCACTACTGTGAAAAAGTATTCTCTCGCGAGATCATGAGTGAAATTCGCTAACCCTTAGCGCCATTATCACGGTCTCCAAAGCACCCTAATACCGATGGATATTTATGCCAAACTTGGAATAAATATCCATTTAACAAAAGAATAAAACTCCAAAATAAAAGCAATTAACTAGAATTTTATTTGGTGATCCCCTTCAAAAAGATAACTATCCTTTAGTGGTAGACTCAATGGATAGACGATCATACATCACGCATACCTTCCCTCTTTATTTCGGGATTCATCGGTAAGCCCTATTTAACAATCGTACTCTACGGCTTTGGGAGTACGCTCGGCGCTATGGACAAGCGATAACCACATGTTGACCTTAAGGAGTTGTTCATGAACCCAATCACTGAGCACGGTTGCTTGTATTCAGCTGAAGATAAAACACTGACTGCAGCGTGCAAACGCTTACTACAACAACAAAGCTTCTCGACCCAAAATCAACTGCGAGAGAAACTCGTCGATATTGGCTATACCGGTATCAGCCAATCGACCGTATCTCGTATTTTGTCACAGCTTGGTGTTGTCAAAATTCAGAATGCTTGCGGTAAAAAGGTTTACTGCATCACGGTTGAAAGTGCACCGGTTCGTGTCGATGCATCCATCTCATCGCAAATCGAATTCATCACTCATAACCAAGCGATGGTCATCGTAAAAACTCATCCAGGTTGTGCTCAATTAGTCGCAAGATTAGTCGATATCGACCCACATACTGAGATTATCGGCACCGTTGGCGGTAATGATACCGTGCTTATTATTCCAAAAGATACGATGAATATTGATGCTTGCGAACAAGTAGTAAAAGCACGCTTGGGTGTAGCTTAAATGTCTCTTTTACAAAGGCAAGTCACTCAAGTTGAATTGCAGCTCCCCACTCGATTACCCAATAAAATCGCTATCCCGCCTTAGGGGATATTTGTTTGCCGATGAAACTAATAGCAAACTATTACGGTCTGATTGAGTTAAGATACCTTCAACTCCATTTTGATGACTAAATAGTATGCGACGACTTGCCACATTACTTTTTGTTTGTGTTTCCCTATTCACCCAGCCTGCGTGGGCGCTATTTGGGAACGACAACGCCGAGCCAAGCTTCGGAGGCAATAACAATGGTTTTGTCCCTGTAGACCAAGCTTTCCCTTTCAATTACTACCAGCAAGACGACAAAGTCCTTCTCGACTGGCAAGTAAAAGAGGGCTACTACCTCTATCAACATAGCCTCTCGTTCACTGGCCAAAATCTCGCTATCGGTAATGTTGAATTAGAAGATGGTAAGCCGCACCAAGATGAATTCTTCGGTGAGGTGAGCATTTATACTCAGCCGTTATTCGTGCAAGTTCCTCTGCAGAGTTACCAAGATGGCTCACAGCTGATCGTTAAGTATCAAGGCTGTGCGGACGCAGGGTTCTGCTACCCACCAGAGACTCGTATCATCGACATTGAACCTTTCACAGCAACAGGTTCTGCTAATTCGCAAGGTAGTGACTCACAAGCTTCATCTTCTGCTGGCAACGAAACCGATGTTTCTACGCAACCAACATCTCCGAAAGCAGACGTTGTAAGTAACACGACTCAACAGCCAAATGCCCCTGTTTCAAAAGAAGAAGGCTTAGCCGATAAGCTCGGTGACAGTTGGTGGACCCCTCTATTATTCTTAGCACTCGGTGTTGGTTTAGCCTTTACGCCGTGTGTGCTGCCTATGTATCCGATTCTAACGGGTATCGTTTTAGGTGGTGGCAAACTCAGCCAAGGTCGCGCGCTGATGCTGTCCTTTATTTACGTGCAAGGCATGGCGTTAACCTACACCTTATTAGGTTTAGTGGTTGCTTCAGCAGGCATGCAATTCCAAGCCGCTATGCAGCACCCTTACGTGCTGATCGCGCTGAGTGTTCTGTTCGTGGCGTTAGCAATGTCGATGTTTGGCGTTTATAACCTGCAACTGCCAAGCAGCATCCAAACTTGGCTCAACAACCAAAGCAACAAGCAGCAAGGTGGCAATACCTTGGGCGTATTCGCAATGGGCGCTATCTCTGGCTTGGTGTGTTCACCTTGTACCACGGCGCCATTGTCAGGCGCACTGCTGTATGTGGCTCAGAGTGGTGACCTATTTACCGGTGCAATTGCTCTGTACGCGTTGGCTATGGGTATGGGTATCCCACTGATTTTAGTGGCAGTGTTTGGTAATAAGCTATTGCCTAAAGCGGGCAGCTGGATGAACAAGGTGAAGATCGTATTCGGCTTTATCTTGCTTGCCGCGCCTATCTTCCTGCTAGAGCGCATCATTCCTGAATTGTGGGCAACCGTGCTTTGGTCTGGCCTTGGCTTCATCGCCTTTGGTTGGCTTTACCACAGTAAGAATGCACTGCCATTTGGTGGCTGGAAGCAAAGCGCTGTGGGCATCATTGCGATGCTTGGCCTGTTCGCATCAGCTCAACCTGCGCTCAATTACTGGTTTGCAGAAAAGAGCGTGACGGTAGAACAACACATCCAATTTGCACGCATCAACACGGTTGAAGAGTTAGAAATCCAGCTCATCGAAGCGAAGAAACTCGGTAAGCCAGTGATGCTCGACTTCTACGCCGATTGGTGTGTGGCCTGTAAAGAGTTTGAGAAGTACACCTTCCACCAAGCTGATGTTGAGAACAAGCTTTCTGATTTCGTCTTACTTCAGGCTGACGTAACGAGAAATATGCCTCAAGACATTGAACTGCTTAAACAATTACAGGTACTCGGCTTACCAACAATTGAGTTCTGGGATAGCGAGGGTAACCATGTTCCAAATGCTCGTGTTACTGGATTTATGGCTGCCGATGTATTCTTAAAACACATGCAAGACCACCAGCTATAACGGCAATATTCACCGGAATATCTGCCTAAACGAAAGCCGCACTGTCCCTCCGTAACGAGATGACAGTGCGGCTTTTTTGCTATTCAGAGTAACGCTTTCTTATTCCGGGGATAAAAGTCGATATGGTTCAGACTTTTAATGCATAGATATTGTCCACATACTCAATCAGGATGATAATAAATATTAACTAAATTGTTAAAAGTATGAACGTCATGGACTCGACCTATACCATCATCATTGCTGATGACCACCCTCTCTTTCGCAACGCCCTGTTTCAGTCAGTTCATATGGCGATCAGCGGTGCGAACCTGCTTGAGGCTGATTCCCTCGATGCCTTACTGACTCTGCTAAAGAAAGAAGATGAACCAGACCTGTTGCTTCTCGACCTTAAAATGCCGGGAGCAAACGGGATGTCTGGCCTAATTCAACTGCGTGCTGAATACCCAGATTTACCAATTGTGGTGATCTCTGCCAGCGAGGATGCCAGCGTTGTCACTCAAGTGAAGAGCCACGGTGCCTTTGGCTTTATTCCTAAATCGAGTGATATGCGTGAATTGGTCAGCGCACTCAATCAAGTGCTGAATGGCGACCCGTTCTTCCCTGAAGGGCTGATCACCAACAATGCAGCCTGTAGCGACCTTGCGGAAAAGCTTTCCACATTGACGCCTCAACAATACAAGGTGTTAGGAATGCTATCTGACGGCCTACTTAACAAGCAAATTGCGTACGAATTGAATGTTTCGGAAGCGACCATCAAGGCACATATGACAGCCATCTTCCGTAAACTGGATGTGAAAAACCGAACTCAAGCAGTTATCTTGCTACAAGAAATCCACAATTAAGCTTCGTTTACATCCTCTTCTAAAGTCGTCTTAGGCAAACATAAACCTAGCTTGACGACTTTATGATCATCTATATCTGCAACCACCCAAGTGATGTCATGCCACTCAAAGCTGTCACCTAATACCGGGTGTGCCCCAAGCTCTTGAACAACCAATTGTTTTAGCGTCATTTCCCGCTCTTCTTCCGAGCCAAGTTCAATACCATAACAATCGCTTACCGCAGCGACCGATAACCCAACATCTAAGAAGAAGTCACCAAAGAATCGAGCCGCCTCTTCTGCTAGAGGCGCCTCACTGAACAACGAACTTAAGCTGTCCAAATCTTTGTCTTGACCAAGCACACATAAGATATCGTTCGCCTCTAACACGGTGCTGCCTGATGGGTGAAGCATGGCATCTTGTCGAAACACTGCCGCAATGCGCGTCCCTTCTGGCATAGATAAGCGTTTAAGCGGCTCGCCGACACACCACTTCTCTTCTTTCAGCTTGTAGACAAACATCTCCCACTCACTAGCAGGGTAAATTTCAATGCCAGTACGAGAAATCGGTGTCGGCGTTGGAGGTAGCGTCACTTGAGCCAATCTCGCGACTTTCATCAAGCTACCGCCTTGAACAATCAGCGAAACCATAACCACGAAGAAGGCGATATTGAAATACAGCTGAGCATTGGGCAGGCCTGCCATCATCGGGAATACCGCTAAGATGATTGGTACTGCACCACGCAAACCTACCCAAGAAACAAACCAACGTTCCTTGGTGGTAAAGCTTCTGAACGGCAGCAAACCCAACCAAACCGACAGCGGACGAGCAAACAAAATCATACCGAAGGCCAGTGCCAGCGCAGGCAGAGCAATGTCCATCAACGTTGATGGCGTCACCAATAAACCCAATACCAAGAACATCACGATCTGGCTTAGCCACGTCATGCCATCAAGAACATTAAGAATCGAGTGTCGCGAGCGCGTCGGACGATTACCAATGAACAAGCCCACTAAGTAAATCGATAAGATGCCGCTGCCGCCAAGCATGTTAGAGAACGCAAACAGAGCCACGCCCCCACTGAGTACCAGAATGGAATAAAGGCCATCAGCCAATTGTACTCGATTGATTAAGCTCCATAGAACCCAGCCGCCGCCAATACCAACAAGAGTACCGATACCAAACTGCATCGCAAAACTTTGCAGTAGGAAGTTCATTCCCATCTCAGCGTCAGGGTTACCTAACAGCGCAATTAAGGTCACCGTCAGGAAGACCGCCATTGGGTCGTTAGTGCCCGATTCGATCTCTAGGGTTGAGCCAACACGCTCATTGAGACTCTGTCCTTTCAGCAAAGAGAATACCGCTGCCGCATCGGTTGAACCAACAATCGCCCCGACCAAGATGCCCTGCATTAATGACAAGTCAAACAGCCAAGCCGCCATTAATCCGGTTAAGGTTGCTGTACATGCGACACCTATCGTCGCCAGCGAGAGCGAAGGCCAGAAAGCGACCTTGAAGCTCGCCACCTTGGTTCGCATACCGCCATCCAACAGAATCACGGCAAGCGCAAGGTTACTCACCAAGTAGGTCAGTGAGTAATCATCGAAATGAATATTACCGGGTCCATCTTCACCCGCTAACATACCAACGAACAAAAAGATCAAAAGAATAGGAACGCCCAATCGAGAGGACACTTGTGAGAAAAGCACGCTGATGGCGATGAGTACGGCACCAGTCAAGAATAAGTGGTTAATGGTTATTGCGTCCAATTCGTTCCCCCAAAGAATAAAATCCGAGCTTTAAGCCTGTTGATCTTTTGCCACTAGCTTGTTGATCTTCTGCCGTTTAGCAAGGCACGGTCGGTGAAAGTGCCGTTGTTACTATAACAAACTTATGTTTCGCTTCGTGTCATAAGCAGGGCTAAATACCGTTTCTCGGTCATTTAGTTGTTAAATTTTATGACTCGCAGTCTAATTCATCCCTTTTTGTTAGACCTTTGGCTAATTTAACAACATTTTAACATCACATTTTTCTATGGTTATGTCTCCTAGCTCCCATATTTCAGTACATTAGCGCTAATACCATCCCGACTAAAGTTGCACAGATCCCTTGACTTATCCTTGCTACATTCTAAATCGTAACATTACGTTAACACGCTATTTTACAAAACGGTTTCACAAAAACAGTTTCTACGAAAACGGAATAAAGGAGAAGGCAATGGCGTTCGAATCTACGGAACATGCTCAAGCCTACTGGAAGGAAAACTTGGGAATTATGGGAACACTGCTCGCGGTCTGGTTTGCGGTGTCTTACGGCGCTGGCATCTTATTTGTGGATGCCCTCAATACCGTTCAGTTTGGCGGGTTCAAGCTAGGATTTTGGTTCGCTCAGCAAGGTTCGATATACACCTTCGTGGCGCTGATATTTATTTACGTTGTCCGCATGAATGCGCTCGACAAAAAATACAACGTACAGGAAGACTAGAGGCTAGAACATGGATATTCAAACTTGGACGTTTATTCTCGTCGGTATTACTTTCGCGGTATATATCGGCATCGCAATCTGGGCTCGTGCAGGGTCTACTAGTGAGTTCTACGTTGCTGGCGGTGGTGTACACCCAGTAGCAAACGGCATGGCGACCGCCGCTGACTGGATGTCGGCAGCATCATTCATCTCAATGGCAGGTATCATCTCATTCGTTGGTTACGACGGTGCGGTTTACCTAATGGGTTGGACAGGTGGTTATGTACTACTTGCGCTATGTTTAGCACCTTACCTACGTAAGTTCGGTCAGTTTACGGTTCCTGATTTCATCGGTGAGCGTTACTACTCGAAAACGGCACGTATGGTAGCGGTATTCTGTGCAATCTTCGTATCGTTTACGTACGTTGCAGGCCAGATGCGTGGTGTGGGCGTTGTATTCTCTCGTTTCCTAGAAGTTGATATTAACCTAGGCATCATCATTGGTATGGGTATTGTGTTCTTCTACGCAGTACTAGGTGGCATGAAAGGCATCACTTATACGCAGGTAGCTCAATTCTGTGTCCTCATTTTCGCCTTCCTTGTTCCAGCAATCTTTACCTCAATCATGATGACAGGTAACCCACTTCCACAAGTTGGTATGGGCTCTACGCTATCAGGCACAGATGTTTACCTTCTTGATAAACTGGATGGACTGACCGAAGAACTCGGATTTACCGCCTATACCGAAGGTAACAAGAGCATGGTAGATGTATTCTTCATCTGTGCGGCTCTAATGGTCGGTACTGCGGGTCTTCCACACGTAATCATTCGTTTCTTCACGGTACCAAAAGTACGTGATGCTCGTATCTCAGCGGGTTGGGCACTACTGTTCATCTCATTGCTATACACAACAGCACCAGGCGTTGCAGCATTCGCTCGTGTAAACATGATCGAAACAATCAACGGCCCTGACATGCAAGGTGTCGCTGCAGCGGACGCACCAAGCTGGTACAAAAACTGGGAAAGCACTGGCCTAGTAGGTTGGGAAGATAAGAACGGCGATGGCAAAATGTTCTACTCGGGCGATGAGCGCAACGAGATGAAGATTAACCGTGACATCATCGTACTGGCTTCTCCAGAGCTAGCGAAACTACCAAACTGGGTTGTAGCACTGCTTGCAGCCGGTGGCCTAGCAGCCGCACTATCAACAGCCGCGGGTCTACTATTGGTCATCTCAACGTCGATTTCACATGACTTGTTGAAGAAAGGCTTCAGACCAAACATGACCGACAAGCAGGAGCTGTTAGCCGCTCGTCTGGCAGCCATGGTCGCGATTGTCGGTGCCGGTTACTTAGGTATTAACCCACCAGGCTTTGTAGCACAGGTAGTAGCGTTTGCCTTCGGCTTAGCCGCAGCATCCTTCTTCCCAGCGATTATCCTAGGTATCTTCTACAAGAAGATGAACAAGGAAGGCGCAATTGCAGGTATGTTGTCAGGTATTGCCTTCACAGCAAGCTACATCATCTACTTCAAGTTCATTAACCCAGCAGCAAGCACACCTGAAAACTGGTGGTTTGGTATCAGCCCAGAAGGCATCGGTACGCTAGGTATGTGTCTAAACTTCGTAGTATCGATTGCTGTAAACAAAGTAACTGCTGAAGTACCACAAGATGTACAAGATATGGTTGAGAACATCCGTTACCCGAAAGGTGCAGGTGAAGCTCACGACCACTAAGCACGACCATTAAACAAAGATGTTTAGCAAAAAATGAATCAGTACTTACATTGTAGGGATTAGGTACTGACTCCAGAAAGCCGATACTTCGTGTATCGGCTTTTTCTTTTTCTGCTCACTTTATAAAAAGATAAACAAAGGGTTGTTTTTAAAATTTTATTTGATAATAATTATCATTAACATCCAATAAAGAGATGCAGATGATGATGAAAGAGCAGCAGGTTCTCTATTCGAGATTTTACAAAGCACAGGATCGCTTTGCTTCATTAGAACAAGTTCAAGGCCATGAGCCGTTTGTAATTCGAGAGTATATCGAGTGTGCACTGACGCTTTCGGCTTACTATGAAAAGCATGCCGCTCAAGAAAACATCTTGTTGTGCGAGCTGTATCTACGCCAAGTTTTCTTTCATTTGATTGAAGCGATTGAGTCTCCTCAGCGCAGTTTCGCCTTTCGTCATATCTGCCTAGACTCTATTCACTCACCACTATTTTATTTGAAGCGCCACTACTGCCAGCAACCTCAAGGCCAAGCGCGTTTTTTGAATCTCAGCCAAACACTAAAACAAGTCCAAGCCCCACTTGGCTAACAAGGATAGAACATGACCCTACAATTTCGGATTGAAAAAGACAGCATGGGCGAAGTGAAAGTCCCTGCCGATGCGCTATACCAAGCACAAACTCAGCGTGCAGCGGATAACTTCGCGTTTAGCTCTCACAAGATGCCGACCAGTTTTATTCAAGCACTGGCGTTAATTAAACAGGCAGCGGCAGATACCAATGCTCAGTTAGGTCTACTGGAAGGTGATATTGCCAACGCGATAGCCGAAGCCAGCCAAGAGATCATTGAGGGTAAACACCTCGATCAATTCCCTATCGATGTCTACCAAACCGGTTCAGGTACCAGTTCCAACATGAATGCCAATGAAGTGATTGCTACGCTTGCCTCAAGAAGCTTGCAAGGCGACGTGAACCCCAATGATCACGTCAACATGGGCCAAAGCAGTAACGATGTGGTGCCAACCGCAATTCAAGTGAGCGTTGCTTTGATGGCTGAAAATAAGCTATTACCTGCATTAACTCACCTTTCTGAAGCACTCACCATCAAACAACAGGAACTTGCGGAGGTCGTGAAGACCGGCCGCACTCATCTAATGGATGCGATGCCAATGACCTTTGCTCAAGAGCTAGGTGGTTGGAAATTTCAGATAGAACACGCTAAGCAAGCAATAGAGAACACCCTGCCCGCTATCAAGGCTTTAGCACAAGGTGGTACTGCGGTTGGAACAGGGATCAATGCTGACCCACGCTTTGCCGATAAGTTTGCGAGTAACCTGTCTCAATCGACAAAGATCAGTTTTAGCTCGAGTGAAAACTTCTTTTTTAGCCTCAGCAGTCAAGACGCGATCGTTGCGCTGTCAGGTCAGCTCAAAACGGCAGCAGTTGCGATCATGAAGATCTCAAACGATCTTCGCTGGATGAACTCTGGGCCGTTGGCTGGCTTAGGGGAAATTGAATTACAGGCTCTACAACCAGGCTCATCGATCATGCCTGGCAAGGTAAATCCTGTGATTCCAGAAGCTGCAGCTATGGCGGCGGCGCAAGTCATTGGCAACGACACCACCATTACCGTAGCCGGACAATCAGGTAACTTCCAACTTAATGTGATGCTGCCAGTGATTGCTCATAACGTGTTGGAAAGTATTGAGTTATTGGCAAACAGCTCAGTCGCTTTAGCGGACAAAGCCATCGCGACCTTCACGGTACGCCAAGACAATCTCGATTTGGCACTGTCAAAGAACCCAATCCTAGTGACCGCACTTAACCCTGTGATTGGCTACTTGAAGGCGGCTGATATTGCCAAGAAAGCTTACAAAGAAGGCTTACCAATTCTGGATGTCGCAGAAAGAGAAACCGATCTTAGCCGAGAAGAGCTCAGTAAACTGCTTGATCCAACCACACTGACACAAGGTGGCATTGCTGGTTAGTTATTGAATTAACAAGCGAATCGGCGTTCGCAAAAAAAAACAGAGACAAAAAAGGCCTCATCTGAGGCCTTTTCACTATCCGCTCACGAACGTACTAATCCGAGCCTGTTAACCCAAACTAGCTCACTCGATTCAAGACCGCTCTTAACTTAAGTGGCTTCACTGGCTTGGCAATAAAGCGAAAGCTGTTGGCCTTTATCGCTGCCAACATGTCATCGGTTCTATCGGCACTAATGATGACCCCTTCAAAAGAGTCTCCGAGGCGCAAGCGACACTGCTGCAGGACTTCGAGACCCGTTCTGCCATTATCTAAACGGTAATCAGAGAAAATCACATCAGGTAGCCAACCCTCATCTAGGCACTGCAAGCTTTCGACCAAATCAACCGCCGTCTTAACCTCACAGCCCCAACGTCCGATCAGGTTTTCCATACCGACTAAGATTTCTCGTTCATTATCGACACACAATATCTTGAGATGTTCGATGTCGCTGGTCGCCATTGGCGTCGAAGCTTGCACAACTGGAGCCACTTTTTCCGCTCTAGCTAAGGTGATGGAAAAAACACTGCCTTGCCCCGGCCATGAGCGCATCGAAATTTGATGGCCAAGCACATGAGCAATACCTTTCGAGATAGCCAGCCCTAACCCCAATCCTTGATCGGCTCGTACTTGGCTGCCACGAGTAAACTCTTCAAAGATTTCTTGTTGCTTGTCTTCATCGATACCGGTTCCATTATCCCACACATCAATTCGAACCTGTCCATTCACTCTTCTCGCACCCAGTACCACTTTCCCTTCCGGGTTATAGCGGAACGCATTGGTCAAAAAGTTCTGAATCACACGCCTCAACAGCTTAGGGTCTGAATGAATGAACAATGACGACGGAATCATCTTAAACTCAATTTTCTGTTGTCTCGCTAGAGCGCTAAATTCCGCGTTCAAATTGGTTAATACGTCATGCACGGCAATCGCGTGAATGTTGGTTTCTAACTTTCCGGACTCCAATCGAGAGATATCCAGCAAGTCACCAATCAAATCTTCTGCGGCGCCAAGTGCACTCTCGATGTGAGATGACAATTGCTTCACCTCTTGCTCTTTTGCCACCTCAGACAGTGACGAAGCAAATAGACGTGCGGCATTGAGCGGCTGCATCAAATCGTGGCTTACCGCGGCTAGAAAACGACTCTTAGATTGTGATTCTTGATCCGAAATCTGCGTGGCTTTTACCAAGCGATGGTTCAGTTTTTCGAGTTCTTGAGTTCGCTCATGCACTCTCGATTCCAAACTTTCGTTGGCATCTTTTAGCGCTTGCTCTGCTTGTCGGAATACCGTGATGTCGGTAAAGCTCATCACAAAGCCACCACTTGGCATCGGGTTACCTTGCACTTCAATCACTCGACCATCAGGACGAATGCGAGAAGAGGTATGTCGAGTGCCTTGCTCCAAATGATAAACACGGCGACGCACATGATCTTCAGGGTCACCCGGGCCACACAAACCTTGCTGAGCATTATGGCGAATCACATCGGAGATCGGCCTGCCCACTTGTATCAAACCAGCAGGGAACTCAAACAATTCTAGATAGCGCTGATTCCACGCCACCAGCCTCATTTGTTTGTCGATTACTGCGATGCCTTGGCCAATATGTTCAATCGCGCCTTGCAGTAAACCACGGCTGAAGTCGTACAGTTCCGAAGCTTCATCCACGATGGTCGCGACTTCTTCAAGCTGCATGTTTCTTCCCTGTAAAGCGGAAGTAAGTACTAACTTAGCAGACGAAGCACCGAATACTCCGGCGAGCACGCGCTCTGCGTGTCGAATCAGACTTGCAGGCGCTTGTTGATTAGGAAGCAGCGGCTGACCGTGTTGTTGCCAATAGCTGTGTAAGGCACTTTTGGCACGCTTACGGCCTACAAAACGCGACGCCAGCATCTCTAATTCAGCGACCGTCACTCGGTTCTGGTAAAGGCTGATATTCTCGTTTTCAGGCAGCGGCGTGCCAACAAATGCTGCTGATTGTAAGCGCTCACTTAGGCTTGGGCGAGTCGTCATCGAAACCACGGCATAGCACAAGGTATTAAGTACAATACTCAGCACAATGCCCCAGTTTGAACTGCTGATATTCCAGCTACTGAGCAGTTCTGGCGGCGTGATAATCCACAGTAAAAGGTTACTTTCACTGTCGCCAGCCAACATGCTGGTTTGGCTCATCAAGGTAATCAGCCAAATCAACGAGCCCACCATTAAGCCGACATACACGCCCTTGCGGTTACCCGGGCGCCAGTACAAACCACCAATAAGTGCTGGCGCGAATTGAGCAATCGCAGCAAAGGAAAGAAAGCCAATCGCTGACAGTGAATGGATGGTATCGAGCGCCTGATAAAACAGCCAAGCACCCAGTAACAGCAGTAAAATTAGCCCGCGGCGAATCACCAATAGCAGGCCAGAAAAGTGTCGATGGGTTCTTTGAGTTAGGCGCATACGGCGCAGTAACAATGGCATCACTAAATCATTCGACACCATGATCGCCAAGGCGATGGTCGACACTATCACCATGCCACTTGCCGCAGACGTACCACCAAGGAAAGCCAGCAAGGCAATGTGATTAGCGCCTTCTGACATTGGCACACTGATCACATAGGTATCCGCTGGCATACCAGTAAGTAGTCCTTGTCCTGCCCAAGCAATTGGCAGCACGAACAGTCCCATCAAAATCAGGTAAAGCGGAAACAACCAACGAGCGGTATGCAGGTCTTGAGGACGTTCGTTCTCTACCACCATGGTATGGAACTGGCGTGGCAGACAGACAATCGCCAACATGGTCAAAACGGTATGAATAATTAAGGTCGGAATATTGGGTGATTCGTAGGTGGAAGCCGCCACATCAAGCAAGTCGATCTTGTCGCTGCTCATCGCCAGATACATGATGAATAGGCCAACGATCAGGAATGCCGCGAGCTTAACGATGGATTCAAACGCCACCGCCATCATCATGCCACGGTGATGCTCTGTGTTATCAATGTGTCTTGTACCAAACAGCATGGTGAAAATAGCCAAAGCACCGACCACAAACCAAGACACATGATAGTCCTGATAACCGAAGTCAGCCGCTAGGTTGGGTGCAACAATATCCAACCCCATGGTAATACCACGCAGTTGCAGAGCAATATAAGGAAGGATACCAACCACGGCGATAACCGTCACCGCCACCGCTAAGCCCTGAGATTTTCCATAACGAGCCGCGATAAAGTCGGCAATGGAGGTGATATGTTCCCGCTTCGCAATCAGGATCAGCCGCGCCAAGATCCGCCAGCCTAGTGTAAAGACTAGAATCGGGGCGAGGTAAATGGGTAAAAAAGACCAAGGGTTGTTACTCGCCTGCCCGACCGTTCCATAGAAGGTCCAAGAGGTACAATACACGGCAATCGAAAGGCTATAGATCCACGGGCGCCAACGCGATAGCCAACGAACCTGCCTGTCTCCATACCAAGCGATCAGAAATAACACGCCCAAGTAGGCTAAAGAGACTGGAATTACTATCCATCCTTGCATTGAAAACCCTTTTTTCATCCATAAAAAAACCTCTCCATAAGGGAGAGGTTTCATTTAACTAAGGATGGGTGATTAACTCAATCGCATCGCTTAAATTCTGTGCTTTAGACTCTAATTATCAGCATTTGCTGTGAGATTCTGACTGTTCCGAATCTGATTGATTAATCTCAACCACTGAACTTCTTTCATCCAACTTAATGAACAGAGCAAGTGCACCCATTGCAGCCATGCCCCAGAAGATATTTGCGCCCCAAAGCTCATAACCCCAACCACTTAAGGTGGTCATCAGTGCAATAAAGGCACCTAATGGAATCGCGTTATACAGGGCTTGTAGCGCAACCATCTTGTTTTGTTCTTCAGATTGGATGTATTGAATCGCGGCGATGTGTGCCATGGCAAATGTCACACCGTGCAGCAACTGCACCATCACCAGTGCAAAAATCGCCGTGGTTGATGCGGTAATACCCCAACGCGCCATCACCCCAATAGCCGCGACGACAAACAAAGTACGCAGTGACCAGCCTGAGAATAATCGCTTACTCAGAGCAAATACGGCCACTTCAGCAACAACACCTAAACTCCACAAATAACCGATGATAGCTTCTGAGTGACCCGCTTCTTTCCAATAAATCGCACTAAAACTGTAGTAAGCCGCATGACTACCTTGCAGCAGCGCCATCAAGGCTAAAAACTTTACCACTGACGACTCACGCAGCAGTTCACCTAGTTTTGGTCGCGCCGCTTGTTGCTCAGATTGTGTTACTGGCATCACATTGGGGTTTCTCATCGCAAGAATCAATGACAGCAACACACCGGCAAGCGCAGTATACAAAATCATGTCGGTGCCGAATTGTGCCACCAAATAGCCAACAACCGTTGAACCTGCGATAAAGGCAATTGATCCCCAAAGACGAGTTCGGCCGTAGTCGAGCATTTTCAAACGACTGTAATGGTTAGCCATCGCATCAGAAAGAGGAATGATCGGCCCACAACAGAGGTTAAACAGTACCGTTGCCAACAACATCAGTATAAAGCTGCCACCGGTGAAGAAGTGGAAACCGACAAACAGCAGCGCAGCGAAACTCAAACAGCGTAGCGCTGGCATCAAGTGTTCCACTTTATGGATACGCGGCGTAATCACTAAGTTGGCCACACAACGAGTCGCAAAGCCGATACCAATCAATATGCCAATATCACCAGCAGACACGCCTTGGTCTTCAAACCACAACGCCCAAAATGGCAAATACACGCCATACGCAAAAAAGAAACCAAGAAAATACTGAGAGATCCAGCCATAGGGTGAAGGGCTAAACATAAATGACCTATAAAGTGTGCGGAAAAAGGCAGCACCAATTATGCCTATCTCGCATACGATGAAAAAGGGAATTATTACTGGGATAGTATTCCCATATTCAATGGGTCTGGATATCGCATTTCAACAAGAGATTTCACGCTCATCAATACTCATACTCGCATTTAGACTAAAGTCGTCTGGAGCTTCGCTGGTATTTTGTCAGACTGATTAAAGACTCCCATTTCTTCTTGTGATGCTTATGCCTGACAAATTTAATATGCAGCACCCGCCCTTCGATAGCCTGTCCGACGCCGAACAGTTGAAGCTTCGCTCTTCATTAGACGTGGTGTATTACCGCTCTCAAGAAGTGATACTGGAAGCTGAAAGGCCGAGCCGACACCTGCATATTTTGATCAAAGGAGCTGTTGAAGAGCGCGCGAGCAGTGATGGTGAGATTTACGCACACTATGCCAATGACGATATTTTTGATGTCCGCAGCCAGTTTGAACCCCACACCAAACACCAATATATCGCACTCGAAGATACATTAAGTTATCTGCTGCCCACCGATATTTTTCTTGAGCTTTACCACGCCAATGGCCAATTCGCTGCCTACTTTGATAGCAACCTATCAACACGAAAAGCTTTGATAGAAGCCGCCCAGCAGCAACAGAATCTTGCCGAGTTTATATTAACCAAAGTGGATGACTCTATCTATCACCCACCACTGATACTTGAACCAAACCAACCGATCAACCAAGTCACTCAAACCCTTAAAGAACAAGGGTTAGACTCGGCCCTAGTCCATTTGGAACATAATGATCCAAAAGCTTTTGGATCATCATGTTCCTTGTCGTATGGAATCGTCACTCGAACCAATTTATTGCATGCTGTGATGCTCGATAATTTCACACTGGATGCGCCTGTCGGTGAGATCGCAACGTTTCCGGTGATGCACGTGAACCAAGGCGATTTCTTATTTAACGCCATGATTACCATGACCAGAAATCGAGTAAAAAGGTTGATGGTTTGTGATGGTAAAAATGCGGTCGGCATGGTGGATATGACACAGATTCTCAGTGCATTCTCCACACACTCCCACGTTCTTACTTTGCGTATTGCGCGCGCCACCAGCGTTGAAGAATTGGCAATGGCATCCAACAAACAACGTCAACTGGTCGAGAGCTTGCTCAGTAATGGGATTCGCACACGCTTTATCATGGAGCTGATTTCTGCGGTCAACGAACAGATCATAGAGAAGGCTTTTGAGTTGGTGATCCCACCTGCACTGCATAATCATTGCTGCCTAATCGTGTTGGGTTCTGAGGGGCGTGGAGAGCAAATTCTCAAAACCGATCAAGACAACGCTCTGATTATTCAAGATGGTTTGGAATGGCATCAATGCCAAAGTGCCATGAACGACCTCACCCATACCCTTCAACAATTGGGTTACCCACTGTGCCCGGGCAACGTAATGGTCAACAATCCGAAATGGGTGCATTCAGAACAAGAGTGGAAACAAACCCTCACCCATTGGGTAAAAAAAGCCACGCCAGACACCGTGATGGATATCGCGATCATGGCAGATGCACACGCAGTAGCGGGGAATAGAGAGTTATTAAAACCTGTAAAGCAGCACCTCAGTGATTTAATGCTCGGACAAGAATTGATTCTGACGGAGTTCTGCCGCCCGGCGCTGAACTTCTCAGTTCCCTGACCCTGTTTGGTAATGTGAAGCAATCTAAGTCCGGACTCGATATCAAACAAGGCGGTATTTTCCCTATCGTGCATGGTGTGAGAGCGCTTTGCCTAGAACATGGTGTCACGGTCAACAACACCTTCGAACGCATTGAGCAGCTGGTCAGCAAGAAAGTATTAGAGCAAAGTACTGCCGATAATCTCAGTGAAGCACTCAAGCAATTCTTTAAGTGGCGCTTAGCCCAAAGGCTTTCTCAGCAGCACAGCAGCAACAAGATTAACGTCAAACTGATGGAACGAGCAGACAGGGATCTGCTTCGTCATAGCCTGCACGTGGTGAAGAAATTCAAGCAATGGCTCGGCTACCACTATCAGATACGGGATTAGGCATTGAACGATGAATAGGTTGGTTCGCTATTACTGGCATCACAAGCTCAAAGGCTCCCTCTATCAGCCTCTGTTTACCGCGCCTATTGATCATGAATATGTATCGCTCGATTGTGAAACCACCAGCCTAGATCCCAATCAGGCAGAATTAGTTACCATTGCCGCGACCAAGATCATCGGTAACCGAATCATTACCAGCCAACCTTTTGAAGTCCGGTTGCGCGCCCCCCAATCGCTCGATTGCAATTCAATAAAAATCCACCGTATCCGTCATCAAGATCTAAAGCACGGCATCGAAGAAAAACAGGCTTTAATCGAGCTACTGAACTTCATTGGAAATCGTCCTTTAGTCGGCTATCACATCCGCTATGATAAAAAAATTCTCGACCGCGCTTGTTTAAAACAGCTTGGATTTCCACTGCCTAACCGATTAGTCGAAGTGAGCCAACTCTATCAAGACAAACTCGAAAGACAGCTGCCCAATGCCTATTTTGATCTCAGTATGGACGCCATCTGTCGCCAACTCGATTTACCTATCCCGGTCAATAAACATGATGCATTACAAGACGCTATCTCCGCTGCGCTGATCTTTGTGCGCCTGAAACATGGTGACCTTCCCCGTTTCAACTCTTCTTATTCTTAATTCAACCACTGGCGCTTCACATAGAGAGCAACATCTCAAAATTGAACTTAACTCGCTATTTTGTAAGTGAAAAGCAGCGTCTCATCCTAAAGTCTAATTGTGGAAATCGCCGTCCTAGCCGAGAGTGATAACACAAAGACGGTTCTGTAATAGACCTAGAAACTGAACACAAAGGAAGTTGCCAGTTCATTAGGAATGTAGGCACAAGGAGAGATGCAATGAGTGAAGCCCACGTTTATCCGGTAAAAGAAAATATTAAATCAACCACACACGCGGATAATGACACTTACCTAGCCATGTACCAGCAATCTGTTTCTGACCCTGAAGGCTTTTGGGGTGAACACGGAAAAATCGTTGATTGGATCAAACCTTTCACACAAGTAAAAAACACCTCTTTCGATCCTGGCCACATTGATATTCGCTGGTTTGAAGATGGCACGCTTAACGTTTCGGCTAACTGTATCGACCGCCACCTTGCTGAGCGCGGTGATGAAGTCGCTATCATCTGGGAAGGCGATGACCCGGCAGATGATAAAACTCTAACTTTTAATGAACTGCATAAAGAAGTGTGCCTGTTTTCGAATGCTCTAAAAGAGCAAGGCGTGCGCAAAGGTGATGTGGTTTGTTTATACATGCCAATGGTGCCAGAAGCGGCAGTAGCCATGCTGGCGTGTACCCGTATCGGTGCGGTTCACACAGTCGTATTTGGTGGTTTCTCACCAGAAGCACTGTCTGGTCGTATTATCGATTCAAATTCTAAAGTCGTTATCACTGCCGATGAAGGCGTGCGTGGCGGCCGTGCTGTTCCACTGAAAAAGAATGTCGATGAAGCACTGACGAACCCTGAAGTGAAAAACATCGAGAAGGTTGTTGTATTCAAACGCACTGGCGGTGATGTGGCATGGCACGAACATCGCGATGTGTGGTGGCACGATGCTATTGCTAATGTATCTGCAGATTGCCCACCAGAAGAGATGAACGCAGAAGATCCACTATTCATCCTTTATACGTCAGGCTCAACAGGTAAACCTAAAGGCGTTATGCACACCACAGGTGGCTACCTTGTTTATGCTGCGATGACCTTCAAATACGTATTCGATTACCAAGAAGGCGAGACTTTCTGGTGTACAGCCGATGTGGGTTGGATTACCGGTCACACATATCTTGTTTACGGACCGCTTGCTAATGGCGCAAAAACGATTCTGTTTGAAGGCGTGCCAAATTACCCGAACACCAGCCGCATGAGCGAAGTGGTCGATAAGCACCAAGTTAATATTCTTTATACGGCGCCAACGGCTATTCGTGCATTGATGGCGAAAGGCAATGAAGCCGTTGAAGGTACTTCTCGTGACAGCCTAAGAATCATGGGCTCAGTGGGTGAACCTATCAACCCAGAGGCGTGGGAGTGGTACTACAAAACAATCGGTAATGAGCAATCTCCAATTGTTGATACATGGTGGCAAACAGAAACGGGCGGTATCTTGATTGCACCGCTACCAGGCGCAACAGACCTGAAACCGGGCTCTGCAACTCGTCCATTCTTCGGTGTGCAACCGGCACTGGTTGATAACATGGGTAACATCATTGAGGGTGCAACAGACGGCAACCTAGTGATTCTTGACTCTTGGCCAGGCCAAATGCGTACCGTTCATGGCGATCATGACCGCTTCGAACAGACTTACTTCTCGACCTTTAAAGGCATGTACTTCACCAGTGACGGCGCTCGTCGTGATGAAGACGGTTACTACTGGATTACGGGGCGTGTCGATGATGTACTTAACGTATCAGGTCACCGTATGGGTACTGCTGAGATTGAATCGGCTCTAGTCGCGTTCGATAAGATTGCAGAAGCCGCGATTGTGGGCATCCCTCATGATATTAAAGGCCAAGCGATTTACGCTTACATCACGCTGAATGATGGTGAGTTCCCAACCGCAGAGCTTCATAAAGAAGTAAAAGACTGGGTACGTAAAGAGATTGGCCCAATTGCAACGCCAGATGTACTGCACTGGACCGACTCTCTACCAAAAACTCGTTCGGGTAAAATCATGCGTCGTATCCTGCGTAAAATCGCGACTGGCGATACAGGTAACCTAGGTGATACCTCGACACTGGCCGACCCAAGTGTGGTTGATAAGCTGATTGCCGAGAAAGCAGAACTGGCATAAGCAACCAGTCACAGCAGCTAATCACTGTTTAAAACAGCACTTTCTAAACCGTCACCTATGTGGCGGTTTTTTTATGGCTGATCTTGATCTCAAATATCCCGCCCCAAATTAAGGCTAAGACGCTTTTTTGTTAAGTTGGTAACAATTCCAAGCTGTATCAATAGGAGATTAGACCAGTAAATTGCTGCGATTTGCGCTGAATTAGCTATAATCTGGTTCTAATTTTTAAATTTGGGTTTTTCTCACTGGAAATTAACCGCAAATTTTCAATAAAATGGCAACATTCACGTTCGTAAACACGATAAAGGAAGATAGCCCCACGATGTCTACAAAGTTTCGCATTCTAGTTTTAAATGGCCCAAACCTTAACCTGTTAGGCCTTAGAGAGCCCGCACACTACGGTTCTCAAACACTTGACCAGATTATTAGCTCACTGACCGAGCAAGCGAAAGCACACGATGTTGAGCTATCTCACTTACAGTCAAATCGTGAGTACGAACTGATTGAAGCTATCCATAGTGCTTATCAAAATGTTGATTTTATTATTATCAACCCAGCAGCCTTTACACATACCAGTGTGGCACTGCGTGATGCACTACTTGGCGTTGCCATACCATTTATTGAGGTTCATCTATCGAATGTTCACGCGCGTGAACCATTCCGTCACCACTCTTACCTATCTGATAAAGCAGAAGGTGTGATTTGTGGCTTAGGTGCCCAAGGTTATCAATTTGCTTTGACCGCTGCGCTCAGCAAGCTCAACTCAAAGTAAACATAAACAACGAACTATTACTAACCTACTCAGTCATAGAGTAAGTTCAATTAACAGATAAAGAGAAAGAAACAATGGATATTCGCAAAATCAAAAAGCTAATCGAATTGGTTGAAGAGTCTGGTATTTCTGAGCTAGAAATCTCTGAAGGTGAAGAGTCAGTACGAATCAGTCGTAACAGCACTGCACCTGTAGCACCTGTTCAATATGCAGCTGCTCCAGCACCTGTAGCGGCAGCAGCTCCTGCGGCGGCACCTGTAGCAGCAGAAGCAGCAGCTCCTGCAGTTCCAGCTGGTCACCAAGTTCTTTCTCCAATGGTTGGTACTTTCTACGGCGCTCCAAGCCCAGACGCAAAACCATTCGTTAAAGTTGGTCAATCTGTAACTGCTGGCGAAACGCTATGTATCGTTGAAGCAATGAAAATGATGAACCAAATCGAAGCTGATAAATCTGGTGTTGTAACAGCTATCCTAGTTGAAGACGGTCAACCAGTAGAATTCGACCAAGCTCTAGTAATTATCGAATAATAGAGAGCACTCATTATGTTAGATAAATTAGTAATCGCGAACCGTGGTGAGATTGCACTACGTATTCTGCGTGCATGTAAAGAGCTTGGCATTAAAACGGTAGCGGTTCACTCAACTGCTGACCGTGACCTTAAGCACGTACTGCTTGCAGACGAAACCATTTGTATCGGTCCAGCTCGTGGTATCGATAGCTACCTAAACATCCCTCGTATCATCAGCGCAGCTGAAGTTACAGGTGCAGTAGCTGTTCACCCTGGCTACGGCTTCCTATCTGAAAATGCAGACTTTGCAGAACAGGTAGAGCGCAGTGGCTTTATCTTCGTTGGCCCTAAAGCTGAAACCATTCGCATGATGGGTGACAAAGTGTCAGCTATCACGTCAATGAAGAAAGCTGGCGTACCTTGTGTACCAGGTTCTGACGGCCCTCTTGATGATGATGAAGTGAAAAACAAAGCGCACGCTAAACGCATTGGCTTCCCAGTTATCATCAAGGCATCTGGCGGCGGCGGCGGTCGTGGTATGCGTGTTGTTCGTTCTGAAGCAGAATTAACAGAAGCTATCGCGATGACTCGTGCTGAAGCAAAAGCATGTTTCAACAACGACATGGTTTACATGGAGAAATTCCTAGAAAACCCACGTCACATTGAAGTACAAGTGCTTGCAGATGGCCAAGGTAATGCTATCCACCTAGGTGAGCGTGACTGTTCAATGCAACGTCGTCACCAGAAAGTTGTGGAAGAAGCGCCAGCTCCAGGTATCACTGAAGAGATGCGTAAGTACATTGGCGAACGTTGTACTCGTGCATGTATTGAGATCGGTTACCGCGGTGCAGGTACATTTGAATTCCTATACGAGAACGGTGAATTCTACTTCATCGAAATGAACACTCGTATCCAGGTTGAACACACGATTACTGAAATGGTAACGGGTATCGACCTAGTGAAAGAACAGCTACGTATTGCAGCTGGTCAGCCTCTATCATTCACTCAGGATGACATTAAGCTGCGTGGCCACTCAATCGAATGTCGTATCAATGCTGAAGATCCAGTTCGTTTCCTACCTTCACCAGGTAAGATTGAACGTTTCCACGCACCAGGCGGCATGGGCGTACGTTGGGAATCTCACATCTACACGGGTTACACAGTGCCACCACACTACGATTCAATGATTGGTAAGCTGATCACTTACGGTGAGAACCGTGATGTTGCTATCGCTCGTATGAAGAACGCATTGGGTGAAATGATTGTTGAAGGTATTAACGTTAATACTGAGCTTCAACTGTCTATTATGAACGACGAAAACTTCCAACACGGTGGTGCAAACATCCACTACCTTGAGAAGAAACTTGGTTTGTCATAATCCGTTCGTTTAAGAACAGTCAAAATGCTCACTTCGGTGAGCATTTTTGTTTTTGAACCGCCGAAAAAATCAATCTTTAATCCCCATTATATTCCGTGGGGTTTTGGTGAATTTGCTCATATTTTCTGCTAGACTCGCCATCCAATTTTTCTCATATAGAAGATGCAGCCATGCCTTGGATTCAAATCAAGCTTAATGCTACCAATGAAAATGCCGAACAAATCGGCGACATGTTAATGGAAGAGACTGGTGCTCTTTCTGTAACTTTCCTGGATGCACAAGATACCCCTGTATTTGAGCCTCTGCCAGGCGAAACTCGCCTTTGGGGTGATACTGACATTCTCGCGCTTTACGACGCTGAGACTGATACTGGTGTCGTTCTAGCGCAGATTAAAGCAAGCAACATGTTCCCTGCAGACTTTGCTCATAAAGTAGAGCAAATTGAAGACAAGGATTGGGAGCGTGAATGGATGGACAACTTCCACCCAATGAAGTTTGGTGAGCGTTTATGGATCTGCCCTAGCTGGCGCGATATCCCTGAACCTGACGCTGTTAACGTAATGCTAGACCCTGGCCTTGCATTTGGTACAGGTACTCACCCGACAACGGCATTGTGTCTTGAGTGGCTTGAAGGCTTAGACCTTGCAGGCAAAACCGTGATCGACTTCGGTTGTGGCTCAGGCATCCTAGCGATCGCTGCGATCAAACTAGGCGCAGCAAAAGTTATCGGGATCGACATTGATCCTCAAGCTCTGCTTGCATCAAAAGACAACGCACAACGCAATGGCGTTGCTGAGCAACTAGAGGTGTTCTTGCCACAAGATCAACCGGAAGGTTTGCTAGCAGACGTTGTTGTTGCCAACATTCTTGCGGGTCCATTACGCGACCTTTCTGGCATCATCAAGGGCCTAGTTAAGCCAAATGGTGTACTTGCGATGTCGGGTGTTTTAGATACACAAGCAGAAGATGTTGCCACTTATTATCGTGATGAGCTTCACATTGATCCGATCATCGAACAACAAGAATGGTGTCGAATCTCAGGTCGCAAGCAAGGCTAGACAAGACTTTGGGCGCTAATTGACTGAAATTTAAACAAATTACAAAAACAAATTGTAAATGCTCAAATATTAGTCTTTTCACGCAGCGAAAAAATGCGTAAAATGCGCGCCCTTGCTGGTACAGAACTGTGATGACATTTTTGAAAATCGGAAATTATCAACTTAAGAACAATCTAATCGTCGCTCCTATGGCTGGCGTAACGGATAGACCATTCCGTGAGTTGTGTCTTCGCTACGGTGCGGGGATGGCAGTCAGTGAAATGATGTCCTCCAATCCGAAAGTTTGGAAAACGTCAAAGTCTCAGCAGCGTATGGTACATGAAGGCGAATCGGGCATTCGTTCAGTACAAATCGCTGGTGCAGATCCACAGCTTATGGCCGAGGCTGCTCAATTTAATGTCGATAACGGTGCGCAAATCATCGATATCAACATGGGTTGTCCAGCCAAAAAAGTGAATAAGAAGCTTGCGGGCTCAGCTTTACTGCAGCATCCAGAACTCATTGAAGACATTCTGAAAGCGGTGGTAAATGCTGTCGACGTTCCAGTAACGTTGAAAACGCGCACAGGCTGGGATACAGACAATAGAAACTGTGTCCAAATCGCGAAAATAGCCGAAGACTGCGGCATACAAGCTCTTGCGCTCCATGGAAGAACTCGCGCTTGTATGTACAAAGGTGAGGCAGAATACAAACACATTAAAGCAGCGAAACAAGCAGTATCTATTCCGGTTATCGCTAACGGTGATATCGATAGTCCGGAAAAAGCGAAGTTTGTGCTGGAGTACACCGGCGCTGATGCTTTAATGATAGGTCGACCTGCCCAAGGACGTCCTTGGATTTTTAACGAAATCCTACACTATTTGGAAAACGGCACCACGATGGACCCACTCCCGATTTCGGAAGTGAAAGACATCATGCTTGGTCATGTGCACGCTCTACATGAATTTTATGGAGAGTTTTTAGGCCCTCGCATCGCTCGTAAGCATGTGGGTTGGTATCTAAAAGAACATGAACAAGCGAGTGAGTTTCGCCGTACCTTCAACGCATTCGAAGCAGGTGATCTGCAGCTTGAAGCGCTAGAAGGTTTTTTTGATAACGTTGCACCATAATTACGAGAAGAGCTAGACCGAATATGTTCGAACAAAATCTGACTTCAGAAGCATTGACAGTAACTACAGTTACATCACAAGACCAAATCACGCAGAAGCCACTACGTGACTCAGTTAAAGCATCATTGAAAAATTACCTTGCTCAATTAAACGGTCAAGAAGTCAGCGAGTTATACGAATTAGTATTAGCTGAAGTTGAACAGCCACTACTAGACACTATCATGCAGTACACTCGCGGTAACCAAACTCGCGCAGCAACCATGATGGGTATTAACCGCGGTACTCTTCGCAAGAAACTTAAAAAATACGGCATGAACTAATCGTTCTTTCGTAATTTATTGAATTGAAAGCCAAGCTCATTGTTGAGTTTGGCTTTTTTTTGGCTTGTCGATCCGTGATAGTGGCTGATTACTCTCCAGTGCGACAACAGCGCCCTTTGTCGACGTTTGCGGAATCCAAGGCTGCTAGAATCGAACAATGGCTTGCATCATCGTCTACGTGACCACAACACGCATCATTAATCTTTTTAAGTGCGGTGCGAATCTTAGTTAACTCGGTAATCTTCTCATCAATCATCTCTAATTTTGCTGAGGTAATCGACTTCACTTCAGAGCAACTGTGCTGTGTGGCCTCGAGGCGAATCTCAAGCAATTCTTTAATCTCGTCCAAACTCAGCCCCAACGCTTTAGATTTGAGAATAAACGTCACCTGTTTCTGGTTATTTTCATCATATAGGCGATAACCCGAGTCACTGCGACTGGCTGGCGCGATCAGGTTATTCTTCTCATAAAATCGCAAGGTATCGGCTGTCACACCGCATCGCTTCGCTAATTCACCGATCTGAAACATGTTTTTTCCTACTGTTTCGTCCATTCCACAATTAACCTTATCGTTACTTTTCAGGCTAAAATGGCACTTTTCATAATTAATTTTGAGATGCCAAACGATTGCGCGAGCTTTTTTGTAATAAATTAGTTAGAATCTGCGCCATCAAATTTGGAGTTGGTTATCTTATAGCTTAATCATAAGACTAACCCAAAAGGTCTTTACCAAAACTGGCCAATATTTTATCTCTTACTGGTATCTAAGATAATCCACGCTAAGAAGATAGAAACAAGTTCTTTTTTGGCAAATATCTTTATTTTAACCCCATGAATTTGAGGAAGATGGAAGCATGAATAACGCTCGTCCAATTCGCCGCGCTCTAATCAGCGTATCAGACAAAACTGGTATCGTTGAATTTGCACAAGCTCTTGCTAACCGTGGTGTAGATATCCTATCTACCGGTGGCACTGCTCGCCTGCTTGCTGATAAAGGCATCTCTGTTACAGAAGTATCTGACTACACTGGTTTCCCAGAAATGATGGATGGCCGTGTTAAGACTCTGCACCCAAAAGTTCATGGTGGTGTTCTAGGCCGTCGTGGCCAAGATGATGACGTGATGGAAACTCACGGTATCAACCCTATCGATATGGTTGTTGTAAACCTATACCCATTCGCAGAAACCGTTGCTAAAGAAGGTTGTACCCTTGCTGATGCTGTTGAGAACATCGACATCGGCGGCCCTACAATGGTTCGCTCTGCAGCGAAAAACCACAAAGACGTAACGATCGTTGTTAACGCACACGACTACGAGCGCGTTGTCGCTGAAATGGACACGAACGATAAATCTCTAACACTAGAGACTCGCTTCGACCTCGCTATCGCAGCATTCGAGCACACCGCTTCTTACGACGGCATGATCGCAAACTACTTCGGCACTATGGTTCCATCTTACGGTGCCTCTCTACTTGATGAAGAAGGAAAGAAGGCTGACGAAGAGTCTAAATTCCCTCGCACGTTCAACCAACAGTTCGAGAAAAAGCAAGACATGCGCTACGGTGAGAACAGCCACCAGGCAGCCGCATTCTACGTTGAAGCAAACCCTGAAGAAGCATCAGTTTCTACAGCTCGCCAGATTCAAGGTAAAGCCCTTTCTTACAACAACATCGCTGACACCGACGCAGCACTTGAGTGTGTGAAAGAGTTCGACCAGCCAGCATGTGTGATCGTTAAGCACGCTAACCCATGTGGTGTTGCACTAGGTGAAGACATCCTAGAAGCTTACGACCGTGCATTCAAAACAGACCCAACGTCTGCATTTGGCGGCATCATCGCTTTCAACCGTGAGCTAGACGCTGCAACAGCAACGGCTATCACTGAGCGTCAATTCGTTGAAGTTATCATTGCACCATCAGTTTCTGCTGAAGCAGTAGCAATCGTAGCGGCTAAGAAAAACCTTCGCCTACTTGAGTGTGGTGAGTGGACAACGAAGACAACTGGCTTTGACGTTAAACGCGTTAACGGTGGTTTGCTAGTTCAAGACCGCGACCAAGGCATGGTGTCTGAAGATGACCTTAAAGTGGTTTCTAAGCGCCAACCTACAGCTGAAGAATTGAAAGATGCTCTATTCTGCTGGAAAGTAGCGAAATACGTTAAATCTAACGCTATCGTTTACTCGAAAGGCGACATGACAATTGGTGTTGGCGCTGGCCAAATGAGCCGCGTTTACTCTGCGAAAATCGCAGGCATCAAAGCTGCAGACGAAGGTCTACAGGTTGAAGGCTGTGTGATGGCATCAGATGCATTCTTCCCATTCCGTGACGGTATCGACGCGGCTGCAGAGGCTGGCATCAAGTGTGTTATCCAACCGGGCGGCTCTATGCGTGATGACGAAGTTATCGCAGCTGCAGACGAGCACGGCATGGCGATGATCTTTACGGGCATGCGTCACTTCCGCCACTAATCAGAATAGGCTCTAGGTTTTCCTAGAGCCTTTTTTATTCGTTTAACCGTTCATTAATGTTGGCGTTTTACTCATCAACGTTAATAGAAATTTTAATTTTTAGAGCAAAATCAGATTGCCTAGTTCAAGGAAAACACGCGGAGCTTATGACTATAAGTGAGCATGTTTGACGCCGAAATAGGTAATCTGATGAAGCTATCAAAGGTAAAATAAAATGAATGTATTAATTATTGGTGCCGGCGGTCGTGAGCACGCACTAGGTTGGAAAGCAGCACAAAACCCAAACGTTGAAACAGTATTCATCGCTCCAGGTAACGCAGGTACTGCACTTGAGCCAAAACTAGAGAACGTAAACATCGGCGTTGAAGACATCGCTGGTTTAGTCGCGTTTGCTCAAGATAAAAAAATCGAACTGACTATCGTGGGCCCTGAAGCACCATTGGTTATCGGTGTGGTTGATGCATTCCGCGAAGTAGGTTTGCCAATCTTCGGCCCTACTCAAGCTGCAGCACAGCTTGAAGGCTCTAAAGCATTCACTAAAGACTTCCTAGCTCGTCATGATATCCCAACAGGTTACTACTCAAACTTCACTGAGATTGAGCCAGCTATCGCTTACGTTCGCGAGCAAGGCGCTCCTATCGTAGTGAAAGCTGACGGTCTTGCGGCAGGTAAAGGCGTTATCGTTGCGATGACCCTTGAAGAAGCAGAAGACGCAATCAAAGACATGCTAGCGGGCAACGCCTTTGGCGAAGCAGGCAGCCGCGTTGTTATCGAAGAGTTCCTCGAAGGCGAAGAAGCAAGCTTCATCGTAATGGTTGACGGCTCTAGCGTGCTTCCTATGGCCACCAGCCAAGATCACAAACGTGTTGGCGACAAAGACACTGGGCCAAACACGGGCGGCATGGGTGCTTACTCTCCTGCGCCGGTTGTAACTCCAGAAATCCACAACCGTATCCTTGAGGAAGTTATCTACCCAACGGTACGTGGTATGGACGCAGAAGGCGCACCTTACACAGGTTTCCTTTACGCTGGCCTAATGATCGATGCTGACGGCACACCTAAAGTTATCGAATACAACTGCCGCTTTGGCGACCCTGAAACGCAACCTATCATGATGCGTATGGAGTCAGACCTTGTTGAACTTTGCCTAATGGCTATCGACGAGAAGCTCGACGAAGCAGAATCGAAGTGGGATCCACGCGCTTCTATCGGTGTTGTTCTTGCGGCTGGCGGTTACCCTGCTGACTACGCAAAAGGTGACGTTATTTCACTACCAACAAGCGAAGTTGAAGGCCAAAAGGTTTTCCACGCGGGTACGACAAATAATGAAGCTGGCGACGTTGTGACAAACGGCGGTCGTGTACTTTGTGCAACAGCACTGGGCAATACGGTTTCTGAGGCTCAAGAGCGCGCTTACGCGTTGACGAAGCAAGTTAGCTGGAATGGTATGTTCCACCGCAATGATATTGGTTACCGTGCGATTGCGCGCGAACAAGAGCAGTAAACAATCTTGTTGCTCGCTTACTTTCCAATAACAGTAAGCAAATGACAGCAAGTGAATAACAGAAAAAGGCGCCTCAATAGGCGCCTTTTATTATCTCATTTACACAAGAATCTGTATTTGTACAGACAAATAGGCACTTGGCCTACAGTAGGCCAAATACTCTCAATCCTTTGATTACTCGCTATTCTTTCAACAATGATGGCCTAACGACACAATCATGGCTGTCTTCAGCCAGCATCAGTAACTCTTCCACGCTCATCTTACCCAGTGAATCACTGCCAAGAAACGCCGCATAGCTTTCCACAGACGCCAATCGGTCAATCACGAAGCCTGGCAAGGTCTGGTTAAATTCAATGCGATCAAACTCACCACCAGCGCACGTTTTAAAAGAGCTGCCATTCCAGTAACCCTGAATCAGCCTAAGCCCTTCATCATGCTGCTTCGTTGTGGTCTCTAGAACCGACGTCGCTTCTTTCTGATAGTTTTCAAGCTGCTTGGCTTGGATAGGTAAGATTTTGCTATCAATACGATACTGTTGATACACAGCTTCGCCTGACTTATTGAAACGCACATGGACTCGATAGGGAACCAGCTCATTAGAAGAGTTACGCTGCTCGCCTTCACGAATGAATTCACGAAGCACGCCTTCTGACCAAGCATAATCAGTTTGGTACCAGCCGTAATCGCCGACAGTGACGTAGTCAGCTGAAGTATGAGGTTGTGTTAGCTTGTTTGTAACCCAGTAGAAACTCGTCGCGTCGCCCATGACTTGGCCGCCAGTGTGAGTTTCAAATTGCTCTAGGTTTTTGCGAGGGCTTGTTGAAGAACAGCCAATAAGAAATGTAGATAATAGTGAAACGAGAAGAAATGCTTTTTTCATAAAAACCTGTACCGAGGTGGAATACGACTACCTCGGTACAGTTTAGATTATTTCACTGAATCTTTCAGCGCTTTACCTGCAACAAATGCTGGAACATTTGCAGCAGCGATTTGGATCTCATCACCAGTTTTTGGGTTACGACCAGTGCGAGCTGCACGGTGGTTTACTTTAAAAGTACCAAAACCAATTAGCTGAACTTGATCGCCATCTTTAAGAGCATCTGTAACACCGCCAAGAGTCGCTTCTAGAGCAGCTTTAGCTTGTGCTTTAGAAAGGTCCGCTTTTTCAGCAATAAAGTCGATTAATTGAGTCTTGTTCATTTTAGGTTTCCCTTCTTTGTATTTTTGAATTCAATTCACTCTAAAACATAAATGCCCCATCTGGCAAAGGTTTGTCGTCGATCTTTAGCTCTAATGCCGTAGTTTTAGCCATAATATGAGTAATAACTCACAATTTGTTACTGATTTTATTAAGCAAGCCCTTGTTTAAAAGGGGCTGAGAGCAAAATTAATGATGACCTAGCCACTACTTTTTCACTATAATCCACGCTGAATCGCTGCTAAAGCGTACAATTTAATTTAAGGGCAAACATGCTGCTGCTATCTATTTACATCTCCATTGCTATTGGAGTTTCTTTCATTTGTTCTGTTTTGGAAGCTGTACTTTTGAGTATTAGTCCGAGCTACATTGCTCAACTAAAACAAAATGGGCACCCTGCAGCAGAGTCTTTAGACAAACTGAAAACAGATATTGACCGCCCGCTTGCGTCAATTTTAACGCTCAACACCATCGCCCATACTATCGGTGCTGCGACAGCAGGTGCACAAGCGGCTGTCGTTTTTGGTAGCCAATGGTTAGGTGTCTTCTCTGCCGTGCTAACGCTAGGTATCTTGGTATTATCTGAGATTGTTCCAAAAACCATTGGTGCAACCTACTGGCGTCAACTTGCTCCTGCTTCGGCAAGCGTGCTTCGTTGGATGGTGTTCTTCCTAACACCGTTTGTATGGTTCTCAGAACAGATCACCAAACGTCTTGCTCGTGGCCACCAAGCACCAAAAATGCGTGATGAGTTATCTGCAATGGCGATTTTGGCAAAAGAGAGCGGTGAATTTGCAGAAGGCGAGTCAAAAATCCTGAGCAACCTACTGGGTATTCAAGATGTACCCGTGACTCAGGTAATGACGCCGCGCCCAGTGGTATTCCGTGTTGATGCGGAAATGAGTGTGAATACGTTCCTAGAACAACATAAAGACACGCCATTCTCACGTCCGCTGGTTTACAGCGAGCAGAGTGACAACATCATCGGTTTTGTTCACCGCTTAGAGCTGTTTAGATTGCAGCAAGCCGGTTGTGGTGAGAAAGCTTTGGGTGAAGTAATGCGCCCTATCCACGTGTTGCTGAACAACATGGGCTTGGCTAAGGCCTTTGACCAGATGATGGCAAACCGCCTGCAACTGTCTTTAGTTGTGGACGAATACGGCACTATTCAGGGCATCATCACCCTAGAAGACATCTTTGAGCACCTAGTGGGCGAAGAGATTGTCGACGAAGCGGATAAGACGACTGACATGCAAGAACTGGCGTTCCAACGCTGGGAGAAGTGGAAAGAGACACACGGTGTTATCGAAAACCGCGATGACGAGGACGAGGAAGAAACTCCAGCAGACAACGACTCTTCAGATGCAAAATCAACGAATGACGACGACGCATCAAAAGATAAGGCATCAAAAGACAAAGTGTAGAACGAAGACAAAAAAGACGCTTAATCTAAATTTGATACCGTCAGATACAACAAAGGCTCCCTAGGGAGCCTTTGTTTTTATTCGTACCTTGGTGCAATTGCGAATTATAGCGCAACACCAATGTTACTGACTGGGTCTTCACGCAGTTCGTGGCGTAGGTCTTTGATCAGCTCTAAGTCACGCTCAGTCGTTTCACGTAGAGGTCGGAAAATGGCCCACTGAACGTCCCACTCTTCACACACCGCTTCGTTTTCTTTCTGGTTTTCGTTCGTCACTTCTTCAGCGCCTTGAGCAAACTCAAGCTCAGCAACCGTCTTCACCGATTGTTGACTCACTTTAATTACCGCTTCCAACATATGTTCACGGTCAAGCAGACCATGAATTAGCGTTGCTAGGCCTTGGCATGCGTCCATTGCTGGGTAAACACCATAAAAATCAAAATCATCACCGCTAGGGAATAGCTCTTCAACCTTCTCAAGTTGACGCTCAAAGTTCACCTTTGCTGTTTTAACCGTCAGGATTTCCCAAATGCTATCCAAAACATCACGATAGATTCGAGCTTCCGCAAATTCTGTATTCTCACAAAACATGGCATAGTTAGGGTACATACGCTCACATAGACACGCCATAAAGGTAATTTGTTGCCAAGGTTCTAACTTTTCAAGACGAACCTGCAGTGGATTCTGAAGCATAGTCACTCAATAATTGCAGAAAAAGACAGCGAAAGTGTACTTGATAAACCCTGGGGGGAAAAGGTAAGCCGATGAACAATTTTACGAATAAGCTCTATATTCTTACTGAGCATGACGATACCTATACGCAACTGATTCTAAACCAGGATTTACCCGACCTAGAAATCACTCAAAACCCCAAATCAGCACAGATTGTCTTGGCGTCACCACCTCTAATCGCAGAGCGCCTCGGCGAGTTTAAAGAGCTAGACTGGGTACAGAGTACCTATGCCGGAATCAATAAACTCACTCAGCCAGATCTGCGTCAGGACTATACGCTAACCAACGTCAAAGGCATCTTTGGTCCGGCTATCGCAGAATACGTATTGGGTTACACAATCAGTCACTGTAGACACTTCCCTCATTACCACCAGCATCAACAACAACGAAACTGGCAGCCACAGCTTTATACTAGCCTAACTGACAAAACTATGGTGATTTTAGGAACAGGTTCAATCGGCAGTCATTTAGCAAAAACCGCGGCGGCTTTTGGTATTCATACCATAGGTGTCAACCGTACCGGCATCCCATCCAAACAAGAAACCTTTAAAGAGACTTTCCACATCAATGAGATAGAGGCTGCCCTTAAGCAGGCCGATATTGTGGTCAACACCTTGCCATCAACCGCTGAAACCTATCAACTGTTGAACCAAACCACGTTAGGTTACTGCTCTAATGTGTTGCTGTTTAATGTCGGTCGAGGGGAAAGCATCGACAATAAAGCCTTGTTGCTCGCCATAAAAAACAGATGGGTAGAACACGCATTTTTAGATGTGTTTGAAAGTGAACCCCTCTCTCAGGAACATCCTTTCTGGAAACTACCGCAAGTCACCATCACTCCACACATCGCTGCACTCAGTGAGCCAAGACAAGTAGTCGAGATCTTCGCAGAGAATTACAAACAGTGGCGAGATGGCTTTACACTTAATCATGTCATCGATTTTGAAAAAGGTTACTGATGTCCTCTTCGTTACTTAAAGAGATTCGACAATGCCGAGCTTGTGAGCCTCACCTATCACACGGTGCTAACCCGGTGATTCAAGCGCATCCAAACGCGCGCTTGCTGATCATAGGTCAAGCGCCGGGTATCAAGGTGCATGAGTCGTCCATCCCTTGGAATGACGCCAGTGGCGAACGATTAAGAGGATGGTTAGGGATAGATAGCGATACTTTTTACGACGAGCAAAAAGTCGCGATTGTGCCTATGGGGTTTTGTTATCCGGGGAAAGGGAAAAGTGGTGATCTCCCACCACGCAAAGAGTGCGCGGAGCTTTGGCACAACAAAGTGCTGCAATCTCTACCCAATGTTCAAATGACACTGCTGATTGGCCAGTACGCACAAAACCATTACCTAACAAACAAAACCACCAGCACATTGACCGAAACCGTGCGTGATTGGCAAAGGTGGGCGCCTGAGTTTTTGCCATTACCCCACCCTTCGCCACGCAATAATATCTGGCTCAAGAAGAACCCTTGGTTTGAAAATGAAGTCATTCCTTATATCAGGAAACACATCTCAGAGCATTTGGCCTACCATGATCCAAATACCTAATTAACTGCACACAACAAGATTAAACCGCCATCAAATGCCAATTTCAGGCAATAAAAAAGCGCTGTTGGTTTCCCAACAGCGCTTTCAATAATCTTACTCAGAATTACTTGTGGTAAGGCTTAGACAATTCGTGAACAGCGTCAACGAATACACCAGCGTTCTCTGGCGGTACATCTAAGTGGATACCGTGGCCTAGGTTAAATACATGACCTGTACCACCGTCGCCGAAGCCTTCAAGGATGCTGCCCACTTCTTCGCGAATACGTTCAGGCTGAGCGTAAAGCATTGAAGGATCCATGTTACCTTGCAGAGCAACTTTGTCGCCGATGCGAGCTTTTGCATCTGCGATGTTGATTGTCCAGTCTAGACCAACCGCATCACAACCTGTTGCTGCGATAGACTCAAGCCACATGCCACCGTTCTTAGTGAACAGAGTAACCGGTACTCGACGACCTTCGTTTTCACGGATTAGGCCATCAACGATTTTGTGCATGTATTGCAGTGAGAATAGGTTGTAGTCACGAGGAGTCAGTACACCACCCCATGTATCAAATACCATTACCGATTGAGCACCCGCTTTAATTTGCGCGTTCAAGTATTCGATAACACTGTCAGCCAGCTTGTCTAGAAGCAGGTGCAGCGTTTGTGGTTCTGCGTACATCATCTTCTTGATCTTAGTGAATGCTTTAGAGCTTCCACCTTCAACCATGTATGTCGCTAGAGTCCATGGGCTACCAGAGAAACCAATCAGTGGCACTTCGCCTTTCAGGTCTTTACGGATCTGACGAACGGCATTCATTACGTATTGAAGCTCGCCTTCTGGATCTGGTAGGCCAATCTTCTCTACGTCAGCTTTACACGTGATAGGACGCTCAAATTTAGGGCCTTCACCTGTTTCAAAGTACAAACCTAAGCCCATTGCATCAGGGATAGTTAGGATGTCTGAGAACAAGATTGCCGCATCAAGCGGGAAACGACGTAAAGGTTGAAGTGTTACTTCGGATGCCAGTTCCGCGTTTTTGCACAAAGACATGAAATCGCCCGCTTCAGCGCGCGTTGCTTTGTACTCAGGAAGATAGCGGCCAGCTTGGCGCATCATCCATACCGGTGTGTAATCAACAGGCTGTTTTAAAAGTGCGCGTAAATAGCGATCGTTTTTTAATTCGGTCATTCCGTTAAATTCCAATTCAATCTTGTCTAGTTTTGATGGCAAGTATTCTAACACTGATTGAAGGGTAAAAACTGTGTGCTTTGCAACCTAGATCAAGTTATTAACTTTTAAATCAATGCTTAATTTGCACCCAATTACGGGAGCATGTTAAAAATTTGTTCGCTAGCGAAAATTACAATTATAACATCTGAGTAGTCACTACTCAGCATCTCATAACGACATCTTACTTACCCCCTCCACTTGTGGAGGGTTTTTTTTAGCTTTTGACCACCCATAGGCCAAATACTATTACAGGCAAATTAGTGCTCTAGCATCTGCTCCGTCACACCATCTTTCATCACGTCATCAACGGTTTTCTCAATCAACTGTCTCGCAATGGTTCCAACAGGAGCAACATCAGGTAGGCTTGTTACGTCAAACCATTGAGCATCCGATAGCTCGCTGTAATCAGGCTTAAGCGTACCACCAGCATAATCTGCGAGAAAGCCCATCATCATACTTGATGGAAACGCCCATGGCTGGCTGCCAAAATAACGAATATTATCGACATCGATACCCGTTTCTTCTTTGACTTCTCTTGCCACACACTGCTCTAAGGTCTCTCCGACCTCTAGGAAGCCCGCTATCACGGTATACATACCTGTCTTATGTCTTGGGTGCTGCGCAAGCAATATCTTGTTGTCGTTTCGTACAGCGACAATGATGCACGGGAAGATACGAGGATAATGAAGTGTGCGGCAATCTCCACACTGCATCGCCACCTGGTTATGGTTGAGATGATTTCGACCACCACACTGAGGGCAAAAACGCATACTTTGAGTCATATGCCCATATTGGATGGCTTTGCTTGCAGTCAAGAAACTCACTTCAGGCCAGTGCAGTAACTCTCTTAGGCTGACCATGCTCAGCTCATTCTCCACATCACAATCGTTGAGCCAATACACCTTGCGACCTTGATGCTGACCAATACAGATTGCATGCTCCACACTCAGCCCAAGCTCTTCAGCAGAGCCAAACGGAAACTGATCATTATTAACCCAAATATCACTACCAGAAACGACGCACCAATAAGCTTGCTCTGTCATTTTGTTATCACTTTTTTTTAACATCCCTATGCCTCATTGCTTGCAGTTCGTTCATTTTACTGGCAATCTAATTTCATACTAGAGTTGTAGCAGAGAATATTTCAAGCTATTACTTTTAGTAGCTACCAATAAAACGGACCCTGCTTAGGCAATTACTTGATCACAAGGTTGTGATCAGATCATGAGGACATGGTCATGCTAAATAAATTCAAACAAATACAAGAACAATGGGGTGGCTCTAATGAGGTCATCGATCATTGGCTCGAAACTCGACAGTCTCTAATCGTTGAGTATTGTAAGCTAGGTGCCTTGCAGCCAGCTAGCAACGGGCAATCAAACGTTGTTGAACTCCCTTCCCCTAAAGAAATAAGCTCATTCTGTGATCATGTTGTCGATTATATCTCAGAGGGTCATTTTAAGATCTACGATATGGTCATGAAAAAATGGCAAGCAACAGGCTTTAAAACCAATGACGAGATTGATACAACTTACGCGAAGATCGTACTTACAACCGAGCCGCTTCTAGAATTCAATGATAAGTACGTTAAAGTAAATGCAGACGATGAGTTGCCTAACTTCGAAGGAGATATGTCCAAAGTAGGTGAACTACTCGAACTACGTTTTGAAGTAGAAGATAATCTTATCCAGCTTATTGCAGACAGTTTAGCGATTCCACCAGGCGCTTAGTTAGCCGAATCCTTAATAAGCTTGCCTCTGTACAAGCTTTTTGTTTTGTCTGTAAGGTTATCCAAACTACCCAGAACCTTTCAGACAGAGCTTACTCGCTCGCCCTGACCTTTAGCCATAAGCATATGGTTACAGCCCTAATCAGCCTAGTCATCTCTACCCTTTATCTTACTGGCCTCAAAGAGCACTCTTCAGGACATAAATCCAACCTCACCAGCTAGATAAGCACACCTATCACTTTATAAGTCATAGCTAAATACCAATACGCCAGATACAAAAAAGGCACCCGAAGGTGTAATGCCGATCAGTTAAAGCCAAAGCGATCGGTTGAAGGATCCTTCAGAGCTGTCAAAATCCAAGTGTATTTAATGCACTTGGATTTTTTTATGGATGTTTCTCAAGCTCTAAACATAATTAATGATTGGAAACCTAGCAGCGTTGAGACTTTGTCTGACTTGCTTCCAATTGAACTCATCGACGAAGCCTATTCTCTTACTGATACTGTCACGATGAGAAAGAGGAAATTAACTTTAGAATCCATGGTGTGGCTGCTTGTTGGAATGGCTATCTATAACAGTAAATCCATGAAAGATTTAGTGAACCAACTTGATATTGTCGACCGTACAGGTAAAGCTTTTGTCGCACCGAGTGCGTTAACTCAACGTCGAAAGACGTTGGGTGAAGACGCAATTAAAGCGGTCTTTGAGCGAATGACTACGTCATGGTTAAACAGTGCAAAGTTACCCCAATGGAATGGATTAACGCTGCTTGGCGTCGATGGCGTTGTTTGGCGAACGCCCGATAACCCGCAAAATGAAAAGGCATTTTCTCGACAAAAAGGGACGCAATATCCGCAAGTGAGAATGGTCTGCCAAATGGAACTAAGCAGTCACATTATTACGGCCAGTGCATTTGATAATTACAATACAAACGAAATGATATTAGCTGAAAAACTGATAGAAACAACACCAAACCATAGCGTAACAATGTTCGATAAGGGGTTCTATTCTTTAGGTTTATTACATAAATGGCAAGACTCTGGCTCAGAGCGCCATTGGCTTATCCCCCTCAAGAAAAATACACAATATGACATTGTTCAATCTTTAGGGCGAAATGACAAACTTGTTCAATTACACAGTAATCCAAGAGCTAGAAAGCTATGGCCTGATTTACCAAAGTCGATAACCGCTCGACTTGTCACTCGTAAAATTAAAGGAAAAGACTACCAAATATTAACCTCCATGACGGACTCCCTGCGTTACCCATCAAAAGATATTGCAGGCCTTTATGAGCATCGTTGGGAAATAGAGCTGGGCTACCGAGAGCAAAAACAATACATGCTTGGAAACCGTCTTACGCTGCGAAGTCGTTTACCAGAGCTGGTCAAGCAGGAGTTATGGGGCATCTTGCTTACTTACAATTTAATCCGAGATCAGATGGTCGAGCTCTGCTTCAATTTAAAGGGAAATTACCTTCCTTATCAACTGAGTTTTAACGGCACGTTAGCTCATGTATCAGCGTTACTTGTAGGCTTACCTTATTCAACACCAGGCGCAATACCTCGTCAGCTAAAGGGGTTCCACAACATGGCTGAAAGCTTAATACTTGAAGGGCGAAGGGAAAGGACATTCCCTAGAAGAGTTAAACCCAGACCACAACGGTATGCTAAGAACAAAAATGCCGTTCACTCTTAAGTGAACGGCATTACACCCGAAGGTGCCTTTTTCTTATCTCTTAGAGACTACTCGTAGAGCTTACTCTTCTGAAGAGAAACCAGCGTTTAGAAGTGCTGCTAGATTGTCAGTAGCTTGTTCAGCTGAAGGACCTTCTTGCTCTTCTTCACGTTGTTTTTGACGCTCTTGGTGGTATGCGAAACCAGTACCAGCTGGGATCAGACGACCAACAATTACGTTCTCTTTCAGACCGCGAAGGTCATCACGCTTACCAGAAACCGCAGCTTCTGTTAGTACGCGAGTCGTTTCTTGGAACGATGCAGCTGAGATGAATGACTCAGTTGCAAGAGATGCTTTAGTAATACCTAGTAGATCACGTTCGAAACGTACTAGTTCTTTACCTTCAGCTTCTAGCTTACGGTTAGCAATCTTAACATTGTGGTACTCAACTTGTTCGCCAGGTAGGAACGGAGAGTCACCAGAATGAGTGATTGTACACTTACGTAGCATTTGACGAACGATAGTCTCGATGTGCTTATCGTTAATCTTTACGCCTTGTAAGCGGTAAACTTCTTGAACTTCGTTCGCGATGTACTGAGTTACTGCGTGGATACCACGTAGACGCAGGATATCGTGTGGAGTTTCAGGACCGTCGGCGATTACATCACCACGTTCAATCTTCTCACCTTCGAACACGTTCAATTGACGATGCTTAGGAATCATCTCTTCGTAAGCGTCACCGCCTTCACGAGTGATGACTAGACGACGCTTACCTTTCGTTTCTTTACCGAAAGACACAGTACCTGTGTGCTCAGCAAGGATCGCAGGCTCTTTAGGCTTACGAGCTTCGAATAGGTCAGCTACGCGTGGTAGACCACCGGTGATATCTTTGTTTCCGCTCGATTTTTGAGGGATACGAGATAGTGTGTCACCGATGCCAACTTCAGCGCCATCTTCGATGTTTACAATCGCTTTGCCAGGTAGGAAGTAGTGAGCTGGCATATCAGTACCAGGGATCATTACGTCGTTACCTTGCTCATCAACAAGTTTGATAGCTGGACGCATATCTTTACCTGCTGCTGGGCGAGCTGCTGCGTCTGTAACTTCACTTGAAGAAAGACCCGTTAGATCGTCAGTTTGACGAGAAACTGTAATACCATCGATCATATCTACGAATTGGATACGACCTGCCACTTCAGTGATGATTGGCATGGTATGCGCTTCCCAGTTAGCTACAACTTCACCAGCAGTAACTGCTGCGTTGTCGCCTTTGGTTAGCATCGAACCGTAAGGAAGTTTGTGCTTCTCTTTAGTACGGCCGAATTCATCAATAATCGTCATCTCAGATGCACGAGAAGTGATAACCAGTTTCTTATCTTTGTTAACTACGAACTTAGCATTGTGAAGTTTCACAGTACCAGTTGTCTTAGCTTGGATGCTGTTCTCTGCTGCTGCAGTAGATGCCGCACCACCGATGTGGAACGTACGCATCGTTAGCTGTGTACCCGGTTCACCGATAGATTGTGCAGCGATAACACCAACTGCTTCACCTTGGTTCACTAGGTGACCACGTGCTAGGTCACGACCGTAACACTGTGCACAACAACCGAAGTCTGCATCACAGGTAACAACAGAGCGCACTTTCATGCTATCTACTGAGTTGTCTTCCATGATTTGACACCACTTCTCATCAATCAGAGTATTACGTGGAATCAGTACATCTTCAGTACCAGGCTTAAGAACGTCTTCAGCTACTACACGACCTAGAGCAAGCTCAGAAAGTGCAACTTTAACGTCACCACCTTCGATGTGAGGCATCATGTCGATACCTTCATGCGTGCCACAGTCATGTTCGTGTACTACAACGTCTTGAGCAACGTCTACTAGACGACGAGTTAGGTAACCCGAGTTTGCTGTTTTCAGTGCTGTATCCGCAAGACCCTTACGAGCACCGTGCGTTGAGATAAAGTACTGAAGGACGTTTAGACCTTCTTTAAAGTTCGCTGTGATCGGCGTTTCGATGATTGAACCATCTGGACGCGCCATCAGACCACGCATACCTGCTAGCTGACGAATCTGAGCTGCAGAACCACGTGCGCCCGAGTCGGCCATCATGTAGATGCTGTTGAACGATTCTTGCTGTTCTTCTTCGCCGTCACGGTTGATAACGGTTTCAGAAGATAGGTTATCCATCATTGCTTTCGCAACGCGGTCATTCGTAGATGCCCAGATATCGATAACTTTGTTGTAACGCTCACCCGCAGTAACAAGACCAGATTGGAATTGCTCTTGGATTTCGCGAACTTCTTCTTCAGCAGATTCAATTTCATCGTATTTCGCTTGAGGTACAACCATATCGTCGATACCTACAGAAACACCAGAAAGTGCAGCGTATGCAAAACCTGCGTACATGATTTGGTCAGCAAATACTACTGTATCTTTTAGACCAAGCTTACGGTAACACTCGTTAAGAAGAGTAGAGATCTGCTTCTTACCTAACTTTTGGTTAACGATGCTGTACGGTAGGCCAGCTGGAACGATTTGCCATAGCATTGCACGGCCGACAGTTGTATCAACCATCTTCGTTTCAGTAGTGCTGTTACCATCTTCGTCTACTACAGTTTCGGTGATACGTACTTTAACGCGAGCGTGTAGCTCAGCAGTCTTAGTACGGTATGCCTTTTCAGCCTCAGCAGGGCCAGCAAGGTACATACCTTCGCCTTTCACGTTGATCTTGTCACGTGTCATGTAGTAAAGACCCAATACAACGTCCTGAGAAGGTACGATGATCGGATCACCTGACGCTGGCGACAGAATGTTATTCGTCGACATCATCAGTGTACGTGCTTCAAGCTGTGCTTCTAGAGTTAGAGGCACGTGTACCGCCATTTGGTCACCATCGAAGTCGGCGTTGTATGCCGCACACACTAGTGGGTGAAGCTGAATCGCTTTACCTTCGATTAGTACTGGTTCAAACGCTTGGATACCTAGACGGTGAAGTGTAGGTGCACGGTTAAGCAGTACTGGGTGTTCGCGGATTACTTCGTCCAGGATATCCCAAACGATAGCTTCTTCGCGCTCTACCATCTTCTTAGCAGCTTTGATTGTCGTAGCCATGCCACGAGTTTCTAGCTTGCTGTAGATGAACGGCTTAAATAGCTCAAGTGCCATCTTCTTAGGAAGACCACACTGATGTAGACGAAGGTATGGACCTACTGTGATTACAGAACGGCCAGAGTAGTCTACACGTTTACCTAGAAGGTTCTGACGGAAACGACCTTGTTTACCCTTGATCATATCAGCAAGAGATTTCAGAGGACGCTTGTTAGAACCAGTGATAGCACGACCACGACGACCGTTATCTAGAAGTGCATCAACAGACTCTTGCAGCATACGCTTTTCGTTACGTACGATGATGTCCGGAGCAGCTAGCTCTAGAAGGCGCTTCAAACGGTTGTTACGGTTGATCACACGACGGTAAAGGTCGTTCAGATCTGAAGTCGCAAAACGACCGCCATCTAGTGGTACTAGAGGACGTAGATCTGGCGGCAGAACCGGAAGTACAGTCAGAATCATCCATTGCGGATCGTTACCCGATGCAATGAACGCTTCAACTAGCTTCAGGCGCTTAGTAACTTTTTTACGCTTAGTTTCTGAGTTAGTCGTTTCTAACTCTTCGCGCATTTCTTCCACTTCTTGATGAAGGTCCATTGTTGCAAGCAGATCTTTGATCGCTTCAGCACCCATCTTAGCAGTAAATTCGTCACCCCACTCTTCTAGACGATCCAGATACTCTTCTTCAGTAAGCATCTGAGATTTTTCTAGATCAGTCATACCTGGTTCAGTTACTACGTACATCTCGAAGTAAAGAACACGTTCGATATCACGTAGAGGGATATCCATTAGTAGACCGATACGAGACGGCAGTGATTTTAGGAACCAGATGTGAGCAACTGGTGAAGCTAGCTCGATGTGGCCCATGCGGTCACGACGAACTTTAGTTTGTGTAACTTCAACGCCACACTTCTCACAGATAACACCACGGTGCTTCAGGCGCTTGTATTTGCCACAAAGACATTCGTAGTCTTTAACTGGACCAAAAATACGTGCACAGAACAGACCATCACGTTCAGGTTTGAACGTACGATAGTTAATTGTTTCCGGCTTTTTAACTTCACCAAAAGACCATGAACGGATCATATCTGGTGAAGATAGACCGATTTTGATTGCATCAAATTCTTCGGTCTTATGCTGTGCTTTTAGAAAGTTTAATAAGTCTTTCACATTCAGCTCCTGTAAGGAGTTAAAGGAGCTCACTGCTGTAGCAAGCTCCCTTTTACCAAATAATCCTATCTTCTTTTAAAAAGAAGGAGGGATTACTCTTCGTCTTCTAGCTCGATGTTGATACCTAGCGAGCGAATCTCTTTCAACAGTACGTTGAACGACTCAGGCATACCAGGTTCCATGCTATGGTTACCGTCTACGATGTTCTTATACATCTTAGTACGGCCGTTAACGTCATCTGACTTAACTGTTAGCATTTCTTGTAGAGTATATGCAGCACCGTATGCTTCTAGTGCCCATACTTCCATCTCACCGAAACGCTGACCACCGAACTGAGCTTTACCACCAAGTGGTTGCTGAGTTACTAGGCTGTAAGAACCAGTTGAACGAGCATGCATCTTGTCATCAACCAAGTGGTTCAGTTTCAGCATGTACATGTAACCAACAGTTACAGGACGCTCAAACGAATCACCAGTACGACCATCAAACAGTTTAAGCTGACCAGATTCTGGCAGATCACCCAGTTTAAGTAGTTCTTTGATTAGAGACTCAGAAGCACCGTCGAACACAGGAGTAGCAATCGGTAGACCGCCACGTAGGTTCTTGATCAGTGTACGAACTTGATCATCAGACAGTTCAGCAATATCAACTTTCTGACGAGTATCACCAAGATCGTAAACCTTCTGTAGGAACTCACGGAACTTATGCAGTTCTTGTTGTTCCTTAACCATTTGGTTGATCTTGTCACCGATACCTTTCGCAGCCAAACCTAAGTGAACTTCTAGGATCTGACCGATGTTCATACGCGATGGTACACCCAGCGGGTTAAGTACGATGTCTACAGGCTGACCTTTCTCATCGTATGGCATGTCTTCAACAGGGTTAATCTTAGAGATTACACCTTTGTTACCGTGACGACCGGCCATCTTATCACCAGGCTGGATACGACGTTTAACCGCTAGGTAAACTTTAACAATCTTAAGAACGCCAGGCGCTAGATCATCACCTTGAGTGATTTTACGACGCTTAGTTTCAAACTTCTTATCGAAGTCTGCTTTTAGCTCATCCCACTGCTCAGCAAGTTGCTCAAGCTGTGTTTGTAGCGCATCGTCTTCTAGAACTTGCTCTAGCCATTGCTTACGACCGATAGTATCAAGCTTAGCTTCAGAGTAACCACCTGACAGAAGTACAGCTTTAACACGGTTAAGAAGGCCACCCTCAAGAATTTGGAACTCTTCAGTTAGGTCTTTCTTAGCTTCTTTAAGCTGCATCTGTTCGATTTCAAGTGCACGCTTGTCTTTCTCTACGCCATCGCGAGTGAAGACTTGTACATCGATGATAGTACCCGAAACAGAGTTTGGTACACGTAGAGAAGTATCTTTAACATCAGATGCTTTCTCACCGAAGATAGCACGTAGCAGCTTCTCTTCAGGAGTCAGTTGAGTTTCACCTTTAGGGGTTACTTTACCAACTAGGATGTCGCCACCCTTAACTTCAGCACCAATGTAAACGATACCTGACTCGTCTAGTTTAGACAGAGCAGACTCACCTACGTTTGGAATATCAGCTGTGATCTCTTCAGAACCCAGCTTAGTATCACGAGCCACACAAGATAGTTCTTGGATGTGGATTGTCGTGAAACGGTCTTCTTGAACTACGCGCTCAGATACTAAGATCGAGTCTTCGAAGTTGTAACCGTTCCAAGGCATGAATGCGATACGCATGTTTTGGCCAAGAGCTAGTTCACCAAGGTCTGTTGAAGGACCATCAGCAAGAACATCGCCACGTGCAACTGGTTCACCAGGAAGTACAGTTGGACGTTGGTTAATACATGTGTTTTGGTTCGAACGCGTGTACTTAGTTAGGTTGTAGATATCGATACCAGCTTCGCCAGGTACCAATTCATCTTCGTTAACCTTAACTACGATACGAGAAGCGTCTACAGACTGAACTTGACCACCACGTTTAGCAACCGCTGTAACACCAGAGTCAACTGCGATGTTACGTTCGATACCAGTACCTACTAGAGGCTTATCAGCCTTAAGTGTTGGTACAGCTTGACGTTGCATGTTGGCACCCATCAATGCACGGTTCGCATCATCGTGTTCTAGGAACGGGATAAGCGAAGCAGCGATAGATACTACTTGGTTTGTCGCAACGTCCATGTAGTCAACGTGATCGCGTGGGTGAAGACCAGATTCACCTTTTTGACGAGCTGTGATTAGCTCATCTGCAAACGTACCTTCTTCAGTAAGAATGGTGTTTGCTTGCGCGATTACGAATTGACCTTCCTGGATTGCAGACAGGTAATCAACTTCTTCTGTTACTACACCATCTACTACACGACGGTACGGAGTTTCTAGGAAACCGTAATCGTTACAACGTGCAAACGCAGATAGTGAGTTAATTAGACCGATGTTTGGACCTTCAGGCGTTTCGATCGGACATAGACGACCGTAGTGAGTTACGTGAACGTCACGTACTTCGAAGCCTGCGCGCTCACGAGTAAGACCACCAGGACCTAAAGCAGAGATACGACGTTTGTGCGTAACTTCTGACAATGGGTTGTTTTGGTCCATGAACTGTGAAAGCTGTGAAGAGCCAAAGAATTCTTTAACTGCAGCAGAGATCGGCTTAGCGTTGATAAGATCTTGAGGCATGATTGCATCAAGGTCACCAAGGCTTAGGCGCTCTTTAACGGCACGTTCTACACGAACTAGACCAACACGGAATTGGTTTTCTGCCATTTCACCTACAGAACGGATACGACGGTTGCCAAGGTGGTCGATATCGTCCACTTCACCAATACCGTTACGGATACCAATCAGTTTCTTCATCACTTCGATGATGTCTGATTCATCCAGAGTACCGCGCTCTTCTTCTTCTTCACGCTCGATAGAGCTGTTGAACTTCATACGGCCTACAGTTGATAGGTCGTAACGTTCTTCAGAGAAGAATAGGCTTTCGAATAGAGACTCTGCAGCTTCTTTCGTTGGTGGCTCGCCAGGACGCATCATGCGGTAGATTTCTACCAATGCAGAGATGCGATCTACTGTGCTATCTGCACGTAGAGTGTCTGACATGAATGGACCGTGATCTAGGTCATTCGTGAACAGAGTTTGTAGAGCCTTGTGGCCTGCTTGAGACAGGTTAGCAAGAGCTTCTAGGCTAATCTCTTGGTTCGCGCCAACGATGATCTCGCCAGTTGCTTCGTTGATGTAATCTTTAGATGCAACTTTACCAACGATGTACTCTACTGGTACTTCGATGTGCTCAACGCCATCTTTTTCAAGTTGACGGATATGGCGAGCAGTAACACGACGACCAGTCTCAACGTAAGTTTTACCGTTTGCTTCGATGTCGAATGACGCAGTTTCACCACGTAGACGATCAGGAACCAACTCCATAAGAAGAGTTTGGTCTTTAACTTCGAAGTTCACCTTGTCGAAGAACAGATCTAGGATCTCTTCAGTCGATTTACCAAGTGCACGAAGAATAATCGATGCTGGTAGCTTACGACGACGGTCGATACGTACGAATAAGTTATCCTTAGGATCGAACTCAAAGTCTAACCATGAGCCACGGTAAGGAATTACACGTGCGTTATAAAGAACTTTACCTGATGAGTGGGTCTTACCCTTATCACTGTCGAAGAACACGCCTGGGCTTCGGTGCAGCTGGGATACGATAACCCTCTCGGTACCATTAATTACGAAAGTACCATTGTCTGTCATAAGCGGAATTTCGCCCATGTAGACTTCTTGTTCTTTAATGTCTTTTACAGTACCTGCTGGTGCATCTCGATCAAAGATAACTAGACGTAGTTTTACGCGTAGTGGCTTTGAGTAAGTAACACCGCGGATTTGACATTCTTTAACGTCAAAAACTGGCTCACCAAGACGGTAGCTAACGTATTGCAGCTCAGAATTGCCGTTGTAGCTCTGAATTGGAAATACAGAACGGAAAGCAGCTTCAAGACCGTATTGACCTTCTGGATCCTGTTCGATGAATTTGTCGAAAGAATCAAGCTGGATCGATAACAGGTATGGAATGTCCAAAACTTGTGGACGAGTACCAAAATCCTTACGGATGCGCTTTTTCTCGGTATAAGAGTAAACCATGGGGTTCCTCAGCTCGCTGATAAGTGACCCAAACCACCCAAAACACTCTTCAGAGGGGGTGGTGACAAACAGCTGTTTAGTGGTAGTGAACAATCATTTCGAAAAAATGACTGTTTTTTTGCTCGGATTATGACGGTTAAACAGCGGAAATTTCGTCATAGCCCTACAGCGCAAAAAGGCCGGTGGTTAATAAACCACCAGCCATTAGCCTTGCGGCTATGAAATTAAGTAATAATTACTTGATTTCAACAGAAGCGCCAGCTTCTTCTAGCTGTGCTTTAAGAGCTTCAGCTTCAGCTTTGTCAACGCCTTCTTTAAGCGCTGCAGGAGCTGAGTCTACAAGACCTTTAGCTTCTTTAAGACCTAGGCCAGTTGCGCCACGTACAGCTTTGATAACTTGTACTTTGTTAGCGCCAGCAGCAGTTAGGATAACGTCGAATTCAGTTTGCTCAGCAGCAGCGTCGCCGCCAGCTGCGCCACCAGCTACAACTGCAGCTGCAGCTGAAACGCCGAATTTCTCTTCCATAGCTTCGATAAGCTCAACAACTTGCATTACAGACATTTCTGCAACTGCGTCTAGGATTTGCTCGTTAGTAATAGACATAACAATTCTCTTTTAAGTCAACAATAAGTTTAATTTGCAACCAGTGAAAAGCAAGGCTTAAGCCGCTGCTTCTTCTTTTTGGTCACGTAGTGCAGCGATAGTACGAACCAGCTTGCCAGCAGAAGCTTCTTTCATGCACATCATTAGGCGTGCGATAGCTTCGTCGTAAGTTGGTAGTGTCGCTAGTACTTCAGCATCAGTAACTGCGCCTTCAAATGCAGCAGCTTTGATCTCGAAATCTTTGTTCTCTTTAGCGAAGTCTTTGAAAAGACGCGCTGCAGCACCTGGGTGCTCGTTAGAGAACGCGATCAGAGTTGGACCAGTGAAAGTGTCTACTAGACACTCGTAGTCTGTACCCTGAACCGCACGGCGTGCTAGTGTGTTACGAACAACTTTCATGTAAACACCCGCTTCGCGAGCTTGTTTACGTAGAGAAGTCATTGCGCCAACTTCAACGCCACGAGAATCAGCTACAACTGCAGAAAGTGCACCACTGGCAGCTTCGTTGACTTCAGCAACAATTGCTTTTTTGTCTTGAAGATTTAAAGCCATTTGGATTAACCTCTGGTTGTGATTACAGCACCCAATACAAAATGTATTGAGCGTTTACGATGTTATTTAAAAATGAATAAATCCACTTCAAACCACAACATCGCCTACGTAGGTTTTATTAAGCTATCAATAATCTAATGAAAATCGACAGCGCCTACGGTCTTGGGATAGATGATTTCAAATTGCTTTAAAACCACCCAACCACAAATATTAGGCGCAGAAGTATACACTAAATCTGCGCCTAAGCAAATTAGTTTGCTTGAGTATCAAGACTAGCTTGATCAACAGCAACACCAGCACCCATCGTAGTAGAGATGCTTACTTTCTTCAGGTAAGAACCCTTAGCTGAAGAAGGCTTAGCTTTCTTAAGAGCAACTAGAAGTGCTTCTAGGTTCTCTTGTAGCTGGTTAGCTTCGAAAGATGCTTTACCGATAGTAGTGTGGATGATGCCGTTCTTGTCGTTACGGTAACGAACCTGACCAGCTTTAGCGTTCTTAACCGCTTCAGCAACGTTAGGAGTTACAGTACCAACTTTAGGGTTTGGCATAAGGCCGCGTGGACCTAGGATTGTACCTAGTTGACCAACAACACGCATTGCATCTGGAGAAGCAACAACTACGTCGAAGTTCATTTCGCCTTTTTTCACTTGCTCAGCAAGATCTTCCATACCAACGATATCTGCGCCAGCAGCTTTAGCAGCTTCTGCGTTTGCACCTTGAGTGAAAACAGCAACGCGGATGTCACGGCCAGTACCGTGAGGTAGCACTGTTGCGCCACGAACGTTTTGGTCAGATTTACGAGCATCGATGCCTAGGTTAACAGCAACATCTACAGACTCAACGAATTTAGCAGTCGCTAGTTCTTTAAGAAGAGCAACAGCTTCGCTGATTTCGTATTCTTTAGTTGAGTCAACTTTGTCGCGGATTACGCGCATACGCTTAGTAAGTTTAGCCATGATCTTATCCCTCTACCACTAGGCCCATTGAACGAGCAGTACCAGCAATAGAACGTTTCATTGCTTCGATGTCAGCACCAGTCATATCAGCAGCTTTAGTTTCTGCGATTTCCTGAACTTGAGCGTCAGTAACAGTACCAACTTTCTCAGTGTTTGGACGACCTGAACCAGACTTAACGCCAGCAGCTTTCTTAAGAAGAACAGCAGCAGGTGGAGTCTTAGTTACGAACGTGAAAGAACGGTCGTTGTAAACAGTAATAACTACTGGAGTAGGTAGACCTTTCTCAACAGATTCTGTTTTTGCGTTGAACGCTTTACAGAATTCCATGATGTTCACGCCGTGTTGACCTAGAGCAGGACCAACCGGTGGACTTGGGTTTGCCATACCAGCTGCAACTTGCAGTTTGATATAAGCTTCAACTTTCTTAGCCATGATATTTCCTAATATTTTGGGTACATGCGCTAGCCGCAAGGCGAGCTCCCCATAAATTCAATTAACTCTTTTTCACTTCCACAGAAGCAAAAAGGCGCGAAATTATAATCATAATTCGCGCCTTTAACAACCCTAAAAAGGTGATTTTTTATACTCTTTTATTTTGAACAACTTATGAAGTATTTATCCACAGCTTGTTCAAAACTTAGAGTTTTAGTCCAGTTTTTCAACCTGACCAAATTCAAGCTCAACCGGTGTTGCACGACCAAAGATCGATACAGATACCTTAATGCGGCTTTTCTCGTAATCTACTTCTTCAACAGTACCGTTGAAGTCAGCAAATGGACCATCGTTCACACGAACCACTTCACCCGCTTCGAACATTGTCTTAGGACGTGGAGACTCGCTCGCTTTCTCTAGACGGTTCAAGATAGCATCAGCTTCTTTATCAGTGATTGGTGCAGGACGATCAGAGGTACCACCAATGAAGCCCATAACACGCGGAATGCTGCGTACTAAGTGCCATGATTCATCATTCATGATCATTTGAACTAATACGTAGCCAGGGAAGAATTTACGTTCACTTTTACGGCGTTGGCCTGCACGCATTTCCACTACTTCTTCAGTAGGTACTAGCACATCGCCAAATAGTTCTTCCATGTTGTGCATTTTAATATGCTCGCGTAGCGACTGTGCAACACGACCTTCAAAGCCAGAAAAGGCTTGAACTACATACCAACGTTTTTTTGGAGCTTCACTCATGAATCAGAACCCTCTACACCCCAGTTGCTAGAGAAACTAGACGGACCATAATGCCGTCAATTCCCCAAAGCACTAGAGACATAACAATACATACAGCTAAAACGATCAATGTAGTTTGCATAGTTTCTTGGCGAGTAGGCCAAACAACTTTACGAATCTCCATACGAGATTCTTTTGCAAAATCGATCGCAGCTTTACCTTTAGTTGTTGTTGCTGCAACGCCTAGTGCGGCAGCAATCAGCACAACTACACCTGCAGCGCGAATTACAACAGACAATTCACCATACAGGTAATTACCCACAACAGCAGCAGCCAACAGAACAAAAGCGACAATCCACTTCATTGTATCTGCTGCACCTGAGCTATCAGGAGTTTCAGCGTTTGCTTTCATAAAACCAACCTGTGATAAGTCTTAAATATAGACGACAATAACCCCGCTGTTGCAGGGCACATTCCTTTGCGTTGCAAAACAACACATCTAACAGTCATTTTAGTCAAAAAGACCGTTTAATTCTTTGCTAAGAGCAAAAATCGATGTCAAAACATCCAACTCTTTTTTTAGCGCAGAAAAAGGGCATCAAATGATGCCCTTTTTACTAGTGGTTCGTCAAATCTTATGCAAAGATTTTAGCTACAACACCAGCACCAACTGTACGGCCACCTTCGCGGATTGCGAAACGTAGACCTTCGTCCATTGCGATTGGAGCGATTAGCTCAACAGTCATTTGAACGTTGTCACCTGGCATTACCATTTCTACGCCTTCTGGTAGAGTGATGTCGCCTGTTACGTCAGTTGTACGGAAGTAGAACTGTGGACGGTAACCTTTGAAGAAAGGAGTGTGACGGCCGCCTTCGTCTTTAGAAAGTACGTATACTTCAGACTCAAACTTAGTGTGTGGGTTGATAGAACCTTTCGCAGAAAGTACTTGACCACGTTCAACGTCATCACGCTTAGTACCACGTAGAAGTGCACCAACGTTCTCACCTGCACGACCTTCGTCAAGCAGTTTACGGAACATTTCAACACCAGTACAAGTAGTAAGAGTAGTCTCTTTGATACCAACGATTTCTACTTCGTCACCTACACGTAGGATACCGCGCTCGATACGACCAGTTACAACAGTACCACGACCTTGAATTGAGAATACATCTTCAATTGGTAGTAGGAACGGTTGGTCAACTGCACGCTCTGGCTCAGGAATGTAAGAATCTAGTGCTTCTGCAAGCTCAACGATCTTGTCTTCCCACTGCTTCTCGCCGTTTAGTGCGCCAAGTGCAGAACCTTGGATAACTGGTAGGTCATCACCTGGGAAGTCGTATTCAGAAAGAAGTTCACGAACTTCCATCTCAACTAGCTCAAGTAGCTCTTCGTCATCTACCATGTCACATTTGTTCATGAATACGATGATGTAAGGGATACCAACTTGACGACCAAGTAGGATGTGCTCACGAGTTTGAGGCATAGGGCCGTCAGTCGCAGCAACAACTAGGATACCGCCGTCCATTTGTGCAGCACCAGTGATCATGTTTTTAACATAATCCGCGTGTCCTGGACAGTCTACGTGTGCGTAGTGACGTGCTGGAGTGTCGTACTCAACGTGAGAAGTTGCGATTGTGATACCGCGCTCACGCTCTTCTGGAGCGTTATCGATAGATGCGAAATCTTTAGCAACACCGCCGTATACTTTTGCAAGAGTAGTACAGATAGCAGCAGTTAGAGTTGTTTTACCGTGGTCAACGTGGCCGATAGTACCAACGTTTACGTGCGGTTTCGTACGTTCAAATTTTTCTTTAGACATGGGGTGTCCCTCTAGGTACGGATTAGGTGGCTTAAAATAAGACCACGCAACCAAAAAAAATGGTTTTCTTTATTAAAGGAGAAGAAGCTTTAGACTGGTGCTAATACCCAGAGTCGAACTGGGGACCTCACCCTTACCAAGGGTGCGCTCTACCGACTGAGCTATATCAGCACACAAAATGAGTTGGAGCGTGCAGCGGGAATCGAACCCGCATCATCAGCTTGGAAGGCTGAGGTAATAGCCATTATACGATGCACGCAACACGTAACTCTGTTTGAGCTATTTAACCTTTAGAATATGGTGGAGAGGGACGGATTCGAACCATCGAAGGCAGTGCCAACAGATTTACAGTCTGCTCCCTTTGGCCACTCGGGAACCTCTCCAAATTTTGAGCTTTCTCTCGCTTGCCTTATAGGAAGGGAGAAAGTGGTGCCGACTACCGGAATCGAACTGGTGACCTACTGATTACAAGTCAGTTGCTCTACCTACTGAGCTAAGTCGGCACAAGTGGGGCGCATTTTATTGAATGATTTTCCACCTTGCAATAGTAAATTGAAAAAAAGTGCAAAATTCTCTGACCAAACTCCTACATACGGCTATTTAGCTCAAGGTTTACGTCTTTAACCCGCATCTAGTACAGGAAGATATTTTATTTATCTATCGCTTGATGTATTTTCCATGCACTTGTTTTGTTATCCACTATAGAGTTTTGTATGAGCCCATTTATGTCATTTGACCGCGAACGTTGGTCTGAGCTAAGGAATTTAGTTCCGATGACACTTTCTGAGAGCGACTTAAAAGAGCTTCAAGGCATCAATGAAAAGCTCACAATGGAAGAGGCAGTAGAGATCTATCTACCGCTATCTCGTCTATTGAACCTCTATGTGGCAGCCAGACAGAATAGAAACTCGGTACTCCACCAATTTCTAGATAAGAAAGAGAAAGCGCCACCTTTTATCATCGGTATTGCGGGTAGCGTAGCTGTTGGCAAAAGTACCACTGCGCGTCTGCTTAAAGCCCTACTCTCTCGCTGGGAAAACCACCCAAAAGTTGAACTAGTGACAACCGATGGCTTTTTATATCCAAACGAGGTGTTAGAAGAGAAAGGGTTGATGAGCAAAAAGGGCTTTCCTGAATCTTACGATATCAAGCGTTTAGTGAACTTTGTTTCGGATGTAAAAGCTTGCAAGAGAAATGTCACAGCCCCTGTTTACTCGCATCTTACGTACAATATTACTGATGACGTTAAGTGCGTCGACCTACCAGATGTGCTTATTATTGAAGGGCTTAATGTTTTACAAACCGGAATGAATTATCCACACGAGCCACATCGCGTGTTTATTTCAGACTTCCTTGATTTCTCACTCTATGTTGACGCTGATAGCCAACAAATCAAAGAATGGTACGTCAATCGCTTTATGAAATTCCGCGATGGCGCGTTTACTAAGCCTGGCTCTTACTTTAGTCATTACACTAAATTATCGAACCAAGCCGCATTGGACAAAGCAGAAGGTATCTGGAGTTCAATTAATGGCTTGAACCTTGAACAAAATATCCTTCCGACAAGAGAAAGGGCTCACCTGATTCTACGTAAAGGCGCAGATCATATGGTTGAAGAAGTGTTACTAAGAAAATAGTAACGCCTTAGTCGCCTTTTCTTAGCGATATCTCGCCACCAATATAGCTCTCGACACCATTCTCAGTTTTGAGCAATACAGCACCTTGTTCATCGATGCCTTGAACAACACCTTCAATTTCTCTAGGTCCAATGATCAATCTAACATTGCGACCTAAGAAATTATCCAAGCGGTTCCAACGCTCTAAAAAATTGGACATTCCTTTCAACTCGTAGTCGACAAGTGACTTATCCCAAGCATTGATCAGAGCCTGCGCTAACTGGTTACGGTCTGGCACCTTCCCATCACACACTTCTTTAAGGGAAGTCCATGGCTGGCCAATACCTGATGTTGTTGGATCCATGGATAGGTTTAGCCCTAAACCAATCACAATATGCGCAGCGCCACCAGACTGTCCTGACAGCTCGACCAAGATACCTGCAAGCTTCTTGTCATTGTGGTAAAGGTCGTTCGGCCATTTAAGCTTTACACCTTCTACGCCCATCTCTTCCAAAGCTTCAACAACAGCTACACCAACCACAAGGCTTAAGCCCATTGCGGCAGCCATCCCCGCGTCGAGTCTCCAATACATTGAAAGATAGAGGTTTGCACCAAATGGTGATACCCACTCTCGTCCACGGCGTCCACGACCCGCAGCTTGATATTCAGCAATACAGACAGAACCCGATTCGAGGGTGTTAGTGCGCTCTAATAGGTGTTGGTTTGTAGAACCTATGATGGGAATGAGTTCAAGAGAAGCATCGCGACTAACTGCAGACAATTTGTCTTGGTCAAGCATATCCAAACGACTGGCTAGTTTGTAACCCTTGCCTTGTACTCGGTAGATATCTAAACCCCACTCTTGAATACCTTTAATGTGCTTACTGATAGCCGCTCGTGATACGCCAATCATTTCACCTAGGTCTTCACCTGAATGAAACTCACCGTCAGCAAGACATCTCAATAGTGCAAGCTTGGTGCTGTGCTCTCTCATGCCAATGACTCCAAAGCCTTATCCAGGTTTGTCTCGCAGTCTCGTCCCATAAAGCGCACTTCATGTTCCAATCGAATATCGAATTTATTCAAAACGGACTGGCGCACTCGCTCTGCAAGCTTAAGGATATCCACAGCAGAAGCCTCATCATAATTGATAATAACCAATGCTTGGTTGGGGTGAACCTGAGCGCCACCTTCTGTCACACCCTTGAACTGGCATTGATCAATCAGCCAGCCAGCAGCAACTTTGATCATGTCATTACTCTCATAACCAACCATATTTGGATATAGAGCTAACAAGCGATCAAAATGATCTTTGGTGATCACAGGGTTTTTGAAGAAGCTACCCGCATTCCCTTGTACTCTAGGGTCTGGCAGCTTACTTGAACGGATAGCACACACTTCATCAAATATAGTGCGAGGGGAGAGCGTATCGGCTGCTAGGCTTTTTAACGGGCCATAGTGATTGCATGGCTCCCACTCTTTCGGCAACGTTAAACCAATCGCAACAACAATCGCTTTATCGTAGAGAGCGTGTTTGAAAATAGAATCTCGGTAACCAAAGAGACACTCTTCTTTGCTTAATCGCTTAACTGTATAAGTATCCAGACACAGGATATCGACATACTCGCATACGTCTTGTAGCTCAACACCATACGCACCAATATTCTGAATCGGAGCAGAGCCGGAACAGCCGGGTATCATTGCTAGGTTTTCTAGACCACCCAGCTCTTTATCCACACTCCACTCAACCAAGCTTGGCCAATCCTCGCCACCACTCACATGCAGTAGGTGATGACTGTCCGTCTCGGCCAGCTCAATCCCGGCTAATTTATTCACGATGACCAGGCCAGCGAAGTGCTCAGTAAAAAGCATATTACTGCCCTTACCCAGTATTAACTTAGGCAAAGCTGACCATTTAGGGTCTTTGTAAAGCGAAATAAGTTCTTCGGTAGTGGTGACTTCAACCAACGCATCACACGTCTGATCGATGGAAAAAGTATGAACATTTTTTAAACTAGCATTGAGATGGAATTGCATGGCGATATTCAATTAACTTACACTGCGGTCATTCTACAGCAGATAAACCAATGGCGCAGTGACTGAATGAACAATGTCATCATTACTCAATTAGACCCAGTAAAGGTTCCCCTAGTTAAACGTTTCTATAAAGAACATTACCCAACGGGAAAAGCGAATAAGAGTGAACTGATCTATTCGTTATTGCTGAATAACGAACTGTGCGGTGTCGTGCGTTTTCGTACAATAGAAAATAATCGCTTACTTACCGGTATGGCGATATCAAAACAACATCGTGGTCAGCAATTAGGCTCCCAGCTTATGGATTATTGTGCGCAACATACGCTTACGGAAGATGATTACTGCTTTGCGTACGCTCATCTCATCAATTTTTACGCGCGACACAAATTCGTACAAGTAGACCCTAAAGATCTACCAAATGGTTTAAGAGTTTTATACGAGCGCTATTCGAATAGCGGAAAAGATCTCATTCCTATGCATTATCAGCAAAATTGTTAGAGAATGCCTCGATTATCTAGTATTTGGTGCTATCCCTTTGGTAAAATTAAAGGTTCGCAATTTTGCATATTTTAAAGGTAAAACAGTCAATATGATTGCCAGTAGGAATCCATTCATACAGTTGCCAACCATAGCGCAGAATCCTGACAAGTTTGAAGTACTACTATCAGCGCAAGAGTTTCGAACTCGTCTACTTGATGAGATATCTCGCGCAACGACTCGTATTAGTTTAGTCGCTTTGTATCTTGAAGATGATGAGGCTGGCCGTGAGATCCTAACTGCCTTATATGAAGCAAAGCAAAAGAATCCAGAATTAGACGTGAGCGTTTGTGTCGATTGGCACCGAGCGCAGCGCGGATTGATTGGTGCAGAGTCTTCTGAAGGCAATGCAGCCATGTATAAAGAGTTTGCTGAAAGATATCAGCATTCTGTGCCTGTCTATGGCATTCCAGTTCGTGGCAAAGAAGTCTTTGGCGTATTGCACTTAAAAGGCTTTATCGTCGATGACAGCGTAATATACAGCGGTGCAAGCCTTAACAATATCTACCTGAATTACCATGACCGCTATCGCTTTGATCGTTACCACGTTTTAAACAACGCGGCTCTTGCTGACTCAATGTTTGCCTACGTACACGAACAGATGGTTGCGGACAGCGCTGTTTATGACCTGGCTGATAAGAACAAGCCTGCGACCAAAGAACTGAAACCAGCGATTCGTCAGTTTCGTGCATCATTGGCAAGGTCTCAGTATCAATTCGATGGTCAAGACGTTTCAGCAGACCAAGTTGCTGTAACACCATTAGTTGGTATCGGTAAAAGACGTAACCGTCTGAATCAGGGTATCAATCAACTCGTCGCTCAAGCTAAAGATGAAATCTTTATCTGCACACCTTACTTCAACTTCCCACCTAGCTTAGCTAAAGAAGTCAAGAAAGCGCTTAAGCGTGGCGTAAAGGTCAGCATTGTTGTTGGTGATAAGACAGCGAATGATTTCTTTATCTCACCAGAAGAAGAGTTTAAAACGATTGGTGGTTTGCCATACCTTTACGAACTGAACTTACGCCGTTTCGCTAAAGCGAATGAAGCTCATATTGCTAGCCGTAATCTATCAATTCGACTTTGGCAACACGATTCCAATAGCTTCCACCTAAAGGGCATTTGGGTAGATAAGCGCTACATGCTACTAACAGGTAATAATCTAAATCCACGCGCATGGAAGTTGGATCTAGAGAACGGTATCTTTATCCAAGATAACTACCATCACCTAACAGACAAGTTTCAGGCTGAAGTGGATAACATCCTTCAACACACTCAGCTTATCTGTACTTATAAGCAGTTAGACAAGGTAGAGAGCTACCCGATGGAAGTTCAGAAGTTGATTCGTAAGATCACTCGTGTGAAAGCCGATAGGGTGCTTAAGCAAATACTGTAGTCGATGTATTAGAGACACTATTTATCAACGCCTAGCAAACGCTAGGCGTTTTTGTATCTACGAGATAGCTATTTAGGTTTGTTTGATGGTCTTTCGAATCAACATCTCTATTTATGCATAGTGAGTGTGATAGCTTGAAGTGTTAAGCATCCTACCTTTTCCTTAGTCAGTCTCAGGGTTCCAGATACGTGTATCAGGTATGGTTTAGATAGCAGCTAAACGAGTACCAATACGAACATAATCGACAATTACCCTTTACGTATTCAAGCAATAAAGTCTCACTCCTTAGGGCGAAGTACGTACGCGATAGAGAATTTCACATAGTAAAACAATCAGATTAGTGCTCTGCTCTATTTAGCTTAAGAGTTAGAAGTGACCACCTATATTCCCAAGCAGCACCTCCCGATATATAGAGAAGTACTTCATAGCTAGCGATAAGGATCTACTACTAAAACCCAAAACACATACGCAGGAAACGATGAAAGCCTAGTCGTCAGACTAGGCTTTCTGATATGTGCCGGAATAGCATGAAGTGCAGGGGCTCGGTGCCTTTACAGCACTCATAATACCAATTAAAGTAAAAATGTGATCTAATTAAGATTGATGAATTATTGTGAAATTTAGCTATGGATAGCCTTAATAACACTGACTTCAAAAAGCTTGCGAGCCAGCAAAAAACCATTCAGATGAAGATGCGTTTACTTGCGCTCGCACACTTTAAAGACGGCCTCTCTCGTACACAAATTGCAAAATCTCTCAAAGTCAATCGAACCAGTGTCAATAAATGGGTTCGGATTTTTTTTGAAGAAGGCCTAGAAGGACTTCAAGAAAAACCTCGGACTGGTAGGCCTGCATACCTCACCGATGAGCAGCGGGCTCAACTCAGTGCCTTCATAAAAAAAGAAGCTGAATCACCTTCTGGTGGCCGCCTTGTTGGAAGCGATATACATGACTACATCGTTAAACACTTTGACAAGCACTACCACCCTAATTCCATCTATTATCTCCTCGACCACATGGGTTTTTCTTGGATAACTTCTCGTTCCAAACACCCTAAACAATCACAGCAAATACAGGACGATTTTAAAAAAATTCCAAATCGAAACGATCCTTAAGATCCCCGGCCATATTGGGCTAGAGAGTGTTGATGTCTGGTTTCAAGACGAAGCTAGGTTTGGTCAGCAGAAACACAACAACACGTCTTTGGGCTACTCGTGGAACTAGACCTCGCGTAGTAAAACAGCAGCAATTTGAATACGCTTATTTGTTTGGCTCAGTGTGCCCATCGAGAGGGATTGGTGAGGCAATGGTCGTCCCTTGGGTTAACAAAGACATCATGATAAACCATCTAGAGCAGATATCTAAAGTCACAGAAAAAGACCGTCATTCAGTGGTAATAATGGATGGCGCAGGATGGCATACCGATGATATTGCTAACCCATTTGATAATGTCAGTATTATCAAATTGCCGCCATACTCACCAGAGCTTAACCCTATAGAGCAAGTGTGGAGTTGGTTAAGGCAACACTATCTAGCAAACCAAAACTTCATTGATTATAACGATATTGTTTCGAAGGTCTGTAGCGCTTGGAATGGATTTCTTGAGTGCAAAGATCGCGTCACAAAAATGTGTACAAGAGATTGGATTGACCTGATCAGTTAATTTTCCGGATTGGTATAACAACAAACACTTTTCTTCAAATGTAAAAAAGCCCTGCTATTGCTAGCAGGGCTTCTCTAATAAGTGGCGGAGTGGACGGGACTCGAACCCGCGACCCCCGGCGTGACAGGCCGGTATTCTAACCAACTGAACTACCACTCCGCAGTGGAATACTTGTCGTCGCTGACAAGTGTTCAAACTTTTTGTCTTCACTTTTAAAAAAGTGAAAATAAATTTGGAGCCTGGCGATGTCCTACTCTCACATGGGGAAGCCCCACACTACCATCGGCGCTATTGTGTTTCACTTCTGAGTTCGGCATGGAATCAGGTGGGTCCACAATGCTATGGTCGCCAAGCAAATTTTGCTTTTACTTTCAGCTTTTTTAAAAACTGAAGGCAAAATAATCTGGAAAACTGATTTAAAAGTTTCTCTTCAAACTCATTCAAGGTCTGGTCTTTCTTTGAGTCCACAAAACCCCTTGGGTGTTGTATGGTTAAGCCTCACGGGCAATTAGTACAGGTTAGCTCAATGCCTCGCAGCACTTACACACCCTGCCTATCAACGTCGTAGTCTACGACAACCCTTTAGGACGCTTATAGCGCCAGGGAAAACTCATCTCAAGGCTCGCTTCCCGCTTAGATGCTTTCAGCGGTTATCGATTCCGAACTTAGCTACCGGGCAATGCCATTGGCATGACAACCCGAACACCAGAGGTTCGTCCACTCCGGTCCTCTCGTACTAGGAGCAGCCCCTTTCAATTTTCCAACGCCCACGGCAGATAGGGACCGAACTGTCTCACGACGTTCTAAACCCAGCTCGCGTACCACTTTAAATGGCGAACAGCCATACCCTTGGGACCGACTTCAGCCCCAGGATGTGATGAGCCGACATCGAGGTGCCAAACACCGCCGTCGATATGAACTCTTGGGCGGTATCAGCCTGTTATCCCCGGAGTACCTTTTATCCGTTGAGCGATGGCCCTTCCATTCAGAACCACCGGATCACTATGACCTGCTTTCGCACCTGCTCGAATTGTCATTCTCGCAGTCAAGCGGGCTTATGCCATTGCACTAACCACACGATGTCCAACCGTGTTTAGCCCACCTTCGTGCTCCTCCGTTACTCTTTGGGAGGAGACCGCCCCAGTCAAACTACCCACCAGGCACTGTCCGTAATCCCGATTCAGGGACCAACGTTAGAACATCAAAACTACAAGGGTGGTATTTCAAGGACGACTCCACCACATCTAGCGACGCGGTTTCATAGTCTCCCACCTATCCTACACATGTAGGTTCAATGTTCAGTGCCAAGCTGTAGTAAAGGTTCACGGGGTCTTTCCGTCTAGCCGCGGGTACACTGCATCTTCACAGCGATTTCAATTTCACTGAGTCTCGGGTGGAGACAGCGTGGCCATCATTACGCCATTCGTGCAGGTCGGAACTTACCCGACAAGGAATTTCGCTACCTTAGGACCGTTATAGTTACGGCCGCCGTTTACCGGGGCTTCGATCAAGAGCTTCGACCGAAGTCTAACCCCATCAATTAACCTTCCGGCACCGGGCAGGCGTCACACCGTATACGTCATCTTACGATTTTGCACAGTGCTGTGTTTTTAATAAACAGTTGCAGCCACCTGGTATCTGCGACTCTCGTCTGCTCCATCCGCAAGGGACTTCACTGATAAGAGCGTACCTTCTCCCGAAGTTACGGTACCATTTTGCCTAGTTCCTTCACCCGAGTTCTCTCAAGCGCCTTGGTATTCTCTACCCGACCACCTGTGTCGGTTTGGGGTACGATTCCTTACAATCTGAAGCTTAGAGGCTTTTCCTGGAAGCATGGCATCAATGACTTCACTACCGTAGTAGCTCGACATCGTATCTCAGCGTTAAGAAAGTCCGGATTTACCTAAACTTTCCGCCTACATACTTGAACCTGGACAACCGTCGCCAGGCCCACCTAGCCTTCTCCGTCCCCCCATCGCAATTGTAAGAAGTACGGGAATATTAACCCGTTTCCCATCGACTACGCCTTTCGGCCTCGCCTTAGGAGTCGACTTACCCTGCCCCGATTAACGTTGGACAGGAACCCTTGGTCTTCCGGCGAGGGAGTTTTTCACTCCCTTTATCGTTACTCATGTCAGCATTCGCACTTCTGATACCTCCAGCAGCCCTTACAGACCACCTTCAACGGCTTACAGAACGCTCCCCTACCCCACATACCCTAAGGTACGTAGCCGCAGCTTCGGTGTATAGCTTAGCCCCGTTACATCTTCCGCGCAGGCCGACTCGACCAGTGAGCTATTACGCTTTCTTTAAATGATGGCTGCTTCTAAGCCAACATCCTGGCTGTCTGAGCCTTCCCACATCGTTTCCCACTTAGCTATACTTTGGGACCTTAGCTGGCGGTCTGGGTTGTTTCCCTCTCCACGACGGACGTTAGCACCCGCCGTGTGTCTCCCGGATAGTACTTACTGGTATTCGGAGTTTGCAAAGGGTTGGTAAGTCGGGATGACCCCCTAGCCTTAACAGTGCTCTACCCCCAGTAGTATTCGTCCGAGGCGCTACCTAAATAGCTTTCGGGGAGAACCAGCTATCTCCAGGTTTGATTGGCCTTTCACCCCTAGCCACAAGTCATCCGCTAATTTTTCAACATTAGTCGGTTCGGTCCTCCAGTTGATGTTACTCAACCTTCAACCTGCCCATGGCTAGATCACCTGGTTTCGGGTCTAATCCTAGCAACTGTACGCCCAGTTAAGACTCGGTTTCCCTACGGCTCCCCTAAACGGTTAACCTTGCTACTAAAATTAAGTCGCTGACCCATTATACAAAAGGTACGCAGTCACACCACGAAGGTGCTCCTACTGCTTGTACGTACACGGTTTCAGGTTCTATTTCACTCCCCTCACAGGGGTTCTTTTCGCCTTTCCCTCACGGTACTGGTTCACTATCGGTCAGTCAGTAGTATTTAGCCTTGGAGGATGGTCCCCCCATATTCAGACAGGATATCACGTGTCCCGCCCTACTCGTTTTCACTGATGATGAGATGTCGATTACGGGGCTATCACCCTTTATTGCGGCACTTTCCAGAGCCTTCATCTGTCTCATTAAAAGCTTAAGGGCTAATCCAATTTCGCTCGCCGCTACTTTCGGAATCTCGGTTGATTTCTCTTCCTCGGGGTACTTAGATGTTTCAGTTCCCCCGGTTTGCCTCCTGTTGCTATGTATTCACAACAGGATACTTACTTATGTAAGTGGGTTTCCCCATTCAGGAATCCCAGACTCAAAAGGTTATTACTACCTAATCTGGGCTTATCGCAAGTTATTACGCCTTTCATCGCCTCTGACTGCCAAGGCATCCACCGTGTACGCTTAGTCACTTAACCATACAACCCGAAAGGGTCTTAGCGTATGGCAACTAACCAAGGTTTTTGGTTGTCATTAAGAAGGGTTAATTCTCAATGACTGTTTGCCGGACTCAATTGTGATTCAAACAAGTTTGAATCGAATACAAGACACTTGAATGTGTTTGTTGTGTTTATCTAATGAAAGATAAACATTGAGAACTTTTAAATTTGATTGAATTACTCGTAAGTAATCAATCAGTCAGCTTTCCAAATTGTTAAAGAGCAATGAGACTTCTTGTGAAGTTCATTTTCTAAAGACTCTCACAGTCGAAAAATCCAACCAGCGACATAAGAAGTGGTTTGGAGATTTAACTTCCAAGAATATTTAGAGAATGGTGGGCGATACCGGGCTCGAACCAGTGACCCCCTGCTTGTAAGGCAGGTGCTCTCCCAACTGAGCTAATCGCCCACGATAGTTTTAATTCCTTCGTGGAGAAAGAATGGTGGGTCGTGCAGGATTCGAACCTGCGACCAATTGATTAAAAGTCAACTGCTCTACCAACTGAGCTAACGACCCAATGGTATCCCGTAGGGGAGTCGAACCCCGTTACCGGCGTGAAAGGGCGGTGTCCTAGGCCTCTAGACGAACGGGACACTGCAATTCATCTCTACTTTAAAAGTAGAAACAAACTTCGAAGAACTTGGGAGTTCTTCATCTCTTTACTTTTCTAAACCTAATCAATCTGTGTGGGTACTCATCAAAGATATCTTCGTATAAGGAGGTGATCCAGCCCCAGGTTCCCCTAGGGCTACCTTGTTACGACTTCACCCCAGTCATGAACCACAAAGTGGTGAGCGTCCTCCCCGAAAGGTTAAACTACCCACTTCTTTTGCAGCCCACTCCCATGGTGTGACGGGCGGTGTGTACAAGGCCCGGGAACGTATTCACCGTGACATTCTGATTCACGATTACTAGCGATTCCGACTTCATGGAGTCGAGTTGCAGACTCCAATCCGGACTACGACGCACTTTTTGGGATTCGCTCACTATCGCTAGCTTGCTGCCCTCTGTATGCGCCATTGTAGCACGTGTGTAGCCCTACTCGTAAGGGCCATGATGACTTGACGTCGTCCCCACCTTCCTCCGGTTTATCACCGGCAGTCTCCCTGGAGTTCCCGACATTACTCGCTGGCAAACAAGGATAAGGGTTGCGCTCGTTGCGGGACTTAACCCAACATTTCACAACACGAGCTGACGACAGCCATGCAGCACCTGTCTCAGAGTTCCCGAAGGCACACCTGCGTCTCCGCTGGCTTCTCTGGATGTCAAGAGTAGGTAAGGTTCTTCGCGTTGCATCGAATTAAACCACATGCTCCACCGCTTGTGCGGGCCCCCGTCAATTCATTTGAGTTTTAATCTTGCGACCGTACTCCCCAGGCGGTCTACTTAACGCGTTAGCTCCGAAAGCCACGGCTCAAGGCCACAACCTCCAAGTAGACATCGTTTACGGCGTGGACTACCAGGGTATCTAATCCTGTTTGCTCCCCACGCTTTCGCATCTGAGTGTCAGTATCTGTCCAGGGGGCCGCCTTCGCCACTGGTATTCCTTCAGATCTCTACGCATTTCACCGCTACACCTGAAATTCTACCCCCCTCTACAGTACTCTAGTTCACCAGTTTCAAATGCAGTTCCGAGGTTGAGCCCCGGGCTTTCACATCTGACTTAATGAACCACCTGCATGCGCTTTACGCCCAGTAATTCCGATTAACGCTCGCACCCTCCGTATTACCGCGGCTGCTGGCACGGAGTTAGCCGGTGCTTCTTCTGTTGCTAACGTCAAGAGATGCCGCTATTAACGACACCCCCTTCCTCACAACTGAAAGTACTTTACAACCCGAAGGCCTTCTTCATACACGCGGCATGGCTGCATCAGGCTTTCGCCCATTGTGCAATATTCCCCACTGCTGCCTCCCGTAGGAGTCTGGACCGTGTCTCAGTTCCAGTGTGGCTGATCATCCTCTCAGACCAGCTAGGGATCGTCGCCTTGGTGAGCCATTACCTCACCAACTAGCTAATCCCACCTAGGCATATCTTGACGCGAGAGGCCCGAAGGTCCCCCTCTTTGGCCCGTAGGCATTATGCGGTATTAGCCATCGTTTCCAATGGTTATCCCCCACATCAAGGCAATTTCCTAGGCATTACTCACCCGTCCGCCGCTCGACGCCCATTAACGCACCCGAAGGATTGTTAGTGTCGTTTCCGCTCGACTTGCATGTGTTAGGCCTGCCGCCAGCGTTCAATCTGAGCCATGATCAAACTCTTCAATTTAAGATTTTGTGACTCAACGAATACTGACTTCAAAACTAATATTTACCGAAGTAAACATGTAATTCTAAAGCTATTACCATTCCAACAGAATGGTAATGAATTGACTGTGCCGAATAACTACAAGTAGTTAAACGTATTGGTCACTCAGTTCATTGAAATCAATTTTGATTCCGAAGAATCTGTTTTATCTAACGATAAAACGTTTTGATATTCATCAACGAGTGCCCACACAGATTGATAGGTTTAAATTGTTAAAGAGCTTGTTCTCTAAAAAGAGAACGCTTTCAGTGCCTTAGCACTCAAGCAGGACGCGTATAATACGCTTTCCACTTTGAAAGTCAACATAAAATACTAAGAAAACTTAGAACTCTATGGTGACTTGTCTACTTAATAGACAAAGTCGAACTTTTGTCTTCACTTTTAAAAAAGTGAAAATAAATTTAAAGCCTGGCGATGTCCTACTCTCACATGGGGAAGCCCCACACTACCATCGGCGCTATTGTGTTTCACTTCTGAGTTCGGCATGGAATCAGGTGGGTCCACAATGCTATGGTCGCCAAGCAAATTTTGCTTTTACTTTTAGCTTTTTTTAAAAACTGAAGGCAAAATAATCTGGAAAACTGATTTAAAAGTCTATCTCTTCAAACTCATTCAAGGTCTGGTCTTTCTTTGAGTCCACAAAACCCCTTGGGTGTTGTATGGTTAAGCCTCACGGGCAATTAGTACAGGTTAGCTCAATGCCTCGCAGCACTTACACACCCTGCCTATCAACGTCGTAGTCTACGACAACCCTTTAGGACACTTATAGTGCCAGGGAAAACTCATCTCAAGGCTCGCTTCCCGCTTAGATGCTTTCAGCGGTTATCGATTCCGAACTTAGCTACCGGGCAATGCCATTGGCATGACAACCCGAACACCAGAGGTTCGTCCACTCCGGTCCTCTCGTACTAGGAGCAGCCCCTTTCAATTTTCCAACGCCCACGGCAGATAGGGACCGAACTGTCTCACGACGTTCTAAACCCAGCTCGCGTACCACTTTAAATGGCGAACAGCCATACCCTTGGGACCGACTTCAGCCCCAGGATGTGATGAGCCGACATCGAGGTGCCAAACACCGCCGTCGATATGAACTCTTGGGCGGTATCAGCCTGTTATCCCCGGAGTACCTTTTATCCGTTGAGCGATGGCCCTTCCATTCAGAACCACCGGATCACTATGACCTGCTTTCGCACCTGCTCGAATTGTCATTCTCGCAGTCAAGCGGGCTTATGCCATTGCACTAACCACACGATGTCCAACCGTGTTTAGCCCACCTTCGTGCTCCTCCGTTACTCTTTGGGAGGAGACCGCCCCAGTCAAACTACCCACCAGGCACTGTCCGTAACCCCGATTCAGGGGCCAACGTTAGAACATCAAAACTACAAGGGTGGTATTTCAAGGACGACTCCACCACATCTAGCGACGCGGTTTCATAGTCTCCCACCTATCCTACACATGTAGGTTCAATGTTCAGTGCCAAGCTGTAGTAAAGGTTCACGGGGTCTTTCCGTCTAGCCGCGGGTACACTGCATCTTCACAGCGATTTCAATTTCACTGAGTCTCGGGTGGAGACAGCGTGGCCATCATTACGCCATTCGTGCAGGTCGGAACTTACCCGACAAGGAATTTCGCTACCTTAGGACCGTTATAGTTACGGCCGCCGTTTACCGGGGCTTCGATCAAGAGCTTCGACCGAAGTCTAACCCCATCAATTAACCTTCCGGCACCGGGCAGGCGTCACACCGTATACGTCATCTTACGATTTTGCACAGTGCTGTGTTTTTAATAAACAGTTGCAGCCACCTGGTATCTGCGACTCTCGTCTGCTCCATCCGCAAGGGACTTCACTGATAAGAGCGTACCTTCTCCCGAAGTTACGGTACCATTTTGCCTAGTTCCTTCACCCGAGTTCTCTCAAGCGCCTTGGTATTCTCTACCCGACCACCTGTGTCGGTTTGGGGTACGATTCCTTACAATCTGAAGCTTAGAGGCTTTTCCTGGAAGCATGGCATCAATGACTTCACTACCGTAGTAGCTCGACATCGTATCTCAGCGTTAAGAAAGTCCGGATTTACCTAAACTTTCCGCCTACATACTTGAACCTGGACAACCGTCGCCAGGCCCACCTAGCCTTCTCCGTCCCCCCATCGCAATTGTAAGAAGTACGGGAATATTAACCCGTTTCCCATCGACTACGCCTTTCGGCCTCGCCTTAGGAGTCGACTTACCCTGCCCCGATTAACGTTGGACAGGAACCCTTGGTCTTCCGGCGAGGGAGTTTTTCACTCCCTTTATCGTTACTCATGTCAGCATTCGCACTTCTGATACCTCCAGCAGCCCTTACAGACCACCTTCAACGGCTTACAGAACGCTCCCCTACCCCACGCACCCTAAGGTACGTAGCCGCAGCTTCGGTGTATAGCTTAGCCCCGTTACATCTTCCGCGCAGGCCGACTCGACCAGTGAGCTATTACGCTTTCTTTAAATGATGGCTGCTTCTAAGCCAACATCCTGGCTGTCTGAGCCTTCCCACATCGTTTCCCACTTAGCTATACTTTGGGACCTTAGCTGGCGGTCTGGGTTGTTTCCCTCTCCACGACGGACGTTAGCACCCGCCGTGTGTCTCCCGGATAGTACTTACTGGTATTCGGAGTTTGCAAAGGGTTGGTAAGTCGGGATGACCCCCTAGCCTTAACAGTGCTCTACCCCCAGTAGTATTCGTCCGAGGCGCTACCTAAATAGCTTTCGGGGAGAACCAGCTATCTCCAGGTTTGATTGGCCTTTCACCCCTAGCCACAAGTCATCCGCTAATTTTTCAACATTAGTCGGTTCGGTCCTCCAGTTGATGTTACTCAACCTTCAACCTGCCCATGGCTAGATCACCTGGTTTCGGGTCTAATCCTAGCAACTGTACGCCCAGTTAAGACTCGGTTTCCCTACGGCTCCCCTAAACGGTTAACCTTGCTACTAAAATTAAGTCGCTGACCCATTATACAAAAGGTACGCAGTCACACCACGAAGGTGCTCCTACTGCTTGTACGTACACGGTTTCAGGTTCTATTTCACTCCCCTCACAGGGGTTCTTTTCGCCTTTCCCTCACGGTACTGGTTCACTATCGGTCAGTCAGTAGTATTTAGCCTTGGAGGATGGTCCCCCCATATTCAGACAGGATATCACGTGTCCCGCCCTACTCGTTTTCACTGATGATGAGATGTCGATTACGGGGCTATCACCCTTTATTGCGGCACTTTCCAGAGCCTTCATCTGTCTCATTAAAAGCTTAAGGGCTAATCCAATTTCGCTCGCCGCTACTTTCGGAATCTCGGTTGATTTCTCTTCCTCGGGGTACTTAGATGTTTCAGTTCCCCCGGTTTGCCTCCTGTTGCTATGTATTCACAACAGGATACTTACTTATGTAAGTGGGTTTCCCCATTCAGGAATCCCAGACTCAAAAGGTTATTACTACCTAATCTGGGCTTATCGCAAGTTATTACGCCTTTCATCGCCTCTGACTGCCAAGGCATCCACCGTGTACGCTTAGTCACTTAACCATACAACCCGAAAGGGTCTTCTATTTGCTTTCACTTTAAAAAGTGAAGACAAATAAGCGTATGGCAACTAACCAAGGTTTTTGGTTGTCATCAAGAAGGGTTAATTCTCAATGACTGTTTGCCGGACTCAATTGTGATTCAAACAAGTTTGAATCGAATACAAGACACTTGAATGTGTTTGTTGTGTTTATCTAATGAAAGATAAACATTGAGAACTTTTAAATTTGATTGAATTACTCGTAAGTAATCAATCAGTCAGCTTTCCAAATTGTTAAAGAGCATAAAGCAAAAAGCTTTAATCAATAACTTACGTTATTAATTAAAGCTCTGGCTTTAACTAAATCTAAACCATCAATCTGTGTGGGTACTCATCAAAGATATCTTCGTATAAGGAGGTGATCCAGCCCCAGGTTCCCCTAGGGCTACCTTGTTACGACTTCACCCCAGTCATGAACCACAAAGTGGTGAGCGTCCTCCCCGAAAGGTTAAACTACCCACTTCTTTTGCAGCCCACTCCCATGGTGTGACGGGCGGTGTGTACAAGGCCCGGGAACGTATTCACCGTGACATTCTGATTCACGATTACTAGCGATTCCGACTTCATGGAGTCGAGTTGCAGACTCCAATCCGGACTACGACGCACTTTTTGGGATTCGCTCACTATCGCTAGCTTGCTGCCCTCTGTATGCGCCATTGTAGCACGTGTGTAGCCCTACTCGTAAGGGCCATGATGACTTGACGTCGTCCCCACCTTCCTCCGGTTTATCACCGGCAGTCTCCCTGGAGTTCCCGACATTACTCGCTGGCAAACAAGGATAAGGGTTGCGCTCGTTGCGGGACTTAACCCAACATTTCACAACACGAGCTGACGACAGCCATGCAGCACCTGTCTCAGAGCTCCCGAAGGCACACCTGCGTCTCCGCTGGCTTCTCTGGATGTCAAGAGTAGGTAAGGTTCTTCGCGTTGCATCGAATTAAACCACATGCTCCACCGCTTGTGCGGGCCCCCGTCAATTCATTTGAGTTTTAATCTTGCGACCGTACTCCCCAGGCGGTCTACTTAACGCGTTAGCTCCGAAAGCCACGGCTCAAGGCCACAACCTCCAAGTAGACATCGTTTACGGCGTGGACTACCAGGGTATCTAATCCTGTTTGCTCCCCACGCTTTCGCATCTGAGTGTCAGTATCTGTCCAGGGGGCCGCCTTCGCCACTGGTATTCCTTCAGATCTCTACGCATTTCACCGCTACACCTGAAATTCTACCCCCCTCTACAGTACTCTAGTTCACCAGTTTCAAATGCAGTTCCGAGGTTGAGCCCCGGGCTTTCACATCTGACTTAATGAACCACCTGCATGCGCTTTACGCCCAGTAATTCCGATTAACGCTCGCACCCTCCGTATTACCGCGGCTGCTGGCACGGAGTTAGCCGGTGCTTCTTCTGTTGCTAACGTCAAGAGATAGCGCTATTAACGCTACCCCCTTCCTCACAACTGAAAGTACTTTACAACCCGAAGGCCTTCTTCATACACGCGGCATGGCTGCATCAGGCTTTCGCCCATTGTGCAATATTCCCCACTGCTGCCTCCCGTAGGAGTCTGGACCGTGTCTCAGTTCCAGTGTGGCTGATCATCCTCTCAGACCAGCTAGGGATCGTCGCCTTGGTGAGCCATTACCTCACCAACTAGCTAATCCCACCTAGGCATATCTTGACGCGAGAGGCCCGAAGGTCCCCCTCTTTGGCCCGTAGGCATTATGCGGTATTAGCCATCGTTTCCAATGGTTATCCCCCACATCAAGGCAATTTCCTAGGCATTACTCACCCGTCCGCCGCTCGACGCCCATTAACGCACCCGAAGGATTGTTAGTGTCGTTTCCGCTCGACTTGCATGTGTTAGGCCTGCCGCCAGCGTTCAATCTGAGCCATGATCAAACTCTTCAATTTAAGATTTTGTGACTCAACGAATACTGACTTCAAAACTAATATTTACCGAAGTAAACATGTAATTCTAAAGCTATTACCATTCCAACAGAATGGTAATGAATTGACTGTGCCGAATAACTACAAGTAGTTAAACGTATTGGTCACTCAGTTCATTGAAATCAATTTTGATTCCGAAGAATCTGTTTTATCTAACGATAAAACGTTTTGATATTCATCAACGAGTGCCCACACAGATTGATAGGTTTAAATTGTTAAAGAGCTTGTTCTCTAAAAAGAGAACGCTTTCAGTGCCTTAGCACTCAAGCAGGACACGTATAATACGCTTTCCACTTTGAAAGTCAACATAAAATACTAAGAAAACTTAGAACTCTATGGTGACTTGTCTACTTAATAGACAAAGTCGAACTTTTGTCTTCACTTTTAAAAAAGTGAAAATAAATTTAAAGCCTGGCGATGTCCTACTCTCACATGGGGAAGCCCCACACTACCATCGGCGCTATTGTGTTTCACTTCTGAGTTCGGCATGGAATCAGGTGGGTCCACAATGCTATGGTCGCCAAGCAAATTTTGCTTTTACTTTCAGCTTTTTTAAAAACTGAAGGCAAAATAATCTGGAAAACTGTATTTAAAAGTCTATCTCTTCAAACTCATTCAAGCGTTTGGTATTTCTATTGAGTCCACAAAACCCCTTGGGTGTTGTATGGTTAAGCCTCACGGGCAATTAGTACAGGTTAGCTCAATGCCTCGCAGCACTTACACACCCTGCCTATCAACGTCGTAGTCTACGACAACCCTTTAGGACACTTATAGTGCCAGGGAAAACTCATCTCAAGGCTCGCTTCCCGCTTAGATGCTTTCAGCGGTTATCGATTCCGAACTTAGCTACCGGGCAATGCCATTGGCATGACAACCCGAACACCAGAGGTTCGTCCACTCCGGTCCTCTCGTACTAGGAGCAGCCCCTTTCAATTTTCCAACGCCCACGGCAGATAGGGACCGAACTGTCTCACGACGTTCTAAACCCAGCTCGCGTACCACTTTAAATGGCGAACAGCCATACCCTTGGGACCGACTTCAGCCCCAGGATGTGATGAGCCGACATCGAGGTGCCAAACACCGCCGTCGATATGAACTCTTGGGCGGTATCAGCCTGTTATCCCCGGAGTACCTTTTATCCGTTGAGCGATGGCCCTTCCATTCAGAACCACCGGATCACTATGACCTGCTTTCGCACCTGCTCGAATTGTCATTCTCGCAGTCAAGCGGGCTTATGCCATTGCACTAACCACACGATGTCCAACCGTGTTTAGCCCACCTTCGTGCTCCTCCGTTACTCTTTGGGAGGAGACCGCCCCAGTCAAACTACCCACCAGGCACTGTCCGTAACCCCGATTCAGGGGCCAACGTTAGAACATCAAAACTACAAGGGTGGTATTTCAAGGACGACTCCACCACATCTAGCGACGCGGTTTCATAGTCTCCCACCTATCCTACACATGTAGGTTCAATGTTCAGTGCCAAGCTGTAGTAAAGGTTCACGGGGTCTTTCCGTCTAGCCGCGGGTACACTGCATCTTCACAGCGATTTCAATTTCACTGAGTCTCGGGTGGAGACAGCGTGGCCATCATTACGCCATTCGTGCAGGTCGGAACTTACCCGACAAGGAATTTCGCTACCTTAGGACCGTTATAGTTACGGCCGCCGTTTACCGGGGCTTCGATCAAGAGCTTCGACCGAAGTCTAACCCCATCAATTAACCTTCCGGCACCGGGCAGGCGTCACACCGTATACGTCATCTTACGATTTTGCACAGTGCTGTGTTTTTAATAAACAGTTGCAGCCACCTGGTATCTGCGACTCTCGTCTGCTCCATCCGCAAGGGACTTCACTGATAAGAGCGTACCTTCTCCCGAAGTTACGGTACCATTTTGCCTAGTTCCTTCACCCGAGTTCTCTCAAGCGCCTTGGTATTCTCTACCCGACCACCTGTGTCGGTTTGGGGTACGATTCCTTACAATCTGAAGCTTAGAGGCTTTTCCTGGAAGCATGGCATCAATGACTTCACTACCGTAGTAGCTCGACATCGTATCTCAGCGTTAATAGCGGTCCGGATTTACCTAAACCACCCGCCTACATACTTGAACCTGGACAACCGTCGCCAGGCCCACCTAGCCTTCTCCGTCCCCCCATCGCAATTGTAAGAAGTACAGGAATATTAACCTGTTTCCCATCGACTACGCCTTTCGGCCTCGCCTTAGGAGTCGACTTACCCTGCCCCGATTAACGTTGGACAGGAACCCTTGGTCTTCCGGCGAGGGAGTTTTTCACTCCCTTTATCGTTACTCATGTCAGCATTCGCACTTCTGATACCTCCAGCAGCCCTTACAGACCACCTTCAACGGCTTACAGAACGCTCCCCTACCCCACATATCCTAAGATACGTAGCCGCAGCTTCGGTGTATAGCTTAGCCCCGTTACATCTTCCGCGCAGGCCGACTCGACCAGTGAGCTATTACGCTTTCTTTAAATGATGGCTGCTTCTAAGCCAACATCCTGGCTGTCTGAGCCTTCCCACATCGTTTCCCACTTAGCTATACTTTGGGACCTTAGCTGGCGGTCTGGGTTGTTTCCCTCTCCACGACGGACGTTAGCACCCGCCGTGTGTCTCCCGGATAGTACTTACTGGTATTCGGAGTTTGCAAAGGGTTGGTAAGTCGGGATGACCCCCTAGCCTTAACAGTGCTCTACCCCCAGTAGTATTCGTCCGAGGCGCTACCTAAATAGCTTTCGGGGAGAACCAGCTATCTCCAGGTTTGATTGGCCTTTCACCCCTAGCCACAAGTCATCCGCTAATTTTTCAACATTAGTCGGTTCGGTCCTCCAGTTGATGTTACTCAACCTTCAACCTGCCCATGGCTAGATCACCTGGTTTCGGGTCTAATCCTAGCAACTGTACGCCCAGTTAAGACTCGGTTTCCCTACGGCTCCCCTAAACGGTTAACCTTGCTACTAAAATTAAGTCGCTGACCCATTATACAAAAGGTACGCAGTCACACCACGAAGGTGCTCCTACTGCTTGTACGTACACGGTTTCAGGTTCTATTTCACTCCCCTCACAGGGGTTCTTTTCGCCTTTCCCTCACGGTACTGGTTCACTATCGGTCAGTCAGTAGTATTTAGCCTTGGAGGATGGTCCCCCCATATTCAGACAGGATATCACGTGTCCCGCCCTACTCGTTTTCACTGATGATGAGATGTCGATTACGGGGCTATCACCCTTTATTGCGGCACTTTCCAGAGCCTTCATCTGTCTCATTAAAAGCTTAAGGGCTAATCCAATTTCGCTCGCCGCTACTTTCGGAATCTCGGTTGATTTCTCTTCCTCGGGGTACTTAGATGTTTCAGTTCCCCCGGTTTGCCTCCTGTTGCTATGTATTCACAACAGGATACTTACTTATGTAAGTGGGTTTCCCCATTCAGGAATCCCAGACTCAAAAGGTTATTACTACCTAATCTGGGCTTATCGCAAGTTATTACGCCTTTCATCGCCTCTGACTGCCAAGGCATCCACCGTGTACGCTTAGTCACTTAACCATACAACCCGAAAGGGTCTTAGCGTATGGCAACTAACCAAGGTTTTTGGTTGTCATCAAGAAGGGTTAATTCTCAATGACTGTTTGCCGGACTCAATTGTGATTCAAACAAGTTTGAATCGAATACAAGACACTTGAATGTGTTTGTTGTGTTTATCTAATGAAAGATAAACATTGAGAACTTTTAAATTTGATTGAATTACTCGTAAGTAATCAATCAGTCAGCTTTCCAAATTGTTAAAGAGCATAAAGCAAAAAGCTTTAATCAATAACTTACGTTATTAATTAAAGCTCTGGCTTTAACTAAATCTAAACCATCAATCTGTGTGGGTACTCATCAAAGATATCTTCGTATAAGGAGGTGATCCAGCCCCAGGTTCCCCTAGGGCTACCTTGTTACGACTTCACCCCAGTCATGAACCACAAAGTGGTGAGCGTCCTCCCCGAAAGGTTAAACTACCCACTTCTTTTGCAGCCCACTCCCATGGTGTGACGGGCGGTGTGTACAAGGCCCGGGAACGTATTCACCGTGACATTCTGATTCACGATTACTAGCGATTCCGACTTCATGGAGTCGAGTTGCAGACTCCAATCCGGACTACGACGCACTTTTTGGGATTCGCTCACTATCGCTAGCTTGCTGCCCTCTGTATGCGCCATTGTAGCACGTGTGTAGCCCTACTCGTAAGGGCCATGATGACTTGACGTCGTCCCCACCTTCCTCCGGTTTATCACCGGCAGTCTCCCTGGAGTTCCCGACATTACTCGCTGGCAAACAAGGATAAGGGTTGCGCTCGTTGCGGGACTTAACCCAACATTTCACAACACGAGCTGACGACAGCCATGCAGCACCTGTCTCAGAGCTCCCGAAGGCACACCTGCGTCTCCGCTGGCTTCTCTGGATGTCAAGAGTAGGTAAGGTTCTTCGCGTTGCATCGAATTAAACCACATGCTCCACCGCTTGTGCGGGCCCCCGTCAATTCATTTGAGTTTTAATCTTGCGACCGTACTCCCCAGGCGGTCTACTTAACGCGTTAGCTCCGAAAGCCACGGCTCAAGGCCACAACCTCCAAGTAGACATCGTTTACGGCGTGGACTACCAGGGTATCTAATCCTGTTTGCTCCCCACGCTTTCGCATCTGAGTGTCAGTATCTGTCCAGGGGGCCGCCTTCGCCACTGGTATTCCTTCAGATCTCTACGCATTTCACCGCTACACCTGAAATTCTACCCCCCTCTACAGTACTCTAGTTCACCAGTTTCAAATGCAGTTCCGAGGTTGAGCCCCGGGCTTTCACATCTGACTTAATGAACCACCTGCATGCGCTTTACGCCCAGTAATTCCGATTAACGCTCGCACCCTCCGTATTACCGCGGCTGCTGGCACGGAGTTAGCCGGTGCTTCTTCTGTTGCTAACGTCAAGAGATAGCGCTATTAACACTACCCCCTTCCTCACAACTGAAAGTACTTTACAACCCGAAGGCCTTCTTCATACACGCGGCATGGCTGCATCAGGCTTTCGCCCATTGTGCAATATTCCCCACTGCTGCCTCCCGTAGGAGTCTGGACCGTGTCTCAGTTCCAGTGTGGCTGATCATCCTCTCAGACCAGCTAGGGATCGTCGCCTTGGTGAGCCATTACCTCACCAACTAGCTAATCCCACCTAGGCATATCTTGACGCGAGAGGCCCGAAGGTCCCCCTCTTTGGCCCGTAGGCATTATGCGGTATTAGCCATCGTTTCCAATGGTTATCCCCCACATCAAGGCAATTTCCTAGGCATTACTCACCCGTCCGCCGCTCGACGCCCATTAACGCACCCGAAGGATTGTTAGTGTCGTTTCCGCTCGACTTGCATGTGTTAGGCCTGCCGCCAGCGTTCAATCTGAGCCATGATCAAACTCTTCAATTTAAAGTTTTGATTACCTAAATTAATAGGTGTGACTCAACGAATACTGACTTCAAAACTAATATTTACCGAAGTAAACATGTAATTCTAAAGCTATTACCCCTCTCTTCTTAAATAAATAGGAACAGAATGGTAATGAATTGACTGTGCCGAATAACTACAAGTAGTTAAACGTATTGGTCACTCAGTTCATTGAAATCAATTTTGATTCCGAAGAATCTGTTTTATCTAACGATAAAACGTTTTGATATTCATCAACGAGTGCCCACACAGATTGATAGGTTTAAATTGTTAAAGAGCGCTAGCGTTTTGTGATTCACATCTCAGTCGCTAGGGGTGCGTACTATACCTGCACCACTTTGAGAGTCAAGGGTTATTTTCAAACTCTTTTTCTCTACCGATTTCGCTGTGTGACTTTCGTCTCACTCCGTGTCGGTGAGGCGGCATTATAGAGAGATTGAGATGGAGCACAAGGGCTTTTTGAAATAAAAGTTTTGTTCGCCTAAAAAGCCACCAGATCCGCATTTTTCGAATAAAAACTAAACATTTGAGACGTATCACAGCAATACATTGGAAAAATGGAAGCCATGAACGTAAGATTCATGTGTCTATTTTGTTAATGGTAGATGCGTCTATTTCGTTTATTAATATGTAGTATTCCGATATGAACTCAAAAAAATCGATGTTGTTAATTGTCGCACTGGCTGTATTAGGCGGCATTGTTTTCTCTCAGGTAGATATATCGCCTGCAATTACCTTTATCCTTGGTGTCTTGGCTTCCGCTTTTGTTGTTAACTTTTCAAGCACCGACTCAAAATCAGATTCAGAACCTAAGGCTTCAACCAAAACACTTTATGTGGGTAACCTTCCATACAAAGCGAACGAATCACATGTACGTGAATTATTCTCAGAGCATGGTGAAGTATTTGCAGTACGTTTAATGAAAGACAAACGTACTGGTAAAAGAAGAGGCTTTGGATTTGTTGTTATGGCAAGTAATGATGTGAATCATGCAATCTCTGCACTTAACGATAAAGATTACATGCAACGCACTTTAAAAGTACGTGTTGCAAATGATCCTAAACATCCTGAAGCGGACGAATCTGAACTGAGCTAAACCCTAACTGCTTTAACATACTATTTAGTGCACTTTCTTTTTTAGGAAGTGCACTACAAAAAACCTCACGCACTCCCACTTCTTTATTAATGCTTTCCAAACCCAACAAATCTTGAACTCGCTTCGCTATTGCTTTACCAGAATCTATCAGCATTACACTTTCACCTAGTACTTGTTGAATCTCAGATTTGATAAGTGGGAAATGAGTACATCCTAAAACAGCCACATCAATCGTGTTGATCATCGGTTGAAGGATTTTCTGTAACTCTTCAAGGCTAATTTCCTCACCTCTGAGTTTATCTTCAGCCATATCCACCAGCCGAGTAGAACCTAAAAGCTCGACTCTTTTATTACTCGAGAAGTTTTTGATGAGCTCGTGTGTGTATTCACGAGTAATCGTCGCAGGGGTTGCAATAAGTCCAACCGCTTTATTAGCCAGTAACGAGGCAGGTTTGATTGCCGGGACAACACCGACAATAGGGATAAGGTTATTAGCGCGAAGTGCAGGCAGGACTATCGTACTGGCCGTATTACAAGCTATCACCACAATATCAATAGCGTGACTCGCAACAAAACTGGCGACGATACTTTGGACTCGCTGAATGAGGACTTGCTGATCGAGCTCACCATATGGGTAAGCCTCGTTATCGAATACATAGATATAGTTGTGATTTGGTAGTAACTGGCTTATCTCTTTATATACAGAGAGGCCGCCAACTCCAGAATCAAAGACCAATATGTTTTTTTGTATGCTTTTCGACACAACCATTACCTGTAAGAAGTTCCGCAGCAATGATACCCCTTCACTTAGTTTTCGCCAATCATCACTCTATATAATGCAAGCTCGGTAGCGTTGATGCCCAAAGCGCTCACCTTGATCTACATTTTCTAGATCTATCTTGAGCTTACCTTTAAAGCATGGCGCTGACGTCACTAAGGTGTGGAACTCACCATCTTCGCCACATGGATCGACATGACTCGGTAAGCTACCTATGAGCTCAAGTGTGTACTCCTTCCCGCAATAGCTCATATCTAATGCATCGCTATCGACCGTGACGAGAAAGGTTTCGATTCCTCTGTCTATTATTTCACTCGCAAGTGCCTGACTGCTCTCTCCCATTAGGGGAAACACACACTCCCAACCCGCTGGTTCTATATAGCTTCTTCGATAATCGGCAATGCCATTACAAAACATGTCTCCAAACGCGACCGCATCGATTGATAAGCCAGAACCTTTAAGTGCGGAGACAATGATACTTTGATAAATCTCATTACTAGGGAACACTTCTGGAAGCTCAATCGTGATTAATGGCAACCCGACTAACTTAGCTTGCATAGCAACCACATCAATCGGAGTCACTTGGAAAGGAACTTCATCTCCAACATATGTCGTATAGAGAGCTACAACTTCATATTCGGAGCTTTCAAGTAGACGCTCCAGCGTTAATGTCGAGTCTTTCCCTGATGACCAACTTATGATGACTTTCTTTTTCATTGATATACCCAATAAGAAAAAACCGCCCGAAGGCGGTTTAGGTGTAAATTAGAATTGGTAAGCTAGATTAGCAAAGTACCTGCGTTCAGGAGCGTTATATCCTAGCGTTGTTTGGTATTTCTCGTTAGTTAAGTTATCAACTCGACCACGAACAACTAGCTCAGGGGAAATCCAATACCCCACAGAAACATCCCACAAGCTCACTGATGGCAAAATATTATCTGGATCGGTTGTTTCTTTTGGATTACCCGCTCTATCACCCGTGTATGTATAAGTAAGGTTCACATCAAAATCTTCATATGAAGTATCCATCAACCACTTGTAGTTTTCATCAGCACGCTTCGCTAATTTGTTGCCCGCAGAGTCTTTATGATCTTTAAACTCAGCAACAACCGTGTGATGGATAAACCACGTGTCAAAATTACCTGTGATTTCTAAACCTTTAAGTTTTGCATCTACGTTTTGAGGATACCAAAATGGGCTACCTTCATACCAAATAATTAAGTTATCGACTTCATTATCGTATGCAGTCACATCCAGCTTGAATAAATCGAATTCACCGGTGTATCCAATTTCGCGATTTTCGGCCTCTTCAGGCTTTAGGTCTGAGTTTGTTGTTAGATCAGAATAGCTCGGAGCTTTAAATGATGTACCTGCGGCAGCTCTTAACGAGTGTTTCTCCGTTAGGTAATAGCGAGTACCTAAAGACCAAGTCGTATGATTGTCGTATGTATCGTGTTTATCGTTACGCACACTACCAACGATTTGAATATCACCGAATCTAAGTTCAGAAGAAGCGTAAACACCCGTCGTATCGCGAGACTCACCAGCTAGAGCATCAGGAGATCCATATGACAAAGCATCATCATCAAGCTTTTCTCTACGCCAATCTGCGCCAGCACCAACAGAAACGTTCTCGTTGATGTAATACTGATTTAAGAACTGTAAGTTCGTTAGGTCTATTTTCTTTTTAGTACCAGCATTATCTTTACCCTGAGCTTGTGAATAGTCTAGGTTCTCGATCGCTTGTTGATTAGCCCTAAGAGTCGAGCTTAAGTTATCACCTTTATAATCAAGAGCAGCTGTAACACTCAGATTCTCAGAGTAGCCATAGTTCTTACCACCAGAATCGTACTCAGTTAAACTATCGAACCAGCGAACTGAAGCACTACCTGAAAAGGCCTCATTAATAGGTTGAGAATACGATGCAAAAAGATTTTGGCTTTCATACCCATAATTAAGTCCAGTAGCAGGATCTTTGATATCGTAACCTTCAGTCTCATCAAAACCACCAGCGAGCTTTAATGTTCCGCCGTTCGACAATTTTCGGGTCGTTGAAAAGTTAGCTTCCTTTTGAGCGTCGCTACCAGCTCCAACGGAAATCATTGTCGATTCAGTTGAACTACCAGAGGTTGTAATAACATTAATTACACCCGCTACAGCATCAGAACCATAAAGAGCTCCGCCAGAACCACGAATCACTTCAACTCTCTCAATAATGCCTACTGGGATATGATTAAAATTAATACCGCCAGCAGCAGAGTCAATACGGACACCATCAACTAGAAACAATACTTGATCACTATTATAGCCGCGCATAAAAACAGATGCGCTATGTCCACGTCCGCCACTTTGAGAAACTTCAACGCCAGGTACTCGTTTCAATACATCCACTAGAGATTTAGCTTGGGTTTCTTCGATTTCTTGTTTAGAAACAACCGTTGTTGATGCAATAACATCACTTAAAGGCTGCTCAAAACGGTTAGCCGTTACTACCATGGTTTCGTCAGTAGATGCTTCTTGGGCGTGTAAATTGGAGATAGGTGAAAGCAGCGATGCTACAGCAACCGCTAAAAGGGATTTGTTCATGTTGTGATCCTAAATCGCGTAAAGTCCTACCAAACCACATCGTGTGGCTTAGCCGCTGGCAGGTATTCGGACTCAAGAGCACAACCTTATGGTTACCTAATATTCGACTTCCCACAAAAAGCTATTTGCAGTGTCTTATGAATATTCGTTCTCTTTTACCGCTGCGCGTCAGTTCTGGATTCACACCAGATTCCCTCTTCAGCCATCTATACATCTAAATGGCACCAGCTTGCCGAAGATAGTATTGACCTCTGAATCATTTGTCTAGTCTAAGATAGTTATAAGCTATAGTTTTCATGGCCTATTTACACTGATTGGCTCTCAACACTGGACAAGCGCCTGTGATTGAATAAAATCTGCGCTCTTGATTTAAAAGCACGACAGCAAAAGGCATAACAATGGCGAATTTAGATGTAAACCCGCAACGCTACCAAGAACAACTGGCAGAAAAGACTGAGCGTCTTACTGAAATGTTCTCAGAATATAATGTGCCTGAGCTGGAAGTGTATGAATCTCCAGAACAACACTACCGCATGCGTGCTGAGTTCCGCGTGTGGCATGAAGGTGACGATATGTATTACGTCATGTTCAATCAAGAGACCAAAGAAAAATATCGTGTAGACCAGTTCCCTGCTGCTAGTCGTCTTATCAATGACTTGATGCCTTTGTTAGTCGATGCAATGAAGGACAACCATTCTCTACGCCACAAGCTATTCCAAGTAGACTTCCTATCTACACTAAGCGGCGAAATTTTGGTGTCACTGCTTTACCACCGTCAATTGGGTGAACAGTGGATTCAAGATGCTAAAGCACTTAAACAGCAATTAAACGATGAAGGTTTCAATCTAAACCTGATTGGCCGTGCGCGTAAGATGAAAATCGTACTAGACCGCGACTACGTCATTGAAAAGCTAGACGTGAATGGTGACAGCTACATCTACCAACAAGTAGAAAACAGCTTTACTCAACCAAACGGCAAAGTAGCAGAGAAAATGTTGGAATGGGCTGTCGATTGTACTCAAGACAGCAAAGGCGACTTACTTGAGCTTTACTGTGGTAACGGTAACTTCTCATTAGCTCTGGCACAAAACTTTGAGCGTGTACTTGCAACAGAGCTAGCGAAGCCATCTGTAGAATCTGCTCAATACAACATTGCGGCGAACAAGATTGATAATGTTCAGATCATTCGTATGTCTGCAGAAGATTTTACTGTAGCAATGGAAGGCAAGCGTGAGTTCCGTCGTCTACAGCAAGCGAACATCGATCTTAAGAGCTACAACTGCAACACTATCTTTGTTGATCCACCGCGTTCAGGTATGGATGTTGATACTTGTAAGATGGTTCAAGGCTACGAGCGTATCATGTACATCTCTTGTAACCCTGAAACATTGAAAGAGAACCTAGACATCCTAAGCGAAACGCACGACATCACTCGTTTTGCTCTGTTTGACCAGTTCCCTTACACGCACCACATGGAAGCTGGCGTATTCCTAGAGCGTAAAGCGTAAGTATCGCTTTCAGGTCTAAGCCAAACAGCAGATACAAAAAAACGAGCCCATTGGCTCGTTTTTTTAATTTCTAAATCAGCTTAAGCAGTTTTGCCGATAAAGCCGAGTTTCTTACCTACCCATGCAAGAAGCAACATCGCGACAATAATCGCAAAGAAGTTTGAGCCAGCATCAGGGTGTTGTGCCTTCACAAAAGCCGAGTGGCCAAATGCACCCACGAAGAAACAAGCTAAACCTACTAGTGGGATATCTTCAGATACTGGATTAGTTAGGTATTCTTGGTAAAGCGCTTGTACAGCCAAAACTAAAGCAATCAGCGGGAAAATAGAGAAGCCCACTTCGCTCATTGTTACCCAAGATAACAGTGCATCACCACACACACCTGCAACAACAGCAAGTACGAGTGTTTTTCTTTCAGAACCACGGTTTACAGTATTATTTTCATTCGACATTATTCAATCCCGCCTTTTAATCGGTTACGTTCACGTTCTTTACGATACCAAAAAGCCCCTTTGGCCATCATTCGCAATTGCATGATCAAGCGTTCAGCCAGTTCATCTCGCTGACGTCGATCTAAATCTAATGCTTCTGCCCCTGAGTTGAAGACCAAGATAACGGAGGCTTCAGCTTGAGTAAAAGCTTCGTCTCGTGTCATGCCAGTCGTTATCAAATATTCGGTTAACTCAGCAGAGAAGTGCTGTATCTCACGAGCTACCGCTGCACGAAACTCAAATGAAGTTCCTGAGCGCTCTCGCAATAACAGTCTGAATACGTTAGGGCTGCTTTCAATGAATTCCATAAAGGTTTCAACCGATGTACGAATCACACTGCCTTCTTTTACTATGCGTTGCCTAGCTTGACGCATTAACTGGCGCAGCAGTAAGCCACCTTCATCAACCATGGTTAAGCCAAGCTCATCCATGTCTTTGAAGTGACGATAAAAGGAAGTCGGTGCTATTCCAGCCTCACGAGCGACTTCTCTCAAGCTTAGATTGGAAAAACTACGATCGGCGCTGAGTTGGCTAAATGCTGCATCGATTAAGCTGCGACGAGTTTTTTCTTTTTGCTGTGCGCGAATGCCCATTGGTTTCATACTTTATCAATTTCTTCTTTTACAGCCTAAACAGGCATGTCTAATACTCTATTCAATATAACGCGAATCACTTATTTATATAAGGCACTCTGGTTATATAAGACACTAAACATACCTCTTTGTTCACGTACCGAAGTAAATACGTTCGAAGAAAAAATTTCAATATCCACACTGTCATTTGGAGACATACGACATACCAAATATTATTTTTTCGATAACACTGCGTGATCCCACCGACTCTCTGATGCCCTTTTCATGTACCCAAGAACAGAATCAGTTAAAATCTCGCTAAAGCAATGTTACTCAAATATAACAAGGAAGATATCTATGCCGCACTCCAACCACTTTGATGTAATCGTAATTGGTAGTGGCCCCGGAGGAGAAGGGGCAGCGATGGGATTAACCAAAGCCGGGTTGAACGTTGCAATCATTGAGAAAGAGAGCAGCGTTGGTGGTGGTTGTACTCACTGGGGAACCATTCCTTCAAAGGCACTGCGTCATGCCGTAAGTCGTATTATCGAATTCAACAGTAATCCGCTGTTTTGTCAGAACAACAAAAGCATACACTCAACGTTTTCTAACATTTTGGGGCATGCCAAATCGGTTATCGACAAGCAGACTCGATTACGCCAAGGCTTCTACGACCGCAACCAGTGCACGTTGGTCTTTGGTACTGCACGTTTTATCGATACCAACACTGTCTCGGTAATGCAAAGCGATGGCACTGAAGAACATTACAGTGCAGACAAATTTGTTATCGCGACAGGCTCTCGCCCTTACCAACCAGATAACGTCGACTTCCTGCATGAACGTATCTACGACAGTGACTCGATTCTTTCTCTTAAACACGACCCGCAACACATCATCATCTATGGTGCTGGCGTTATTGGTTGTGAATACGCGTCGATTTTCCGCGGTTTGGGTGTAAAAACCGATCTTATCAATACTCGTGACCGTCTGTTGTCATTCCTAGACAATGAAACCTCAGATGCACTTTCTTATCACTTCTGGAACAGCGGTGTCGTGATTCGCAACGATGAAACCTTTGAGAAAATTGAAGGCACTGATGATGGCGTGATCATTCACCTAGAGTCAGGTAAAAAGATGCGCGCTGATTGCCTACTGTATGCCAATGGCCGAACGGGTAATACCGATAAACTGAACCTTGGTGCTGTTGGCTTAGAAGCGGACTCGCGTGGGCAAGTCTCAGTAAATACCAATTACCAAACCAATGTTGACCATGTTTACGCTGTCGGTGATGTGATTGGCTACCCTAGCCTAGCAAGCGCGGCTTATGACCAAGGTCGATTTGTGGCTCAGGCAATTGTGAAGGGTGAAGCTGAACGCCACCTTATCGAAGACATTCCAACCGGCATCTACACCATTCCGGAGATCAGCTCTGTTGGTAAAACCGAGCAAGAACTTACCGCAGCTAAAGTACCGTATGAAGTAGGACGTTCTTCTTTCAAACACCTAGCTCGTGCTCAAATTGCGGGTAAAGATATTGGTAGCTTGAAGATCCTGTTCCATCGCGAAACCAAAGAGATTTTAGGTATCCACGTGTTTGGTGAGCGTGCCGCTGAAATCATCCATATCGGACAAGCGATCATGGAGCAGAAAGGTGAAGCAAATACCATCGAGTACTTTGTGAATACGACCTTTAACTATCCAACGATGGCGGAAGCTTATCGTGTTGCAGCACTCAACGGGCTTAACCGTTTATTCTAGATATAGAACCAATAGGAGTATTTGACCACCCATAGGCCAAATGCATAAAACAGCAAGCCATTCGCTTGCTGTTTTTATTTAAGATATTGAATGTTAAGGTATTGATAGTAATTAGATCATGATACTCTAAATACCCCTTTACCTGTACAGCCTCATTTACTCTCCACAAACAGAGCCCTCGAGCTAAGCGAGAAACTCCCCTTTCTTCCACTGAGAAACAAACAACACACCAAGACCAATTCCGCGCATTGCCATAAAGCTCAGCATCGCTAACCACAGTGCATGGTTCTCTAAACCTGATGCTAAATAGAAAATCGCGAAGAAACTACAGGTCGCAACAAACATACTATTGCGCATATCCTTGCCCTTGGTTGCTCCAACAAAAATACCATCCAACAAGAAGCACCACATAGACACCAATGGCATTGCGACTAACCACGGTAAATACACCTCGGCTTGGTTCTTCACGTCAGGAATGGTAGTGATCATATTAATCAAACTCGAGCCAGCGAGTGCGAACGCTATGGTCAGTACCAAACAAATATTAAAGCTCCAGAAGAAAGTACCAATCAATGACTGGTTCAGTTCATCTTTGTCTTTCGCGCCTATCGCCTTACCGACCATAGCTTCCATTGCGTAGGCAAAGCCATCCATCCCATAAGAGATGATCATCAAGAAACTCATCAACACTGCATTGGCCGCAACAACATCATCGCCAAAGCTTGCACCTTGGAAAGTCATGAAAGTGAAAGTCGCTTGTAGATACAATGAACGAAGAAAGATATCGCGATTCAATTTCACGAAACGACTCAAACCTTGGCTGGTTTTCTTAAGCAGATCCCATGGCGATGGTAACTGCTTCTTCGCCCAGATTCGGTAAACACAAATCAAGCCAAATGTTAGACCGGCATAATCAGCCATTACAGATGCCAATGCTGCACCTTCCACTTGCCATCCTAAGCCGATAACAAAAACAATATCCAAAACGATATTGGTGATATTGGTGATGATCACCATCCACATGGGCGCTTTGGCATTTTGAGTCCCGAGTAACCAACCTAGAATCACAAAGTTAGTTAGCGCAGCAGGCGCACTCCAAGCGCGGATTGAGAAATATTGCTGACCATAGTGCTTAACTTGATCACTGGCGCTACTCAATGAGAAAACTAAATCGGCGACTAGACTGTGTAAAAGCAAAAAGACACCAGCAAACCCTAAGGCCATGGTCACGCCTTGCACAAAGACTAAACCAAGTTGCTTGCCATCATTCGCACCATAAGATTGTGCGGCTAGCCCTGTTGTCGACATGCGCAGGAAACCAAGCAACCAAAAGGTCACGCTGATCATTGTGCCGCCCAGCGCCACACCACCTAAATACCAAGAGTGCTCGAGGTGACCGATAACCGCCGCATCGACTAAGCCCAGCAGTGGAACAGTAATATTAGAGAGAACCATCGGGATCGCGAGCAGCAGCACTTTTTTGTGCATCGCCTGATTGGATAGCGTTTGAAAAATAGTTTGGGGATTAAATAGCTTCACGATCACCTCTTAGATTAGAGGCGATAGTTTAACCTAGTGGGTGGGCTTTCACTATGTTGTGGAATTTTACTTATACCGGCTATGTACTCAGTTACTCGAAATACAGAACCACTAGGGTTACCACTTAACGAGCACTAACTGCGGCGTTAAACGCTTTTTGACCTGAGAGATCTTACAAAGAAGCCGCTGCCACAATTTCCAACGATTGCATTGTTGGTCTAGGGGAGAAAACGCTTTTACCCATTGTGCCCATGGCAGCCAATTAAGAACGCTGTCTATTGGTGAAGACAACCCATGAGCATACTTTCCTGAACCAAGCTTTTGTCCCAACGTACTTGAGCTTTTATCTCCAGCTAAGACTAAACACGCATGTGCATGAGTAAAGTAGCGGCTCAAAGACTGAATGAAGTTCGCGGTCTGTTGTTCATTACAATCCAGCAAAGCATGTTCACACACCACCATCACCGAGGCTTGTTCTGGAATATTAAGTTCATCCAACCAAGTCAGGTCATCGACAGAACCACACTCCAAACGATAGCGTTCATTTTTGTGGAACAGACGTTGGCGCCACACAAGGTTTTCCGTGACATCCAGCTCAACCCAATGGCAGCGTCCATTATCTAAACGGTAGAAGCGGGTATCGAGCCCTGCTCCAACATTGATGATCCAAGCATCTGGGTTATGAGATAAAAACTGTTGAACTTGAGAATCACAAAGTTGAGTCAGTGTCGCGTAAAGGAGTTGCTGTTGGTCGAGTTCACCGGTAAGACATTCTGGTGCGAGCTGGCAACGCTTGCAGGCTTGAGCTGCGATAGGATCATAAACGAGACCATCATCAGCTAGGCTTTCACGGCTACGAAACCAAAGATGCTGAACGAGGTTCGTCGGAACTTGGAATTCTTGATGTGCAGACCCTTGTTCAGAAGAAGCCTTTTGAACAGAGGAGCGCGGCTTACGAGTAAGCGGCTTCATTTGAGGTTTGGTTGGGTTTGGCATCATCATCTTCCTTGTATCTCGACAAAGAAGATGATAATGAATATCAATTACAATGACAAGTTATTGAGAATAAATATCAATAAGCTGTTTGTACTGACTACATCCAGTCGGTGTTGCGAATAATACCAACCGCAAGCCCTTCAATAGACAAGTGTTGAGATTCTAGATCGACATGGATTGGAGAAAACTCTTCATTTTCAGCATGTAACAGAACCGTTGAACCTTTACGTTCTAGGCGTTTTACCGTTACATCATCATCGACACGAGCCACTACAACCTGACCATCGCGTACATCTTGTGTTTTATGAACAGCTAATAAATCACCATCCATAATACCGATGTCTTTCATACTTTCGCCATTTACACGAAGTAAGAAGTCAGCTTGTGGTTTAAACATGCCTGGATCAACTTGGTAATGCATTTCTACATGCTCTTGAGCCAAGATAGGCTCACCAGCGGCAACCTGACCGATTAATGGTAAACCTTGCTCTTCGTTTGCTGCATCTTCAAGCAAAATACGAATACCGCGAGACGCACCCGGGATAATCTCAATCGCTTCTTTACGAGCAAGAGCTTTCAAATGTTCTTCTGCAGCATTAGCAGAACGGAAGCCTAGTTCACGCGCGATTTCTGCACGTGTCGGTGGCATACCGGAATCTTCGATCTTACCTTTGATAAGGTCAAAGACTTGTTGCTGGCGGGGCGTTAACGGCTTCATGATTCACCTGTCTTTTTATACAGTTGACTGTGAGTATATCCAGTAACTGAACAAAAGCAAAGCAATTGGTTGTTTTTAGTTCATTTTTAGCAAATTACAAAAACAGGATCTCTAGCCACACATAACCTGCGAGTGCCAAACAGATGAAAACTGCTGCCGAACCGACATCTTTAGCCATCCCAGAAAGCTCATGATGTTCACTGCCGATTCGGTCGACAACCGCTTCAATCGCGGTATTGATTAGCTCGACAACCATCACCAATACCACCGATGAGATCATTAAGATTCGTTCAACTTGGCTTACATCTAGGTAAAATGCCAACGGAATAAGCACGACCGCCATGAACACTTCCTGTCGAAATGCAGCCTCATTTTTAAACGAACTCGTAATGCCTTGCCATGAAAAGCCTGCTGCTTTGATGATGCGTTTGAATCCGGTGTTTGATTTTTTGGTCATTTTTAACCCTATACTCAATCAGTCGATGAATGATTTTCCACAAACTTAACGGCAATATGACTATTTCCATTAAAAGGTTAGACCAGTTTCTGGTATTCTTGCATCGATTAAATTTACGCCTAGGCTTATCCCTATTTCACTCATAGGATTTATCCTTTTTATCAGAGAAATAGAGATACGCTTCAGCACATTGAAATAACTATTGAGGCAGTGAACCTATATGTCTTCTGGACAATCTTTTTCACGTTCATTAATGAAGCTACCTTTATCCGTATTGGTAAAGGGCACATCAATTCCTTCAAACCCTGTTGAGGATTTGAACATTGATTTGAGCAAACCGATTGTATACGCCTTACCGTTTCGCTCAAGTGTCGACATTCTTACATTGCAAAAACATGCACTTGAATTAGGCCTACCTGATCCGTTGAGCAAGCTTGAAATCAAAGGCAAATCACTGCAACGCTACGTTTTCATCTCTTCTCGCAAAACTCTGCTGCAAGACGATGATTATGTACCAAGCTCTTCAATTGAAGTGTTCTCTGAATTGCTTTCACTGCACGCCGACGACTCTGAACTCGATGTTCAAGTTATCCCTGCTACCGTTTTGTGGGGGCGCAAACCTGGTAAAGAGAATAACCAGAAGCCTTACCTACAGGCAATGAACGGCTTAGAGAAATCAAAAGCGGTATTGCTAGCCGGTCGTGACTGCTTGGTTCGCTTTAGTCCTGTGGTTTCTCTGCGTTACATGGCCAACTCACACGGCACCGACAGCACCATCGCGCACAAACTGGCGCGCGTGGCACGTATTCACTTCTCTCGCCAAAAGCTTGCAGCATCAGGTCCTAACCTGCCCAGTCGCCAAGCTCTGTTTGACCGCCTACTAAAATCTGAAGCGATCAAGAAAGCGATTGAAGATGAAGCACAAGCAAAAAACATCTCGATCGAGAAAGCGAGCAAAGAAGCTCAAGACATCATGGACGAGATTGCTGCGAACTTCTCTTACTCGCTAATCAAACGCGGTGAGAAGATTCTTGGTTGGTTGTGGAATAAGTTGTATCAAGGCCTGCATATCAGCAACGCTTCAACAGTTCGTAAGCTGGCTCAAGATGGTCACGAGATTGTTTATGTGCCTTGTCATCGTAGTCACATGGATTACTTACTGCTTTCTTACGTGCTTTACCACGAAGGCATGGTGCCGCCGCATATCGCTGCGGGTATCAATCTGAACTTCTTCCCTGCCGGTCCTATTTTTCGTCATGGTGGTGCGTTCTTTATTCGTCGGAGCTTCAAAGGCAACAAGCTGTACTCGACTATTTTCCGTGAATATCTGGCAGAATTGTTCGCTAAAGGTTACTCAGTTGAGTACTTCAGTGAAGGTGGTCGCTCTCGTACGGGTCGTCTACTGCAAGCTAAAACCGGCATGTTGGCGATGACTATTCAGGCTATGCTGCGCGGCATGAACCGTCCAGTAACGTTAGTACCTGTGTACATCGGCTATGAGCACGTAATGGAAGTGGCGACCTACGCAAAAGAACTTCGTGGTAAGCGCAAAGAAAAAGAAAATGCGAGCCTAGTGATTCGTACACTCCGTAAACTGCGCAATTTTGGTAAAGGCTACGTCAACTTTGGTGAGCCGATTCAGCTTAACCAATATCTGAACGAGCACGCTCCAGAGTGGACTAAAGATATCGATCCAATGGGAACCAGCAAGCCACAATGGATGAATCCAGTGGTCAATGACCTGGCAACCAAAATGATGACACACATTAACGATGCGGCAGCGACCAACGCACTAACACTTTGTGCAACGGCGTTACTGGCTTCAAGACAGCGTGCATTGTCTCGTGACTCTTTGGTTTCTCAGATCAACTGTTACCTGTCTCTGCTTAAGAACGTGCCTTACTCTGATACATTTACGGTACCAAAAGACAGTGCTGAAGATCTGGTAAAACACGCTGAATCGCTGAACAAGTTCCTAATTGAATCAGACTCAATGGGCGACATCATTTCGCTAGACCGTCACCAGTCAATTCTGATGACCTACTACCGTAATAACATCATTCATTTGTTTGCTCTACCATCATTAATTGCTCAGATGACCATTCGTCAGCACGGCCTAACCATTGACACGATTCAAAAGAATGTTGCAGCAATTTACCCGTTCTTGAAGAAAGAGTTGTTCTTAAGCTATGACGAAGATCAGCTTGAAAGCGTGGTAGCGAACATCATTGAAGAGCTTGTTGGCCAAGGTATGCTTGTGGTGTCGGACAACCAAGTCACCATCAACCAGTCAAACAGCCAAGCACTGATGCTGTTAGGCCGTACGATTTCAGAAACGCTACAGCGCTACTCTATTGCTTTGAACCTATTGGCAGAAAACCCTGATCTGGATAAATCTGATCTTGAGCAGAAGAGCCAAGACATCGCACAACGACTGGGACGTCTACAAGGCATTAATGCACCAGAGTTCTTCGATAAAGGCGTGTTTGCGTCGATGTTCGCCACTTTGAAACAGCAGCAATATCTGGATAACGATGGTAACTGCGATTTAGAAAAGACTCAGCAATTCGCTAAGCTTCTCTACTCAATGCTTTACCCTGAAGTACGTTTGACGATTCAAGAGAGTATCCACCAAGCGGAGTAATCATCAGCTTAGAATCTCTTGAATAGCGAGACCGAACACGATCAAAAAAGGCACCCAATGGGTGCCTTTTTCTTTAGCGTTCGTTAACTCGAAAAGCGGATGCTTACCAGAAGGTAATGAACAAGCCCGCTGTCACTGCCATTCCAACATAGTTGTTGTTTAGAAAGGCTTGGAAACAAAGGTCTCGATCACGGTGGCGCATCAGGTGTTGTTGATACACAAATAAGCTTCCCGCTACCAACAGTGCCCAATAGAAGGTATCTCCTAGTTGGTAATGCATGCCTAACGCAATCAGCATCGCTAGGGTGACGAGTTGCAAAGAGCCAACAATCAGTTTATCGAAGCGACCAAATAAAATAGCCGTCGATTTAATACCAATCTTCAAGTCATCATCTCGGTCAACCATCGCATATTGCGTGTCGTAAGCAATCGTCCACAACGCGTTAATCACGAAGACAAACCACACAATGCTTGGCAGTTCATTGGTTTGTGCCGCCCAAGCCATTGGTATCGCCCAACTAAACGCTAAGCCAAGAAACAACTGTGGAAGATGCGTAAAACGCTTCATGAAAGGGTAAATGAACGCCAGACCCACACCAATAAATGAGAGCTTAATGGTCAGTGGATTCATGGTGAGTACCAGCAAGAATGAAACTACGGCTAGCACTAAAAAGAGCAGAATCGCTTCCTTACTGGAAACCAAACCAGACGGCAGTGGACGCTGCTTGGTACGTTTAACATGACCATCTACTTTACGGTCCGCAAAGTCATTGATCACACAGCCAGCTGAACGCATCAACACCACGCCGAGTACAAAAACAACCAAGACATCAAAATCAGGCATACCTTGTGCGGCGATAATCAGTGACCACAAGGTCGGCCAAAGGAGTAATAGGGTACCAATCGGGCGATTCATTCGCGTTAATTGCCAATACGCCTTCGCTTTGGTGGCAAGCATTTACACACTCTCCTTAGAGTAAATGGGTGATGTTGGTAAAAACAGTTCTGCCACAAGCATCGGTTTATGGTTCATCCATAATCGAGAACGACGCGCGAGTAATCGCTCATCGCCTGCGATAACCCAACCAACTTGCAGCGCATCTCGCTCCACGTTCTCAGCACTAAAAACGGTCAATCCAAGCGGGACATTACCTTGTTGAGAAAGGTCTGAGTGCTGATGATCTTCTAATGTGACTCGGGGAATCAAGGTTCGACCTAACACCCACGGTTCGTCATCACCCTTTAAAATCACTTTACGCAGTAAGCAATCAAACGATGATAAAAGATGTTCCTCGTCTTGTTGCAGCATTGAGCGTTCTACAACTTGATTATGAAGCAACTCAACAGACAGGTGCTGACAGCACTTCCCCAACTTGCGGGAAAGAGAACCTTGCTCCATCAGCCACTCTTTGGTGGTTTCATTAGGAAAATCAAATGTTTCTGTACTTTGCCAATCTACATTCATTAACGAATTAAGATACAGCGATATTGGCTGATTCATACTAGTATTCAATAGGTGACTTTACACGTACAATAAAGCTTCAACTTTCGAACAAAATTAAAGCGTTCTTCGAATTGTAAACGTATTTAGATTTAGACCGCTCATTGTAACAAGACTAATGCGTTTCGAATATCGCGAATAAACTAAAGAAAAGTCACAAATATGCACAAACGTTATGTAGCCCAAATATTTCTTGCGATTACCCTACTCTTTTCAGCATCAAGTTTCGCGGAAGAGGAGTCGGCAGCTAAACTCGCCTACTTCACGCTAGAGCCAGACCTGACCACCAATTTTTACACTAAAGGTAAAAAACTGGGCTACATTCAGGTTCGCCTCGACATCATGGTGGCAAATAGTAGCGACTTGGCCGCTATTGAGCATCACCAACCACTGATTCGCGATGCGGTGATTGAATTGCTTGGCAAACAAAACGAAGAAACCATTAAATCTCTATCTGGCCGTGAAGACTTAAGAAAATCCTTAGTTGAACACCTCAACAAGATTTTGCTTCCAGAGACAGGTAAAACCCTGATTGCTGACTTACTGTTTACCAAATACCTTTATCAGTAATGATGTAAAACGAATCCCAATAAAAAAGCGGCTCATCTGGCCGCTTTTTTTGTCTCTATCGTTTGGCTACTCATTAGAAGATATGAATTAGCTTCTTGTCGAGCTTGGTGCTTTCATCGCATCGATAAAGCCAATAATCACACCAGCGGCTAGACCAGCTAAATGCGCCGTATTGGCGATAGCCATAAATGGCTGCATGTACCCAAGCACCAACCACACCAACATAAAGCCGACAATCTGTCTTGGGATACCTAAACCAAGTTGTGGCGCCTTCGCACCAACCACCCATAAGTAACCAACCAAGGCATACACAACACCAGACAAACCACCGAAGTTCGCCCCTTCAACCCAATACTGCCCAGCACCTGAAAGCGCAGAAGAGACAGCAAAGATCTGAAGTAGCTTGAGGCTGCCAAGTTTCTTCTCAATGTCTCCACCTAGCTGCCACCACCACAAAATATTAAATGCGATGTGCATAACAGAGAAATGTAGAACGGCATGACTCAACCAACGCCACAGCTGCCATTGCTGTCCATCCACCGCTGGGAAATGTAGGGCATTGAAAATAGCTTGGCCAAAACCGATCTGTTGCAGCGCAAAAATCACCACACACACCAACATCAGGCTTAGTGTCACTGGGCCTGCTTTGGCTTTGATCATGCCCATGAAGCTTGGCGTGTGGTAATGGAAGTTGCTCTTTCTGGTCTCTGCCATGTCCCAAGATGCAGCTTGATAGCGCTTATGATTGGGCTCAGCCAGAAAACGATTCAGCTCAGCTTCGGTTTCAACCTGAAATTGGCCATCAAGAAGCCAAAGAGCAAAACGCCCTTCTCCCTCTGGAGACATCTGAATAGGGATCTGACGAGAGGCCATATAATCAATAAATGCTTGAGCAAGACGTGGATTGTCTAACACCATCAATCTAATCATTGTTACTTCCTATTCATTCTATGAGGGATGCTTGAGGCGGTTCAGGTGATGAAAGTCATTAACCTGCGATCACTGGAAGTTCAGCACGATGCCAAGCTTCGAAACCACCATCAACACTATATACCTCTTCAAAGCCTTGGTTCACTAAATATTGTGCCGCACCTTGGCTACTGATGCCGTGGTAGCACATCACTAAGATAGGTTGTTCGAACTCAACCTCATCCATGAATGACACCATCGTATCGTTAGTCAGGTGGTAGGCTGTTTTTGGGTGGGCAACCGCAAAAGACTGCGGGTCACGTATATCGACAAGTCGAGCTTCGCCTTGTTCGATGAGGGCTTGAGCGCCTTTAACATCGATATGTTTAAACTGGTCCATGACTTTCTCTTTTTATACTGATTTACTTTGCTGCCATTGTAACCTATCCCAAGGCTAACATTCACATCCACTTAATAAGGTTATCCACCAGCGATCACTTTTACACCATTTGTGGATAAATCTGTGAATTTCGTGAATAAAGTGTCTTTTCAAAAATAGATCCACAACATGTAGTAATGATCCTGATCTAACTGTGGGTTAACTGAAACATATCCCCACTCGAAAAACCCCGTCAAAGCCTTACTACACACTGCTTTTAGATAGCTGACGAATAAACTTCTCACAGAGTTATCCACAAAATCATTTTGCAAATTTCGATCGCAAAAGTTGAGAAATCGATCCAAAACAAAAAGGCCGAGATCTCTCGATCTCGGCCTTTTCAAAATTCAGCTATTTGTTAGCTCTACTAGAAAGTAGAAGCTAATAGAAACTAGATGCTATTAGAAATCACCAACGGCTTGTTTCAATTTCTTCATCGCATTCTTTTCTAACTGGCGAACACGCTCAGCTGATATACTGTAGGTATCCGCTAAGTCTTGCAGGGTTGCCTTGTTGTCGTCTAACCAACGTGAGCGAACAATGTGTTGGCTACGCTCGTCTAAGCTTGCTAGTGCTAGCCCTAGGCGATTATTGGTGTGTGACTCCCAGTTAGCCGCTTCAACCGTCTCAGCAACGTCTGACGCCTTGTCTTCTAGGTAGTAAACTGGAGCAGTGTAAGCAGAACCGCCATCGTCATCGTCCATAGGCGCTTCAAACGTCGCATCTTGTGCTGCTAAGCGAGATTCCATCTCACGAACTTCTGAAGGCTCAACACCCAGTTCACGAGCAACCGTCTCAACTTCACCGTTATTGAACCAACCCAAACGCTTTTTAGACTTACGAAGGTTAAAGAACAGTTTACGCTGTGCCTTAGTGGTCGCAATTTTAACGATACGCCAGTTACGTAGAACGTATTCATGGATTTCAGCTTTGATCCAGTGAACAGCAAACGAGACGAGACGAACACCAACTTCTGGATTGAAGCGCTTAACAGCCTTCATCAAGCCGATGTTACCTTCTTGGACGAGATCAGCCATTGGTAGCCCGTAGCCAGAGTAGCCTCTTGCAACGTGCACCACGAATCTTAGGTGGGAAAGGATCAAGCCTTTCGCAGCGTCGATCTCACCTTTGTAATGTAATCGCTCTGCAAGTCCACGTTCCTCTTCAGGAGTCAGCATAGGGTAGCTGTTCGCTGAGCGGATATAGCTATCTAAACTATCTTGTGTGACTAAAGCCATTTGATACGCTTGGTTTGCCATTCGGTTCCTCATCAATCTCTGATCTGGAGTAATACATCTATTAAAACCCTACAATCTTGAACCTAAAATGAACAGGTTTCAAGGAGGGGGAAGTAATTATGCATAATCAATTCGTCTATACAAGGCAAAAACTGGTTAAGAAGTGCCTATTTTTCGTCTAAATATGACTCTATTCACCTAAACTGGTTCAATTTCTTTTAGGTGACGCTGTGCAGAAAGCTTTGCAGCCACACTACCAAGCAGAGTTCCGACGATCAAAAGCAGTAAAGATTCATCCCAACTCAGGCCAATTAAACGGAAGTGGCTGTCGTATAGCTGAGCCAAGTCATCCACCGCGCTGTTCAGCAATACGGTAATCAATGCCGTCATTATCCAAGCGCTAATCGAACCTAAAACGCCAAACCACATCCCAGCATAAAGGTATGGTCGAAGAATGTAGCTGTCGGTCGCACCAATCAGCTTCATGGTTTGAATCTCTTCTTTATGCGCCAACACATTAAATCGTAGTGTATTGCCGATAATCAGAAATACCGCGCCCAGCATCAATACCGTTAAGGTAATCACGATGACAGCCGCTAATGCTTTGATCGCATCTAATCGCGCTAACCAATCTTCGTCTAGGCGAACATCGGTCACTAATTCTTGTTGTTTAACTGTGCCTGCCAGCTCTTTAATTAAGGTATCGCTGTGCACGCTTGGCGTAATCACCAACACACCTGGCAGTGAATAATCGTCGAGAATGGTTAGGGCGTCTTCAAAACCAGAATACTGGCTGAGGTCTGCAAGCCCTTGCTGCGGAGAAATGTACTCCACGAGCTCAACTTGATCCCAACTTTCGATTTCATCCTTAAGCACCATTACTCGTGGCTCAGGAATACCATCCTCTACATAAGCACTTATTTGTGACGGGCTAGTGACATCTTGCGCCACTTCCCCTACATTTTTACCTAATAGGTACAAACAAGCTGGCATCGCCAACGCCATAGAGATCACCGCAAGGGTCAGCAAGTTGCCTAACGGACGCTGCCACATTTGCGAGAACGATGACTTGGCTTGTTTCCAGTGAACAACAAAGAAGCCGTCGCTTGAAGCGCGGCTTGCTGCTCGATTAGATTGAGGTTTTTTGATGCGCTTATTCGCGGCCATAGTCTTCAACCTCACTCAAAAATCCTTGGTTTAATTCAAGATGGCGGTACTGAGGGCGAGTGTTCACTAACCCGATATCGTGCGTCGCTAGGATGATCGTCACACCTGCGCGGTTGAATTCTTCAAATAATCGCAACACACGGTTAGATAATTCAGGGTCTAGATTACCGGTAGGCTCATCGGCTAAAAGCAGAGTTGGACGGTTAACCACGGCGCGAGCAATACCCACGCGTTGTTGTTCACCACCAGAAAGTTGGCTTGGCAAACAACGGGCTTTATCTAATAAACCGGTTTTATCCAACGCAGCACTGACTCGGCGTTTTATTTCGTTTTCAGAAATAGATTCAATACGCATAGGCAGAGCGACGTTATCGAAAATCGAACGGTCCATCAGCAGGCGATGGTCTTGAAAAACAATCCCAATATTACGGCGTAAGAAAGGAATGTCTTTGGCTGGGATACGAGTGATATCGTGATCGTTGAACCAGACACGTCCATCAGTTGGACGCTCTATCGCGCAGATCAACTTCAGCAAGGTACTTTTACCAGCCCCAGAGTGCCCACCCAAAAAAGCCATCTCTCCACGTTTCAGGTGAAAGTCCACTTTTTGGAGCGCTTGTCTTCCACCTCGGTAGGCTTTACTCACTTGCTGAAATTTGATCACCGAAAATTCCTCTTACGATCACTAATATCAAATTTAAAAACGGTAGCAGATTAAGGATAAACCACTTTGCTACTCGCGTTACTCTTCGCGGCTAAATAGTGCTTCAATGAAGTCTTTAGATTCAAATGGACGCAGGTCATCAATACCTTCACCCACACCAATGTAGCGGATTGGAATCTGGAACTGGTCAGCAATTGAGAAAATTACACCACCTTTCGCCGTACCATCTAGCTTAGTCAGTGTAATACCCGTAACTGGAGCCACTTCACTGAACAACTTCGCTTGGCTGATAGCGTTCTGACCTGTACCTGCATCGAGCGTTAGCATGATTTCGTGTGGCGCAGAGTCATCAATCTTCTTCATTACACGAACGATCTTGCGTAGCTCTTCCATCAGGTTGCTCTTGTTCTGCAAACGACCGGCTGTATCAGCAATCACAACATCAACACCACGAGCCTTCGCTGCTTCAATCGCATCGTAGATAACAGACGCACTGTCCGCACCAGTGTGTTGAGCGATAACTGGCACATCGTTACGCTGACCCCAAACCTGAAGCTGTTCAACGGCTGCAGCACGGAAGGTATCACCCGCTGCTAGCATCACTTTCTTGCCTTCATTTTGGAATTGTTTCGCCAGCTTACCGATCGTAGTTGTCTTACCTACACCGTTCACACCCACCATTAAGATAACGTAAGGTGTTTTAGTGGTATCAACAACCAGTGGCTGTTCCACTTGGCTTAAGATGTCTGCCATCTCTTCTTTGAGCAGACCATAAAGCGCTTCACCGTCTTTTAGGTCATTGCGAGATGCTTTTTCTGTCAGGTTTTCAATGATTTTAACCGTGGTATTCATACCCACGTCAGCAATCAGAAGTTGCTCTTCTAGCTCTTCAAACAGGTCTTCATCGATTTGCTTGCCTTTGAACAGACCAAAGAAACCAGCACCGATGTTTGCTTTAGTGCGGCTTAGGCTGCGCTTAAGACGAGCAAAGAAGCTTTCTGTCGGCTTCTCTTGTACTTCTTCAACCTTAGCTTGAGGAACTGCCACTTCTTCCTGTTCTGCTTCTGCTTCTGCTTCTGCTTCTGCTTCTGCTTCTGCTTCTGCTTCTGCTTCTGCTTCTGCTTCTGCTTCTGCTTCTGCTTCTGCTTCTGCTTCTGCTTCTGCTAGGACAGGTTGCTGCTCTTCTTGAGTCTCTTCAAGCGCTTGATCTGATTCAGCAAGCTCAGATTCAACTGACTGAGGTTCAGCTGGCTTAGCTACTTCAGCTTCAGCCTCGACTTGTGATTCAACTTCAGTTTGATCTTCAACGTTTTCTACGTTCGCTTCATTCTGAGTTTTTGGGCTTTGTTCTTCGTCACCAAAACCAAGCCACGATAATAATCCGCGCTTCTTTTTTTCCGTCATCAGAGGAGTTTCCTAGATCTACTAATTAGCTGTATTGACTTAATACACGTCGACTCTTTGCTATTGTTATACAATACAAGCTTGTACAAACGAATAGTAAAGAAAAATGACAAAGCAGTGATAAGTTTGCTTTTAGCTTGATACACTTTGTCATTGCAAATTTATTTAATACTCGAACCCACTTAAATTGGGCTCGGTATAGTATCACTTTATTAGCGGTCAAAAAATCTATGGTAAGACGTCGCCAGCAAAACACATCACAAAAAAAGCCATCCGGAGGCTTTGTTCGAATTATTAGTGGCTCATGGAGAGGTAGAAAGCTACCTGTTCATGATTTAGAAGGATTACGCCCAACCATTGACCGAGTAAAAGAGACACTCTTTAACTGGGTGGCTCAAGATATCCCACATTCAACTTGCTTGGATGTATTTGCAGGTTCTGGCGGTCTAGGTTTTGAAGCAGCTTCTCGCCAAGCAAAAATGGTGACACTGCTCGAAATGAATCAAAAGGCGGCCAAACAGCTTTCTGATAACGCGAAAGAGCTTAAGGCAGACAACATCAATGTCGTGAATACTGATGCTATCTCTTTCCTTAAGAAGCCAGGTACTCCTTACGATATGGTTTTCCTTGATCCACCATTTCGTAAAGGCTTACTTGCAGAAACTGTACAACTGCTTGAGAGCAATGGCTGGTTGGCAGACAACGCCATCATTTACGTCGAGACAGAAAAAGAGCTGCAGCTTGAGGCTATGCCAGAGAACTGGGAATTGCATCGCGACAAGACCACCGGACAGTCAAGCTACCGACTGTTCAATCGAATCACTGAAGAATAGGAGTTATTGAATGAAGTTCTTGCTTCCACTAGCAAAAGCAGCCATCGCCTTTGTTTGGTTTATCTTAATCGTAAATATTTTCTACCCGTTTCCGGGTAATGCTGCGATTGCGCTTTATATCATGACCGCATTCTTGTTCTTCATGCACGGCCTGCAGATGCTGATTTTCATCGGTGCATTCGGCGATAAGATCGAGATGTCACGTTGGGAGAAGTGGTCAATATTGATTTTCGGTGTCTTCGCCTTACTCGATATCCGACGCAAACACATGATGTAATCGAGCTTAAGCCCAGATATAAAACGCTTAGCTACAGAAAACATCATGACAGAAACAGTAGAGACAAAAACGCCGCTCATTTGAGCGGCGTTTTTTTATTCAGCAATGATATTGATGTTAGCCCATGTAGCCTTTCACACCATCGAGGAACATTTGCGTCGACAGCATAACCAACAACAAGCCCATCAAGCGTTCGATGGCTTTAAGCCCTCTCTCTCCCAGCACTCGCAGGAAGAAGCCATTAAACATCAGAATGAAGAAGGTAGCGCCCCAAGCCAGCATCACAGCCGCTGAAAGCTCTAACATATTGTCAGGGTGCTGTGTCGACAACAGAATCAATGCCGCAATCACTGAAGGGCCAGCAATCATTGGGATCGCCATCGGCACAATAAACGGTTCTTCACCCGCCGCGAGGCCAGTAATACTACCCGCACTTGGGAAAATCATCTTAATCGCGATAATAAACAGAATAATACCGCCAGAGATACTCAAGGTTTCAGGCTGCACGTGCAGGAAGTTCATGATGCTTTGACCCGCAAATAAGAACAGCAGCAAGATAACCAGTGCGAACATCAGCTCACGAATCAGAACAATACGGCGACGCTTCGGGTCAATATGCTTAAGGATAGAGAGCACGATTGGCAAGTTGCCAAGCGGGTCCATGATAAGAAACAGCATGGTTGCTGCAGATAAGATTTCCATAAGTTTGTCTCGAAAAGCGTAAGTGCGCGGAGTATAGCAGCCTCAACATTGATTTTCGAACGCAGTGATAAGCGGGTTAACTGATGCTTTTAAAAGGGGATGTTATAAGAAGGCAAATTAGCGAAAGCAGATTGAAAGGTAATGAAAAGAGTGGAGCCGAAACATGCACCCACTCTTTATTCACGAATAAAACAAGCCACTAAGAATTAGTGATTACACACACGTTCGCGGTTAGTGCAAAGCTTATCATCGACAACGACAACCTTTTCCATCTTCAAGAAAAACTTCAACAGGCTATCTAAATCCAGACCATTGAGCTTACAAGTATGGAAGCGAGCTTCTTCGCCATAGGTTTGAGCAAGCGCTAATGTTAGCTCTTCGCGAGTCAGTGGCTTTTCACTAAGCAGGTTTAAAACGTTGTGTGCGTGAATTTCAGTCGTCATAACTCAATCTCATGTTTAATGAATTACACGTAGAGTACCGAGTTTTAGCAACGCCGTTTTGATGTAGCTCAGGCTTGAGAGAGCTCTACCCTAAATAGTAATCGATGCGACGATGAATGCGTGTGCGAGAAAGTAACTGCCCGTTACCCAAAAGTAAGCGCCCTTGATTGGGCTGCGGTAACTGTTTAGCGCATAAGCTAAGGCCGACAGGAGCAGCACGCTACAGCCAGCAAAACCGACCGCGTGTGATAACTGAGGATCCAGCAGCCAAACCTCACCAGAAGCCCATGCTAACTGAATAAGCACAATGCCCATGATGACCACGGGAAAAACGAGTTTGTCTAAGCGTGGCAGCAGTAAAAAGAAAGCAACAACGCAAGCTGCCAATAACAGCGCGAACAACCACCAAACCATTTCACCTGATAGCTGTAACCAAAAAGCTTTGCTGTAACAGAGTTGAGCCAATAAGAAGCAGACAAAATGCAGAGGGCGTTTTTGAGTGAGAGTATGAAGCACATCTGCGATCGCAGAGATAGCCAACCCCGCAACTATCCAATAGGTAAAGTCAGCCACAACCGACTGAGTTAAAGCAATTGTCGCTAATAATACAAAGGTAAATACCTTATACGATAAGGCCTGACCGATATGTCCATGTTTCGTTCCTGCTATTGCTCCGATACCAGATAAGGAAACCGCTAACCAACTCCACATACCACTTGCCCTATTGCTTTAAATCGTCGCCAGTCTAGGCACACGAGTGTTTATGTAAAGCCTAAGCCTTTCAAAATTGGATCTTGATTACGCTTCCACTAAAAAGAGCCTCTTTCAGTTGAAGCCATGACAATTACGCGGAGATGACGGTGACTCGTTTAAAACTAGAGCGATTCTTCGTTAAACCCCTCGAAAAGCACCTTACAGCACCCAGCTTTTCATTTTGGTTATTTCTAGCCTAACCAAATCGCCCAAATTCATCAAAAACAGCCAAAAACCACACTTTAAAATTAGAAAAACTCACACTAAAAACCAATAAATACATTAACTTACACATTAAAAATGAAAATTAAAAAGGAATTAAAAACCTCAAACACACCTAGCTTTGTAAAGTAAGTAACTTGCGTTAATTCAGCTCCTGTTTGTCAGAATTTTCCTAGCTCCTTGTCAAATTAGCCAACAGAACCAAGACAAAAACGCACAAACAAAACCAAATCCAACCTAGAAGCCACCAAACCCCATTAATACAGTTTAACAACCTTTAACAATATAAATCACACATAACAACCATTACAAAACAACAACTTAAATCAAATTAGAACAAACATAAATCACAACGAACAAATTAAGAACACACCATAAAACACAGTTAAACACTGCCAAACAAGCCAAAAACTCATAGTTTTCTACTACTTTTAAAGCTTTCGAAAGTAATTCTTGATCTAAGGCCATAAGTAGTGCTATTCTTTAAAACATAGCGAGAGACAACCAAATTTAGGAGTAGTGTTATGATTTCATCTTCGCAAAGACAAGGACTTGTAATGATCGCGGTAGTTGTAGGTCTAATGACACTACCGATGATGTACTAAGCAAGTTACAGATAAAAAAAGGGACGCCATGAGCGTCCCTTTTTTTGTTCAATTTTTTCACTTCGAAAACAGATGCAGTGTTAGCACATCCCAGTTCGCATAATAGAAACCTGCGGCAGCTAAAGTCATTGCCATCATCAGTAAGATCGCAACTCGCCAGATAAAACGACCACTACGTGGAGTCAGCTCCTTCTCACAGTCGTTACACATCATGATGAACTTATGTTGGTCTTCCAACTTAGCCTCATGTTCATTGACTACCTTATTACGACACGTTGCGATATAGCGCAGCTTGCTCACCATATCGTGCGGTAGCCTTTCTTCACAGCTTGTTACAAGCTCATGCAATCCTTCGCCTTCGGCATGATATTGAAGCCTCAATAATTTCTCTATATTGCGAGTTCTTGTCACCACTTTTTCAATATCGGTCATCTTAGCCCTCCCACTCCACACTATAATTCTAGTCGAGCATTTCCCTATTCTTATACAAAATCACTGTTATTTACGAGAGAAAGAGACAATAAATAACAATGCTTTATCCCAAACTGACCATTAAATGTGATGTCTGCCGAAAAATAATCAGCTTGGCTTACAACAGTTCACGAATAACGGCTTTAAACACATATCCCTATTGCCTGAAAGACTAGAATAACCATCACGACTACATGGAGGTTATATGCCTAATTCACTCTTTTTTGCCATCTTTGCTCTCGCTGCTCTAGCGGCTTGGGTATTTATTGGTTTCTATCGAAAACACTCGCAAGGTGAAAATGCGCCAGAGAAGAAAGTGAATGTCACGGTGTTAGACAAACAATCGATCGACCTTCCTGACGCAGAACCGGGCCAAGAAGATCAAGAGTACTGGATTTACGTTCAACGTGGTGTGGTTGGTCCGAAGCGAGAATTCCAAGTCGGCATCCACTATTTCCACGCCCTTAACCCTGGCGACAAAGGAACCTTAACCTACCAAGGCGATAAGTTCTTACACTTTGCGTTGAAGCGCTAAACGTCAGCCGCTTCAACTGTCGTCCCTAAGCAATCCATCAGAAAGCCTTAGCAATCACCGCTAAGGCAATAACCAACGCGTTTTCTCTGACTTAGACACCAACCAGCTCATCCATAATGCGCCAGCTCCGCTGATCACAATCCATAATGGAATAACCCATGCCGGATGTCCTTGGTACCAACCAAACTCTTTCATCGGCCACAAGAAAATCGGGTGCAGCAGGTAAATACCTAAGCTGTGCTTACTGATAAAGCCAACCACTTGGTTACTCTTCTCAGACAGGCCTTCACCATAGTAACGGCATACCATGAACACCATGCTCGCGGCTAATACGGTATTCAACGTTTTGTAAGATAGCCAGCGCCCTACCGTGTACTCTTCTGCTACCAAGCTTGCATCAACCACCATGTAAACCGTGGTTAGTAACGCTAGCCCACCCAGTAACACACTCACGCCAACGGTCATCTTGTTAAGTGGCACAATCTTATACAGCAAGTAACCCAATGGTAAGTAACCAGTGTACAACCACAATTCGTGACTCCAAGGGCCATCGATTTTCAGTAAGAACAGCAATGTTGTGAACAACCATACCGCCGTAAAGGCATAGACCGATCTATCACCGTACTTTCTAACCATGATCTGCAAGAACGGAATCACAAAATAGAGTGGGATGAAGTAATAGAAGAAACCAAGGTGGTAATAGGTGTAATGATGGTAGCTATTAAGCAACACGTCCCAACTGACGTCGGCATCAAAGCCCATTGCCGACCAGCCCGACAGATAGGTATAGAAAAGCGACCAGACAATGAAAGGTATCAGTACCTTGCCCAAACGACGCTTGAGGTAGTATTTGGCGTCAAACGGGCGCTGATCACTGAGCATCAGTGCGCCAGTAATCAAAATGAACACAGGTACTGCCCAGCGGCTGAAACCGTTTACCGTAATGGCAGTAAGCCATTCACCGAAAGGAATAGTGCCCAACTCATTGCGATAAGGCGCCAAAACATGAATCGCGATAACCGCTACGGCCGCGACACATCGTGCTAAATCAAAAAAGAGAATTCGCTGCTTCATGTAAATGCCTGATTAATATTCAATCATTCTACTATAGCAATAAAAAAGCTGACCGGAATAAATACCAAGTCAGCTTAGTGTTAAAGGAGATACTTATCGCGAATTTAGCTCATACGACTCTAGCTTCTGCGACTTGAGCTCTCACAAATGAGGCTCATGTGGCTGAAGCTTATGCCGCTGAAATTTGCGGCACTTTCGCTAAACGCAGAGAGATCACCGTCGTTATCGCCAAGAATGCGAAGGAAACCCACAGACACGCAGACAAACCTGCCATTTGGAATACCAAGCCCGACAATATCGTGCCAATCAAACGGCCCATCGCGTTTGCCATGTAGTAGAAACCGACATCAAGAGAAACGCCATCGCCTTTCGCATAACTCACAATCAAATATGAGTGAAGTGATGAGTTCACCGCAAAGATGACACCAAACACCATCAAGCCACCGATAATAACTAACTCGGGTTGCCAGCCAATCTGTACCGCATAAGCGATAGCAGCGGTCACTATAGCCAGCGCACCAGCCCATAACAGCGCGGCATGGCCATCTGGCACCTTACCTTGAGCTTTACCAGTAATCTTCGGCGCTATGCCCTGTACAAAGCCATAAGCGATAGTCCAAGCAGCTAAGAAACCGCCAACCCATGAGTGATCCCAACCAAACACACTGCCTAGGTAAATCGGCAAAGCAATCACAAACCACACATCACGAGCGCCAAACAGGAACATACGTGCTGCGGATAGGATGTTGATGGATTCAGACTTAGAGAAGATCTGTTTGAACTTAGGCTTGGTTTTCGCTTTGCCCATGTCCGCTTCTAAGCTCAACACACTGCCAACGAAGACCAATGCCAACACGGCTGCCATCGCGAGCACGGCGTATTGGAAGCCAATCGTTGAAAGCAGTAAACCACCAATAAAGAAGCCTGCCCCTTTAAGCGCATTCTTAGATCCGGTCAGAATCGCAATCCACTTATAAAGCGCGCCTTGTTGTTCATCAGGAACCAGAGTCTTAATTGAGCTCTTGGCACTCATCTTATTGAGGTCTTTAGCGATACCAGACAAGGCTTGCGCCGCCATGACCCAAGGAATGGTCAGCATTGCCGTTGGCACCGCGAGCATACCCAAGGCGACGACTTGCATGCCTAACCCAATGTTCATGGTCTTATTGAGGCCAAGACGCGCCCCTAACCAGCCACCGATTAGGTTAGTCACCACACCAAAGAATTCATAGAAAAGGAACAGTGAGGCGATTTCTAACGAACTGTAGCCAAGGTCGTAAAAATACAGAACCACCAACATGCGAAGTGCACCATCAGTAATGGTGAAGTTCCAGTAGTTAAAAGTCACCAACATGTATTGGCGAACGCTCTTACTTAGATTTGAAAACATAACGCTATCTCTGCAATCTAAACAAAAAGAGCTTTTGGATCATGATAAGTTCAACACTCCAGATACCAAAAGCTCCCTGTCTAACACTGATGACTATTAGCTATTCGCTACGCCATTAATGTATTCAACCTGGATAGGTTTAGTGAAGGCACCTGGACGCAGTGCCTGCACCTCTTGAACTACCTTGCTCAAATCCCAGCCTTTTTCTAACAGTAGGTGAGCTGCGAACAAACCAGTGCGACCAGAGCCGCCCATACAATGCATTGCAACCTTGCCGCCGTTATCGACGATGTTATGTAGCTCAGGGCTAGCTGCTTGCCACTTCGCAGCAAAACCAACACCCGGTGCACAGTCGTCTTCAATTTCGATCTGGAACCATTGCATACCTAACGCACGTGTTTTTTCACCAAGTGCCGCCACGTCTTTGCTTGCAAGCTCATGGTCATCAAGTGCTGTCACGATAGCTTCAACGCCTTGCTCTTTTAGCTGAGCCAGTGATGCATCAAGCGTTGCTTCTTTTGTGCCTGGGCACGGAGTAAGCACTAGCGCACCTTGCTCTAGGTCTAGTTGCCATGTTGGATGTATCATTATATCTTCTCCAGATTCTTATTAAGCAAGGCCAACGGTACGAACAAGCTCAGCGGTACGTGTTGCGTAACCCATCTCATTGTCGTACCAAGCGTAGATCTTAACCATGCGCTTACCGACCAACATCGTTGATAGTGCATCCACGATTGTTGAGCGTTGGTCGCCTTTGTAATCGATAGAAACCAGTGGACGCTCTTCAAAGCCAAGAATACCTTTTAGTTCATTCTGAGACGCTTCTTTCAGCATCGCGTTAACTTCTTCTGCCGTGGTGTCTTGCTTCACTTCGAAGATGATGTCTGTCAGAGAAGCGTTCGCTAGCGGTACACGAACTGCGTGGCCGTTGATGCGGTTTTCTAGCTCAGGGAAGATCTCAACAATCGCTTTGGCGCTGCCCGTCGTTGTTGGGATAAGACTCATGCCACATGCACGTGCGCGGCGTAAGTCTTTGTGCGGCGCATCAAGAATAGTTTGCGTGTTAGTTAAATCGTGAATAGTGGTGAAGGCTGCGTTCTCGATACCAAGCTTCTCGTTGATCACCTTAACCACTGGCGCGATACAGTTCGTTGTACAAGACGCTGCCGTTACGATTTTGTGTACCGCAGGGTCGAAGATATTGTCATTCACACCAACAACGATGTTTGCGATGCCTTCTTCTTTCACTGGCGCCGATACCACAACACGTTTCACGCCCTGCTCTAGGTATTTGTTTAGGAAAGAGGTCTTACGGTGAACACCTGTCGCTTCGATAACCACATCACAACCAGACCAGTCGATCGCATCGATGTCGCGCTCTTGTGTGGTCTTGATGCGCTGGCCATTAATGATCATCTCATCGCCTTCTGCAGTTACTTCGTGGTGAAAGCGACCTTGAACTGAATCAAATTCTAGAAGGTGGGCCAGTGTTGTTGTGTCGCCAGCAACATCGTTAATTTGAACAAATTCTAGCTCATCCCAATCGAATGCTGCGCGAAGTGCTAGACGGCCGATACGACCAAAACCATTAATACCTACTTTGACTGTCATTTTCTGTTCTCTCAGTTAATTGCCTTCATATTTGAAGCCGCAGCGTTGTTGACTACGTTCACTTACCGGAGCGCCGGCCGCCCTAATTACATAGAGCCACTATGCTCATAGGGATAAGTTCACTTGTCGCCTAGCTGCAACTACAACTATTTCGGCATTAAGTTTTAATGTATTTAAACGCAACATACTGGGCGTGAGTTCATCGACTCTAAGCGCTCAATATCTTGCTGGTATTCAGTTTTCAAACAGTTCGATGCAATAAGGTCGTCAATTAACTTTAGCATCCAACCTGGTAAATCTTGTGACAGGCGGTAAAACACCCACTGCCCCTGGCGAACATCAATCAAAACACCGTTTGAACGCAGCTGCGCAAGATGGCGTGAAACCTTTGGCTGACTTTCTTGCAATGCCTGAGTCAACTCACCAACCGATAAGCACTCATTGCGAACTATCAACATTAAGCAACGCACTCGCGTTTCATCGGACAGTAGTTTAAAAAATTGGTGAGGAAGCATAAAAACATACTCATATATGGATATGCACATATCTTAGATATAAAAAAACGCACGTCAAGGCGTGCGTTTCAATTGTCATAAAAGTTTAACGAAGAAATATCAGAGCTTGTTGGTCACGGTATGGCTCCAACGGCGCGCTTCAGTAAGCTCCGTTTTAACCTGATCCACGCTTAATCCTAAATCGGCGCAGTGCTCATCAATCTGTTGCCAATCGGCATGCTCAAAGCTCTCTTCAAGTGCGAGCAAGGTACCATATGGCCCTTCTCTACGTAATAGAGCAACCTTGATACTTTTACACAGCGGCAACTGATCGACTAAGTTATCTAACGACAAGTCCAACAGAGCATCCAACAAGGAGAATAAGCCAATCATAAAGGCCTGTTCTCTATACCCTTCAAATGCCTGATAGCGAGACATACGCTGACAAAACTGAGCACGCTGTAGAGACAATCCATACAGCTCTTTAGGCTTTTTATCGGACACATAAGAGGCGACGGCTAACGAGACAAACATTTTCAGTTTCTCTTGACCTAGATATACCAAAGCCTGACGAAAAGAAGAGATGGTAACTTCAAGGCGCGGCGACATAGTATTCACAAAACGCAGCAGCTTATATGAGAGCGCCACATCTTTCGCGACAATGCTCTCCACCCGTTGAAAATCCACATCGGGCTTACACACTTCTTGAAACAGCTCCATAGCAATCACTTGCTCAGGGCTAATGTATTTACTCTTGATGATTTCCGGTTTATTGAAAAAGTAACCTTGGAAAAACTTAAAGCCAGCCTCTTTGGCTTGCTGGAATTCTTGTTCGGTCTCAACGCGCTCCGCCAAAAAGCTAAACTTTTTCCCTTGATGCGCCCTAACCAAATCACACGCTTCATCCAAACCCATCTGCATAATATCGAGCTTGACGATATGCGTGTATTTAAGGAAACGTTCCCATTCTGGGGTCGAAGTAAAATCATCTAGGGCAATCATGTAACCCGCTTGGTAAAGGTCTTTAACCGCTTCCAACAATTCATCTGTTGGTTTACAGGTTTCCAGAATCTCTACCACCACCTTATCTTTCGGCAAACTTAAGGGCAGTCGACGAATCAAACTTTGATAAGGGAAGTTGATAAAGCAGCGTGAAGATGGAATAGAAGGGTTAAGACCAACAGACAAGAAGTTCTCAACAATCAGACGATACGTTGCTCGATTAGACTCAATATGCGCTGGGTACGCATTCTTTTCTCCATCGCGAAATAACAACTCATAGCCGAGTGTATTCCTCTTGCGATTTAAGATAGGTTGTCGAGCAACGTATGTAGCGGTCATTTCTTGATAACTCTGATTGGTTTAACTATAACTCAGTCGCTTAATCTAAGCTTTCGCGGCAGCTAGCAAAGCACCGCAGCCCATGAACATACCACCAAATATTTTATTTATCTTACCCATTATGCGATCAGAGCGAATAAAACGTCCCATTTGTGACGCTAATGAGGTGTAACCCAACATAACAACGCTATCAATGAATACTGTCGTCACACCTAGCACTAATAACTGAGGTGCTTGAGGTTGTGTAGGGTCAATAAACTGAGGAAACAAAGCCACCAAAAACACGATTGATTTCGGGTTAGTTAGGTTGATAAGCACAGCGTTTCTCAGCAGTTTGCCACTCGACAGAGTAGAGCTTTCTTCAGATGCTACTAGGCTCGAGCTATCACGCCACTTTTGAATACCTAACCAAAGTAAGTACACCACGCCGACCCACTTAATGATGGTGAACGCCAACGCAGACTTAGCAACGAGTGCACCGATACCCGCGCCCACCAGCATAATGTGAAACGCAAGACCAAGCTGTAAGCCAACAATTGATGCGAGTGACTTTTTAGTGCCATAGCTAAGCCCATTACTGATTGAGTTAACGGTACCCGAGCCCGGAGCCAAGCTAAACAAAATCGCTGTGACAACATAAGCAAGCCAAACATGAGTATCCATTTGCATTTCCTTACTAGTTCTTTAATCTAACAACATTAGTAGCAATAAAGCTCTCACACGCATCAGTTCAGGTAATTTCCCATGGAAAACCACAGCGAAGCCACCTTCCCTTACACTCAAGAACCTCAGTTCGATCATGCGATTAAACACCCGATCAACGCTCTTTGGCAACAAAGAAAAGAGGGGTATTTAACATCGTCTGGTAAAAAGAAACTGTACTGGTGCAGCCTCATCTCAGAAAAGCACAGCAAAGCTATTGTGATTTCAAATGGCCGTATCGAATGCTGCCAAAAATACCAAGAAATCTTTTATGATTTTTATCAACAAGGCTATGACGTTTATTCATTTGACCACCGAGGTCAAGGCCAGTCTGAACGTATGGTAACAGACTCTGACATTGGTCACATTCATGAGTTTGATGATTATGCATCTGACATGTCTGACGTCATTGCCAGTTTTGATCTCAGTAAGTATTCCAATCGCTACCTGCTCGCACACTCAATGGGCAGCACCATAGCCACTCGCTACCTACAAACCCATCCAGACCACCCGTTTGATAAGGTGACTCTGTGCGCTCCGATGTTTGGTATCAATACCGAGTGGTACCTGAAACCTATCGCGATGATCGTTGGACAAGTGCTTACCGCTTTTTATGCCAAGCCAACTTACGCGCCGGGCCAGCAAGCATATTATTCGAAGCCTTTTGAAAACAACTTACTGAGCCACAGTAAGGTTCGCTATCAGTGGTTCCGCCGCTTATATGACGAGTCTCCATCTTTGCAGGTGGGTGGACCAAGCACGCGTTGGGTGTGGCAAGGGTTAATGGCCGCCAAGCAAGCAATTCAACAAACTCGTCAAATCAAGATCCCTCTGCTATTGATTCAAGCTGGGGATGAAAAGATTGTCAGTAACAGTGCTCAAGTAAAGTTCATCTCTAAGCTGAAGAAAACCAACTCTGATTGTCAGTTTAAGTTGATTGAGGGTTCTAGGCATGAGGTGTTGTTTGAGCAGGATGAATATCGCAATCAAACACTGGATGCGATCAATCAGTTTTTCGCCTAGAGCTAATAGGCTAAGCAACCTACCAAGAAAATAAGCGCTAAAGAGGAAGAGAAGTAAGTGAGCTTTGCCCTCTTTTCTTGCATGAATTTGGCATACAATTTCTACCTAGAGATATTGTAGTTAAAACGATTCTAGCGCTGGCTAGCGTCAATATTGGTTAAGCATTTTGCAATGAGGGTTAAATGAGTATTCCTGCACTAAAAGATTCCGTGAAAATTGTTGCTTCTGATTTAGATGGTACGCTTTTGGCTCCCAACCATCAGCTAAGCGACTTTACCAAGCTAACGCTTAAGAAATTACACGACCAAGGTTATACCTTCATCTTCGCAACGGGTCGCCATCACGTCGATGTGGCGGGTATTCGTCAGATAGCAGGTATTCCGGCGTACATGATCACTTCAAACGGTGCACGCGTGCATGACCAAAACGATCAACTGATGTATAGCCAGAACGTACCTCAGGAACTCGTTCAGCCAGTTATTGATATTGTGCGCCAAGATCCAAACCTCTTTATTCACATGTACCAGAATGAAGATTGGTTACTAGACCGTGAAGATGAAATGTTGGCTAAATTCCACAGTGAGTCTGGCTTTAGCTACAAGCGCTTTGAAGCTGAAAACGCACCAAGCGAAGGCATCGCGAAAGTCTTCTTCACACATCCAGAACAAGACCACGAATATCTCGTCACGTTTGAACAAAAGCTAAGAGATGCTTTTGGCGACAAACTGAACATCGCCTTCTCTACACCTTGGTGTCTGGAAGTGATGGCAGCTGAAGTCTCTAAAGGCCACGCTCTAGACGCTGTTGCAAAATCACTAAACCTGACTCTGGATAACTGTGTTGCCTTTGGTGATGGCATGAACGACGCTGAAATGCTGGCTATGGCGGGTAAAGGTCTAATCATGGGTACATCACATGAGAAAGTGATGAAAGCACTACCTGACAATGAAGTGATTGGCAGTAACGCAGACGATGCCGTTGCTCACTACCTAGAAAAGCATCTGCTCTAATCTCGCTCGTTGAACAGATCTGAATAAATAAAAAGGCAGCCAACTGGCTGCCTTTTTTGAACCTTACGTAAAAAGCTCTCTCTAACGCTATCGAGAACCTAACACTTCTTTGCTTAAGATTGCCTGCCACTCTTGTTCGGTAACCGGCATGATCGATAAGCGATTACCGCGTTTCACCAAGGGCATTTCGGAGAGTTCAGGCATGGCTTTAAGCGTAACCAAAGGAATCAAGCGCTCAGTCACTCGCACAAACTCGACATCCACCATGATCCAGCGTGGGTTATCGGGTGAAGACTTAGGATCGTAGTAATCACTCTCAGGGTCGAACTGAAAGTGGTCTGGGTAGGCTTCTCTGGTTACTTTAGCGATCCCCGCTACGCCAACTTTTTTACATGATGAGTGGTATATCATCACCAGATCGCCAAGCTTGACGTCATCACGCATCATGTTTCGAGCCTGATAGTTGCGTACACCCTCCCAACAAGAGGTTTTTTGTACTCTAAGAGTCTGAATAGAGAAGGTGTCGGGTTCTGTTTTAAATAACCAATATGCCATAATAAATCCAATTAACGGTTGCTCCGAGGAAGATATAACATGAAGGTAATGAAAAACCCAGTGACATGGCTAGTCGCGTTCGCTCTACAAGGCTGTGTTACGGCACCTGATACGCCGCAACAACCTGAACAGCCCCCAGCAAACTTGGATGAGCCACTGAGCATTCAACCGCAAACCTTCATCATGCGTGGTCAGGTGGTGGTTGGCCATGAAAGCCGAACCTTCACTCCTTGCGGTAGCCAACAACAATACTGGTTAGACTTATCTCCAGAGTTAGCGTTAGAAGCACAAGGGCTCTCAACGAGACCTTACCAAGCCTTATATGGCGAGCTGATTGGTCACCTAACCGTGCCGAGCCAAACGGGTTATAACGCAGATTTCACAGCGCGTTTCGTGGTTGACCAAGTGAACATCCTAACCGCAGAGAACCCAGATCGCTGCGTCCAACCGCTGCGCTCAACACGAGTATTTGGTAATGAACCCTTCTGGTCAGCAACCTTCGATAAAGACCAGCTGAAATACACCAAGATGGGCGAACAGCCACAGACCCTCGATATTGAATCAAGCCGCACCACATCGAGCAGCCGTGACTACCAATTAGAAGGTAAAGCTGCACAAGGCAAACTCAACCTTACGAAAGAGAGCTGTAGCGACGGCATGAGCGATTCTATCTATGGATGGCATGCCAAGCTTAACCTCAATGACAGTAACTACAATGGCTGTGCGACGGTCTCTAACCAAGATCCAACGCTGGACTGGAGCGGACTCTACTTCGCTAGCTCAACGCAAAACTCAGGGTTCTCTATCAACCTTGAACTCAACAATGACCACAGTGCTATCACGACTTATTCATACAGCAATGGAGACCCTTCTATTGTTGAACAAGGCTTCTGGCAGCAACTGAACCAAAATCAGGTACAAGTGGTTATGACTCGCCACCAGCAACAATATTTGATCTCCGAGCGCATCTTCACACTCGATAATGGCAAGCTAATCGCTGAAAAAGAGAAAGTGGGCAACGTGGTGTATCCGATTGCCAATGGCGGTCTGGTGCTATTCGAAGCTAAGGGTGCGCAAGCACAAGTAAACACCACCACTAACGTTGATCTAACCGCAAAGCAGGTGAACTCCAGCGATCAACTTGATCCAAAAGTCGACCAAGCGATCCGCGAATACTTTAAGATCAACAACAGCTCACCTGACGACACTAAATACCGCTGGTTAACCTACGACCTCAACGGCGACGGTAAAGAAGAGCTGTTCGCCCAACTCGATTGGTGTGGTTCTGGTGGCTGTACACTGCTAATTTTCGAAAACCATCAAGATAACTGGCGCTTCAATAGCCGAGTGACACTGGTTAAGGGCGACATACGCTTAGGTAAATCGCAAAACCACGGCTGGCAGGATCTGATCTTCAATGTCAGTGGCGGCGGTGCAACACCGGCGAAACACACACTTTCATACTCTGGTGTCAGCTACCCGCTAAACCCAAGTGTCGCTCCAGTTGCAGATGATGCTGATATCAGCGACGTGGTTTTGTTTGCTGATGGTATCTCACCCGCACAAAGTGGAGTTAAGTTGTAAACATGAGTAACCAACAAGCTTGCCATGGTTGTAGCTTCACTCACCAATGTATTTGTCACCTGATACCTAGTGTCGCAAGCCAAATCGATCTTGTACTGCTCACTCATGAGAATGAACTGTCACGCGATACCAATACAGGGAAGCTGCTTCAGCAATCCCTTGATCAGTGTCAGTCCATTGTATGGCAAAGGAAAACACCACCAGCGGAGCTCATCGCACTGCTTGACGATGAAACACGACAACCGTTTCTTTTATTCCCAAGTGATCAAAGTGTCGAGTGCCAGCAAGCTGTAATGACCCAAGCCCAGAGCCGTAAGCCGCTATTCATCATCTTGGATGGCACATGGCAAGAAGCGAAGAAGATGCTTAACAAGAGCTCGTGGTTACAAGCCGTTCCGCAAGTTCACCTCGATATTACCAGCGAATCTTCATACACCTTGCGCCGCAACCAAGACAGTGGCCACTTGTGTACTTGTGAAGTGGGTATTGAGTTACTCAAATCTTTAGGTGAAAGTGAATCTGCCAAGCTCATTGATGACTACTACCAGCATTATCTAAAAGTGTTCCACGCCGACAAGTGTGGCCACGCCCTCAAATAGACCAAGCAGGCGCGCGGGAAGGTAAAAACACATTTCGGGACGAGACAGACACTAAAAACAAAAAGGGTGAGCCATAAGCTCACCCTTTTTACATCGTATTTTCGTTATTGAGCCAACCAGTGTTTCACGTGAAACGCTCGCTCCATCAAAACAAACGCTGAGGTTGACCAAAGTAATACCCTTGCAAGTAATCGACCCCCATGTCTTCAGCAATACGGCACACCTGCTCATTATGAACGAACTCCGCCACCGTCTTAGCATTCAGAATCTGGCATAAGCTCACCAACTGCTGAGCGATCTTGCGCTGCTTTTTATCTTTATCAATATTGCGAATCAAACTGCCATCAAGCTTGATCACCTGTGGTTCTAGCTTCAATATCTCATCAATGTTCGAATAGCCCGAACCAAAGTCATCAACAATAATATTCACACCAAGATCGCGGAAGTGATTACACACCTCAATCAAGCGACCGTAATCCTGAATTTGTTCCGTTTCTAACACCTCCAAGCCAATACGCTGTGGGTGACTGATTTTCTTGATCGCTTGTTCAAGGTGAAGAATGGTTTTCTCATTGCTGAAATCTTGTGGCGCTAAATTAATTGAGAACGAATCGGTTCGCTGACTCATAAAATCGAAGGTGCGCGTTATCATCTGACGACTGAGGCGTGTATAGAGATGGGTTCCTTCAATGATTGGCAAGAACTTACCCGGTGCAATTAACTGACCGTCCTCTTCAATTCGAACCAAACACTCGTAGCTCTCTACCTGATGACTGTGTGCTGAAACTATGGGCTGAGAGCACGCCACAATATTCTGATTAAGCACCGCGCGACTCACGCACGACAGCCAACCAAGTTGCTCTTGGCGATGCTTCTCCAATTGAATGAGTGCCTTGGCGCTCACTAGGTGCTTGTTCTGGCTGACAGCGCTGCGCCTCGCATCAATCGCCTTCAACAATAAGTCATCAATAGAGGTAGTCGGGAAATCTCGACGGCTGGCGATACCCGCACAGATAGACACCGACAAGTAATCAATATCGGGTAAACCGGTAGGCTCAAAATTCACATGCTCGGTTTGATCGGCAAATTCCGAGAATCGCTGATGAATATGTTCTTGGCTCGCCCAACTATCAAACACCACCGCCCACTCACCAATACCGATACTGTAGAGCTGACAGCCCTCATCAAAGAACTGCCACAGCGCCTTTTGAAAGTACTCACTCAAATCATGCAGAAGCTTGTCACCTACTCGATAACCATACTTCTCATTGATCTGACCAAAGGTCGTGACCTTCAAAGCTAGTAAGTGGCTATCACTGCTCATCTTCGACAGTTTCTCACGCAGCACACTTCGATTGGGTAAACCTGTACGGTGATCAATTCGATAGCTTGCCGTCAATGCAGTGGCTTGCTGCTGAATCTTACTCGCCATGCTGTTGTTCATGTCATCGACATCAAGCAGTGCATTTCGGATCAATGAAAACAGAGGGGATATGTTGGTCGCGGGTTGCGTCTCTAATGGCAATACCGCCTTACCCTCGCCTTCTCTAAGCGCAAGATAAGTGAGGCTATGGTGCAAGATTCGCTGTTGGCCATTCTCTTGATAAAGTTCTCCCATGCAGTAAACGCCATAGCTGTCGGCCAATTTTTGGAAAACCTCAACCTCTTGGTTGCCATCAATAAAGTCGATACGAGATGTACAGTTATAAATGAAGAACTGTTCTGGCCTATGAGAGGCGATCTGCTGCACGCCCAGTCGTATCTGCTCTAAGGTCAGTGATGGATGGTCATAACAAAACCGGACCTCATCGCCCACTTGGAACAGGCCGCTGAATTCTATCTCTCCACTTTCCGTTACCTTGAGCGGTAAGTGAATGTTTTGCTCTTTCGGGTCACCGACCATCAAGGGAAAGTTATGCAGTTGCTCAAAAGGCACTTCGAGGCCATCAGCGAGGTAACGATTGTAGAGTTCGCGAACAGGCATCCCATCCAGTTCCAACAACCGGTTCTCTTGAGCGCCTGTCACTCGAAAAGTTCGACCAATCGGATTCCATTCAGTGTAGTAACCCTTAGCGATGGAGAGCTCAACACTGTGCAGCGCCAACATCACATAGGCATTTTCATAGCAAATGCCGTCTAACATCACCCATCGCCCATTATCTGTGATGGTCGATGCACCGCCACAGATCGGTAATGAATACATCGACTGCTCAAACGCTGAAAATAGATCTCGGTTATTTATCTGCAAGCGGTCTGCGAAACAGATGATGCTTTGAGTATTATCATTGCACTCAAGCTGTTGCCACATAGCGTGGCTATCGAGCAATGGTTGTTCGCTATATTCGACAACACCACAAGAGTAAGACGTCGCGTCAAAGCGGGTAACAATCAGATAAAGACCTTGGTGCAGGATGACACCTTGACTAATGTAGTGGTTAGCACTGCAACCAATCAATTTGGCATTGGGAAAAGTCGATTGAATCACTTGGCAGGCAGCCAAAACAGAACCTTTCTCGAAAGACGAAAACACCTGAATCAGTAGGCTTTCATGTTGATGAAAATCTATCTTTTCCAATTCACGTTGGGTTTGCTCAATGTCTTGTATCAGGAGAGAAGTCGACTGCATATTCACATTAATCGTTACGTTAATGATTTATTATTGTGCTTATTATAGATAAGGCTTGCACGGAATACTTGCGATCGCGTTATGAATAATGTGACCTTAGTTAGACATCATTCATTCCGCCAAAAAGCAGTCATTAATGGCGGCGCAGTACTTTTATAGCCAGTCGTTACACAATACGGGAAGCTTTAACTGCTAAAACAGTCGCTTAGGCTCACCGAAGTAGTAACCCTGCAGATAATCGACACCCATTTGCTCTGCTATCTCACAAACCTGTTGGTTATGGACAAATTCAGCGACCGTTTTGGCATTGAACACTTGGCACAAACGAATCAACTGAGAGGCTATGTTTCTTTGTTTTTGATCTTTGTCGATATTACGAATCAAGCTACCGTCGAGCTTAATGATCTGTGGCTCAAGCTTAATGATTTCCTCGATGTTGGAGTAACCAGAGCCAAAGTCATCAACAATGATTCTCGCCCCGAGAGCACGGAAGTGATCACACACCTCAATCATGCGACCATAATCTTTAATCTGCTCAGACTCGAGAACCTCTAGGCCAAGTCGAGTGGGATCGTTCATAGCACTGATGGCGGTCTCGAGCACCTCAAGCGTCTTGTCGCTCAACAAATCTTGCGGGGATAGATTGATAGAAAATGAGCTCTGCTTATCCGCCATATAACCTATGGTGTTCTTAATCATGTGTCGGCTGAGGCGAGTGTAAAGGTGCGTGTCGGCAATGATAGGTAAGAACTTACCTGGTGGCACAATGGTACCGTCTGACTCCATGATTCTGACCAAGCACTCTTGGCCAATCATTTCGTGCGTAACCGACTCCACAATTGGCTGGGAATAAGTGATGATGTTCTGATCTAAAATCGCACGACTTACACAGCTCAGCCAGCCTAGTTGCTCTTTGCGATCTTCTTCACTCACCTGAATGTCTTTAGCATTGGTGATGTGGGTATTGTTACGTACTCCATAGCGTCGAGCTTCGATCGCTTTCAATAAGATCTGGTCACCACTGTCGGTTAAGAAGTCACAACGACTAGCAAAGCCGCCACACAGAGAAACTGACAGGTAATCAATATCAGCCAAACCATATGGCTCAAAATTTATGTGTTCGATGTCATCGGCGAACTCAACGAAACCTTCTTTTATTTTCGTACTACCAACACTAGCATTGAAGATAATCGCCCACTCTCCAACACCAATACTGAATAGCTCTACCTTCACGCGAGGCTCTTTAACCACACGAAGCTGTAATCGCTCGATAAAGTGATTAGACAGATCGAGTAGCAGCTGATCCCCCACTTGATAACCATACTTCTCGTTAACCTGATGGAAGTTGGTTAGCTTTAAGGTCAGCAGATGTTCACTGAACAGAATCGTATTGAGGCGCTCTTTCAGTACGATACGGTTCGGCAAACCAGTACGCGAGTCAATGCGATAGCTTTCGGTTAAGCGACGCGCTTGTTGATGGAGTTTCTTTTCCATCTGAGTATTCATACTGTCGAGATCAGCGACTGCATTTCTGACTAGGTTAAGCAATGGCGACACGGTTGAGCCACACTGAAAGTCTTCGCAATGAAACTCTTTAATCTCGTCAGACTCGCGCATAGCGATATAAGTCAAGCTGTGGTGCAGTATCTCTTGGCGGTCTTCATTACGGTATAGCTCCCCCATGCAGTAGGCACCACATGTATTCACTATCCCTTCAAATGGCTTGAGCTCAAGTTTACTGTCGATAAATTCAAGTCGAGATACGCAGTTATAAATGATCACCGATTCAGGCTGATGCATGGCTAGCATCTCGGCACCGTGGTGCACCTTTTCTGCAGTGAGCGATGGGTGGTTATAACAAAACTGCGCCTCTTCACCGACATGCCAAGGGCTATCAAACTCAATACTGCCATCATCATTAATACGTAGCGGCGTCGAGATACCCTTCTTTCTGCCAAGTTCTCGATAAAGTGGAAAGCTCATCAGTTGACTAAAAGGAAGGTCTTTGCCATCCGCAAGGTAATGTTTGAATACTTCAATAGCCGGCTTGTCGTTCAATGCGTATAAGCGATTTCCGATTGCGTGTGTGACTCGTAGCTTCATCCCAATCGGGTTCCACTCAGAGTACGCGTCCGACCAAACCTTCAATCTTGGGTTAGTCAGAGCCACAGCAACACAGGCGTGCTGGTAGGTTTGCTCGTTATACATAACCCAACGGCCAAATTCATTCTCATGGCACAGTCCACCAGCTATCGGCAAGGCGTAAGGCAAATTTTCAAAAGCGCTATAAATAGGATAATCACGCCCTTCAACCTGATCGCACAAGCTGATGACCGTTTTGGTTTCTTCTGTAAGGCGCAGCTGAAAAGCTAAGTCTTGGCTGTCTTGATTTGGATTGCCGGAAAAAGGCTGGACCGCAGAGGTTAGATGGGTTTCGTTGAACTCACTGATGATGACTAAGGTGCATGCACTTTCAAGGCAATTATCACAGATAACATGACGAGCACTCTGGCCAATTAGCGTCGCATTATTTAAACGATTGAGGGCAACACCCGCGATTTGACGAGCTAGATCTGAAGATTGAGCTGAGAAAATTTGAATAAGGTACTGTTTGCTGTCACACCATTCTCGCTGATCAAATTGAGCTCTAAATAACGCCTCAGTATTTGCGAGAAATGTAAATGTTTGCATGCCAACCCTTGTTCAAAATCGAGTGAAGTAACAACCCGCAACCACTGCTATGACTGAAATGAATCGATAAAAAGTAGTCGCCAATTATCCTAGCCTAATCAGGCTTTTATAGGCGACTAATGTAACAATTCAATAGCATAAATGCGACACAATAAGCTTACCGAGCCATTAAATTAGTCGCATAAGATCGCTAAGTTGGTCTATTTCAACATCAGGGAGCACACTCGCCTTCGGGGAGCGGTATAAATTGGAACCAGTGTCATTAAACCAGCACGCTTGGAAGCCATTTTGCTTGGCTCCATAGACATCCGTTTTGAGGTGATCGCCAACATGAAGAATATTCTCAGCGTCACAACCTAGGTGTTGCTGAGCTTTTTCAAACATATCTGGATAGGGTTTTGCTCTGCCATCAGGGCCGGCTTTAAGGATTAATTGAAAGTACAGCCCTAAGCCAATTTTGTGTGGATCGACATTGCCATTGGTAATCGCAACCAGAGGAATACGTTGGCTAAGTTCAGTCATCACTCGATGCGTTTCTTGAGGGACATCGACTTGATTACGCAACCACAAGGCATGCTCAATGCCCTCTCGAGCCGCTTGCTCTGCTTGCTGCAGAGAGTAACCCAATTGCAGCAAACCACTCTTAATCTGAGTTTCACGCCACACGGTGACATCATGTTTCAAAGCTGGGTTTTCAGATGCGACTTGCTGCTTAATGCCCTGCCACTCTTCAAGCGATAAAGAAGCCGACACTGGGTGCTTTTGATAAAGCCACTGTGCCATCTCTTTCTCAACCTTCATGATCACAGGCCAGTTGTCATACAGGGTGTCATCCAAGTCAAAGGTCATGGCTTTGATGGGCTTTAACCCTCGATAAATTCGCATAGTAAACCCTTTAATCTAATCTTTATTCTTCTTACGAGCTCTCGGGTGAGCCTGATCATAAGCTTGTGCTAAGTGTTGGAAATCTAAGTGGGTATACACTTGGGTCGTCGAGATGTTTTCATGGCCAAGCAACTCTTGCACAGCACGAAGATTTTGGCTCGATTCCAGCACATGCGTTGCAAAGGAGTGACGCAGTTTATGCGGGCTGATGTGGCTCGCGACAGATTGCTTCTTGCCCCACTCTTCCATGCGCTTTTGCACGCTGCGGTGAGAGATACGAGTCCCGAGCTTAGAGACAAACAGCGCGGTTTCACCCGGTGAAGCCAATTCACCACGAACTTTGAGCCATTTATCGACCCACTCTTTAGCTAAACCAGAAAAAGGCGCTTTGCGTTCTTTGTCGCCTTTACCAATCACTCGGATTTCGCCTTGTCGACCCAACACATCTTTCAGATTGATGCCGACCAGTTCTGCCAGTCGTAATCCAGCACCATACATCACCTCCATCATCGCTCGATCACGAATCGACAATGGATCGTCCTCATTCACATCAAGCAGTTGACCCACTTCATCAACATCGAGGTTTTTAGGCAAAGGGCGTTGTTTGCGAGGTGCAGAGACACCTTTGGCTGGATTGGCGGTCATTTCGCCACGCAACACAAGGAAATCAAAGAAGCTGCGCAGTGACGATAAGCGCGTTGCAATGCTGCTCGCTTTCATTCCCTCACGCATGCCTTTACTGGCCAGTTGTCTGACCCACGCCGCATCGACTTGACCCCAATCCTTTAGCCCTAGAGTGACTAAATGACCGGCCATGGTTTCAAGTTGTTGTTTGTAATTACGTTGGGTGTGTAGGCTGAGTCCCTTCTCGCTTCGGAGATATTCATAGAAGCGAGAAAGTGGCTTTTGAAGGCTGTTAGGAAGAGGTATTTTGGGCTCTAGGCTCATTATTTATCTGCCAAGGTAAGGTGTCCGCCAAATGAGCGACAACAAGTGCTAAATGGCGTAAAAAGAGCGTATCCATATGGGGTTGGAAATGTCCGCCATCTTCACTAGAAAAGGCGAGCAAACCCAATGGAGACTGCTTAGCAAGCGGTAGTACTACATAAGAGCCTAGCTCTGGAACTGGATAATCACCAAACAAATCGTGTCTGTCGGCTTTTCTCAAGCGTCCAAGATAAGCATCTTTGCCATTGAAATGGTTAAGCGAAAACTTAGAGTAACCCTCAGCACTCAACTGATAAAAGCCAGATTGCGAAAGAATACGAACATGAGCTTTAAGCCCAAGATCTAACGCTTTTTGTTCAACGGCTTTTATCACCTGCATGAAGTCACTGCATTTCAGCACTTGCGCTTGCAGATCCATAAACTCATAGAAGGTTTTATCGTTATTTGCTGCCAACGACATCAAGCCAGTGATCTCTTCTTCAAGCTCTTCGATTCGATGACGTTGGCGTTTAAGCTGAACCTCAACCAGAGAAACAGCGCCCTGCTCAACGTTATTGATAGCAAGGCGATCAACCAAATCTTTTCGGTCTTGGAAAAAATCTGGGTTATCACGTAAATATTCCGCGACCACTTCTGCGGTGAGTGCGTCGGCTTCAACGTAAGACAAAACCTATCCTTTATTTTTATGAATATATTTGTTTTGGGTCGTTATTAGCAAGAAAGTTGACCATCAAACACATGCGTTGCAGGGCCGGTCATAAACAGAGGTTTACCCGGGCCTTGCCAGCTAATGTGTAAGTCACCGCCTGGTAGACGAACCTTCACATTCTCAGCCAGTAAGCCTTGAGTGATACCCACTGCAACTGCGCCACACGCTCCGCTGCCACATGCCTGAGTTTCACCCGCGCCGCGTTCGTAAACACGTAGACGAACTTCTTCACGGTTAACGACCTGCATAAAGCCAGCATTAACACGCTCAGGGAAACGTTCATGTGATTCAAGTAGTGGGCCTAAGGTGTCCACATCAGCCGTGTCGACGTCATCAACCACGGTAACCACATGTGGGTTACCCATGCTTACCGCACCACAGAATAAGGTGTGTACATCCGTTCTTAGGATATACGTCTTCTCTGGCTGCTTGGCCTTGAATGGAATCTTGCCGGGTTCGAACTCAGGAATGCCCATGTTCACCGTGATCAGGTCATTCTCTTCAATCTTGAGAACCATTTTACCTTTCTTGGTACTCACGTTGATGCTGTACTTATTCGTTAAGCCTTTCATGCGAACGAATCGTGCAAAACAACGTGCACCATTGCCACACTGCTCCACTTCACTGCCATCCGCATTGAATATGCGGTAATGGAAATCAGTTTCTGGATCATAGGGAGCCTCAACCACAAGTAGCTGATCAAAGCCCACGCCAGTGTGACGATCCGCCAAGCGACGGATCAAATCTGGAGAAAAGAAAATATTTTGAGTAATGCAGTCCACGACCATGAAATCATTGCCCAAACCATGCATTTTAGAAAAGTGGAAGTGCATAACGCTTAAAATTACTCCGGAAGAATGTTTTCAAGTTCCCACAGACTCGTAAGCTCTTCACGCTGACGAACCAAGTGAGTTTTATCGCCATCCACCATCACTTCAGCCGCACGCGAACGAGTGTTGTAGTTAGATGACATCGCGAAGCCATAAGCACCCGCTGAACGAACTGCTAGCAGATCACCTTCTTCAAGAACAAGGTCACGATCTTTACCTAGGAAATCGCCTGTCTCACAGATTGGGCCAACCAAATCGTAAGTCACAGTTTCACCCTGACGAGGGCTCACAGGAACAATATCCTGCCAAGCTTGGTAAAGTGCTGGGCGCATTAGATCGTTCATTGCTGCATCGATGATGGCAAAGTTCTTGTGCTCTGTTGGCTTGAGGAACTCGACTTTCGTTAATAATACACCAGCGTTAGCAGCAATCGCTCTTCCAGGCTCGAAAATCAGCTCTAGATCAGAATGATTGTCTAAGCGAGCCAATAAAGCTTTCGCGTAGTCAGAAGGCTGTGGTGGTAATTCATCACGATAAACCACACCCAAGCCGCCACCGACATCAAGGTGTTTGATGTTGATACCGTTAGCACGTAGCTGGTCGATCAGCGCAAGTAGGCGATCGGTTGCATCGATGAAAGGTTCGATATCCGTTAACTGAGAACCAATGTGGCAATCAATACCATGGATAGACAAGTTATCGAGTGTTTTTGCAAACTCATAAACAGCAGGAGCACGGTCGAAAGCGATACCAAACTTGTTATCACGCAGACCTGTAGAGATATAAGGGTGAGTGTTCGCATCAACGTCTGGGTTGATACGCAGTGAAATCGGCGCTTTAACACCAAGCTCACCAGCTACTTTATTCAGTCGCTCTAGTTCTGGTTCAGACTCTACGTTGAAACACTTAATGTTCAACTCAAGCGCACGCTTCATTTCAGCGGCTGTTTTACCGACACCAGAGAATACAACTTTTGCTGGATCGCCACCGGCAGCAACCACACGCTCTAGCTCACCGCCAGAAACGATATCGAAGCCAGAGCCCAAACGAGCCAAAGTATTCAACACGCCAAGGTTTGAGTTAGCTTTAACGGCATAACACACCAAGTGCGGATGCTCACCAACCGATGAATCAAACGCATTCCAGTGGCGTTCTAATGTTGCACGAGAATATACATACAGCGGTGTACCATATTGCTCTGCTAGTTGTGAAAGTGCGACGTCCTCAGCCCAAAGCTGGCCATCTTCCTGATAGTTGAAGTAATCCAAAGTTCTTATCCCTTATAAATAACGATTTCTGCGTGTTTTCACTTATTGTGATTGTTCGGTTTGCTGAACTTCATCAGGATCGTACAAAGGACCCGTTTGACCACAACCAGAAAGTCCAATAACGGACATCATAAATAGAGCAGCAATTAATTTTTTCATTTTGCATATCGTGATTATTAACTCAATGCCCCCTATAATCGCACCACACTCAGGAAAAGCAATAGGATAGAAAGGATGAACGAGACTGAATTTCATCAGCTGGTCGATATACAGATGCAAAACATCGAAGAAGCTATCGATGAATCAGAGGCAGATATTGATTACGAAGTGACTGGTAACGTGATGACGCTGGAGTTTGAGAACCGCAGCCAAATCATCATTAACCGCCAAGAACCAATGAAAGAAATCTGGTTAGCGTCTAAATCTGGTGGCTTTCACTTCAAGCTAGTTGACGACAAGTGGACATGTTCAAAGACGGGCATGGAGCTGTTTGAGATGGTTAAAGAAGAATGCGTGAAGCACGCAGGTGAAGCGATCGATTGGGTCTAATCATTTGTAAGCAAAACTAAAAAGGAGTGAATCAATCACTCCTTTTTCAATATCAATCGGGCTTAGTAAGACTAGATGTTGACTATCTTTGAGCTCCGAGAAGCTAAAGTTGCATCGTTACGATAAGGCACAACGTAAGAATTGCCTTCTTCAGGATGAACGATTTGGTAGTACTGAGGTAGGTTAAAGTTAATCAACTTAGACGACATCTTCGACTCATCTTTTACCGATGTGTAGAAAGAATTCACGCTCGCGATCATCTCATCTTTTTCACCGCTGTACTGGTGGTAGACCTCAACTTGGTTCGACTCGTCCAATACATAAATATTGAAGCCTTTGTCGGTATCTTCGAAAAAGAACTGAATCAAGCCCTCACTCGCAAAACCATCCACCACTTCTGGTAGCTGATACTCTTGCTCTTTATCGAGCATCAGTAAAGGTGAGCCTTTGAGCTTATTGGTTGAGATGCTACGGTAGAAATCGACCGAGTTTTCCAACATCTGTACCGACACACCACGACGTTCGAAGAACAGACCAAACATCTTATTAGCTAAACGAATAGCCTTAAAGCGGCGGCGCTTCTCGGGTTCAATCGGTTTCAATCGTAAATCGATACACTCAGCAAGCAGTTGATACACCATGTTACGCATCACACCACGCAGGTTTTTGCTGTAACAGAACACATCAACCGATTCTGGCGGTAAAGCATCTTGGTGCATTTTGCCAAGCACCGTCTTCAGCGCATCCAGCATTGCCGTATCACCTTGGAAATGCAGCGTACGTACTTCATGCCAAGAGTTACGATAAACTAAGTCGACACTGCCGACTAAGCTCTTACCTTCCTCACCAAAGCTGAAGATATCGGCGTTCTTGAGGTCCACTTTTAATGCACGACCACTTAATTCAGACGTCGGGTCATTTTCAAAGTTGATGAACATCGCTAGCTGGCTTATCTCACACGGGCTCGCCAGTGCTTGCATACTTGGGCGACGCTTACGCAAAGAAAACGTATTACGCAGGTCGCTCACCATTTGATAGAACTTATCGATATCGATGTGAGCGTCACGTACCACAGAGTGCAAACGTGTCGACTCGGTAATCAAGCCATTAAAAAACGACCATGCTACCAACTTACTCAAGTACTCATGGTGCTCTAGAGAAGGCTGACCAAGAATGCGGTGTGCAACCAGTGGCTGCTTATACAAGTACCAACCTGCTTTATTCGACTGACCCTGACGAACTTCGATGAAGCTCAAGTCGGGTTCATGCAGATCCGGAGAGATTTGTGGGTTCAGCAGTGTCACTTTACCTGGCAATACCTCAAACGCAGCGTAAAGCTTACGTGCCAAGATGCTGATATCTTGTGGACTGATTGCCGAAGTGATGTCGTTACGACGCGCAAATTGAATCAGATTACGATAGCTCAGCATCAAGGCATCAAGCAGTGCATGGTGCACCACTTTAACCTGCTCAACCTTCCAGTTACGGCGGTTATCGAGCTCAGCAATGGTTTCATGTCCCCAATTCCAAGATTTAGTCATCTCGGTTAAGGCTTCACGACGCCACGCAACGGAGCCAATGCCCGCATCTCGTGACAACTTCTCGTGGGTCTTAAGATAAAAACAGCGCCTCACCAAGTCCAATCGAGTATGGTCGTTAATACGCTCTAGGTAGCGCGTTACCTTCTCAAGCATCAGATAGTAACTATCCATGCCATACAGATCCGGTTCATCCGCGAAGAAGCGACGCTTGGTATCAATACTCAGCAGTTGGGTGTTTGGGTATTCCCATGAATAGGCTTCTAACAGGATCGCCTTCAAAACCGATTTATACGGTGAGTCGATACTCTTATAGAGCTGCCACAGGTTTGAACCAAAGTACTCTTCAGCGGGAATGCGATTCAGCTTGCCGAAATCGATCCACTGCGAGCAATCAAGATAGCCATCCTGACACAAACCTTGAACATACTCGTCGTAACACTCTTCCATTTCTGGCGGAATGATTTGCCACAACAAACGCTGACCAGCCAAACGAACCGCAGAGCGATAAAACTCATCAAGCAATAATAAGTGCTGTGAAGAACCACAGTTATCGCCGGTCATCTCTTCTGAATGGTTCGAACGGAAACGCTCTTCATCCATCAAGAAGAAGTTCGCTTCTACTCCCAAGGTTTCAGCCCAATCGGTAATCAAGAGACACTTGTTGGTTAGGCTATCGCGAGAGGCGCCATCCATATCCGGGGAAACACACACCCAGATATCAAGATCACTTGAAGTGCTTTGACCAATAGAAGAAGTACTACCCATGGTGTACAAGCCAAGGATTGCTGGTTCATCCGTCTCGGTGAGTTTGCCACCCAGCGTTAATTCGGTATCAGAGACAAATTGCTTTTGGAATTCATTAAGCGTGAAGCTACGAATTCCAAAAGGAACTTGTTGGTCATAATAACCAGGCATCATCGGGTGATTGAAGTGAAGCAGTGCGGGAATAAGGTTGAATACTCGCTGGCCTTGCACATTCATCAACGCCAACGCACGATCAATGCGCTGCTGATTTAGATTGTCTAATCGTTGAATCAAAGTTTGAGTGTAAGCCTGCAAGGTAAGTCCTTGGTTTGAGGTTAAGTGCAGTTCTGTTTAGTTACTGAACGAAAGGAGCAACAAAACGTGATCAATTTAACACTTTTACCCTTAATGGTAAAGCAAAGGAACCCGTCATACTGGTCAATTCCTTGATGACAGAAAGTTAAACTCACGGCGCCGTAGTGTCCTCTTTATTGACTATTTCTAATAATAGCCCATGTTTCAAATGAGATACTAATCACACTATTTTGGTGAACTCATGAAAATCTCTCAGCTATCAAAGTATGGAATGATCAAACAGTAAGAATTCTCGCCTCATAATGGTAGGATTAGGCTATTACAGAACCTATATCGGAAACACCATGACAAATTCAGCACCAATCCGTATCGCGACCAGAAAAAGCCCTCTTGCCCTTTGGCAGGCATACTTTGTAAGGGATGCACTGCAAGCTGCTCACCCTGGTTTAGAGGTTGAGTTGGTAACTATGGTGACCAAAGGTGACATCATCCTAGACACTCCGCTTGCTAAAGTGGGTGGTAAAGGACTGTTCGTTAAAGAACTTGAAGTAGCCATGCTAGAAGGTCGTGCTGACCTAGCGGTTCACTCAATGAAAGATGTACCTGTCGACTTCCCTGAAGGTCTAGGTCTGGTAACAATTTGTGAGCGCGAAGATCCGCGTGACGCTTTCGTATCAAACACTTACAACAACATCGACGAACTCCCACAAGGTGCTGTCGTGGGTACGTGCAGTCTGCGTCGCCAATGCCAACTGTTAGAATACCGCCCAGATCTGATCATCAAAGAGCTGCGCGGCAACGTTGGTACTCGTCTAGGTAAACTCGATGATGGTCAATACGATGCGATCGTACTGGCTGCTGCAGGTCTTAAACGTCTAGAGCTAGAAGAGCGTATTCGTAGCTTCATCGAACCAGAGCAGTCTCTCCCTGCTGTTGGCCAAGGCGCTGTTGGTATTGAGTGTCGCCTTGATGACGAGCGTCTGATTAAACTCCTTGAACCACTGAATCATAAAGACACGGCTGATCGTGTACTGTGCGAACGTGCAATGAACCTTACCCTAGAAGGTGGCTGTCAGGTTCCTATCGGCAGCTACTCATTATTAGATGGCGAAAACATCTGGCTACGTGCATTAGTTGGTGAACCGGACGGTTCTAAGATGGTTCGTGGTGAGATCTCTGGCCCTCGCAAAGATGCAGAAGCACTTGGCGTGACTCTGGCAAATCAATTGCTGGATGATGGCGCGAGAGAAATCTTAACCAAGCTCTACGTTGACCAAGAATAATCATGACAGTGTTGGTGACTCGTCCCGGTTCAGAGGGACAATCGCTTTGCCAACAACTAGCGGATGAAGGGGTTCAAGCAATCCATCATCCGCTGATTCGTATCGTGGATAATCCCAACTCTGCGGATTTAAGCACCCAGCTTAATAACAGCGATATCATTATTGCAGTCAGTCACCACGCCGTGGCGGCTGCCCAAAGCATCCTTTCAAAAACCTCATCCATTTGGCCTACTTCGCCGCTTTATCTTGGCGTTGGTCAAAAAACTGCGCACGTTTTAAGCAAAGTCTGTAAACAAAAAGTAAACTATCCTCAAGTTAGTGATAGTGAACATCTTCTTAAACTTACTGAACTTAATGGCGTAGAAAATAAGTCCATTTTGATACTACGTGGCAATGGTGGGCGTGAGCTCATTAGGGATTCTCTACTCAATCGAGGTGCACAAGTCTCTTATTGTGAGACCTACCGTAGAGAATATATTCCTATTAGCGACCACAATACCTATCAAACATGGATAAACAAAAAAACGTCCAAAGTTGTCATCACTAGTCAGGAACAATTGGAGTATCTCTGCTCAATTACCCCTGATGAGTATTTGGCTTGGCTTTCAACAAGACATCTATTTGTCCCAAGCCAGCGCATTGTAGAACGAGCACAACAACTCGGCTTCTCGAATGTGACCAATACTCACAGTGCTACGAACCAAATATTACTGGCTGCTCTCCGGCCCTAGCTAGAAACAGGAAATAAGCATGACAAGCAAAAAAAATAATGAGCATATTGAACCTGAAAAGAAACAAGATACTCAGCCAGTAGTTGTTGAAAACGAAAAAGCTGACTCTACAGAGACAAAACAACCTGAACAGAAGCTTGATGCCTCTGCTTCAAATACCGCTAAAAATGAGCAGCCTCAAGCTGAGCATAAAGAGCAAATAGAGAAAGCAGAAAAGCAAGGTAAGCGCGGTGTCAAACTAGGCGCTATTGCGATCGCTATTTCAATTATCTTCAGTGGCGGTATCGCATTTCAAATGCAGCAAAAGAGCGCTGAATACTCGGCTCAAATAGCCGCTCTTCAAGCACAACTTCAAAATACCCAATCTGCGGTAAATAAAGACCTACAAACCATCAAGCAAGAGACTATCCAAGAAGCCTCACACGCGGTGGAGAAAACTCAGGTCGTGCAATCTCAACAGCAGAAGAGCATTCAAAGCCTGCAGTTAGCAGTGGCTGACGTGAAAGGTCGCCGCCCGAATGACTGGTTACTTGCCGAAGCCGATTACCTTGTGAAACTAGCAGGACGTAAACTGTTCCTCGAGCATGATGCCGTTAGCGCAACCAAGTTAATGGAAAGCGCCGATCAACGTATCGCAGCACTGAATGACCCGAGCTTAGTGTCACTGCGTCAATCAATGACCAATGACATTACCAAGCTTCGCACTATTCCTCTGATCGACCGTGACGGCTTAGTTCTGCGTATCACAAGCTTGCAACAGCAAGTCGATACACTGCCGCTTGCCAATGCGATTCTTCCGGAAGCTGCGGTTGTTGAGAAAAAAGCGGTATCGCAAGATATTAATGATTGGCAGAACAACCTGATGACGTCGATGAAAGACTTCTCAGAAAACTTCATCACATTCCGCAGTCGTGATGGCGAAGTTATCCCTCTACTATCACCAGAACAGCACTTCTACCTGCGTGAAAACATCAAAGGTAAATTAGAAACCGCGATTCGCGCCGTCTACAAAGAACAAGGTGAACTCTATAGCGCAGCTCTTAATACCGCTAGCGAGTGGTCGAAAGCTTATCTAAATCAAGATAACAACTCAGTGATTGAATTTGAGAAAGCGATTAAACAGCTAAGTGAACAGAACATCTCTGTGAAATACCCTGTAAAGCTTGAGTCTCAAAATGAGTTGTCAGATGTGATACGTGAGCGCCTACGTCGTGAAGTCACCGTTATGACCACGGAGGAAAAATAATGATTCGTTGGATTTTTCTTTTTCTCGTTCTAGGTGCTGGGTTAATTGTTGGTACTCAGTTCTCTGGTCAACAAGGCTACGTTCTGATCTCAATTGCGAATAAGACCATTGAGATGAGCGTGACAACACTGGTTATCTTCGTCATCGCTCTTCTAGCGGCTCTATTCGGCTTAGAGTACCTATTTAAAAAGCTTATGTACGCGAGCTCGACAACTTGGAATTGGTTCAGTGTTCGTAAATTGAAACGCTCTCGTCGTTATACCAATGAAGGCATCATCAAGCTGCTTGAAGGTGACTGGAAAGGCGCTGAGAAGAAGGTAACACGTTGGGCTAACCATCACGACATGCCTCTACTTTGTTATTTAGTCGCTTCTCAAGCGGCACACGAACAAGGTAATACAAGTGAGCGAGATAAGTACATCGAGCTTGCTAGCCAACAGGACGACTCTCTACTAGCGGTTGAGCTAACTAAAGCTAAACAGCAAATCAGCGAGTCAAACTACGAAGCTGCATTCGATACACTTTCGACCCTAAAAGGCACATACCCTAATAACACTGCTGTACTTGGCCTGTTAAAAGCCACTTACTTGCAACTGAAGTTATGGCAGCCATTGCTAGAGTTAACTCCTAAATTAGTTAAGAACAAACTTCTAACAGCTGATGAGCAACGTGAATTAGAACAGAAAGCACAATGTGGGCTACTTCATGATGTGGCACAACAGCAAGGTAGCGAAGGTTTAATCAGCCATTGGAACAAGCTTTCAAGAAAACAGAAACAAAGTTCGCACCTTGTATCCTGCTTTGTGAAGCAACTTATCGCTCGCAAAGCTGACTCAGAAGCCTTCACTGTGATCAAAGAGAACATTGCAAAGAGTGGGTCAAATGAACTCTACATGTTGCTTCCAGAGCTGAACTTATCCGATCACCACCCAGTAGTGGTCATGCTAGAACGTGCAATTAGTAAAGACAGTGGTAATGCCGAAGCACACAGCGCGCTGGCTCAGTTCTACTTAAGAGAGCAGAAGTGGGCGGAAGCACAAAGCCACTTCGAAAAAGCCCTAGCACTTCGCTCAAATGTTTCAGATTACGGATACCTATCTGACGCACTAGAGAAGCAAAACTTAACGAAAGCAGCTCACGAGGTTTCTCGTAAAGCGCTCGCTCTAGTTCAACCCGCTTAACTCTAAGCGACTCAAACTAAGCCGATGTCTAGCATCGGCTTTTTTGTATCTGCTATTTAACCCTAGATAACTTCTACAATAGCTATAAACCAAGCTCATCAAACACTTACCTGCCCAATACCAACTAACCATGAAATTGCTCAACTGGGCTTCTCAAACACACGGAGAACGACTTTAGTTGTGTCTGTACGTAGTTTTACCATTCTTATAAACAAGTCCTTATAAGAGGTTCGAGAGGAGTCATAGAGAAAAGTGATACCTTGAAGTTCAAGAACAAATGGAGATCAGCTTGAGAGAAGGCGCTTAAAGATATTTACCCGCAGACAGATGCCCACTTAAAGTCACGTTGAATTAACAATTAAATAGCCATCAACGTTCCAACTATAAACCGTTATAACCGGGGAGTTCACGTAACTGCCTGTAGATTAATCTATTAAGTAGAGGGAGATAGCAAGAGTTACCGACCAACAAAACCTTGTTATTAGAAACGAGGCATCTTTATCAGCCAGTTCAAATTAGTAGGAGATAGAGCTCTCAAGACGCTCAGGAAAAGTTAATCAACGAACCAATAGCCACAAGTATAAACTTACGTAATCAAGCGCTGCTAGAGAGAGCAGAGCTTAATAATAAGTGTCGGAATATCAGAGCTCGTGATCAACGTAAAGCGCCTCTACAAACTCTGAGACGAATAATAAGACTCATACCAATCCGGAAAATTAACTGATCAGGTCAATCCAATCTCTTGTACACATTTTTGTGACGCGATCTTTGCACTCAAGAAATCCATTCCAAGCGCTACAGACCTTCGAAACAATATCGTTATAATCAATGAAGTTTTGGTTTGCTAGATAGTGTTGCCTTAACCAACTCCACACTTGCTCTATAGGGTTAAGCTCTGGTGAGTATGGCGGCAATTTGATAATACTGACATTATCAAATGGGTTAGCAATATCATCGGTATGCCATCCTGCGCCATCCATTATTACCACTGAATGACGGTCTTTTTCTGTGACTTTAGATATCTGCTCTAGATGGTTTATCATGATGTCTTTGTTAACCCAAGGGACGACCATTGCCTCACCAATCCCTCTCGAGGGGCACACTGAGCCAAACAAATAAGCGTATTCAAATTGCTGCTGTTTTACTACGCGAGGTCTCGTTCCACGAGTAGCCCAAAGACGTGTTGTTGTGTTCTGCTGACCAAACCTAGCTTCGTCTTGAAACCAGACATCAACACCCTCTAGCCCAATATGGCCGGGGATCTTAAGGATCGTTTCGATTTGGAATTTTTTTAAAATCGTCCTGTATTTGCTGTGATTGTTTAGGGTGTTTGGAACGAGAAGTTATCCAAGAAAAACCCATGTGGTCGAGGAGATAATAGATGGAATTAGGGTGGTAGTGCTTGTCAAAGTGTTTAACGATGTAGTCATGTATATCGCTTCCAACAAGGCGGCCACCAGAAGGTGATTCAGCTTCTTTTTTTATGAAGGCACTGAGTTGAGCCCGCTGCTCATCGGTGAGGTATGCAGGCCTACCAGTCCGAGGTTTTTCTTGAAGTCCTTCTAGGCCTTCTTCAAAAAAAATCCGAATCCATTTATTGACACTGGTTCGACTGACTTTGAGAGATTTTGCAATTTGTGTACGAGAGAGGCCGTCTTTAAAGTGTGCGAGCGCAAGTAAACGCATCTTCATCTGAATGGTTTTTTGCTGGCTCGCAAGCTTTTTGAAGTCAGTGTTATTAAGGCTATCCATGGCTAAATTTCACAATAATTCATCAATCTTAATTAGATCACATTTTTACTTTAATTGGTATTACAGCACTCATAAAACCTAACAACAAACACTTTTCTTCAAATGTAAAAAAGCCCTGCTATTGCTAGCAGGGCTTCTCTAATAAGTGGCGGAGTGGACGGGACTCGAACCCGCGACCCCCGGCGTGACAGGCCGGTATTCTAACCAACTGAACTACCACTCCGCAGTGGAATACTTGTCGTCGCTGACAAGTGTTCAAACTTTTTGTCTTCACTTTTAAAAAAGTGAAAATAAATTTAAAGCCTGGCGATGTCCTACTCTCACATGGGGAAGCCCCACACTACCATCGGCGCTATTGTGTTTCACTTCTGAGTTCGGCATGGAATCAGGTGGGTCCACAATGCTATGGTCGCCAAGCAAATTTTGCTTTTACTTTCAGCTTTTTTTAAAAACTGAAGGCAAAATAATCTGGAAAACTGATTTAAAAGTCTATCTCTTCAAACTCATTCAAGGTCTGGTCTTTCTTTAAGTCCACAAAACCCCTTGGGTGTTGTATGGTTAAGCCTCACGGGCAATTAGTACAGGTTAGCTCAATGCCTCGCAGCACTTACACACCCTGCCTATCAACGTCGTAGTCTACGACAACCCTTTAGGACACTTATAGTGCCAGGGAAAACTCATCTCAAGGCTCGCTTCCCGCTTAGATGCTTTCAGCGGTTATCGATTCCGAACTTAGCTACCGGGCAATGCCATTGGCATGACAACCCGAACACCAGAGGTTCGTCCACTCCGGTCCTCTCGTACTAGGAGCAGCCCCTTTCAATTTTCCAACGCCCACGGCAGATAGGGACCGAACTGTCTCACGACGTTCTAAACCCAGCTCGCGTACCACTTTAAATGGCGAACAGCCATACCCTTGGGACCGACTTCAGCCCCAGGATGTGATGAGCCGACATCGAGGTGCCAAACACCGCCGTCGATATGAACTCTTGGGCGGTATCAGCCTGTTATCCCCGGAGTACCTTTTATCCGTTGAGCGATGGCCCTTCCATTCAGAACCACCGGATCACTATGACCTGCTTTCGCACCTGCTCGAATTGTCATTCTCGCAGTCAAGCGGGCTTATGCCATTGCACTAACCACACGATGTCCAACCGTGTTTAGCCCACCTTCGTGCTCCTCCGTTACTCTTTGGGAGGAGACCGCCCCAGTCAAACTACCCACCAGGCACTGTCCGTAACCCCGATTCAGGGGCCAACGTTAGAACATCAAAACTACAAGGGTGGTATTTCAAGGACGACTCCACCACATCTAGCGACGCGGTTTCATAGTCTCCCACCTATCCTACACATGTAGGTTCAATGTTCAGTGCCAAGCTGTAGTAAAGGTTCACGGGGTCTTTCCGTCTAGCCGCGGGTACACTGCATCTTCACAGCGATTTCAATTTCACTGAGTCTCGGGTGGAGACAGCGTGGCCATCATTACGCCATTCGTGCAGGTCGGAACTTACCCGACAAGGAATTTCGCTACCTTAGGACCGTTATAGTTACGGCCGCCGTTTACCGGGGCTTCGATCAAGAGCTTCGACCGAAGTCTAACCCCATCAATTAACCTTCCGGCACCGGGCAGGCGTCACACCGTATACGTCATCTTACGATTTTGCACAGTGCTGTGTTTTTAATAAACAGTTGCAGCCACCTGGTATCTGCGACTCTCGTCTGCTCCATCCGCAAGGGACTTCACTGATAAGAGCGTACCTTCTCCCGAAGTTACGGTACCATTTTGCCTAGTTCCTTCACCCGAGTTCTCTCAAGCGCCTTGGTATTCTCTACCCGACCACCTGTGTCGGTTTGGGGTACGATTCCTTACAATCTGAAGCTTAGAGGCTTTTCCTGGAAGCATGGCATCAATGACTTCACTACCGTAGTAGCTCGACATCGTATCTCAGCGTTAATAGCGGTCCGGATTTACCTAAACCACCCGCCTACATACTTGAACCTGGACAACCGTCGCCAGGCCCACCTAGCCTTCTCCGTCCCCCCATCGCAATTGTAAGAAGTACAGGAATATTAACCTGTTTCCCATCGACTACGCCTTTCGGCCTCGCCTTAGGAGTCGACTTACCCTGCCCCGATTAACGTTGGACAGGAACCCTTGGTCTTCCGGCGAGGGAGTTTTTCACTCCCTTTATCGTTACTCATGTCAGCATTCGCACTTCTGATACCTCCAGCAGCCCTTACAGACCACCTTCAACGGCTTACAGAACGCTCCCCTACCCCACATATCCTAAGATACGTAGCCGCAGCTTCGGTGTATAGCTTAGCCCCGTTACATCTTCCGCGCAGGCCGACTCGACCAGTGAGCTATTACGCTTTCTTTAAATGATGGCTGCTTCTAAGCCAACATCCTGGCTGTCTGAGCCTTCCCACATCGTTTCCCACTTAGCTATACTTTGGGACCTTAGCTGGCGGTCTGGGTTGTTTCCCTCTCCACGACGGACGTTAGCACCCGCCGTGTGTCTCCCGGATAGTACTTACTGGTATTCGGAGTTTGCAAAGGGTTGGTAAGTCGGGATGACCCCCTAGCCTTAACAGTGCTCTACCCCCAGTAGTATTCGTCCGAGGCGCTACCTAAATAGCTTTCGGGGAGAACCAGCTATCTCCAGGTTTGATTGGCCTTTCACCCCTAGCCACAAGTCATCCGCTAATTTTTCAACATTAGTCGGTTCGGTCCTCCAGTTGATGTTACTCAACCTTCAACCTGCCCATGGCTAGATCACCTGGTTTCGGGTCTAATCCTAGCAACTGTACGCCCAGTTAAGACTCGGTTTCCCTACGGCTCCCCTAAACGGTTAACCTTGCTACTAAAATTAAGTCGCTGACCCATTATACAAAAGGTACGCAGTCACACCACGAAGGTGCTCCTACTGCTTGTACGTACACGGTTTCAGGTTCTATTTCACTCCCCTCACAGGGGTTCTTTTCGCCTTTCCCTCACGGTACTGGTTCACTATCGGTCAGTCAGTAGTATTTAGCCTTGGAGGATGGTCCCCCCATATTCAGACAGGATATCACGTGTCCCGCCCTACTCGTTTTCACTGATGATGAGATGTCGATTACGGGGCTATCACCCTTTATTGCGGCACTTTCCAGAGCCTTCATCTGTCTCATTAAAAGCTTAAGGGCTAATCCAATTTCGCTCGCCGCTACTTTCGGAATCTCGGTTGATTTCTCTTCCTCGGGGTACTTAGATGTTTCAGTTCCCCCGGTTTGCCTCCTGTTGCTATGTATTCACAACAGGATACTTACTTATGTAAGTGGGTTTCCCCATTCAGGAATCCCAGACTCAAAAGGTTATTACTACCTAATCTGGGCTTATCGCAAGTTATTACGCCTTTCATCGCCTCTGACTGCCAAGGCATCCACCGTGTACGCTTAGTCACTTAACCATACAACCCGAAAGGGTCTTAGCGTATGGCAACTAACCAAGGTTTTTGGTTGTCATCAAGAAGGGTTAATTCTCAATGACTGTTTGCCGGACTCAATTGTGATTCAAACAAGTTTGAATCGAATACAAGACACTTGAATGTGTTTGTTGTGTTTATCTAATGAAAGATAAACATTGAGAACTTTTAAATTTGATTGAATTACTCGTAAGTAATCAATCAGTCAGCTTTCCAAATTGTTAAAGAGCTTGATTCAATAAAATGAACCATTTTTAAAGACTCTCGTAAGACTTTTTGTCGAACAAGAACGCTTAAAGATGGTGGAGCTATGCGGGATCGAACCGCAGACCTCCTGCGTGCAAGGCAGGCGCTCTCCCAGCTGAGCTATAGCCCCATCTAGGTCGATATTGGTGGGTCTGAGTGGACTTGAACCACCGACCTCCCGCTTATCAGGCGAGCGCTCTAACCAGCTGAGCTACAGACCCAATATCGTCTCTTTTACTTTCTAAACCTAATCAATCTGTGTGGACACTCATCGTAAGTATCTTCGTATAAGGAGGTGATCCAGCCCCAGGTTCCCCTAGGGCTACCTTGTTACGACTTCACCCCAGTCATGAACCACAAAGTGGTGAGCGTCCCCCCCGAAAGGTTAAACTACCCACTTCTTTTGCAGCCCACTCCCATGGTGTGACGGGCGGTGTGTACAAGGCCCGGGAACGTATTCACCGTGACATTCTGATTCACGATTACTAGCGATTCCGACTTCATGGAGTCGAGTTGCAGACTCCAATCCGGACTACGACGCACTTTTTGGGATTCGCTCACTATCGCTAGCTTGCTGCCCTCTGTATGCGCCATTGTAGCACGTGTGTAGCCCTACTCGTAAGGGCCATGATGACTTGACGTCGTCCCCACCTTCCTCCGGTTTATCACCGGCAGTCTCCCTGGAGTTCCCGACATTACTCGCTGGCAAACAAGGATAAGGGTTGCGCTCGTTGCGGGACTTAACCCAACATTTCACAACACGAGCTGACGACAGCCATGCAGCACCTGTCTCAGAGTTCCCGAAGGCACACCTGCGTCTCCGCTGGCTTCTCTGGATGTCAAGAGTAGGTAAGGTTCTTCGCGTTGCATCGAATTAAACCACATGCTCCACCGCTTGTGCGGGCCCCCGTCAATTCATTTGAGTTTTAATCTTGCGACCGTACTCCCCAGGCGGTCTACTTAACGCGTTAGCTCCGAAAGCCACGGCTCAAGGCCACAACCTCCAAGTAGACATCGTTTACGGCGTGGACTACCAGGGTATCTAATCCTGTTTGCTCCCCACGCTTTCGCATCTGAGTGTCAGTATCTGTCCAGGGGGCCGCCTTCGCCACTGGTATTCCTTCAGATCTCTACGCATTTCACCGCTACACCTGAAATTCTACCCCCCTCTACAGTACTCTAGTTCACCAGTTTCAAATGCAGTTCCGAGGTTGAGCCCCGGGCTTTCACATCTGACTTAATGAACCACCTGCATGCGCTTTACGCCCAGTAATTCCGATTAACGCTCGCACCCTCCGTATTACCGCGGCTGCTGGCACGGAGTTAGCCGGTGCTTCTTCTGTTGCTAACGTCAAGAGATGCCGCTATTAACGACACCCCCTTCCTCACAACTGAAAGTACTTTACAACCCGAAGGCCTTCTTCATACACGCGGCATGGCTGCATCAGGCTTTCGCCCATTGTGCAATATTCCCCACTGCTGCCTCCCGTAGGAGTCTGGACCGTGTCTCAGTTCCAGTGTGGCTGATCATCCTCTCAGACCAGCTAGGGATCGTCGCCTTGGTGAGCCATTACCTCACCAACTAGCTAATCCCACCTAGGCATATCTTGACGCGAGAGGCCCGAAGGTCCCCCTCTTTGGCCCGTAGGCATTATGCGGTATTAGCCATCGTTTCCAATGGTTATCCCCCACATCAAGGCAATTTCCTAGGCATTACTCACCCGTCCGCCGCTCGACGCCCATTAACGCACCCGAAGGATTGTTAGTGTCGTTTCCGCTCGACTTGCATGTGTTAGGCCTGCCGCCAGCGTTCAATCTGAGCCATGATCAAACTCTTCAATTTAAGATTTTGTGACTCAACGAATACTGACTTCAAAACTAATATTTACCGCTCTTTCGAAAAAGAACAGAAACATGTAATTCTAAAGCTATTACCATTCCAACAGAATGGTAATGAATTGACTGTGCCAAAATTAAGTAAACTTAATTTTGTATTGGTCACTCAGTTCATTGAAATCAAGTTTGTTACCGAAGTAACTGCCATTCCTAAGAATGACGTTTTGATATTCATCAACGAGTGCCCACACAGATTGATAGGTTTAAATTGTTAAAGAGCTTTGCTTTCAGTGCCTTAGCACTTAAGCAGGACGCGTATAATACGCTTTCCACTTTGAAAGTCAACATAAAATACTAAGAAAACTTAGAACTCTATGGTGACTTGTCTATTTAATAGACAAAGTCGAACTTTTGTCTTCACTTTCAAAAAAGTGAAAATAAATTTAAAGCCTGGCGATGTCCTACTCTCACATGGGGAAGCCCCACACTACCATCGGCGCTATTGTGTTTCACTTCTGAGTTCGGCATGGAATCAGGTGGGTCCACAATGCTATGGTCGCCAAGCAAATTTTGCTTTTACTTTCAGCTTTTTTAAAAACTGAAGGCAAAATAATCTGGAAAACTGTATTTAAAAGTCTATCTCTTCAAACTCATTCAAGCGTTTGGTATTTCTATTGAGTCCACAAAACCCCTTGGGTGTTGTATGGTTAAGCCTCACGGGCAATTAGTACAGGTTAGCTCAATGCCTCGCAGCACTTACACACCCTGCCTATCAACGTCGTAGTCTACGACAACCCTTTAGGACACTTATAGTGCCAGGGAAAACTCATCTCAAGGCTCGCTTCCCGCTTAGATGCTTTCAGCGGTTATCGATTCCGAACTTAGCTACCGGGCAATGCCATTGGCATGACAACCCGAACACCAGAGGTTCGTCCACTCCGGTCCTCTCGTACTAGGAGCAGCCCCTTTCAATTTTCCAACGCCCACGGCAGATAGGGACCGAACTGTCTCACGACGTTCTAAACCCAGCTCGCGTACCACTTTAAATGGCGAACAGCCATACCCTTGGGACCGACTTCAGCCCCAGGATGTGATGAGCCGACATCGAGGTGCCAAACACCGCCGTCGATATGAACTCTTGGGCGGTATCAGCCTGTTATCCCCGGAGTACCTTTTATCCGTTGAGCGATGGCCCTTCCATTCAGAACCACCGGATCACTATGACCTGCTTTCGCACCTGCTCGAATTGTCATTCTCGCAGTCAAGCGGGCTTATGCCATTGCACTAACCACACGATGTCCAACCGTGTTTAGCCCACCTTCGTGCTCCTCCGTTACTCTTTGGGAGGAGACCGCCCCAGTCAAACTACCCACCAGGCACTGTCCGTAATCCCGATTCAGGGACCAACGTTAGAACATCAAAACTACAAGGGTGGTATTTCAAGGACGACTCCACCACATCTAGCGACGCGGTTTCATAGTCTCCCACCTATCCTACACATGTAGGTTCAATGTTCAGTGCCAAGCTGTAGTAAAGGTTCACGGGGTCTTTCCGTCTAGCCGCGGGTACACTGCATCTTCACAGCGATTTCAATTTCACTGAGTCTCGGGTGGAGACAGCGTGGCCATCATTACGCCATTCGTGCAGGTCGGAACTTACCCGACAAGGAATTTCGCTACCTTAGGACCGTTATAGTTACGGCCGCCGTTTACCGGGGCTTCGATCAAGAGCTTCGACCGAAGTCTAACCCCATCAATTAACCTTCCGGCACCGGGCAGGCGTCACACCGTATACGTCATCTTACGATTTTGCACAGTGCTGTGTTTTTAATAAACAGTTGCAGCCACCTGGTATCTGCGACTCTCGTCTGCTCCATCCGCAAGGGACTTCACTGATAAGAGCGTACCTTCTCCCGAAGTTACGGTACCATTTTGCCTAGTTCCTTCACCCGAGTTCTCTCAAGCGCCTTGGTATTCTCTACCCGACCACCTGTGTCGGTTTGGGGTACGATTCCTTACAATCTGAAGCTTAGAGGCTTTTCCTGGAAGCATGGCATCAATGACTTCACTACCGTAGTAGCTCGACATCGTATCTCAGCGTTAAGAAAGTCCGGATTTACCTAAACTTTCCGCCTACATACTTGAACCTGGACAACCGTCGCCAGGCCCACCTAGCCTTCTCCGTCCCCCCATCGCAATTGTAAGAAGTACGGGAATATTAACCCGTTTCCCATCGACTACGCCTTTCGGCCTCGCCTTAGGAGTCGACTTACCCTGCCCCGATTAACGTTGGACAGGAACCCTTGGTCTTCCGGCGAGGGAGTTTTTCACTCCCTTTATCGTTACTCATGTCAGCATTCGCACTTCTGATACCTCCAGCAGCCCTTACAGACCACCTTCAACGGCTTACAGAACGCTCCCCTACCCCACATATCCTAAGATACGTAGCCGCAGCTTCGGTGTATAGCTTAGCCCCGTTACATCTTCCGCGCAGGCCGACTCGACCAGTGAGCTATTACGCTTTCTTTAAATGATGGCTGCTTCTAAGCCAACATCCTGGCTGTCTGAGCCTTCCCACATCGTTTCCCACTTAGCTATACTTTGGGACCTTAGCTGGCGGTCTGGGTTGTTTCCCTCTCCACGACGGACGTTAGCACCCGCCGTGTGTCTCCCGGATAGTACTTACTGGTATTCGGAGTTTGCAAAGGGTTGGTAAGTCGGGATGACCCCCTAGCCTTAACAGTGCTCTACCCCCAGTAGTATTCGTCCGAGGCGCTACCTAAATAGCTTTCGGGGAGAACCAGCTATCTCCAGGTTTGATTGGCCTTTCACCCCTAGCCACAAGTCATCCGCTAATTTTTCAACATTAGTCGGTTCGGTCCTCCAGTTGATGTTACTCAACCTTCAACCTGCCCATGGCTAGATCACCTGGTTTCGGGTCTAATCCTAGCAACTGTACGCCCAGTTAAGACTCGGTTTCCCTACGGCTCCCCTAAACGGTTAACCTTGCTACTAAAATTAAGTCGCTGACCCATTATACAAAAGGTACGCAGTCACACCACGAAGGTGCTCCTACTGCTTGTACGTACACGGTTTCAGGTTCTATTTCACTCCCCTCACAGGGGTTCTTTTCGCCTTTCCCTCACGGTACTGGTTCACTATCGGTCAGTCAGTAGTATTTAGCCTTGGAGGATGGTCCCCCCATATTCAGACAGGATATCACGTGTCCCGCCCTACTCGTTTTCACTGATGATGAGATGTCGATTACGGGGCTATCACCCTTTATTGCGGCACTTTCCAGAGCCTTCATCTGTCTCATTAAAAGCTTAAGGGCTAATCCAATTTCGCTCGCCGCTACTTTCGGAATCTCGGTTGATTTCTCTTCCTCGGGGTACTTAGATGTTTCAGTTCCCCCGGTTTGCCTCCTGTTGCTATGTATTCACAACAGGATACTTACTTATGTAAGTGGGTTTCCCCATTCAGGAATCCCAGACTCAAAAGGTTATTACTACCTAATCTGGGCTTATCGCAAGTTATTACGCCTTTCATCGCCTCTGACTGCCAAGGCATCCACCGTGTACGCTTAGTCACTTAACCATACAACCCGAAAGGGTTTCTATTTGCTTTCACTTTAAAAAGTGAAGACAAATAAGTGTATGGCAACTAACCAAGGTTTTTGGTTGTCATTAAGAAGGGTTAATTCTCAATGACTGTTTGCCGGACTCAATTGTGATTCAAACAAGTTTGAATCGAATACAAGACACTTGAATGTGTTTGTTGTGTTTATCTAATGAAAGATAAACATTGAGAACTTTTAAATTTGATTGAATTACTCGTAAGTAATCAATCAGTCAGCTTTCCAAATTGTTAAAGAGCTAGATTTCTTTCGAAACCATTTTTAAATATTTTCAGATAAAAACACTTAAAGATGGTGGAGCTATGCGGGATCGAACCGCAGACCTCCTGCGTGCAAGGCAGGCGCTCTCCCAGCTGAGCTATAGCCCCATCTTTGTATCTAGTCGATATTGGTGGGTCTGAGTGGACTCGAACCACCGACCTCCCGCTTATCAGGCGAGCGCTCTAACCAGCTGAGCTACAGACCCAATATCGTCTCTTTTACTTTCTAAACCTAATCAATCTGTGTGGACACTCATCGTGGTATCTTCGTATAAGGAGGTGATCCAGCCCCAGGTTCCCCTAGGGCTACCTTGTTACGACTTCACCCCAGTCATGAACCACAAAGTGGTGAGCGTCCTCCCCGAAAGGTTAAACTACCCACTTCTTTTGCAGCCCACTCCCATGGTGTGACGGGCGGTGTGTACAAGGCCCGGGAACGTATTCACCGTGACATTCTGATTCACGATTACTAGCGATTCCGACTTCATGGAGTCGAGTTGCAGACTCCAATCCGGACTACGACGCACTTTTTGGGATTCGCTCACTATCGCTAGCTTGCTGCCCTCTGTATGCGCCATTGTAGCACGTGTGTAGCCCTACTCGTAAGGGCCATGATGACTTGACGTCGTCCCCACCTTCCTCCGGTTTATCACCGGCAGTCTCCCTGGAGTTCCCGACATTACTCGCTGGCAAACAAGGATAAGGGTTGCGCTCGTTGCGGGACTTAACCCAACATTTCACAACACGAGCTGACGACAGCCATGCAGCACCTGTCTCAGAGCTCCCGAAGGCACACCTGCGTCTCCGCTGGCTTCTCTGGATGTCAAGAGTAGGTAAGGTTCTTCGCGTTGCATCGAATTAAACCACATGCTCCACCGCTTGTGCGGGCCCCCGTCAATTCATTTGAGTTTTAATCTTGCGACCGTACTCCCCAGGCGGTCTACTTAACGCGTTAGCTCCGAAAGCCACGGCTCAAGGCCACAACCTCCAAGTAGACATCGTTTACGGCGTGGACTACCAGGGTATCTAATCCTGTTTGCTCCCCACGCTTTCGCATCTGAGTGTCAGTGCCTGTCCAGGGGGCCGCCTTCGCCACTGGTATTCCTTCAGATCTCTACGCATTTCACCGCTACACCTGAAATTCTACCCCCCTCTACAGCACTCTAGTTCACCAGTTTCAAATGCAGTTCCGAGGTTGAGCCCCGGGCTTTCACATCTGACTTAATGAACCACCTGCATGCGCTTTACGCCCAGTAATTCCGATTAACGCTCGCACCCTCCGTATTACCGCGGCTGCTGGCACGGAGTTAGCCGGTGCTTCTTCTGTTGCTAACGTCAAGAGATAACGCTATTAACGTTACCCCCTTCCTCACAACTGAAAGTACTTTACAACCCGAAGGCCTTCTTCATACACGCGGCATGGCTGCATCAGGCTTTCGCCCATTGTGCAATATTCCCCACTGCTGCCTCCCGTAGGAGTCTGGACCGTGTCTCAGTTCCAGTGTGGCTGATCATCCTCTCAGACCAGCTAGGGATCGTCGCCTTGGTGAGCCATTACCTCACCAACTAGCTAATCCCACCTAGGCATATCTTGACGCGAGAGGTCCGAAGATCCCCCTCTTTGGCCCGTAGGCATTATGCGGTATTAGCCATCGTTTCCAATGGTTATCCCCCACATCAAGGCAATTTCCTAGGCATTACTCACCCGTCCGCCGCTCGACGCCCATTAACGCACCCGAAGGATTGTTAATGTCGTTTCCGCTCGACTTGCATGTGTTAGGCCTGCCGCCAGCGTTCAATCTGAGCCATGATCAAACTCTTCAATTTAAGATTTTGTGACTCAACGAATACTGACTTCAAAACCAATATTTACCGAAGTAAACATGTAATTCTAAAGCTATTACCCCTCTCTTCTTAAATAAATAGGAACAGAATGGTAATGAATTGACTGTGCCGAATAACTACAAGTAGTTAAACGTATTGGTCACTCAGTTCATTGAAATCAATTTTGATTCCGAAGAATCTGTTTTATCTAACGATAAAACGTTTTGATATTCATCAACGAGTGCCCACACAGATTGATAGGTTTAAATTGTTAAAGAGCTTAACTTCTTGAGCGTTCCTTTTAAGTAAGGAGCCTCTCGAAGTGGACGGCCATTCTAGCGAATTAACATTCAGTGTCAAACACTTTTTGAAAATTAATTTTTTGTCGCTTTCCGTCTTACTGATTCTTGCTGAAGCCTTGTGGCGTCTGCCGTCTCAGTGGTGTCGCATTATAGGGAACCCTCTCAGCTTAGCAACTACTTTTTCATGAAAAATGAATAAATAGGGGTTAACTGCCTAATAGTTCACCTAAACGTAAAAAAGAGAGCATTTCTGCTCTCTTTTTGCTCAAAATCTAAGGGTATTGTTAGATAAATGCGTAAGCATCAGCGTACATATGGTCACGCTTTGCTTCTTTATTCTGAGTAAATAGGTCTCTTGCAGCGCCCGCCATTTCAAAACGACCTGCAATATAGATATCGAAATCAGCTAATGATTCGAAACTTTGCATAACAGCCTCAAGCACATTACCTGTTTGGCCATGCCAAACTTCCGGTGCTTCTTCTACTACCGGTACAAAGTGCACATTGCTATGCTTTTCTGCAATGCCAACCAACTCTTCTTTAGCATATAACTGGCACTCATCTTTTGCGCCCCAGTATAGGTAGATCTCTTTCGAGCTATTTTGCGCGATGCAGTGTTCAAGAATAGAGCGCACGTAGCTGAAACCCGTACCACCAGCAATAAGTAATAGAGGGCGATCGCTTTCTTCTTTGATCCAAGCATCTCCGTGTGGAGCATCAATCGCAATATCGCCATCTTCAGCTTGTGCCTTCTTCATCGCTTCAACCACTTCTAGTGCGTAAGCGTTGTGCTCGGCAGCACCAATGTGCAGCTCAAGCTCACCTTCGTGGCGGCAAGGGCTACTTGCGATAGAGAATGGGCGCTTATCTTTCTCGCCCATTTCAACCATCAGGTACTGGCCCGCTTTAAAAGCGACCGGTGTTTCTGGGTGAAGTAGGATTTGGTAAGTATTACAAGCCAAAGGCTCGATAGACTTCACTTTACATTTAATAGTCATGTTCTTCCTCTTACTAACCCTTAATCGGCAAAGGTTAGAACTAAATTACTTTCTGCAAATGCTTGGCAAGCAAAAATCCAGCCTTGTTGCTGCTCTTTCTCTGTGAGCATGGGTTCAAGGTGGTAACTCACTTGCCCTTCTAATTTTTTGCACATACACATTGCGCATGCGCCAACTTGGCAACGGTTTGGGAAATAGATATCGCTGTTGAGCGCAGCATCCAAGACCGTTTGCCCTTTTTCTACTGTGAAACTGATGTTTTCTGGGTATAAGACTACTTGGTAGCTCATGAAATTCCTAGCTGTTCCCAGATGCTATCAATCTTTTTCACAACATCAGGATCTTTTGTGATTGGTACACCCCACTCACGCAGGCATTCACCTTCCCACTTATTGGTCGCATCGAGACCCATTTTTGAGTGTCCAGTTTCGTTCTGCAGGAATAACGTATCTCTCGCCGGATCCATTCTTGTCGTTACAGCCCAAATGATGTCATTCCAATCACTCACATTGACATCGCCATCACACACGATAACAAACTTGTTCTCATCAAATTGAGACCAAACCGCTTCCATGATTTTCTTACCATTACCGGCAGCTTGCTTATCAATAGACACCACAACCATGCTGGCATTGTCGTTTTGCAGGTGAACATCAATAATTTCAGGATGAACCTTGGTTAACTCAGCCAAGCTACCCTCAATATGTTCACTATTTACAGGTGCTGTTTGGACATCTGGCGATAACGCTAACTCTGCGTCCCACTTCTTAGTAATATCTAGACCCATCTTAGAACCTAACCCAACCACGGGTGAGGCAAAATCCAATGAATCGATCGGCGTGTTCTCTATCATCAGGCTATCGCGTGACGGATCCATATGTTCGCACATCGCTGCGGTTACTTGAGACCAATCACGTGCATTCACATCTTCATCACACACCAATACAAATTTGGTGTACATGAATTGGCGTAAGAAAGACCATACACCCATCATCACTCGCTTAGCGTGACCTGGGTATTGCTTCTTCATGGTCACGACTGCCATTCGGTACGAACAACCTTCAGGCGGTAGATAGAAATCTTCAATCTCTGGGAACTGCTTTTGAAGAATAGGCACAAACACTTCATTTAGCGCAACACCTAATACCGCTGGCTCATCAGGTGGACGGCCAGTATAGGTGCTGTGATAGATAGGGTTCTCGCGCATGGTTACATGAGTAATAGTAAACACATGGTGCTTTTCTTTCTCGTTGTAGTAACCAGTATGATCTCCGTAAGGCCCTTCATCTGCGAATTCATTCGGGTCGATGTAACCTTCCATCACGATTTCTGCACTTGCGGGAACTTCTAAGTCGTTGCTGATTGATTTAACGACCTCAGTTTTACTACCACGTAGTAAGCCTGCAAACGCGTACTCAGATAAACTATCCGGCACTGGCGTAACCGCACCAAGAATGGTGGCAGGATCAGCACCAAACGCTACCGATACTGGGAATGGTTTCCCAGGGTTAGTTTCCATCCAATCACGCAGATCCAATGCTCCACCACGGTGGGCTAACCAACGCATGATGATTTTATTCTTGCCGATCTTCTGCTGACGATAGATACCTAAGTTTTGGCGTTTCTTGTTTGGACCACGAGTAACCGTTAAACCCCATGTTAGCAATGGCGCGACATCATCAGCCCAACAGCTCATCACAGGGATTTTATCTAGGTCGACGTCATCGCCTTGCCATACCACTTGTTGGCAAGCCGCTTTGCGAAGGCGTTTAGCTGGCATGTTTAAGACTTGCTTAAACACAGGTAGTTTATCAAGAGCGTCTTTAAAGCCTTTTGGTGGCTCAGGTTCTTTTAGGTAAGCAAGCAACTTGCCCACTTCACGCAGTTCTTTGACTTCTTGACGTCCCATACCAATAGCAACCCGATTAGGTGTACCAAATAGATTGGTCAAAACGGGCATGTCATAGCCTACTGGATTTTCAAACAAAAGAGCCGGGCCACCAGCACGTAGAGTACGGTCGCTAATCTCGGTCATTTCGTAGTCTGGATCGACTGGGTGAGAAATGCGTTTCAACTGACCAATACTTTCAAGATGGTCGATAAAATCACGTAAATCTTTAAAACTCATAGGACTTCTACATGCTGATTATTCTGCGCTCAGTATATCAAAAAGGGTGACGCTGAGGTCCCCCTTTTTAGTGTGGTTATTGAGAGGCAAAATCCACTTTACGGTAATGCTTGCTCGATCAAAGAACTCTTCACCTGAGGGTTATCATTGACGAGATCTTGCAACCATCGCGTATGACCTTGTTTGGCGAGTTCACGCGCAACTAATGGTGCTTCATCAGCAATCGCCATCCTAGAGACAAGGAACAGCTTCACCTCTTCTGATAACGGGTTAACTTTGGTAAGCAAAGTAATCGCTTCATCTTTCAAACGCGGGTTCTTAGTCGCTGCCATCACCTGTTCAAGCGCGAACGTTTGTTTGGTTTCAGCAAGGCGAACTAGCTCAGCTTGGCTATGATAATCGGCCTTCATTCGCCATAGAATTTTGTAAACCTCTGGGTCTTCGCTCACTTGCGCTAATCGAACCACCACCTCAGTAGAAGGTAACCAACTAACAATAGAAGATGCGGTGAGTTGCTTAGTTAGGTAATCAACCGCTTCAGGAGACAAACTGTCTAGCTCTCTAATGAGCAACGCTTCTCGCGTTTGAACTTGATGTTCAGATCCAGATAACCACTCTTTTAGGTCGAGTTCCTGTTTCTCTGCATCTAGCACAAATACCAATGTCTTCTGATCTTGACGCCATTGTTTAATAAGGCGATTAGCAATTGAAGGGTAATTAAAGGCAGGTACCGTAAACTCATAGCCATCGCCACGTTCTAAGACTTGATAAGTGGGCGTGATAGCAAGTTGCTGCTCGATGAAGATAGACATCTTGGGTGTGAGTACGATTTTTTGCTGTTCAAGCTTCTTCAAGAGTTGGTAACGAGCCACCTCTTGCTGGGGAAATGTCAGGCGCTCAAGCGCAAAGCGTAGCGAATTGACTTCGTCACGTACGACAAGCTCTAGTAGTTCAGCAGTTTTCAGTTTTACTTGATCATTCTCAAGCCAAGACTCTACTGTAAGTGGAGACATCTCGGTGGCATAGCTCATACCAACCGGTGAAAATAACAGTGAAGTAGACAGGAGTAATGATGACAACAGTCCATGTTGCATTTTAACGTCCTTGTAACACTTTTGCTCATTCTGCAAGCTGGCGCTACAAAATGCAAATAAAAAGCGCCACCCGAGGGCAGCGCTTATTAAATACGATCAGCTAATCAATATTACTGACGACGCATTGCGTCAAAGAACTCATCGTTCGTTTTCGTCATTGCTAGCTTGTCGATAAGGAATTCCATTGCGTCGATTTCGCCCATTGGGTGAACAATCTTACGCAGGATCCACATCTTCTGTAGTTCATCGTTCTTGGTAAGAAGCTCTTCACGACGAGTACCAGAGCGGTTGAAATCAATCGCTGGGAATACGCGTTTTTCAGCAATCTTACGGTTAAGGTGCAGTTCCATGTTACCTGTACCTTTGAATTCTTCGTAGATAACTTCATCCATCTTAGAACCAGTATCAACCAGTGCTGTTGCGATGATCGTTAAGCTACCGCCTTCTTCTACGTTACGTGCCGCACCGAAGAAACGCTTTGGACGATGTAGAGCATTCGCATCAACACCACCAGTAAGAACTTTACCTGATGAAGGAATCACAGTGTTGTAAGCACGAGCTAGACGAGTAATAGAATCCAGTAGGATAACTACATCTTTCTTGTGTTCAACAAGGCGCTTCGCTTTCTCGATAACCATTTCTGCAACTTGTACGTGGCGAGATGCTGGCTCATCGAATGTTGAAGCAACTACTTCGCCTTTAACTAGACGCTGCATTTCTGTTACTTCTTCTGGACGCTCATCGATAAGTAGAACCATTAGTTCACACTCAGGATGGTTACGTGCAATGCTTTGAGCAATGTTTTGCAGAAGCATTGTCTTACCCGCTTTAGGCGGAGCAACAATCAGACCACGCTGACCTTTACCAATTGGAGATGCAAGGTCAAGAATACGAGCCGTAATATCTTCAGTCGCACCATTACCCGCTTCCATCACCATACGTTCGTTAGCGTGAAGAGGAGTAAGGTTTTCGAAAAGAATCTTGTTACGTGCGTTGTCTGGCTTGTCGTAGTTAACCGTGTTTACTTTAAGCAGTGCAAAGTAACGCTCACCGTCTTTAGGTGGACGGATTTTACCGCCAATAGAGTCACCTGTACGTAGGTTAAAACGACGAATTTGGCTTGGTGATACGTAGATATCATCTGGGCCAGCCAGGTATGAACTGTCGGCGCTACGTAGGAAACCAAAACCGTCTTGAAGAATTTCTAGAACACCATCACCAAAGATGTCTTCACCACTTTTTGCATGCGCTTTAAGGATGGAGAAGATAATGTCTTGTTTTCTTAGGCGAGCTTGATTTTCAAGACCTAAGCTTTCGCTAAGTTTAACAAGCTCAGACACAGGTCTGTTCTTCAGTTCAGTAAGATTCATAGTGGTGGAAGTTTGTTTAGTCAAAATAGGATCTGTTTTCTTAAGTTAAGAAGGATTTGGTCACAGGATCGACCAAGAAGAGAAATTCGTTCAATTAACGTGCGATAAATTAGCACTAAAACTAAGACTAGTCCATAGCTTAGAAAAAACAAAACCGCGCATTTGTTAACTGCACGGTTTCTTTTCAAATGCTGACCTGATTAAAGGTTAGCGTCTAAGAACTCTTTAAGTTGAGTTTTAGATAATGCACCAACTTTAGTCGCTGCTACGCCGCCATCTTTGAAAAGAAGTAGCGTTGGAATACCGCGAATACCAAACTTTGGTGGAGTACCAGCATTTTGGTCGATATTTAATTTACCGATTGTGAGCTTGCCTTCGTACTCGTCTGCGATTTCATCAAGAATCGGCGCAATCATTTTACATGGACCACACCATTCTGCCCAAAAATCAACAAGAACAGGGCCTGCAGCATTGATTACATCGTTATCAAAACCGTCATCAGTTAGCTGCAAAATCTTATCACTCATCTTCCACTCCAATGTATTTTTTAGAACTGGTTGGATGATAACCAGTAAATAGATGCCCTATTGGAATGTATTTACTTTCGTATTGCAAGCTTAAGCTGATATTCTATAGCAATGAAAAAGACGCATATCACAGAGCAAAAGTTCGCCGACTTGGATTTACTTCCGCAAGTCATTGAAGGATTGGAGAAAAAAGGGTTCGATTATTGTACCCCTATCCAAGCCTTGGCGCTCCCGGTACTGCTCACCGGCCAAGACATTGCAGGCCAGGCCCAAACGGGTACTGGTAAAACGCTTGCGTTTCTTACTGCTACTTTTAACCACCTGCTAAAAACATCTGAGCATGAAGGGCGTAAGCCTAACCAGCCACGTGCGATTATTATGGCACCAACGCGTGAACTCGCGATTCAGATCTACAACGATGCTGACTCTCTGGTTGAAAGCACAGGTATCAAGGCAGCACTTGCTTACGGTGGCGAAAGCTACGACAAGCAACTAGGTAAAATCGAAGAAGGCGCAGATATCTTAATTGGTACGACTGGCCGCATCATCGATTTCTACAAGCAGAAGGTATTTAACCTTAACCACATTCAAGCTGTTGTTCTTGACGAAGCTGATCGCATGTTCGATCTTGGTTTCATCAAAGACATCCGCTTCTTGTTCCGCCGTATGCCTGAGCCAAAAGATCGCCTGAACATGCTGTTCTCTGCGACATTGTCTTACCGCGTACAAGAGCTAGCGTTCGAACACATGCACAACCCTGAGCATGTTGTTGTTGAGCCAGAGCGTAAAACAGGTCACCGCATTCAGGAAGAACTGTTCTACCCATCAAACGAACACAAAATGGCACTGCTGCAGACTCTAGTTGAAGAAGAGTGGCCAGAGCGCGCTATCATCTTCGCTAACACTAAGCACAAATGTGAGTCTGTTTGGGGTCACCTAGCTGCAGATGGTCACCGTGTTGGCCTGCTAACTGGCGATGTTCCTCAGAAGAAACGTGAAAAGATTCTTGAGCAATTCACTAAAGGTGATGTTGACCTGCTTGTCGCAACCGACGTTGCAGCACGTGGTCTACACATTCCTCAAGTAACACACGTATTCAACTTCGACCTACCTGATGACTGTGAAGATTACGTTCACCGTATCGGCCGTACAGGTCGTGCTGGTGCAAGTGGTCACTCGATCAGCTTTGCTTGTGAAGATTACGCAATCAACTTGCCACCAATCGAAGAATACATTGAGCACGCGATCCCTGTGTCTGACTACGATGCTTCTGCACTGCTAGAAGATCTACCAGCACCATTGCGCTTACGTACACGTAACCCGCAACAACGCCGCTCAAACAACAATGGCCCACGCAACGGGAACCGTAAACCAAACCAGAACCGTCGCCCACGCCAACCGCGTCATAACAAGGAAGCTTAGTCGCTTATGAGTCAAACAGTGTCACCCCCGCTTTACGCTGCAATCGACCTCGGGTCGAACAGTTTTCATATGCTCGTTGTGCGTCATATCGATGGCAGCGTACAAACCATGGCTAAAATTAAGCGCAAAGTGCGTTTAGCTGCAGGCTTAGATGAAAATAATGCGCTTAGTACAGAAGCCATGCAGCGCGGTTGGGACTGTTTGAGTCTCTTTGCAGAGCGACTTCAAGATATTCCGAAAGAAAATATCCGCATTGTCGGTACAGCGACCCTACGTACTGCTATCAATGTGGATATATTTCTAGAGAAAGCGAACCAGATCCTTGGTTACGACATCAATGTTATCTCCGGAGAAGAAGAAGCTGCGACTATCTATAAAGGCGTAGCACACACTTCTGGTGGCAGCGGCCGCCGACTGGTTGTTGATATTGGTGGCGCAAGCACCGAGATGATCATTGGTGAAGGCTTCTCAGCGAAAGCCCTAACCAGCCTAAAGATGGGCTGTGTTACTTGGCTTGAGCGCCACTTTAAAAACCGCCAATTAACCGCTACCAACTTTAACAACGCCATTGAAGCGGCGAAGTCGACGTTGGCTCCTATCCTAGATAGCTACACTGATATCGGATGGGATGTGTGTGTGGGCGCCAGCGGTACCGTTCAAGCACTGCAAGAGATCATGTTGGCGCAAGGCATGGATGAAGTGATTACTCATGCCAAACTTAAGCGTCTACAGAAACAAGCGATGATTACTGAGCGCTTGGAAGAGCTAGAAATCGAAGGACTTACCCTTGAACGCGCATTAGTGTTCCCGAGTGGCCTTTCCATTCTTATTGCTATTTTTGAGTTGCTTGAAATAGATTCAATGACACTCGCAGGCGGCGCACTCCGTGAAGGCCTAGCCTACGAGATGGTTGATGAGCTTCGCCAAGAAGATATCCGAGCGCGTACCATTAAGAGTGTTCAATCACGCTACCAAATGGACGTAAGCTACGGTGAACAAGTTGCTGTAGTCGCACAAACGCTGCTAGACCAAGCGGGCGCCGAAGCGTGGGTTTCAGAACCTCAAGCTGGTGTGCTATTGCAAACGGCAGCTAAGCTTCACGAGATTGGTTTAACCATCGATTTCAAAAAAGGCGGTGAGCACAGCGCTTATCTGCTGCAAAACTTAGACCTACCTGGCTTTACTCGAGCGCAAAAGCACTACTTGGGTGAGTTAACTCGTCGCTACCGTGAACAGTTAACCTCATTACCAGAGCAACACGCTATCTCAGGCACCAGCAGCAAGCGTATTTTACGTATTCTGCGTTTAGCTATTTTGCTGACCCACCGTCGTAACCCAGCGCTAGAGCCTGAGTTCAAACTGACGACGAATGACAACAATCTAACCCTAACGCTTTCTAAGCAATGGTTAGCTGACAATCCGCTGACCGCTGCAGAGCTAGAGATCGAGTCGAATAGACAAACCGATATTGGCTGGCCATTGAATATTAAATGCCTCTGATATTAGTATCTGACGCTAGAAATTAAAAAAAGCCCAAGTTAGTAGACTAACTTGGGCTTTTTCTTATCGCTGCATTAATGCTTTGTGTTACAAATCTCAAACTTAAGCGTTCACGCCTGTCGCTTTAAAGTCAGGGTTCACTGCGGTTAGCTTTCTAACAATGTAGTTAAGAAGCACGCCGTACATAGGCACGAACAAGCCTAAGCTGATGATAAGTTTGAATCCGTAATCGACTAAGGCAATCTCAGTCCAATGCTCGGCCATAAATGGATCTGGGCTTTGGTAGAAAGCAATCGCAAAGAATGCGATGGTATCAATGGCATTACCGAATAACGTTGAGCATGTTGGGGCTACCCACCACTGTTTAAGCTGACGTAGGCGGTTAAAAACATGTACATCCAAGATCTGACCCAGTAAATAAGCCATGAAGCTCGCCGCGGCGATACGTGCAACAAACAAGTTGAACTCACCTAGTTGGCTAAAGCCTTGGAATGAACCTTCAAAGAACACCACTGACAAGAAATAAGAAACGGCCAGAGCTGGTAGCATCACTAAGAAAATGATTTTACGGGCAAGCTGCGCGCCAAAAATGCGTACGGTCAGATCGGTCGCTAGGAAGATAAACGGGAAAGTGAAAGCACCCCAAGTGGTGTGCATACCGAAGACGGTAAAAGGTAGCTGAACCAGATAGTTGCTTGACGCAATAATCACCAAATGGAACAAAACTAATAGTGCTAAGGCTTTGCGCTGTTGCGCAGGGGTAAAGTTACTCATGCTGTACCTTTTTAGTTTGGTTTGGGGGTGAGGGAACCCAAATCGAGTCATTTCTTCGAATAATCCAAGAAAGCTCTTACCAATAATGTGAATTAAAAAATGTATCTAAAAATTGCTCTGCTGAGCGGCGGGCGATTATACATTAATCAATATTGGCTGCAACGGTGAGAACAAACGCAAACGTTTATTCTCACTTTTATTGGTGAATAGCTCTAGAAGCTGTGTTTTAGAAGAGATGCCAAAAGTTAAAAACCGCGCTTAAAAAGCGTCGCGAGATAATCAAACTCTTCTCGGCTTTCTTCAGCGTTTAACGACTCAAACCAAATTGATTCACTGTAATGTTCGGACTTTAAGAACATTCGACAATCTTCAAAATCAATCAACCAAGAGTGCATATCGGCGTCCCATTGTTTTTCAACAACAGACGCTGACAGCAACGCCACCAGCTTTTCACCTAGCACTTCGTAAGAATCAAAATCAAAACTTGGAGACGTAATCAATAAACGCCCTTCCTCAGCTAAATACTCTCTTAAGCCAAATTCTGTTTGTGTTGTCATGTCCCTATCAACCTTATTCTTTTTCTATTAGTTAGACGTTTCTTGCAAACTAACCGTGTGTGGTGATGTGTTCTTGAATCAAATCTAAGAATGGGTCTGCGTACTTATCGAGTTTACGTTGACCGACACCGTTGACTGCCAGCATTTCTCCGTATGAAGTAGGTAGTATTTCAGCCATATCAATCAAGGTCGCGTCACTGAATACCACATATGGTGGCAAGCCATCTTCATCAGCAATCGACTTACGCAGCTTACGCAGTTTCGCAAACAGCTTCTTATCGTAATTCTTGCTGCTTAACTTATCGGACTTAGCATTACGCACCGCTGTATCTAAACGAGGAACAGCCAATTCCAAAGACATCTCACCGCGCAGCAGCGGGCGGGCTTCTTCTGTTAGCTGTAAAGTTGAGTTACGAGTGATGTTCTGGAACAGCAAGCCTTTATGAATCAGCTGACGGAAGATACTGATCCAGTAATCATGACTGTGATCGCGGCCAATACCGTAGGTAGATAGCTTATCGTGACCATTATCGCGGACACGGATGTTCTGCATGCCTCGCATTACTTCGACCACGTAGCCCATACCAAATGACTGATTCACACGGTACACACAAGACAACGCCTTCTGTGCTTCTTGGGTCGCGTCAAAGTGTTTTGGTGGATCTAAGCAGATATCGCAGTTGCCACATTGCTTCTCGCGATATTCGCCAAAATAGTTAAGCAGAACCTGACGACGACACGTTTGCGCTTCAGCAAAGGCACTCATCGCATTCAGCTTGTGCATCTCAACTTGTTTCTGTGGGCCTTCTTCTTTCTCATCTAGCATACGACGCAGCCAACCCATATCAGCCGGGTCAAACAACATCATCGCTTCAGCAGGCAAACCATCACGACCTGCACGGCCTGTCTCTTGATAGTAAGACTCGATATTACGTGGGATATCAAAGTGCACCACGAAACGTACGTTGGGTTTGTTGATGCCCATACCGAAAGCCACAGTCGCGACCACGATCTGAATATCATCGCGTTGAAAGGCTTCTTGAACGTAAGCACGCTCATCGGTGTCCATACCAGCGTGATAACCCGCGGCGCGAATACCGTTATTGCACAGCTTCTCGGTCACCATCTCCACTTTCTTACGGCTACCACAGTAGATGATGCCGCAATTGCCCTTTTGTGTTTCTAGGTAGCGAACCACCTGTGACACGGGTTTGTGCTTCTCAACCAAGTTGTAGCGAATATTAGGGCGATCAAAGCTGCCTAAGTAAGTATGCGGGTCCAGGAGCTGTAAGCGCGAGATAATATCTTTGCGCGTCGCATCATCAGCGGTTGCTGTGAGCGCCATGTAAGGCACATGCGGGAAATACTGTTTAAGCTGACCTAATGATGCGTATTCAGGGCGGAAGTCGTGACCCCATTGAGAGATACAGTGCGCTTCATCGACTGCAATCATCGAAAGCGGTAAACCTTGAAGACGCTCGATAAAATCACGCATCAACACACGCTCTGGTGACACATACACCATTTTCAGCTGACCTGAGTTCATGCGATTGAACACATTCAGCAATTGGTCACGTGGCATTGAAGAGTTAATACACTCAGCAGCAACACCATTGGCCTTCAGTTGATCGACTTGGTCTTTCATCAACGAGATCAGCGGCGAGATAACCAGAGTCAGCCCTTCACGAACCAAAGCAGGGATTTGGTAACACAGAGATTTACCACCACCGGTTGGCATAATCACCAAGCTGTCTTTGCCTTCAACGGCCAAATCAATGACCTCTTGCTGACCATCGCGAAAGCTTTGATAGCCAAACACATCTTGTAAGATGGTTTGCGCATCATTCGCGGGAGTTGGTATTTGCTCAGCAATCAGAGTGGCGGTCATTGTGGTTCCTAATCGAGGTATGAAATCAGCAAGCATCTTCGGCAAGCAAGTCGCACATTGTAGAGGGGAACGCTGGCGAATTAAACCGCAAATTGTTAGGTGAAAAGGGTTATCGCTCCTATACTGACCAACTCTCTTATAAATCTTATTAATAAGCACTCAGTGCTAGAGAAAGATGCATGACACAGGAAGAACAACAACGTACGCGCCAAGGAGTTTTGCTTGCCGTCGGCGCCTACACAATGTGGGGTATCGCCCCTATATATTTCAAATCTTTAAGTGACGTTTCCCCGTTAGAGATCCTCAGCCACCGTGTAGTATGGTCTTTTTTCCTACTCGCTTTCTTACTGCACATTGGCCGCAGCTGGCGTAAAGTCCGCGATACCCTGACCTCAAAACCAAAAATGCTCTATTTGGTAGCGACGTCTATTTTGGTGGGTGCTAACTGGCTGATCTTTATCTGGGCGGTGAACTCCAATCACATGCTCGATGCCAGTTTGGGGTATTACATCAACCCGCTGATTAACGTGTTACTTGGGATGCTCTTCCTTGGCGAACGCTTACGTAAGCTGCAATGGTTTGCTGTGGCTCTGGCTGCGATTGGCGTATTAATCCAATTAATTGCCTTCGGCTCAGTGCCTATCGTCGCCATTGCCCTAGCCTTTAGCTTTGGTTTTTATGGCTTGCTGCGTAAGAAAGTCAGCTTAGAAGCACAAACGGGTCTGTTCATTGAAACTCTGGTGATGCTGCCTCTCGCCGCAACCTACTTACTGTTTATTGCCGATAGCCCGACCTCAAACTTATCGATGAACCCGATGCAACTCAACCTATTACTGGTTGCTGCCGGTGTGATCACCACGGTTCCATTGCTGTGTTTTACTGGCGCTGCAACTCGCTTGAAGCTATCAACACTCGGTTTCTTCCAGTACATCGGTCCAAGCTTGATGTTCTTACTGGCGGTTCTGATCTACGGCGAAGCCTTTACCTCAGATAAAGCGATCACCTTTGCTTTCATATGGGGAGCACTGGTTATTTTCAGCTTTGATGGCCTGCGTAACAACAAGAAGAACAAACGCGCGAAACAGTGATATTGATCGTTTTTTACAAGACAATCCCTTAATACGCAGATAAGCTTGGTTGAATTGATGACTATTTGACCAAGCTTTTTTGTACCATGGATAAAGTCCACTACTACTCTACCCCAACAGAAGATATCAGCCTGATCCAAGCTCAATACCAAGAGTTTGCTTTTCAGCGTCACTATCATTTGGACTTTCACATCGGCTTAATTACCCAAGGGCAGCAAAAATTCGCCTATAAAGGGGCGAGCCACCATGTCGGTGCAGGCCAAGTGGTTATCATGCCACCTGATGAGCTGCATGATGGGCACTCCAAACTCGATTCAGGTTATCAAGTCAGTGTGTTTGCAGCTTCTCCCGAATGGTTTCAAGATCTTGCCGATCCCAAGCAAAATGGTCACACATTGGGCTTTTCTGAGTTGATCCTCTCCGATCAAGCGACTTTTTTACAATTGCGTAACCTCCATGGGCTGCTTATCAATCCAAACATCAGCCAACTCGCTCAAGATTGCTTACCATTCGAGGGGTTCTCAACGATTGTCGATCGTTATGCAAAATTTGGATCGAAGAGTGACATCAAACTGGGTAATCAATCGATTAATACACTCAAAGACTATTTGATGGCGAATTTGGACCAGCCAGTGCGATTAGAACAACTGTCTGAGCTGTGCGGCTTAACCACAACTCAATTCCAACGCCACTTTAAGAACAGAATGGGCATCACCCCTTACGCGTGGCTGAGCCGTTTACGTATGGAACAGAGCATGCGCCTGATTAAATCTGGGATCTGTGGTACTAAAGTCGCGCACCAAGTAGGCTTCTATGATCAAGCACACTTCTCCAAGGCATTCAAAACCACATTCGGCGTACCACCCTCACAAATCAACTAAGTGTTGATAATTTACAATTGCTCGATTTCAAATCGCGGTAAGCTACGCTCAATACGATTACTTATTTAATAATAGCGGCAACGTTATTGAGAACTGACATGAACGAAGTCACCATACTGATCACCCTCGCCTCTATCCATTTCATCGCTTTGATGAGCCCCGGCCCTGACTTTGCGTTAGTCGTGCAAAATGCGACACGCCACGGCAGACAAACAGGCTTGTACATTGCGCTTGGTTTATCTTGCGGGATCTTACTGCATTCGTTGCTCAGCCTGACGGGAATCAGTTACCTAGTCCACCAACAACCGACATTATTTGCCATTATCCAACTAGCCGGCGGTAGCTACTTACTGTACTTAGGTTACGGAGCACTTAAAGCAACCTGGCAAATCATTCAGAACCACGATGATGATGCCGATACCGTCAATTCCAACGATCTGATTCTGACCAACAAGCGTCAGGCATTTTCGAAAGGGTTTGCGACCAATATTCTCAACCCAAAAGCTTTGGTGTTCTTTATTAGCTTGATGTCGAGCTTAGTGCCTGCCGACATGTCTCTATCAGGTAAAGGCTTTGCGCTTATTATCTTGTTTGGTCTGTCTCTGTTTTGGTTTTCACTACTGGCGTGGATGCTTTCGACTAAGGCTCTACAGAAGAAACTTAGCGAAGCAACGGTATACATCGATGGCTTATGTGGCGTGGTATTCAGCCTGATTGGCGCGAGTATTCTTTGGCAGTCGCTGTCCGGTTTAATCGCTTAAATTCGAATCAATATTACAATTCGTTAACAACGCACTGGCTATCTAATCTTTCCGCTGCCAATCTAGCTCTGCATATTAAAAGGAGAAGATCATGCAGTGGAAAACAAAACTAACAACCCTCGCCACTTCTACCCTACTTTTTGCCTCTCACGTCAGTTGGGCAAATCAAGCTGCCGATTCCGTCGCACCCGAACAAAGTAGTGGTTTAGAAACCAAACAACTCGTTAAAGCCAACGATTGGATGGTCACCGCAGCCAACCCTCTTGCAACACAAGCCGGTGCTGATGTACTTGCCCGTGGTGGTAACGCAATTGACGCCATGGTTGCAGTGCAGCTTATGCTTGGCTTAGTGGAACCTCAGTCATCAGGTATTGGTGGCGGCGCGTTCCTTGTCTATTTTGATGGCAAAGACAAACAGCTCAAGACCTACGATGGCCGTGAAACTGCGCCACTTGATGCCACCCCACGTCTATTCCAAGACGAAAACGGACAACCGCTTAAATTCTATGATGCCGTGGTTGGCGGTCGTTCTGTTGCCACGCCGGGCACGGTGCAATTGCTGTGGGACACTCACCAGAAATACGGCAAGCTCGAATGGGCATCACTGATTAAACCTATCGCTCAGTTAGCTGAAGAAGGTTTTACTATCAGCCCACGTTTAGCCACCTTGATCGAAAACGACCAAGAACGTCTGAGCCGCTTTGCGACAACTAAAGCCTACTTCTTCAATGCCGATGGCAGCCCGAAAGCCGCTGGCACGCAACTTAAGAACCCTGAATACGCGGCAACGTTACACGCTATCTCGAAGGATGGTGCTAAAGCTTTCTACCAAGGTGAGATTTCTGCCGACATCATTAACACAGTACAAACAGCGAAAGGTAACCCGGGCGTATTGGCACAGAAAGATTTCGACGCCTATTCGATCAAGCAGCGCGAACCGGTTTGTTCTGCTTATGAAAGCTACGATATTTGCGGAATGGGGCCACCAAGCTCTGGTGCGTTAACGGTTGGACAAATCCTTGCAATGACTGAGCAGTTTGACCTCAAATCATGGGGGCCAAACGACGCAAAATCTTGGCAAGTGTTAGCAGACGCTTCTCGCTTAGCCTTTGCAGACCGTGGTATGTACATGGCAGACCAAGATTATGTGCCTATGCCAACCCAAGGGTTAGTGAATACTGACTATTTGCAGGAGCGTGCTCAGTTAATTACCGCAGGTAAGGCATTAGACAGCGCACCTTCAGGCACCCCACCGTGGGATCATGCGATGCAGAGAAGCCAAGATGTTTCTATTGAGTTGCCGTCCACCAGCCACTTCAACATTGTCGATAGTGATGGCAATGTCGTATCGATGACCACCACCATCGAGAACGCATTTGGCTCACGCCTGATGGTAAGAGGATTCCTACTCAACAACGAACTGACCGACTTCTCATTCAAGACTCATAACGATGGCAAGCCTATCGCGAACCGACTTGAACCAGGTAAGCGTCCACGTTCTTCAATGGCGCCGACCATTATCATGCAAGACGATAAGCCTTACATGGCAATTGGCTCTCCGGGAGGCAGCCGTATCATCGGTTATGTGGCACAAGCGATCATTGCTCACACCCAATGGGACATGGATATCCAACAAGCGATCAACCAACCACACTTCCTAAATCGCTTCGGTACCTTAGATTTGGAAAAAGGAACATCAGCGGAAAACTTCAAACCTGAGCTAGAAAAGATGGGATTTGAGGTCAACGTTCGCGATCTTAACTCGGGTTTACACGCTATTCGCATCACAAAAGATGGTCTAGAAGGTGCTGCAGACCCTCGCCGTGAAGGTGCAGCTATTGGCCAATAGGGAATAATCCTCCCTTTTTACTCGCAGCCTTGTGCGAGATCTCTCACAAGGCAGTGAGTAAATATCGATATTTAACTGCGAAATTAGGCACCTAGATACTGTAACCATTTGAAATTAAACAATACGTGCATTTATCATTCAAATAATTATATAGAAATTCGCTTATGCACCATTGCTGATAAATAAGGAATCGGTAATATGAATGATGTCGGAAGGATGCTGACACGGAACAGGAAACGCCAAGGACTTGGTTATCTTCAGGATGAAGATTCGATTACTCAGGATGAATAATCGGCATGGATAGCGAAATGGACATTGAATGGACGCAATAGTAACTAGGATGGTTGCTACTAAGGAAAGACAATGGACACCTCTGGACGAGGAAAGGACTGAACATCAGGATGATGTAAAGGACACCGCTCAAGGAACAAGTGACGCGCGCTAACGAGGATTGTTGGCAGATCAGGATAAGATCAAGGACACCGCTAGGAAGGCGACGAAAGGAATACGCTGAAGGATAACAGCACACTATCATGGATTTGATGCATGGAGCACACTTAGTAGCCGGATTGCTGCGAGTAAGACTATAGACCCCGATGAGCGCAAGCTCTCGGGGTTTTTCTTTATCTGTCGCTTCACTTATCCCTCTCTCAATCAAGTAAATCAAAGACCTTTGATTACAATTCGGACATTTAAAGCATTCACTTCTTAACCACTTCAGAGTAACGTAAGTCGAACTAGGCTCAACTAGTTTCATAACCATAATTAAACTAAGGACAATTCATGTCACACGTTACCTTCAAAGGCGCTGCTGTACCGCTAACTGGCACATTCCCACAAACTGGCGAACAAGCACCAAGCTTTGCACTAACTGCAGGCGATCTTTCTGAACTGACTCTTGCTTCTCTTGCAGGCAAGAAAGTGGTTCTAAACATCTTCCCAAGCATCGACACAGCAACTTGTGCAACGAGCGTACGTACGTTCAACGCAAAAGCGGCAGAGCTTGAGAACACGGTGGTTGTTTGTATTTCTGCTGACCTACCATTTGCTGCAGGTCGCTTCTGCGAACTAGAAGGCATTGAAGGCGTTCAACACGCTTCAACTTTCCGTTCTCCTACATTCGCATCAGACTACGGCGTAGCGATTGCTGAAGGTCCACTAGCAAGCCTAACAACACGTGCAGTTGTCGTTGTTGATGAAAAGGGTGTGGTAACACACAGTGAGTTGGTTGCAGAGATCACTGAAGAACCAAACTACGAAGCGGCACTTGAAGCACTGTAAGATCCATTCTAGTCAGTCATGTATTATGACCGCTTAAAGCGGTGCGCAATAAAAAAGAGCAGCCATTGGCTGCTCTTTTTGTTTTCAATAATGAACGGTTATTAGATGCTGAAGTAATAGATTAAAGCTGCTCTAAACGCGCGTAAGCCGTTACTAACCACTTAATCCCTTCACCATTAAACGCCACTTGAACTCGGCTTTGTGGGCCACTTCCTTCGAAGTTGATGATGGTGCCTTCACCAAACTTAGGGTGCTTCACGCGAGAGCCCAAGCTAAAGCCTGTTTCATTGAGGTTCTCTTTCACAGCGGTTTGGCTAAAGCGACCACTGCTTGCAGGGCGGCTGACTTGCGCTTTCATACGCACTTCATCCAGACAGGTTTCTGGCAGCTCACGAATAAAACGTGATGGCTTATGATATTTGTCCTGACCGTACAGACGACGCATCTCAGCATAAGTGATGTAAAGCTTCTCCATCGCACGGGTCATGCCTACGTAACACAGGCGACGCTCTTCTTCTAAACGCCCCGCTTCTTCGGCCGACATCTGGCTTGGGAACATGCCTTCTTCGACACCCACCATGAACACCATTGGAAACTCTAGGCCTTTAGCACTGTGCAAAGTCATTAACTGAACCGCATCGTCAAACTCATCGGCCTGACCTTCACCCGCTTCCAAAGCTGCGTGAGTTAAGAACGCCGTCAGCATGCTCATCTCATCCGCTTCTTCCGGCTTTTCAAACTGGCGCGTTGCCGTTACCAATTCTTCCAAGTTCTCGATACGTGCCTTCGACTTCTCACCCTTCTCTTGCTCGTACATAGCAAACAGACCCGACGATTTAATCACGTGGTCGGTTTGTTCATGCAGGCTAAGTTCCAACGTGTCATCTTCAAGCGCATTAATCAGCTCGATAAAACGACTTAATGCGCCCGTAGCACGACCGGGTAGCACTTGCTCTTCTATCAAAGCAACACTGGCTTCCCACATGGTTGCACCACGATCACGAGCAGCAAGACGAATCGTTTCTAACGTTTTATCACCCAAGCCACGCGTTGGCGTATTAACCACACGTTCAAACGCGGCATCATTACTGCGGTTGCTCATGAGGCGCATGTAGCTCAAGGCGTCTCTGATTTCTTGACGCTCGAAGAATCGCATGCCGCCGTAGATTCGGTAAGGTAGACCACCTTGGATCAAAGCTTCTTCAAGAACACGAGATTGGGCGTTATTACGATAAAGCATCGCGGTATCTTCTAACGCACCGCCTTTCTCTTGCCACTCTTTGATTTTGCTGACCGTGAAACGTGCTTCATCTAGCTCGTTATAAGCTGAGTACACAGAGATTGGCTCGCCATCGTTACCATCGGTCCACAGCTCTTTACCCATACGTTCGGTGTTGTTCGAGATAAGCTCGTTCGACGCCTGCAGAATGGTTTTAGTTGAACGGTAGTTTTGTTCAAGTCGAACCGTCGAAGCTCCTGGGAATTCATCCAAGAACTTCTGAATATTTTCGATCTTCGCACCACGCCAACCATAGATAGATTGGTCATCATCACCTACGATCATCACGCGACAATCTGGGCCAGCCATCATCCGAAGCCAAGCGTATTGGATGTTGTTGGTATCTTGGAATTCATCGACAAGGATATGCTTAAAGCGTGCTTGGTAATGCTCTCGAATGTGTTTCTTATCGCGTAATAGTTCATGCGATCTCAGCAAGATTTCCGCAAAGTCGACCAAACCAGCACGGTCACATGCTTCTTGGTAAGCAGAATAGATCTTTAACCACGTTTGAGTTATTGGATCATGGTAGGCGTCAATGTGACTTGGGCGTAACCCCTCGTCTTTCTTGCCATTGATCCACCAAGAAGCTTGCTTAGCAGGCCACTGCTTTTCATCGAGGTTTTGCGCCTTGATTAAGCGGCGTAGCAAACGAATCTGATCATCAGAATCAATGATCTGGAAATCTTCTGGCAGTTTTGCATCTAGGTAGTGAGCACGAAGGATGCGGTGACAGATACCATGGAAGGTGCCGTTCCACATGCCTGACGAACTACCCATCATCAACTCTTCAATACGACCACGCATCTCTGCTGCCGCTTTGTTGGTGAAGGTAACCGACATAATAGAGAACGGTGATGCTTGCTCTACGCTTTGCAGCCAAGCGATACGATGCACCAACACTCGCGTTTTACCACTGCCTGCACCTGCCAGAATAAGTAGGTTTTCTAAAGGTGCCGCGACCGCCTCACGTTGTTTATCGTTTAGGCCATCGAGTAAAAGCGAAGGATCTATCATTGGATATGCTCACTACTGGGTATTTATACATAAAAGTTGATTATAACCTAAACACTAGGCTGCGTTTAGGATAATAAGAAGAAAAAACAATCAAAAATTAACATCATTAATTCAATAACTTAAGAGATGAAACATCATTAATATTGATAATTTTTATAATACCGTGAAATTATTTCCCGGTTGTTCCAATCCTTTTTAGTAAGCAAGTTAACAATCCATTAACCTGCGATATGAAAATACTATTAAGTCCTAGAGGGAATGACTATGAAAAATTCTAATCTTGCTGTTACAGCTGCAATCACAAGTGTACTAGCGTTCGGCGGTGCAGTTCTTACATCAGCACCTGCGGAAGCAGCAGCAAAAGAAAAATGCTACGGTGTGGCAAAAGCTGGCCAAAATGATTGTGCAACCAAAACAAGCTCATGTGCGGGTACAGCAAAAGAAGACAACCAATCCGATGCGTTCGTAGTCGTACCTAAAGGGCTATGTGGCAAATTATCAGGTGGTAACACTCAATCATCATAATTGAGCTGCTTAGTATGGTGAGCTGACATTCAGCTCACCTCCACTTCTTGTTAGGAGAATCGTTGTGACTCAAACTCTTCACCCCTACGCAGGGGTTGGCCTTAGAACACCGCACTTGGACTTCTTTAGCCAAAATCCAGCCTTAGTAAGTTGGTTAGAAGTTCACAGCGAGAACTACTTCTTAGCTCAATCACCGCAACGACAACAACTCAGAGAAATTCGTCACGCACACAACATCAGTTGTCACGGTGTTGGGTTGTCGCTAGGTTCTGTTGAGCGCATCAATCAACATCATCTTGTGCAATTAAAAGAGCTCATTGATGATATCGAACCCTTCTTGGTTTCTGATCATCTCAGTTGGAGTCAGACAGGTGGTCATTACTTCAATGACTTGCTACCGCTGCCTTACACAGAAGAAGCATTGGAAGTCTTCTGTCGTAATGTCATCGAGGTTCAAGACAGCTTGCAACGCCCGATGTTGATTGAGAACCCATCGAGCTACCTATCCTTCAAGCATTCTACTATTCCTGAGTGGGAGTTTTTGGCTGAGGTACAAAAGCGTACTGAGTGTCGCCTACTGCTCGATTTCAATAATATTTTCGTCTCATCTTTTAATCATGGCTTTAGTTGTGAAGAGTACTTAAACGGAATACCAGCAGACAAAGTTGAAGAGATTCACTTGGCAGGTTTTACCAAAAAGAAGCTTGAACAAGGTGAGATCTGGATAGACACACACAGTAAACCTGTCTGTGACGAAGTGTGGAAACTCTACACTGACTGGGTTGCACAACATGGTTTGCGCCATACCTTGATTGAGTGGGATCTCGATATCCCAGAGCCACAAGTTTTATTGGCTGAAGCAACCAAAGCCAGTGATATCTTGTATCAACACGACAAGTTCAACCAAAGGAGTCGCGCCTCATGAGCCACTCCCTAGCAGAGGTTCAATTGGAGTTTGCTAACGCCCTACGCTATCAAAACAATAGTGAGTACTGCGACATAGTGAGCGACCATTTTACCGATGAACAACGCATCCAGATTTACCGTAATAACTTTGTGATCAGCTTGAGCGAAGTTCTGGCAGCAACCTACCCACTCACTGAAATGTTGGTTGGTGAAGAGTGCTTCCAACAGATGGCTCGTCAACATGTCTTACATTATCCATCGACCTCTGGTGATGTCAGTGGTTACGGTGAACACTTTGAACAGACTATCCAAGCCTTTCCTGCCGTTATTGAGGCTGCACCTTATCTCGGTGAAGTGGCTTTGTATGAATGGCAGAAAGATAGCTTGGTAAGATTTTCGTCACAAGCACATGTCGACCAGAGACCTCTTTCTTGCCTTGCAGATGTACCACAAGAGCAACAAGGCGCTTTAGTCTTTCATCTCAAAGATTCAATAACACTGATTCATTCTAGTTACACGATTATCGCGCTTGAACACGCCATCTATCAGCAGCAACTTGATGGGCTAGACATCAACCAAGCTGAATTTGGGGTGTTAATCCGAGCTGAGAATTCACAGGTTGAGAGCCATAGTTTGAGTGAAGAGAGCCACCAACTCCTCACTGAATTGCAATCAGGTCGAACACTCTCAGCAATCGATCCTTTATTACTACAACATCTGAATACTGTTATGGCGCTAAACGTCATCTCAGGGTTTTCAATCAATGCCGAATTGGAGGCATAACATGGATAACAACACAGTCACGAACATGATGGCTCAATACGACAGTTTGATTGAGAAATCACAGGCACTTTTTGTTCCAGTGCTTCTACTATTTTGTCGCCTTTGGGTGGCGTGGGTATTCTTTAATTCTGGACTCACCAAGATAGCTACTTGGGATAGCACGCTTTACTTGTTTGAATTGGAATACCAAGTGCCACTGCTACCTTGGGAATTGGCTGCTTACATGGGCACTGCCGCTGAGTTAATTCTACCGATGTTTTTAGCGCTCGGTTTATTAACACGACCTATGGCTGCGGTGTTGTTCGTTTTCAATATCATTGCTGTCGTGTCTTACCCTGTATTGTGGGATCAAGGCTTCTACGATCATCAGCTTTGGGGGTTAATGATTCTTATCGTTGTCGTGTGGGGCGCAGGACCATTCTCACTTGATAGAGTTTTGAAAGCGCAGTTCAGGAATTAAAATAAGTTTTCACCTCTTTTGAACTGCTAAAGCTAAATGCTACAGCCCAAACGCAAGAAACCACTCAATTGAGTGGTTTCTTTTTTAACTGGGATAAGCTTACTTATTTAGAAAAGCTTGTAGCTCTTCAGCAGAGATGCCTTGCTCTGCAAGTTCTTTTGCCAATAGCTGAACCTGCTCACCCTTACGAGACTCTACCACACGCTGAAATTGGTAAATGATATCTCGCAAAGTATCGATTGGAACTTGTTTTGCCGCACTGCGAATACGCTCTTCACTTTGGTTGCCTAGCTCTTTAAGCAGTTTACCAAACATGACCTTTTCAGGTGCATCTTCCATTTTTTCTAAGACGCGCGCCATTTCGTAGGTTGTTAATGACATTACAGTATTTTCCGTTGGGGACTAACGTTTCAATGAGTGACAAATATACCATGTTTTAACGTTTCGAAAACCGCCATTTGTATATTTTGTCACCCTTGTAACTTATGCCTTAGCAAACGTCGTGTGCCAAGACTTACCCGCTTTGCTCGCAAGCACTAATAACGCAGGAACAATCAGGAACATTTGCAGAGCAATCATCACTTGCGACGTTAAATCAAGACGTTGCATGGTACCCACAAGAAGCCCTGAACCGCTCATTTGGAACAAGCCAAGCAGCGCAGCAGCTGTACCCGCACGGTCACCGAAAGGTTCTAGAGCTTTACCTGCCGCAGCACCAAGAATCCAAGCAAAGCCAACTGACGATAAGAAGATCGGTAGCATGAACGCGATTGGAGTAGCGTGCTCAGCAAGCACCAACATAATCACACCCGCTAAGCCCAGCGTCGAGATACCAACCACCAGTGCTTTATAGGTACCAAAACGGTCCATAAATTTAGGTGCAGTAAACGCAGCTGCAATGTTGATGGCCGCATTAACACCAAACCAGAAAGTAAACTCTTTCATGGTCAGGCCTAGGTTTTCCATCAACACAACTGGTGCAGAGGTTACATAAGCGAGGATAACCGCCATCGCCATCAGACACAAGGTTGCGTGGAAAAGGAATGATGGTGTTTTCAATACTGACCAGTATCGCTCAAGCTTGAATACCGCAACCTTTTCTGTCGCAGGGTTAGACTCTTTCATTTGGAAGAATAAGATAGTGCCAACAACGACAGCAAAGCCTGCCATAAAGCTAAAGTTCGAGCGCCAACCAAATTGATGTGTTAACCAAGCGCCAAGAATGGGTGCCAAAGCAGGAATAAAACAGATTGCACCATTAAGGTAGCTGATCATACGGCCACTCTTCTCTGGGCCAAATAGATCGCGAACCGTTGCAAAGGCTGCTACAGAAGTCGCACAAGCTCCTAAGCCTTGTAGCAGCCGAGCCATTAGCATCATATCAATCGATTGAGCTGCCCACGCCAAGCAAGCACTCAATGCATAGATACTAACACCTCCCAATGCAACGGTTCGACGTCCTAGCTTATCAGCCAAAGGGCCAGCAAATAATTGCCCGACACCCATGGCGAATAAAAACCAGGTAATCGTATCTTGTGCTAGTGCATGTTCCACGTGAAACGCTGTCGAAATTTGTGGCAGAGCTGGTAGGTAGATATCAATAGCCAGAGGGCTAAATAAAACCAACATTGCCAATAAAGCAACCTGCAGTTTACTAGGGGTTGGAAGCGCGTTAGAAGGCACAAGATTCTCCGAATGAGTTAATTTAGGTGCATAATAACCAACTAAAGATATGAACAAAAATGGCATATACTCATTAGCATTATTCCAAATAGGAAACTCATATGAATATTGAGAAACTATCGCGCCTCGACCTCAATCTATTAGTTTGCTTGCAGGTGCTGATGGAAGAGCTAAGCGTCACGCGCACCGCACATCGATTGTGTCTGAGTCAATCGGCTGTAAGTAAATCGTTAGCCAAGCTTCGTGAACAATTTAATGACCCTCTTTTCACGCGAAGCGCACATGGCCTGAGACCAACACCGAAAGCTGTTTTCCTTAAGCCTCGCTTAGAAACGTTGATCAACCAACTTGATGTTCTCACTCAGCCTGAGACATTCATTCCCAATAACAGCGACCACAGCTTTCACATCGCTGCCGTTGAGAGTGTTTACCCGCTGATTCTTCCGCACTTCTTACCAGCAATATTTCGACAAGCGCCTAAGGTCAATATCAACACCCACGCGTGGACCGAGCAAACCTTTAAGAAGCTACAGCTTGGTGAGTTAGATATCGGACTCACAGGCAAAGACATCGACATCAACGACGCGCGCTTAACCATGCTGCCGCCAGACGACATCTGCGAACAAGAGATCTACCGTGATGCACAGATGTGTGTATTAAGGCGTAACCACCCTGCTCTAAGTGGTAAATGGGATTTGGGAACCTACCTTGCGCAGCGTCATGTACAAGTAAGATGTGATGGGAACGATCGATGGCTGCTCGACTACAAACTAGCTGATCTTGGTCATCAGCGAGATATCGCTATTTCTGTTCCAGACTTCAATAGCGCCGCAAGCCTATGTACCTACACCGACTTTGTGTTTACTGCACCAAGCCACTTTACTTACCTCGTCGCCAAGCAACTCGACTTAGTGGTTGTCCCTTTACCGATGGAATTCCCACCGATGGCATACACTCTGTTTTGGCACCGTGACAGAGAAAATGACCCAGCGTTAACTTGGCTACGAGATATCATCAAAGAAAAAACTCTGCACCTTAGATAAAAATGGCGTACAGCGTTTGCAGCAAACGAACAAAAGCGCTAGCTTATTGACCTAATAAGTCCCCTCGCATGTATATCGACTGTGAGTGTTAACAAGGACCCTAACAATAAGGATAAACACAGATGCACAATATCACTGCTGAACGCGTTGCTGCGGTTCGAGCTTGGCTTGAAACAAACAACCTAGATGCCGTTATCATTCCACATGAAGACGAATATCTAGGTGAATACGTTCCTGCTCATAACGAGCGACTTCACTGGTTAACAGGTTTCACTGGCTCTGCTGGTGCGGCAGTTATCACTCGTGAGAACGCTGCTATTTTTGTTGATGGTCGCTACACGGTTCAGGTTCGTAAGCAGGTACCAGCAGAGTTATTTGAGTATCGCCACCTTATTGAAGAGCCGGCTTTAGATTGGATCACCAGTTCTCTAGCACAAGGCAGCAAGGTTGCATTCGACCCACGCATGCACACTGCTGCTTGGTTGAAAGGCGCTCAAGCTAAACTGGCAGAGAAAGTTGAACTAACAACACTATCTTCGAATCCAATTGATGAGCTTTGGTCTGATCGTCCTGAGCCTGTCGTGTCTGATGTTCGCTTAATGGCAACAGACGCAGTAGGCCAATCAAGTGAAAGCAAACGTGCGGAGATTGCTGGCTTACTAAAAGCCAAAGGTGCTGATGCCGCTATCCTTACGGAACTCGATTCGATCTGTTGGTTGCTTAACATTCGCGGCTTGGACGTATCTCGCCTACCTGTTGTGTTATCCAATGCGATCATCCACGCCGATGAAAGCGTCGACTTCTTCCTAGACCCAGCTCGTATTCCTACGGGCTTTGAAGCACACGTTGGCAATGGTATTCGCGTATCTCACCCATCAGAGCTTGAAGCACGCCTTCAATCTTTGGAAGGCAAAAATGTATCTGTCGATTCAGGTACCAGTAACGCTTGGTACACGCTGGTTCTACAAAACTCTGGTGCTCATATCATTGAAGCAGCAGACCCATGCCTAATGCCAAAAGCAGCAAAGAATGAAACTGAAATTGCCGGCATGAAAGCGTGTCACATTCGTGATGGTGTTGCGATGGCGAAGTTCCTATCTTGGATTGATGCAGAAGTCACGCAAGGTAATCTGCACAATGAAGCTGTGCTAGCAGACAAAGTTCAATCATTCCGCGAACAAGACCCAACGCTGATGGACCTAAGTTTTGACACGATTTCAGCAGCAGGCGGCAACGCAGCAATGTGTCACTACAACCACGAGAACCAACCTGAACCAGGTCAGTTAGAGATGAATACTCTTTACCTAGTCGATTCAGGCGGTCAGTACCTAGATGGTACAACCGACATCACTCGAACTATCGCGATTGGCCAGCCAAGCGACGAAATGATCCAGCAGTTCACGTTAGCGCTTAAAGGTCACATCGGTATCGCGCGTGCACGTTTCCCACAGGGTACTCGTGGTTTCCAACTTGATATTCTAGCTCGCCAACACTTATGGGCAGAAGGCTTCGACTACGACCACGGTACTGGTCACGGTGTTGGTCATTTCCTAAGTGTTCATGAAGGTCCGCAAAGCATCTCTAAGAAGCTAATCGATGTACCTCTTGTTGAAGGCATGGTGTTATCAAACGAGCCGGGTTACTATCGTGCAGATGAATTTGGTATCCGTATCGAAAACCTAGAACTGGTGGTTGAGCTGCCAACTCAAGGTGACTTCTCAGTACTAACGTTTGAGTCGCTAACACGTTGCCCTATCGATAAGCGCAACATCAACGTCGATTTACTGACACGACCTGAACTTGCATGGCTTAATGATTACCACCAGAAAGTATGGAACGATGTTAGCCCATTAGTTGAAGGTGATACATTGGAATGGTTACGCCAATCAACCACTCCACTTGCTCATGCTTAATGCTTAGCTAATTCAAACTTAATGAAATGAAAAACGGCTACCTTAGGGTAGCCGTTTTTATTTGTCGATTTAACTTCGTCGATGTTTCACGTGGAACATAAATCTGTGTGTTCGCTAACCAGAGTAAGCACTGTGCCAGTCTCGCCACACAGGATCAAAACCACGTTGACGAATCATTGACTCAACATCGGCAGCACTTCGCTCATCACTTATTTCAAATTGCTCGAGTTCTTCTTCATCAGAAGCATAACCACCAGGCTGGGTTTTAGACGCAGCCGACATACTGGTGATTCCCAATGGCAACACATTGTCGCGGAAAGCTGCAGACTCACGAGTCGAGAGAGACAATTCAACCTCAGGGTTTAATAAGCGATACGCACAGATAAGTTGAACCAACTGTTTATCACTCATAATCGATTTAGGCTGCAAACCACCCTCACACGGACGAAGACGTGGGAATGAAATCGAGTAACGTGTTTGCCAATAAGTACGCTCAAGATAGTCTAAGTGAGCGGCCACGAAGAAACAGTCGGTACGCCAATCTTCCAAGCCAATCAAAGCGCCAATACCTATCTTATCAATACCCGCTTTTGCCAAACGATCGGGCGTTTCGAGCCGGTATTCAAAATCCATTTTATTGCCACGCAAGTGGTGTTCCGCGTAGGTACTTGGGCTATACGTTTCTTGGTAAACCATCACCGCATCTAAGCCGAGAGTTTTAAGCTCTGCGTAGTCATGTTGATCAAGCGGCTGCACTTCCATCGCAAGATAGTTAAATTGTGCCTTAATATTCGGTAGCACTTCACGGAAGTACTTCATCCCGACCTTGGTTTCATGTTCACCAGTCACCAACAATACACTATCAAACTTCATCTTTTTGATAGCGGCACTTTCAGCATCGATTTCATCTAAAGTAAGTGTGCGACGCTTAATGCGGTTCTCCATTGAGAAACCACAATACGTGCACGCATTCGCACATAAGTTTGAGAGGTACAATGGAATATACAACGACATTGTATTGCCGAATCGCTTGCGTGTGAGTGCCAACGATTGTTGCGCCATTTGCTCTAAGTAAGGTTCTGCTGCCGGAGAGATAAGAGCCTTAAAGTCTTCCAAGTCGCGTTTAGGTTTACTCAGAGCGCGCTCAACATCCGCTGCCGTTTTACTGAAGATGGACATACCAATGTCATCCCAGTTGAGCTGTTTAAATCGATCAACAAACGTCATAAGGACACTACTCGTCTAGGAATGAAGTTAGCGGACTAGAAGCAACCGCATGAGACACCTGTCCAGCAAGACCAGAAAGGTAAGCCATACGGCCAGCTTCAACTGCCAGTTTAAAAGCAATCGCCATATCAACGGGTTGTTGAGAAGCCGCAATTGCAGTATTAACTAACACGGCATCCGCGCCCATTTCCATTGCACGAGCAGCATGAGATGGCGCACCAATACCAGCGTCAACAATCACAGGGACGTTCGCTTGGTCGATAATGATCTCTAAGAAGTCTGCCGAAGCGATACCTTTGTTCGACCCAATCGGCGCACCTAGCGGCATAACCGCAGCACAACCCACCTCTTCCAATCGTTTACACAACACTGGGTCAGCATGACAGTAAGGCAACACAACAAAGCCATCTTTAACCAGTTGCTCAGCCGCTTTTAATGTCTCAATTGGGTCTGGCATCAAGTACTTTGGATCAGGGTGAATTTCCAGTTTGAGCCAGTTTGTGCCTAGCGCTTCGCGAGCCAAATGCGCAGCAAAGATGGCATCCTTCGCGTTCTTCGCCCCGGAGGTATTTGGTAACAAGTTCACGCCAGCATCAATGATGGGCTGTAAAATATCATCTTGCTCAGAGCGAATATCAACTCTCTTCAACGCCATGGTTGCCAGTTGAGAACCGGAAGCTTCGATAGCACTAGCCATTAAATGTTTATTCGCGAACTTGCCCGTTCCAGTAAAGAGTCGTGATTGAAATGTTTTATCTGCGACAGTTAACATAGTTAGCCTCCTGCAATAGCTTGGAAAAGAGAAATAGCATCGCCTTCATTGACGACCCTTTGTTGCCACTGACTTCGCGGGATAACCGCATTATTGATAGCAAAGACACAACCCAGATCGGGTAGTGAAAGCGCTTGGATGATATCCGCTAGAGACGACGATTGTGCAACCTGTTCTGGTTGCTCATTGATAGAGATCGTTATGTTGCTCATTGGGTTTCTTCTTCTAAATAGTTAACTGTAGATGTGCAGCAAACGGGGCATTCACTATCTTGAGTGACACTTAAGTTTTGCCAGTTCATCGTCTGACCATCAAACAGTTTGAGCTGATGTGTTGCAACCTGGAACTCGCCAGTGCTAATACGTTGAATCGCTGCCAGTGCTTGGAGGTTGCCTATGGTGCCAACAACTGGGCCGATGATGCCGCTATCGCTACAACGTGTCGTTTGTGGATGATGACTGAACGGGAACAAACAGTGATAGCACCCTTTCTGCATCTGATAATCAAAGACAATAAACTGACCTTTCCATCCGATCGCAGAACCAGAAACCAAAGGTGTCTTGCTACCAAAACATGCTTGGTTAACCTGCTGACGTGACTCAAAGTTGTCAGTACAATCCAACACCAAATCAGCGAGCATCACCTCAAGCTCAAGCTGGCTCTGAGTCATTCGCCTATTGATGGTTCTCACTTGGTTTCGACCATTAAGCTCAGTCAGTTTTTGCTTCAGAGCTTCGACCTTAGGCGAACCTAACTGGCTTTCCTTGAACGCAACTTGTCGTTGAAGGTTAGACGAATCCACACAATCATCATCAACTAATACGATTTTCCCGATACCGGAAGCCGCAAGATAGAGAGCCGCAGCATTGCCTAAGCCACCACAACCGATGACCAATACATGGCTATCTAATAGATTGCGTTGCCCTTGCTCACCCACTTCAGGAAGTGCGAGTTGTCGTTGATAACGAATGAATTCGAAATCATTCAGCATGACTTAGCTCCTGAGTTACCTCTTTAGCAGCACCTGAAGAACGGTCAGCCATTAATGCTTCGAAGAACTCAATCACTTGTTTTGGGTCTTCGGCTAACGTAATCGCACGTACAACAGCAAGGCTCGATACCCCACAACTCCACACCTGTGCGGCCGTCGACTGGTCAATTCCACCAATCGCAACTGTCGGATAACCGGTGAGTTCTTCTGTGTATGGGATAGTATCAATCAGCTGCTGATAGAGAGATAAACGCACAAGTCCTTGAGGCTTCGATGGCATCTGCTTAGTGGTGGTTGGGAATATATGCCCCAGCGCAATATAGCTTGGGTTGATTTGCACAATACGTAGCAACTCGTAATAGCCATGAGTCGATAGACCGATCTTAATACCAGCTTGGCTCAGTTGAGATAGGTTGGATTCTTCGATGTCCTCTTGCCCCAAATGAACACCAAAAGCATCATGCTTAAGTGCCAATTGCCAATAGTCATTGATAAAAACCTGAGCGTTGTGCTCTCTACCGAGTTCGATAGATCGCGCGATTTGTTGTTCTAAATCTGCTTGCTGTGGGTTCTTAATACGCAGTTGAACTGTGTTAATTCCAAGCTTGAGCAGCCTTTCGATCCACTCAACATCAACAACCACTGGGTATAGTCCTAGGCTACTCTTACTCAATTCCGGGAACGACAGTGATGTTCCTTGGTGCGCCCAACCAACACTAATATCCAGTCGCTCATCTTCGAGAACGGGAATAGGAAAGTTTTGATAGTTTGCTGGCCATGTTCCACGTGAAACACTAGATGCTGCGCGAGCTAAAACCAGTGCATCTTCTAATGGGAATTCCAACGCCAACAAAGTAAGTAACCAAGCAAAGTGGCCACGACTATCTAACTCCTGATGAGCTGGAGTTTCACTCTTGATAGCACGATTAGAATCTAGCTGTGACCAGATATCCAATGCAGCTGAGTCATCTAAGACACCGATATAGATGGTATTCGGAGTTTGTGCCAAGGCATCGCGGACACCAGCTAGCGCCACTGAATGACTGTAATAAACGATATGATCAAGCTCACTTGAGCGACACTCCGCCAATGAATCAACATCATGAGCAAAACCAATAGATAACGCTTGCTGAGCATCAACGATAGAGAAGCATTGAGTTGGGCTTACACCCAACTCAACTGCATCGGTTGCCAAGCCTTGTCGCTTAGCAACCAATAGACAGCTTTGCACCTCTCCCGTTAGCTCAATATTTTGAGATGGGATAAGAATCTTCACTGTCATTATTCCTCTAATTGAGCTTCTTTTGCGCCTACTGCTGGGTGATAAAGTTCAGAGCCAGTATCACGGAACTCTTGTGATTTCTGACGCATCCCTTCCAACGGATTATCAAGCATCTTAATCTCGATAGCCTGATCAGCAGCCACTTGTTCAGTGTCTTTCGCGTACTCTCGAACTTCTTGAGAGATCTTCATTGAACAGAATTTAGGTCCACACATAGAGCAGAAGTGAGCAACCTTGCCCGATTCTTGTGGCAGGGTTTCATCGTGGAAAGAACGGGCTGTTTCTGGATCTAAAGCTAGATTAAATTGGTCTTCCCAACGGAATTCAAAACGAGCTTTAGATAATGCATTATCTCGGATTTGTGCGCCCGGATGCCCTTTTGCCAAGTCTGCTGCATGTGCTGCCAGCTTGTAAGTAATCAAGCCAGTCTTCACATCTTCTTTATTTGGTAAGCCCAAATGCTCTTTAGGTGTTACATAACAAAGCATCGCACAGCCGTACCAACCAATCATCGCCGCGCCAATACCAGAGGTAATGTGGTCATAACCCGGTGCAATATCAGCGGTCAGCGGGCCTAACGTATAGAAAGGCGCTTCATGGCAGTGCTCTAACTGCTCATCCATGTTCTCTTTAATAAGATGCATAGGTACATGTCCAGGACCTTCAATGATCACCTGAACATCGTATTCCCAAGCCACTTTAGTTAACTCACCTAGAGTACGTAACTCCGAGAACTGAGCCTCATCATTGGCATCTGCAATAGAGCCAGGACGTAGGCCGTCACCTAGTGACAAAGCCACATCGTACTTCGCACAGATCTCACAGATCTCACGGAAGTGGGTATAAAGGAAACTTTCTTGGTGATGAGCAAGACACCATTTCGCGATGATGGAGCCGCCACGAGAGACAATACCAGTCACACGTTTAGCGGTCATAGGAACGTAGCGAAGCAATAAGCCTGCGTGGATAGTAAAGTAATCAACACCCTGCTCTGCTTGTTCAATCAAGGTATCGCGCATCACTTCCCAGTTAAGGTCTTCCGCAACGCCATTCACTTTTTCAAGCGCTTGATACATAGGAACCGTACCAATTGGTACTGGGCTATTACGTAGGATCCATTCGCGAGTCTCGTGAATATTACGGCCGGTGGAAAGGTCCATCACGGTATCGCCACCCCAGCGAGTCGACCAGACTAGCTTCTCAACTTCTTCTTCAATCGAAGAGCTTACTGAAGAGTTACCGATATTGGCGTTCACTTTCACTAAGAAGTTTCGGCCAATAATCATAGGTTCTGATTCTGGGTGGTTGATATTTGAAGGGATAATAGCTCGACCTTCTGCAACTTCTTTGCGCACGAACTCAGAGGTAATTTCTTTCGGTAGGTTGGCACCGAAGTTATGGCCAGGGTGTTGATGATTAAGCTGCTCATCAGCAAACTTCTGACGTCCCATATTCTCACGTATTGCAATGTACTCCATCTCAGGAGTGATAATGCCTTGACGAGCATAATGCAGCTGGGTAACACATTGGTTACCTGTAGCACGACGAATTCTAGGTAGATTGCCGTAACGAAGGTCGTCTAGGGTTTCATCTTCTAAACGTTCTTTGGTGTAAACAGAGCTTACATCGTCTAACAGTTCCGTATCGCCACGCTCATCAATCCATTGCTCTCGCAACTTAGGAAGACCTTTATACAGGTCTATTTCGTGTGTAGGGTCTGTATAAACACCTGAGGTATCGTAAACTTGAATAGGTACATTAGGTTCGAATATAGGCTCTTTTTTGCTGCCACCCACAAGGCTATCAGCGAGTGATATTTCTCGGACAGGGACTTGAATGTCCGCTCGAGATCCTTGGATGTACGCTTTTTTTGAATTTGGATAAGGTTGTACGGATAAAGAATCAATGAAATTCTTCGCTTCCAGTCTTGCTTGTTTACGACTCGACATAGCATTTTTCCTTGGCTTTTAGCCATTATTTATAGGGATAAAAATGCTTGACGGATTTGATGCTACAAGAGGGATCACAACAAGAAAATACAGTTGTGATCTGGAGATAGATCTCTAGAAGGATTCTAGTTAGATATCTACTCTTGTTCCCTTCGCAGGTATTAGCCTGATCAGGTTCAACGGATCCCGAGTTAACGGTCTCAGCCATATGGCACTCCGACAAGTTCGATCGAGTATATAAAAACGGCTTGGATAAACCAAGCCGAGTTGTTAACAAATCGTAAGAAAGTTTTAAGACTTTATCAAAAGTTGGAAGCCGATCCATGCTGCTGAGATGCTGAGAACCACGTTGAGTAGCACATTGAGTCCCATCTTAAAGAAAGCACCCTGCTGCATAAGAAGCACGTTATCCATCGAAAATGTAGAAAATGTAGTCAATGCTCCAAGGAAACCAAGACCGATGATCTGCCTCCATGGTTCTGTCGCAACCATCTCATTCTCAAACGCTGCGATGAGCAAACCCATAATTAAAGAGCCAATTACGTTAACTGTCAGTGTACCGTAAGGGAAACCACGTCCTAGCATCACCACACATAACTCTGAAATCAAATAACGCGAACAAGCACCAAATGCGCCACCAATGGCAATAAAACCTAAAATAGATAACTGACCCATGAATCCTCCCAAACAATAGTCCCTATATTCTAGCTTTACCGTCGATAAAAGCGAGGGTAGAAACTAAGAATGCATGCGCAAATATTAAACGTTACAGGTGTCACTTAACTTCAATATATCCCATCAATCCTGTTTTCATGTACTCAATTACATGACAGTGGTACATCCAGCGTCCGGGGTTGTCTGCAACAAATGCAGCTTTAGCTCGGCCATTTTTTCCAAGTAACACTGTATCGGTATGGAAAGGCTCTTCAATTTTTTTACCATCAAGTTCCAATACAGTAAATGTATGACCATGAATATGAATCGGGTGATGATATTGAGTGACGTTCTTAAGATCGAATATGTAAGTCTTACCCAACTCTAAAGTCGCCAATGGTTCAGGAATATTGTCTTTGCTCATTCCTTCCCATGCTCTTTTATTTGTTAGCCAAAACTTAGGCATCGATTTTCCATCTTTGGATACTGGAGAAACAGCCCCTTCCCATTCAAATAAAAAGTCGATCTCTTCAGCATTAGCAAGATCTAGGTTGGGCACTGGATTCAATGGTAGTAATGGCAACGAACGTCCTTGAGCAAATGCTGAATCTACGACTTCAAATTCACACAAAGAAAATGGGAAACGCCCCTTCATATGGAGAACGTTAACTCGCTCACCAGCTTTAGGAGCGATCAGTCCGATATCAACACGCATACCCGGACCAATTTTATGTTGAGTCAGTTTATAAGGCGTTTTTACAGGATTACCATCGATGGCTATAACCCATGCTTCAGCCCCTTCGACAGCAATAGGGTAAGTGATCGTATTATCGACATTAGCAATACGCAGTCTAGTCGCTGCATACTGCTTCAACTGATATACGGGTTCATGGACTCCATTAACACTACTCCACTCCCCAGGAGTGCCCATACGAGCACTGAGTCGTGGGATCATTAAATCTTTCCATTGACCCTGCTTGTCGATGTGCCAATGCTTAAGCATCAATGCGTGTTCTTCATCGAACCGTACTGGATTGCTCTCTTCTACGATAATAAGACCAACTAAGCCCATACCAAGCTGCTTCACGCTATTCATGTGTGGGTGATACCAAAACGTACCGGCATCTGGCGGCGTAAACTCATAAATGAATGTTTCACCTGGCATGATTGGTGGCTGACTTAAGAAGGGAACCCCATCCATTTCGATAGGAATTCTTAAACCATGCCAATGAATAGTCGTCGGCTCTGATAGCTTATTCGTAAAGCGGATCGTGACCTTTTCACCCTGTCGACATCGAATCGTTGGCGCTGGAATCTGGCCATTGAAACCCAAAATATTGGTATTAAATCCCTTCACTAACTCTGCTGTTGAGGGCTCAGCAGTTAAGTCATAAACATACTTTCCTTGCTCATCAGCAGACCGCTTCATTGAACAAGCGGGTAGTACTGTTAATGCAGATATAGCGAAAGATGATTGAATAAACTTACGACGGGAAATATCCATATTTGTTGCCTTTTAGTAATAACGACCAAAATGTAACAAAATATTGAGAATAATTCTCATAAAGAAGTGTGGATTGTGTTGTTAATTGCTTATAAAAGAGACTGAGATAAGTAAGCACTTACATTTCTAAGACAATATTCTATTCAAGGTAGGTAATTATCAATTAAAAATCGAACAAATATAAATCAAAAAGACTCTAGGATTTCTGCTTCGATGGGGATCAATATAGTCGACTTGGCTGACACTCCGGTCCTCAACGTCACTTTGAAAAAGTGACAGATACAAAAAAGCTCCAGCATTTCTGCTGGAGCTTTAAATATGGCAGGGGTGGAGAGATTCGAACTCCCAACACGCGGATTTGGAATCCGCTGCTCTGCCAATTGGAGCTACACCCCTAAAACTTTATCTTGCTTCAGATTCGAAAAAACCTCGCACTAGGCGAGGTTATCGAATAAGTGGCGGAGTGGACGGGACTCGAACCCGCGACCCCCGGCGTGACAGGCCGGTATTCTAACCAACTGAACTACCACTCCGCAGTGGTCAACTCACTAAGTGAGCGTCCATATCTCCAGGTTGGTCAACCTAAAGATTTAATTTAAAGCCTGGCGATGTCCTACTCTCACATGGGGAAGCCCCACACTACCATCGGCGCTATTGTGTTTCACTTCTGAGTTCGGCATGGAATCAGGTGGGTCCACAATGCTATGGTCGCCAAGCAAATTTTAAAATTCGGAAAACTGTATTTAAAAGTTATGTCTCTTCAAACGCATTCAAGGTCTGGTCTTTCTTTGAGTCCACAAAACCCCTTGGGTGTTGTATGGTTAAGCCTCACGGGCAATTAGTACAGGTTAGCTCAATGCCTCGCAGCACTTACACACCCTGCCTATCAACGTCGTAGTCTACGACAACCCTTTAGGACACTTATAGTGCCAGGGAAAACTCATCTCAAGGCTCGCTTCCCGCTTAGATGCTTTCAGCGGTTATCGATTCCGAACTTAGCTACCGGGCAATGCCATTGGCATGACAACCCGAACACCAGAGGTTCGTCCACTCCGGTCCTCTCGTACTAGGAGCAGCCCCTTTCAATTTTCCAACGCCCACGGCAGATAGGGACCGAACTGTCTCACGACGTTCTAAACCCAGCTCGCGTACCACTTTAAATGGCGAACAGCCATACCCTTGGGACCGACTTCAGCCCCAGGATGTGATGAGCCGACATCGAGGTGCCAAACACCGCCGTCGATATGAACTCTTGGGCGGTATCAGCCTGTTATCCCCGGAGTACCTTTTATCCGTTGAGCGATGGCCCTTCCATTCAGAACCACCGGATCACTATGACCTGCTTTCGCACCTGCTCGAATTGTCATTCTCGCAGTCAAGCGGGCTTATGCCATTGCACTAACCACACGATGTCCAACCGTGTTTAGCCCACCTTCGTGCTCCTCCGTTACTCTTTGGGAGGAGACCGCCCCAGTCAAACTACCCACCAGGCACTGTCCGTAACCCCGATTCAGGGGCCAACGTTAGAACATCAAAACTACAAGGGTGGTATTTCAAGGACGACTCCATCACATCTAGCGACGCAATTTCATAGTCTCCCACCTATCCTACACATGTAGGTTCAATGTTCAGTGCCAAGCTGTAGTAAAGGTTCACGGGGTCTTTCCGTCTAGCCGCGGGTACACTGCATCTTCACAGCGATTTCAATTTCACTGAGTCTCGGGTGGAGACAGCGTGGCCATCATTACGCCATTCGTGCAGGTCGGAACTTACCCGACAAGGAATTTCGCTACCTTAGGACCGTTATAGTTACGGCCGCCGTTTACCGGGGCTTCGATCAAGAGCTTCGACCGAAGTCTAACCCCATCAATTAACCTTCCGGCACCGGGCAGGCGTCACACCGTATACGTCATCTTACGATTTTGCACAGTGCTGTGTTTTTAATAAACAGTTGCAGCCACCTGGTATCTGCGACTCTCGTCTGCTCCATCCGCAAGGGACTTCACTGATAAGAGCGTACCTTCTCCCGAAGTTACGGTACCATTTTGCCTAGTTCCTTCACCCGAGTTCTCTCAAGCGCCTTGGTATTCTCTACCCGACCACCTGTGTCGGTTTGGGGTACGATTCCTTACAATCTGAAGCTTAGAGGCTTTTCCTGGAAGCATGGCATCAATGACTTCACTACCGTAGTAGCTCGACATCGTATCTCAGCGTTAATAGCGGTCCGGATTTACCTAAACCACCCGCCTACGTACTTGAACCTGGACAACCGTCGCCAGGCCCACCTAGCCTTCTCCGTCCCCCCATCGCAATTGTAAGAAGTACGGGAATATTAACCCGTTTCCCATCGACTACGCCTTTCGGCCTCGCCTTAGGAGTCGACTTACCCTGCCCCGATTAACGTTGGACAGGAACCCTTGGTCTTCCGGCGAGGGAGTTTTTCACTCCCTTTATCGTTACTCATGTCAGCATTCGCACTTCTGATACCTCCAGCAGCCCTTACAGACCACCTTCAACGGCTTACAGAACGCTCCCCTACCCCACATACCCTAAGGTACGTAGCCGCAGCTTCGGTGTATAGCTTAGCCCCGTTACATCTTCCGCGCAGGCCGACTCGACCAGTGAGCTATTACGCTTTCTTTAAATGATGGCTGCTTCTAAGCCAACATCCTGGCTGTCTGAGCCTTCCCACATCGTTTCCCACTTAGCTATACTTTGGGACCTTAGCTGGCGGTCTGGGTTGTTTCCCTCTCCACGACGGACGTTAGCACCCGCCGTGTGTCTCCCGGATAGTACTTACTGGTATTCGGAGTTTGCAAAGGGTTGGTAAGTCGGGATGACCCCCTAGCCTTAACAGTGCTCTACCCCCAGTAGTATTCGTCCGAGGCGCTACCTAAATAGCTTTCGGGGAGAACCAGCTATCTCCAGGTTTGATTGGCCTTTCACCCCTAGCCACAAGTCATCCGCTAATTTTTCAACATTAGTCGGTTCGGTCCTCCAGTTGATGTTACTCAACCTTCAACCTGCCCATGGCTAGATCACCTGGTTTCGGGTCTAATCCTAGCAACTGTACGCCCAGTTAAGACTCGGTTTCCCTACGGCTCCCCTAAACGGTTAACCTTGCTACTAAAATTAAGTCGCTGACCCATTATACAAAAGGTACGCAGTCACACCACGAAGGTGCTCCTACTGCTTGTACGTACACGGTTTCAGGTTCTATTTCACTCCCCTCACAGGGGTTCTTTTCGCCTTTCCCTCACGGTACTGGTTCACTATCGGTCAGTCAGTAGTATTTAGCCTTGGAGGATGGTCCCCCCATATTCAGACAGGATATCACGTGTCCCGCCCTACTCGTTTTCACTGATTATGATGTGTCGGTTACGGGGCTATCACCCTTTGTTGCGAGACTTTCCAGACTCTTCACCTGCATCATTAAAAGCTTAAGGGCTAATCCAATTTCGCTCGCCGCTACTTTCGGAATCTCGGTTGATTTCTCTTCCTCGGGGTACTTAGATGTTTCAGTTCCCCCGGTTTGCCTCCTGTTGCTATGTATTCACAACAGGATACTTACTTATGTAAGTGGGTTTCCCCATTCAGGAATCCCAGACTCAAAAGGTTATTACTACCTAATCTGGGCTTATCGCAAGTTATTACGCCTTTCATCGCCTCTGACTGCCAAGGCATCCACCGTGTACGCTTAGTCACTTAACCATACAACCCGAAAGGGTTTCTATTTGCTTTCACTTTAAAAAGTGAAGACAAATAAGCGTATGGCAACTAACCAAGGTTTTTGGTTGTCATCAAGAAGGGTTAATTCTTGATAACTGTTTGCCGGACTCAATTGTGATTCAAACAAGTTTGAATCGAATACAAGACACTTGAATGTGTTTGTTGTGTTTATCTAATGAAAGATAAACATTGAGAACTTTTAAATTTGATTGAATTACTCGTAAGTAATCAATCAGTCAGCTTTCCAAATTGTTAAAGAGCATGAGACTTTAAGAACAGTGTTCTAAAATTCACATTTTCTAAAGACTCTCAGGGTCAAAGATACCAACCAACGACAAAAGAAGTGGTTTGGATATGTAAATAACCAAGAATATTTAGAGAATGGTGGGCGATACCGGGCTCGAACCAGTGACCCCCTGCTTGTAAGGCAGGTGCTCTCCCAACTGAGCTAATCGCCCACGATAGTTTCTTTTGTCTTCACTTTTAATAAAAGTGAAAATAAAAGCCATCCTTTACGCGGAGAAAGAATGGTGGGTCGTGCAGGATTCGAACCTGCGACCAATTGATTAAAAGTCAACTGCTCTACCAACTGAGCTAACGACCCAATGGTATCCCGTAGGGGAGTCGAACCCCTGTTACCGCCGTGAAAGGGCGGTGTCCTAGGCCTCTAGACGAACGGGACACTGCTAATTTATCTCTACTTTTAAAAGTAGAAACAAACCTTGAAGAACTTGGGAGTTCTTCATCTCTTTGCTTTTCTAAACCTAATCAATCTGTGTGGACACTCATCGTGGTATCTTCGTATAAGGAGGTGATCCAGCCCCAGGTTCCCCTAGGGCTACCTTGTTACGACTTCACCCCAGTCATGAACCACAAAGTGGTGAGCGTCCTCCCCGAAAGGTTAAACTACCCACTTCTTTTGCAGCCCACTCCCATGGTGTGACGGGCGGTGTGTACAAGGCCCGGGAACGTATTCACCGTGACATTCTGATTCACGATTACTAGCGATTCCGACTTCATGGAGTCGAGTTGCAGACTCCAATCCGGACTACGACGCACTTTTTGGGATTCGCTCACTATCGCTAGCTTGCTGCCCTCTGTATGCGCCATTGTAGCACGTGTGTAGCCCTACTCGTAAGGGCCATGATGACTTGACGTCGTCCCCACCTTCCTCCGGTTTATCACCGGCAGTCTCCCTGGAGTTCCCGACATTACTCGCTGGCAAACAAGGATAAGGGTTGCGCTCGTTGCGGGACTTAACCCAACATTTCACAACACGAGCTGACGACAGCCATGCAGCACCTGTCTCAGAGTTCCCGAAGGCACACCTGCGTCTCCGCTGGCTTCTCTGGATGTCAAGAGTAGGTAAGGTTCTTCGCGTTGCATCGAATTAAACCACATGCTCCACCGCTTGTGCGGGCCCCCGTCAATTCATTTGAGTTTTAATCTTGCGACCGTACTCCCCAGGCGGTCTACTTAACGCGTTAGCTCCGAAAGCCACGGCTCAAGGCCACAACCTCCAAGTAGACATCGTTTACGGCGTGGACTACCAGGGTATCTAATCCTGTTTGCTCCCCACGCTTTCGCATCTGAGTGTCAGTATCTGTCCAGGGGGCCGCCTTCGCCACTGGTATTCCTTCAGATCTCTACGCATTTCACCGCTACACCTGAAATTCTACCCCCCTCTACAGTACTCTAGTTCACCAGTTTCAAATGCAGTTCCGAGGTTGAGCCCCGGGCTTTCACATCTGACTTAATGAACCACCTGCATGCGCTTTACGCCCAGTAATTCCGATTAACGCTCGCACCCTCCGTATTACCGCGGCTGCTGGCACGGAGTTAGCCGGTGCTTCTTCTGTTGCTAACGTCAAGAGATAGCGCTATTAACGCTACCCCCTTCCTCACAACTGAAAGTACTTTACAACCCGAAGGCCTTCTTCATACACGCGGCATGGCTGCATCAGGCTTTCGCCCATTGTGCAATATTCCCCACTGCTGCCTCCCGTAGGAGTCTGGACCGTGTCTCAGTTCCAGTGTGGCTGATCATCCTCTCAGACCAGCTAGGGATCGTCGCCTTGGTGAGCCATTACCTCACCAACTAGCTAATCCCACCTAGGCATATCTTGACGCGAGAGGCCCGAAGGTCCCCCTCTTTGGCCCGTAGGCATTATGCGGTATTAGCCATCGTTTCCAATGGTTATCCCCCACATCAAGGCAATTTCCTAGGCATTACTCACCCGTCCGCCGCTCGACGCCCATTAACGCACCCGAAAGATTGTTAGTGTCGTTTCCGCTCGACTTGCATGTGTTAGGCCTGCCGCCAGCGTTCAATCTGAGCCATGATCAAACTCTTCAATTTAAGATTTTGTGACTCAACGAATACTGACTTCAAAACTAATATTTACCGAAGTAAACATGTAATTCTAAAGCTATTACCCCTCTCTTCTTAAATAAATAGGAACAGAATGGTAATGAATTGACTGTGCCGAATAACTACAAGTAGTTAAACGTATTGGTCACTCAGTTCATTGAAATCAATTTTGATTCCGAAGAATCTGTTTTATCTAACGATAAAACGTTTTGATATTCATCAACGAGTGCCCACACAGATTGATAGGTTTAAATTGTTAAAGAGCTTTTCCTTTTTGAGCTTCGCTCAAATCGGACGGCCATTTTAGCGATTTAAGTTTTAGTGTCAACCACTATTTTCAAAACTTTTTTCAAGCGCTTAGCTTGGCTAATTTGACCTGCTGATTCGTTTTGGTTTCTTACGAAGCCATCCCGTGTCAGCGAGGTGGCATTATAGAGATTTCGATCACACTGGCAAGCCCTTTTTGAAGTTTTTCTTACTTTTTTGATTGTTCGAGCGTTTTTTGTTCAAAACACCCCATTTTCACTAGTATTCCTCTTAATTAAGGGCTTAAGGTGCCTATATAAAGGAGGATTTATGAGTTCAATACGCAGTTATAAAGGAATATCCCCTCAGATTGGGCAAGGTGTCTATATAGATACCAGTTCAGTACTGGTTGGTGATATCAAAATCGGTAACGACTCTAGCGTGTGGCCTTTGGTTGCAGCTCGAGGGGATGTGAACCACATTCATATTGGAGAGAGAACGAATATCCAAGATGGTAGTGTCTTGCACGTCACCCATAAGAATGCTGAAAACCCTGACGGTTATCCTCTCTTAATAGGTAATGATGTCACTATCGGGCATAAAGTAATGCTGCATGGCTGCACTATTGAGGATCGTGTACTTGTTGGTATGGGAGCGATCGTGTTGGATGGCGTGATTATCCAAAAAGAAGTGATGATTGGTGCTGGTAGCTTAGTGCCACCAAACAAGGTACTTGAAAGCGGTTACCTCTATGTAGGAAGCCCAGTAAAACAAGCTCGTCCATTAAATGATAAAGAGCGTGCCTTTCTACAGAAGTCTGCAGACAACTACGTTCAGAATAAAAATGACTATCTAGACTCTGTAATTTCAGTCTAAAGCGCTTTGATCTGAATCCGATTAGAGGAGTCATACTCCTCTTCTTCTATTAACTCTTCCGCTAGCTCTTCAATATCGAAACGTAACTCTGAAAAGATAACTAAAGCTTGATCGCCTTCTTCTATATCTTTACCTGCCAATCGTGATAATTCCTCAATAGACATGACACATTCAATCAATGCGCCCGACTGTTGTGCTGGGAACGTGATTGTTCGGCTCTCTTCATCCCAATCTTGGATATCAGGAAATAGAATTGATTGATTCATTTTTTATAAACACCCCATTACATCTCTAGATTTTTACGTAATTCTCTTAAAATCTGTTTTGTTCCCGGACGAAGACCACGCCAAAGCATAAAGCTTTCTGCTGCCTGCCCCACTAGCATACCCAAACCATCATAAGCAGCATGAACACCATTATCTAATGCCCATTGATTGAATACCGTCGTTCCAGATCCATAAACCATGTCATAAACGGCGCTAGTAGAATTGAAAATCACCTCAGACACTTCAGGAAGCTGCCCGCTTAGACCAGATGAGGTAGAGTTAATAATGACATCAAAGCCTTCATTAACATCACTTAGCCCCATCCCCTTGATGTTGCCATGCGACGAAAACATCTCAGCCAGAAGTTCAGCCTTGGAGCTGGTTCGATTAGCGACCACCAGCTGTTGTGGCTTTTGGTCGAGAAGAGGTTGAATCACTCCTCTCGCAGCACCACCAGCGCCAAGAAGAAGAACACGTGCTCCTTTTAGCGTGACTTGATGTTGAAGCAGGTCTTGAACTAAGCCCTCACCATCGGTGTTATCACCAATGATCTCTCCATCATCTAACTTCTTAAGGGTATTTACGGCACCAGCTAGTTCAGCTCTCTCAGTTAGGCGATTGGCAAACTGATACGCATCTTCTTTAAAAGGTGCTGTGACGTTACATCCTCGACCACCTTCACTGAAAAATGTTTTGGCCGCAGTGATAAATTCACCATGCTCTGGCTGTAATGCTGTATAGGTAAGTTGTTGTCTGGTTTGGCGAGCAAATAATGTGTGAATGAATGGCGATTTGCTTTGCCCAATAGGGTTACCGAAAACGGCATAACGATCTACTTGCTGTGTCATATCCTTACCTAACAGAAATAAAAAAGGGTCATCTATATAGATGACCCTATCACTATCCCTATAAGGAAGGAAGAACTACCAAACTCGAGGCTTTAGGTAGTCGCTATAAAGCAGAGCTTCTGGTGAGCCCGCTTGTGGTTCATAGCGATATTCCCAACGAACCAACGGCGGCATCGACATCAATATAGACTCTGTGCGACCACCACTTTGCAGGCCAAATAAGGTGCCACGGTCGTAAACTAGGTTAAATTCAACATAGCGACCACGACGATAAAGTTGGAAGTCACGCTCGCGCTCACCGTAAGACGTCTCTTTACGTCGTTCTACAATGGGTAGATAGGCGGCTGCAAAGCCTTCACCGACAGCCTGCATATAAGCAAAACTCTTATCGAAACCCCACTCATTAAGATCATCAAAGAACAGACCACCCACACCGCGTGTTTCGTCTCGGTGAGGCAGGTAGAAGTATTTATCACACCACTCTTTATGTTCTTGATAAACATCATCACCAAACGGCGCACAAAGATCTTTAGCGGTTTGATGCCAAGATTGGCAGTCTTCATCGAAAGGATAAAATGGCGTTAAGTCAAAACCGCCACCAAACCACCAAATCGGGTCTTCCCCTTCTTTTTCCGCAATAAAGAATCGTACGTTGGCGTGTGAGGTTGGGATATATGGGTTTTTAGGGTGGATAACTAATGAAACCCCCATCGCCTCAAACTTACGTCCAGCTAATTCAGGGCGATGAGCCGTGGCTGAGGCAGGCATTGCCTTACCCGCTACGTGAGAGAAGTTAACTCCACCCTGTTCAAATAAAGCACCATTGGTCATCACGCGAGTACGACCACCGCCACCTAGACGATCGCCAGGTTCTCGCTCCCATGCATCTTCTTCAAACAACGCTACACCATCAGCTTGCTCAAGCTGCTGGCAAATCGAATCTTGTAGGCTCAGTAAAAACTGCTTTACTGCTTCTTTATCAATTGCTGACATCTTACTTCCTTTGCAGGGTTTAACCCTGTCTTAATATTTTCGACGTTTTTGCATCTCTAATTTCGCTTGGCTTCTCACGGCCACCCGTTTGGCCTTCTAGAATCGCGACTAAGTGTTGACCCAGTTGCTGTTGAACTTCTTCAGTCGTCATACAAGGCGGCTCGCCAGTCAGGTTGGCACTGGTAGAGGTTAACGGCTTGCCGAACTCATTACACATTCTTTGAACCAAAGGGTGATCCGTCACTCGTACCGCGATGGAATCAAACTGGCCGCTGACCCAGTCAGTAACTTTGCTGCTGGTTGGCATAATCCAAGTGACCGGACCTGGCCATGTCGCTTTCACTGTTACCAACTGTTCTTCCGTCAACTGGCTTTCATCAATATAAGGAAGCAGCTGCTCGTAACTTGCAGCAATCAAGATCAAGCCCTTTTCAACTGGACGCTGTTTTAACTCGAGTAATTTCTTGATGGCATGTGGATTATCAGGATCACAACCAACCCCAAAAACGCCTTCGGTCGGGTAAGCAATGACTTCACCTTGTTGTAATGCCTGCAATGTATGTTGAAAGTTATCCACGGGTTGCCTCATTAAGTCAGTTATCGAACTCGCTAAGTGTACAAATTATCATTCACTGTGACTAAAGCTATTTGTTTATAAAATGTATCAATTAACAACTTAGACTGACGCAAACGTTTTCCTTAAGTAATTTTACCCGTATAATGCGCGCAAAATATCTAATCACTAATTAAATCGTACCTGAAGGAGTTTGAGATGACTGTCGGTATTATCATGGGTTCTAAATCTGATTGGCCAACAATGAAGCTAGCTGCAGAAATGTTGGATCAGTTTGGCGTGGCGTACGAAACAAAAGTGGTTTCTGCTCACCGCACACCTCAGTTGCTTGCAGACTACGCAACCAGTGCGAAAGAGCGCGGTATTAAAGTAATTATTGCTGGTGCTGGCGGTGCAGCGCACCTTCCGGGCATGGCTGCTGCTTTCACAAGCGTACCAGTTCTGGGTGTTCCAGTTCAGTCTAAAGCACTGAAAGGCATGGACTCTCTGCTTTCTATCGTGCAGATGCCAAAAGGTATCGCGGTAGGTACTTTGGCTATCGGTGAAGCTGGCGCTGCCAATGCAGGCATCCTAGCGGCTCAAATCATTGGTACACACAATGAAGAAGTAATGGCAAAAGTAGAAGCATTCCGTTCTGAGCAAACAGAAACGGTTTTGGCTAATCCAAACCCTGCAGAGGACTAATTTCCATGCATGTTCTTGTGTTAGGCGCGGGCCAACTTGCTCGCATGATGTCCCTAGCTGGGGCACCGCTGAATATTGAAATTTCTGCTTTTGATGTTGGCAGCAAAAATATTGTTCACCCATTAACGCAAGCGATTCTAGGTAACGGCTTAGAAAATGCGATTGAGCGTGCGGACGTCATTACTGCTGAATTCGAACATATTCCTCACGATGTACTTGAGGTGTGTGAGCGCAGCGGTAAGTTCTTACCGACAACAGAAGCAATCAAAGCTGGCGGTGACCGTCGTCTTGAAAAAGCCCTGTTAGACGAAGCGAACGTGAAGAATGCTAAGTACTACGTGGTTAACTCTCGCGAAGACTTTGACGCTGCAATTGCTCACGTTGGCTTACCAATGGTGTTGAAGAGCACACTTGGCGGCTACGACGGCAAGGGCCAATGGCGCTTAAAGACATTAGACAATGTTGACGCGACTTGGGCAGAAATGGCTGAGTGCATTACCGCGACCGACAACCAAGCGATTGTGGCTGAAGAGTTTGTTCCGTTTGACCGCGAAGTATCACTGGTTGGTGCTCGTGATACCAATGGCGAGGTTCAAGTGTATCCACTGGCTGAGAATGTTCACACCGACGGCGTGTTGAGCTTATCGACAGCGATTGATGACATTGAACTGCAAGAGCAAGCTAAAGCCATGTTCACTGCCATTGCTGAGCGTTTAGATTACGTTGGCGTGCTAGCACTTGAGTTCTTTGATGTTCAAGGTTCACTGCTTGTTAATGAGATTGCACCACGTGTTCATAACTCGGGCCACTGGACGCAACAAGGCGCAGAGACTTGTCAGTTTGAAAACCACCTACGTGCAGTGTGTGGCATGCCACTAGGTAGCACTAAACTGATTCGTCCAACCGCAATGATCAACATTCTTGGCGAAGATACTCTTCCTGAGGCTATTCTTGCTCAAGGTGGTTGTCATGTTCATTGGTATGGCAAAGAAAAGCGTGCAGGTCGCAAGATGGGTCACATTAACGTGAGCGCTGACTACAACGCAGAATTACAAAGAGCTTTGTGCTCATTGGCTGAGATTCTTGATAAGCAAGCCTACCCTGCTGTGCATGAGTTTGCTGAGCAGATGAAGTAAGCCTACATTGGCTTATTGATATAAAAAGTTTATTGGATACAAAAACGGCGCTCAGTGAGCGCCGTTTTTTTGTGTCTATAATATCGAGTTATTGAGATTGAATGTGGTGACACTTGCGATCAGCGCATTGCTTCTTGGTACCACTGGCTGTTTTCTTCTCAAGTAACAACGGGAACTGGCACTGTTCACAACGACCTATAACAGGTGGCTGATTAACGGCGAACTTACACTTAGGGTAGTTATCACACGCATAGAAGGTTTTGCCATAGCGAGATTTACGCTCAACCAAGTGGCCTCGACCACACTCAGGGCAGGCAACAAGTGGCTGCTCTTCAGGTTGTTCTTTCGGTTGGTCCAAAGATTCGATGTGATTACACTCTGGATAACTGCTACAGCCAATGAACATCCCAAAGCGACCTTGCCTTAATACCAATTCGTTTTGGCATTTAGGACACGGAACGCCCAGCTCTTTCACCACATGACCATCATTTTGATGAAGAGGCTTGATGTAATCACAGCTCGGATACTGCTTACAGCCTAAAAATGGGCCGTGCTTACCATGGCGAAGCTGAAGCTCTCCACCGCACTGTGGACATGGTTCATGCTCTAATGCATGTTCATGTGCTGAAAAAAGCTGATTATCAATCTTACTACTCATGACAAGCCTGTATTAATGCAAGATACCTTGCTCTTTGGTGTACAACAGCTCTTCCATTTGCGTGTAAGCACTTTCATTACCCGGCACATTAAATAGCACCATTAAGATAATCCATTTCAGATCATCCAATTCAAATTCGTTTGTCTCAAGCCCCATCACACGATCAATCACCATTTCACGAATCTCTGTCGTGAGCACGTTGATCTGCTCTAGGAATAGTAGGAAACCTCGACACTCCATATTAATACGTGAAATCTCTCGACTGGTATAAACACGCATCGAGGTATTAGAGCACATAGTAATCGCCGCTTGGTTATCGGTATCTTGCAGTGCCGCAAGATCTTCTAACCAATGGAGGGCCTTATAAATATCATCTTGGTGAAACCCTGCTCGCAGAAGTTCATCTTCCAGTTCGTCTTGATCCACCTGCAATTCAGAATCGCTATGGATGTAGGTTTCAAACAAGTACATCAGTATGTCCATCATCATAGCTAGCCTCTCCCCTTTCGAATATAGCCACCGGAAACTGCAACAACATGCCCTGAGAGCTCAAGCTCTAAAAGCTGCATCATGACCTCATGCACAGGTATATGGGTTCTCTGTGCTAAAATATCAACGGGTGTCGCCTCTAATCCTACGTTAGCTAACAGCTGTGGAAATGGCAATTGTTCATTTTCTTCCAAGCTTGGCGCAGGTTCGAATAAATTAGGCTGTTGATCTATAGACCAGTCTAACAGACTCTTTATTTCAACCAATACATCTTGAGCACTCTGTACCAAGCAAGCACCGGCTTTAATTAAGTTATTGCCTCCACGGCTCGTTGGACTATGAATAGAACCTGGAAGCGCAAATACTTCACGTCCTTGCTCCAAAGCATAGCGAGCGGTAATTAGTGAACCACTCTTCTCAGCCGCCTCGATTACCAAGGTTCCTAACGATAAACCACTAATAATACGATTGCGACGCGGGAAATGTTCAGGTCGCGGTTTGGCACTTGGACGAAACTCTGAAATTAGCGCCCCACTTTCACATATCCTAGCCGCGAGGTTTCTGTGTCTTACAGGATAAATAGAATCCAAGCCTGAGCCCAATACAGCAAAGGTTTCGCCTCCTTTATCTAGTGCGCCATCATGGGCATAACCATCAATACCAAGCGCTAAGCCGCTAGTGACAATCAAACCATTTTGTACAAACTCTTTAGCGAATGATTTCGCCGTCTGTAGACCTTCGATACTGGCATTACGGCTGCCAACCATCGCGATTTGAGGTTCAATCAGCTTTTCAACGTTACCTCTAACGAAAAGCACAGTAGGCGCCGAAGCAATCTCACTCAGCAATTTAGGATAATGTGGGCAACTCGGAGTCAGGATGTGATGGTTGGATTGTTTAGCTCGCCAAGCGAGACAAGCCTCTACCTCTCTTGGGGCCTGTTCTCTTAGATAGGAGATTTGTTTGGTTGATAAACCCAATGCTTGCAGCTGTTGCCCTGAGTAACCAACAATATTTAAAGGAGAATCAACACTCAGCAGGCGAGCAAGACGCTTTCCACCCAGTTGCGGAATATAACTTAACGTTAACCAAGCGATCAGTTGCTCTTCATTCACTCGCTTCCCTCTTCTGTCACTGCAAGGTCCAAAGGCGATACCGCCACAATGTCATTACTTACTGGCTTTGAACTTTGAGTGATCAACGCGAGGCTAAAATACTCATAAGGACGAATGACCATCAAGCTACCGAGCGAGGTACTTGGTAGCTGCACTTTATTACTCGCCGCAGACTCTTTATAGCTGTATTCACCCTGCTTACCAAACACCACAGCACCGCTTTCACTGAGGGTAAACATAGAACCTTGGCGAAGGTTATCCTGTGAACCTTTGTTGATCACCACTACCTGATTCTTCGCGCTGTACTGGCTGCCATCTAATGAGCCCAAGATATTAGCAAACTGACCTGCCGCACTAGGTGCAGGATAAAACGTGGTAGAGAGCTTCACCTGATCAACACCAAGTTCTGGTAGCACAAGGTCATTAAGCAGCACCTCTTGCAGCTGAGTGTCTATCTGCAAGCTGCTGAACTCAGCATCCACCTCTTTTAAGCGCGCAGTGGCGACCAGTCGCAAAGAGGTAATACTCGCTTGGGGTTGCTGCCGTTGGTAGGTTTCAACTGCGCGGTAGATACCCCACTTTTGATGTTGTTGGTTACCTGAGATAAACAACCGGTCTGCACCCGATAAGAAACGTTTACCATCACTGGTTCCTAATACTCGTTGTGCCGATTCGATATCTTGCTGCTCTACCAAGCGATCAGACTGTAAATAAGGTAGAACCAGTCCCTCGTTGACGGTAGGTACTGCTTTCTTCTCAGAAACACGAATCTTAGGGCTGAGTTTGATAACAGGCTTGAGGCTCAAGACAGGTTCACCATTAATCCAAACCAACGACAGTTTGTCTCCGGGATAAATAAGGTGAGGATTTTCTATCTCAGGGTTTACCTGCCATAACCTTGGCCACAACCACGGGCTATCAAGATACATCGCAGATATATCCCATAAGGTATCGCCCTTTACCACCACATACGCCTCAGGTGCGCCCTGCTTAATGGTTAAAGGTTGAGCGCTATTTTCAGCCGTAGCGGCGAACGAAAGCGAGGCACAAACAAGAGAAAAAATGGGAGAAAAATGACGCATGACCTAGGTTCCTTGGTCTGAATATATGACATCTGATTTGAGAATTACCTTCAGGATGCTGTCATTTGACCTCTAAAATGTCTAGAATTGAGCCAACAAGGTTTAAGCTGTTTCGGCACAGTTCAATATTTCGAGTGTATATGTCTGTATTACAAGTATTAACATTACCAGATGATCGTCTACGTACCGTGGCGAAACCGGTAAAAGAAGTTACCCCAGAGATTCAAAAGTTCGTTGATGACATGATTGAAACCATGTACGACGAAGAAGGTATCGGCCTTGCGGCAACGCAAGTAGATTTCCATCAACGCATCGTTGTTATCGATATTTCAGAAACACGTGATGAGCCAATGGTGCTTATCAACCCTGAAATTACTGAGAAGCGCGGCGAAGATGGAATCGAAGAAGGCTGCCTATCTGTACCAGGCGCTCGAGCTCTAGTACCTCGCGCTGCAGAAGTAACGGTTAAAGCACTAGACCGTGACGGCAACGAATTCACATTCGACGCTGACGACCTTCTGGCTATCTGTGTTCAGCACGAACTTGACCACCTAGAAGGCAAGTTGTTTGTTGATTACCTATCGCCACTAAAGCGTAAACGTATCCAAGATAAGCTAGCGAAGATTAAACGTTTCAACGAGAAACAAGGTTAATAACCGCTGCTATTACTAAATTAGAAGGAAGCCTACCTTGAGTCAGTCTTTAAGAATTGTCTTTGCAGGTACTCCGGATTTCGCCGCCCGTCACTTGGCGGCGTTGTTGTCTTCGGAGCATGAAGTTGTTGCTGTTTACACACAGCCAGATCGCCCAGCAGGCCGCGGTAAAAAACTCACTGCGAGCCCAGTAAAAAACATCGCACTTGAAAACAATATTCCGGTTTACCAACCAGAAAACTTCAAGTCAGATGAGGCTAAGCAAGAGCTAGCTGAATTGAACGCTGACATCATGGTTGTTGTCGCTTACGGCTTATTGCTTCCGCAGGTTGTATTAGATACGCCTCGCTTAGGTTGTATCAACGTACATGGCTCTATCCTACCGCGCTGGCGTGGTGCTGCTCCGATTCAACGCTCTATTTGGGCAGGTGATAAAGAGACAGGCGTGACGATCATGCAGATGGATATCGGCCTAGATACTGGCGACATGCTAAGCATCGCAACGCTGCCTATCGAAGCGACAGATACCAGCGCATCAATGTACGAGAAGTTAGCGGGCCTTGGCCCTGACGCGCTTGTTGAATGTCTAGCGGACATCGCTTCTGGCAAAGCAGTTGCAGAAAAGCAAGACGATGAGCTTGCGAACTACGCGAAGAAGCTAAGCAAAGAAGAAGCGCGTATCAACTGGAGTGATGAAGCTGCGCATATTGAACGCTGCGTTCGTGCCTTCAACCCATGGCCAATGAGCCACTTTGAAGCTGCTGAGAACAGCATCAAAGTATGGCAAAGCCGTGTGGCAGAGCAAACTTCTGATAAGCCTTCAGGTACAATTCTGCAAGCGGATAAAACTGGTATCTACGTAGCGACAGGACAAGGCGTACTTGTTCTTGAACAGCTACAAGTTCCAGGTAAGAAAGCCATGTCAGTTCAGGATATCTTGAACTCACGTGCAAGCTGGTTTGAAGTTGGTACTCAACTTTCTTAATCCGCTTTTAAAGCTGTTAATTACACAGCTTAGAAAACCTTTACGAGGGCAGAGATGTCCTCATGTATTCAAATAAATATTCGGTACCCCTCATGAATGTTCGCGCTGCTGCTGCAAATGTCCTATTCCAAGTTGTCGATAAAGGCCACTCTCTTTCACACGCTCTCCCTGCGGCTCAAAAAACGATCCGTCCGCGAGACCATGCTCTACTGCAAGAGATTTGCTACGGCGCACTTCGTTATCTGCCTCGTTTAGAGTCAATCGCTAACGAACTGATGGAAAACCCGCTTAAAGGTAAAAAGCGTGTATTCCACCACCTAATCTTGGTGGGCATTTACCAACTAAGCTTCATGCGTATCCCTTCGCATGCCGCGGTTGCTGAAACGGTTGAGGGTACTAAGACACTGCGCGGTCCAAGCCTGAGTGGTTTGATCAACGCTGTGTTACGTAGCTACCTACGTGACCAAGAAGAACTAGACGAGAAAGCCGTTAGTCACAATGCAGGCAAATACAGCCACCCAAGCTGGATTCTAAAAATGCTTCAAGAGAGCTACCCAGATCAATGGGAGCAACTGGTTGAAGCAAACAACAGTAAGGCACCAATGTGGCTGCGCGTTAACCGCCAACACCACACTCGTGACGAGTATGTTGAACTGCTTAAAAACGAAAACATTGAATACACATTGCACCCAGAAGCAGCTGATGCCATAAAATTAGCTGCACCTTGTGATGTTACTTTGCTTCCTGGCTTCGACAGGGGTTGGGTATCAGTGCAAGATGCTGCCGCTCAGCTTTCGGTTGATTACCTAACACCAAAAGATGGTGAGCTGATCTTAGATTGTTGTGCTGCACCAGGTGGTAAAACGGCACATATTCTTGAGCACACTCAAGATACTGAAGTGGTTGCGATTGACTGCGACATCAAACGTCTAGACCGTGTTTACGATAACCTTGAGCGCCTACAACTGCGTGCCGACGTAATTTGTGGTGATGCTCGCTACCCTGAAGAGTGGTGGATGGGCGATAAGTTCGACCGTATCCTACTTGATGCACCTTGTTCAGCGACTGGCGTAATTCGCCGTCACCCTGACATCAAGTGGCTACGTCGTGCATCTGACATTGATGCGCTGGCTGAACTGCAAAGCGAAATTATGGATGCAATGTGGCGTCAGCTGAAAGAAGGCGGCACCATGGTTTATGCGACATGTTCTATCACGCCGCAAGAAAACGTGCTGCAAGTGAAAGCATTCCTAGCACGTACTGAAAACGCAACGCTGGTTGGGTCTGATATCGAAAATCCGGGTCGTCAAATACTACCTGGAGAAGAAGATATGGATGGCTTCTACTACGCAGTTCTAGTAAAACAGGCATAACAACTAACAGCGGCTAAGAATTTATTTCTTAGCCGCTGTTTCTTTCTAGTGCATTATCAAAACAAAGTTAGATAACTAGAATTACCACGGTAAAGAAAAGAGAAAGGCTATGAAGATCATTATCCTAGGTGCTGGACAAGTTGGCGGTACCCTTGCTGAAAACCTGGTTGGTGAAAACAACGACATCACCATTGTCGACCGTAATGCTGACCGACTTCGTGAACTTCAGGATAAGTACGACCTTAGGGTTGTAAACGGTTATGCCAGCCACCCAAACACACTACGTGAAGCGGGTGCGCAAGATGCCGACATGTTGGTTGCCGTAACTAACATGGATGAAACCAACATGGCTGCGTGTCAGGTTGCTTTCTCTCTTTTCAATACGCCGAACCGAATTGCTCGTATTCGTTCTCCTCAATACCTAGAAGAGAAAGAAGCGCTATTCAAATCAGGTGCCATCCCAGTCGATCACCTGATCGCACCCGAAGAACTAGTGACCAGCTACATCGAGCGCCTGATTCAATACCCAGGCGCACTGCAGGTTGTGAGCTTTGCTGAACAGAAGGTTAGCCTAGTAGCAGTAAAAGCCTACTACGGTGGTCCACTGGTGGGTAACGCACTGTCTGCTTTGCGTGAGCACATGCCGCACATTGATACCCGTGTTGCCGCTATTTTCCGTCAAGGTCGCCCTATTCGCCCACAAGGCACCACCATCATTGAAGCCGATGATGAGGTTTTCTTTGTGGCAGCGAGTAACCATATCCGCTCAGTAATGAGTGAGCTACAACGCCTAGAGAAACCGTACCGCCGCATCATGATTGTCGGTGGTGGTAACATTGGTGCAAGCTTGGCAAAACGCCTTGAGCAGAGCTACAGCATCAAGCTTATCGAGCGCAGCTACACTCGTGCCGAAAAGCTGTCTGAAGAATTAGAAAACACCATCGTCTTCTGTGGCGATGCGGCAGACCAAGAGCTGCTAACCGAAGAGAACATCGATCAAGTGGACGTGTTCATTGCCCTAACCAATGAAGATGAAACCAACATCATGTCAGCAATGCTGGCGAAGCGAATGGGTGCCAAGAAGGTAATGGTACTGATTCAGCGTGGTGCTTACGTAGACCTTGTTCAGGGTGGCGTGATTGATATTGCTATCTCTCCACAGCAAGCGACCATTTCTGCGCTGCTTACTCACGTTCGTCGTGCTGATATTGTTAACGTATCATCTCTACGTCGCGGCGCTGCGGAGGCGATCGAAGCCATTGCTCACGGTGACGAAACCACATCGAAAGTGGTTGGCCGAGCGATTGGCGACATCAAGCTACCACCGGGCACCACTATTGGTGCGATTGTTCGCGGAGAAGAAGTACTTATCGCGCACGATAGAACCGTAATCGAACAAGATGACCACGTAGTGATGTTCCTAGTGGACAAGAAATACGTACCTGATGTTGAGTCTCTATTCCAACCGAGCCCGTTCTTCTTATAGCCTTGTTCTCGTAAGTATCTTCTCGCAACCTTCTTCTTGTGAGAACGACGCTCCGGCACAAAGCTGTAATCAATTAAAGCTATGGTCTATTAAGCTATGGTCAACTTTCGTCCGATATTATTAGTGATAGGGTTAGTGTTATCAAAACTCGCCCTTTTCATGTACATCCCCACATTGGTTGCCTTTTTCACAGGCACCGGTGGCTTCCTCGAGTTTGGTCAATCGGTAGTGATCACGCACATTGTGGCGTTCATCTGCTTGAGCTTAGGGCGCTCCGCTAAGTTCCGACTTGGGGTGCGGGACATGTTCCTGATCACCTCTCTGGTATGGACGATAGCCAGTGCCTTTGCTGCACTGCCGTTTGTCTTCATCAACCACATCAGCTTCACTGACGCCTATTTTGAAACCATGTCTGGTATCACCACAACAGGCTCAACCGTATTAAGCGGCTTAGACAGCATGGCACCAAGCATTCTGTTGTGGCGTTCTATATTGCAATGGTTAGGTGGCATCGGCTTCATCGTTATGGCGGTAGCGGTTCTGCCAATGCTCAACGTCGGTGGTATGCGCCTGTTCCAAACCGAATCATCCGACTGGTCAGATAAAAGCAGCCCACGAGCAAAAACGGTCGCGAAGAACATCGTGGCGGTTTATCTGGTTCTGACTGGCTTGTGCATCATTAGCTATCTCTTTGCAGGCATGGGCATCTTTGACGCGATCAATCATGCCTTCACAACACTGTCTACGGGTGGTTACTCAACATCAGATGGCTCGATGAACCACTTCTCTAACAGTGCTCACTGGGTGGGAACCCTGTTCATGTTCCTTGGTGGTCTGCCGTTCCTACTGTTCGTTAGCGCACTGCGTGGCAGAAAACTCTCAATCCTCTACAAAGACGCGCAAGTGAGAGGCTTCACCTATCTATTCTTAGTCACCAGTGCCGTGATATCGACATGGTTGGTGGTTAGAGATGGCTACACGGTCATGGATGCGATGCGTGTTTCGATGTTCAATATTGTGTCAGTCGTAACCACAACCGGTTTTGGCTTAGAAGATTTCACCGCGTGGGGCGCTTTGCCTACCACGCTGTTTGCCTTTTTAATGATGGCGGGCGCGTGCTCAGGTTCAACCTCTGGTGGTATCAAGATCTTCCGCTTCCAGATCGCGATGACCATGCTTCATAAGCAGATGATGAAACTGATTCACCCGTCGGGCGTGTTTGTTCAACGCTACAATCAGCGACCGGTGAATGACGATATTGTGCGTTCACTAGTCGCATTTGGTTTGATGTTCTTTATTACGATTATCTTAATTGCAGGTGGCTTGAGCGCGATGGGGCTTGATCCCGTGACCAGTATATCTGGCGCTATCACAGCCGTTGCCAACGTTGGTCCTGGTATGGGCAGCGTTATCGGTCCAACCGGGAACTTTGCTCCACTGCCCGACGCCGCTAAATGGTTGCTAAGCTTAGGAATGCTGATGGGGCGACTCGAGATATTGACGCTCATTGTTCTATTTTTCCCAGCCTTTTGGCGACGTTAACCAAGCACAAAATCAAGGAAACACAGATGAAATCATACGTACTTCTCGCTAGCGCATTGCTCGCAAACTCAGTATTCGTAAGTTCTGCCTTTGCTGATAAAATGGTCACCTTGCCTGATGGCAAGCAAGTGTTACTCAAAGATGATTTTACTTGGCAATACGTGGCACCAAAGCAAACGGAAGCAGCAACGACAACATCAGAGACTGCAGTGCCTGTCGTAGCCGTACCTGTCGCAACGAACACGCGTGGCACTACGATTGTGGTTAATAGTAAAAAGCCAAGCTTACAGCTGTCTCAGTCAGGAGTGGATGTTGTACTGGGTGCAAGTCGCTATGAAGATGGTGAGCTTATCATTCCGACAGCCATCACTAACCAAGGCACTCAAGCGGTCATTTTGGTATCACTTAACATCAGCGTATTTACTGCAGAAGGTGAGTTGTTGGCAGAAGAAGAAGTTGCTGTGTGGAAATCAATCAAACGAATGGCCGACACATACCTACGACCAAAGACGGGTGAAGAAGGCAAGCTCATCAAGCTCGACCTAGAACAACACCCTGAATATCAGATTAAAGCTGAGATTACTGAGGTACTGGCTCGCTAAACCGGAGTCACGTACAAATAAATAGCGAAGAAATGGCAAGCGCAGCCCGCCAACACAAACAAATGCCAGATGGCATGATTGTAAGGGATGCGTTTTGCCACATAGAAAATCACACCCAACGAGTAAATCACGCCACCGAGTGCTAGTAGCACCAAACCACCCATCTCGATATTCATCGCCAGTTGATAAACCACAATCAGCGATAACCAACCCATCGCCAAGTAAGTCACCAATGACAAACGCTTAAATCGGTAGACGAAGGCAATCTTCATAATGATTCCGACTAGCGCGATACCCCAAATCACTGCCATCAAACCCATCGCCAATGGTGTTCTTAAACTCACCAATAAAAATGGCGTGTAACTGCCAGCGATCAATAAGTAGATCGCACAGTGATCGAGAGTTTTCAGTAATCGCTTGGTCTTTTCTGTGGTGATCGAGTGATAAAGCGTGGAAGCGAGAAAGAGTAGGATAATACTGCTGCCATATACCGCCATACTCGCAATAGTCAGTATGTCGGCTTGATGGTCAAACGCACGAATCAGCAGCAGGATTAAACCAACCACGCCAAGCACAACACCCAAGCCATGGGTTATCGCATTGGCGCGTTCTTCGATGTCACTGTATTCGCTCGCCGATGATGCAGACATGATTATCCTACTAGAGTAAATGTTCGATTTGCCTAGTATTGCACATTAAGCTTACACGTGTAAGCTTAAATTTTTATGACATCTTTTATGACATTAATAACGCCTAAACGGTGTGATGAAGCTAAGGTCTCTAAAGCTACAGAACCAAAGAGCTAACTAAGATGCGTTGTCTAGATACTCAAGTACCATCTTGCCCGCATCTTGTGGTGACGTATCCAATGGCACACTCAATTGACGCTGCAGTTGGCCAATGCCTAACAAGCTCGCCAACATGCCTTTTGCACCATCGCGATTACGGTCTATCTCAAACCACAACTTAAGCTCGGTTTCATCACGATGAGCAACCACTTCCAGTTCACGCCAGCGGCCATGATATGGACCAGTGGTAGGGACAAACTCAAACTCTTGAACAAATGGCAGTTCAAAGCCCTCTACTGCTTCGCACTCAACTTGGCGAATGCGTAAACCTTGAGCTTCTAGTTCATTAAAAATACCATCAAGAAGTGCATCTGGGCGAACCGTTAAAATATCCTTATCCGATGGATCAATCGCCATCGCAATATCGAGCCCGGTTTCTAGCCACACCTTTGAATCACCAATCGTGACAGGTGTGTTCAGCGGGACATCAAACTCACATTCAAAATCACGGGTTTCACCCGGCTGAATAACAAAGGCATACGGCAGGCTCCATTTGGCCAACGAGTATGTCTGGTGCATTCGACGTGTTTGACCGCCCTCTTGCCTTTGCGAATTCATAGTAATTTCTTTGACGTAACGACAGCACAAGTTGAGATCGATATTGTCGATCTCTTGTGGCTGAGCGCCACCATAGACATGCACAATAATGCTCGCCTTCTTGCCTGGATAAAGCACTTCCTGTTGCAATACAGAATCCACCTTGGCAGATCCAATTCCAAAACTTGCTAACGTTTTCTTTAAGAACGACATATGCACCTCCTTTAAAGCATCATCTTAAGCCTGAAAGAGGTTCAAACTCAAATATACTGCTCACACTATTTTAGCTCTAATATCGTCTATTTATCACTCAGGCGTCGATCGATAACTTAGATAGTGATAATCTAAGCCTTGATATGCATGCATATCATTATCCTGATTTATTCTTCGGATTGGCGAAAGCCAGACGAGTGACGCTTCAAGCAATTGAGGTGGAGCTCATGGTAAATCAGGCCATTAGATTGGCAATGGATATGCCTGACCGTTAGGTAAATTAATGCGCCCAACAGCTGTCAGGTTCTCGCACACCAACCGTAGTGCGATGCGTCGTCGTAGTGGCTTTGTTGCTGCTCCAACGGCTAAGAAATTGGCTCCTACAATGACTCTAGTTGAGAAGACTGCTTTATTAGCACCGACTACAACGAAAGTGATTAAAGCCGCTTAACAAAAAGCGCAGTTTTTACTGCGCTTTTTTCTTGCCCGCTCCCATCTTGAAATGTGTTTACACATTGGTATTCCCTACCCGATTTGATACCTTAGCCACAAATCATTATAAAATTTGTGGAGAAATAAAGTATGAAGTGTCACCGCATTGAAGAACTGCTTGAACTGATGGAGCCTGAGTGGCAGAAAGATCAAGAGCTTAACCTATTAGAGTTCATCATTAAGCTATCAAAAGAAGCGGGCTACCAAGGCAAGCTTGAAGAACTGACTGACGATGTTCTTATCTATCACCTAAAAATGCGCAACAGCGAAAAAGATGAGATGATCCCGGGCCTGAAAAAAGACCAAGAAGATGATTTCAAAACCGCAATTCTAAAAGCACGTGGCCTTCTTTAGTCGCCCGTTAGTTTAGAGCTCAATTGCCGTATAGATAAAACACTCAATTTTAAAAAGCGACCACCAGGTCGCTTTTTTGTTTCTGTTCGCTATTTTTTCGTCACAACTGTTATGACTTTTGTTGTTAAAGGTTGATAGCGTTAAAGAAATGAGAACAAGATTGTCGCTATAATCGCCATCCATAAGAATCTTCTAAAATAATAAGAGTGAGTGCGATAACAACAAATGCACCAAGCTCAATTTCAACAGGTTCTCTAAACCATACTTTCAAGTAATGTCGTCATGCCCGACTTAACCGGGCAAACAAGCCACAAAAAGGATAGTCCATGAGTCAGGATAAAATCGATATCAAAGATGTGACTCCTAAAACCTTTAACCCGAAAACACATAAAGGTAATGGAGATCGATTTAACCCAAGTAACCGAATCTATGTTCGAGAAAGCAAAGGTAAATTCCAACAACTGCGTCGCTATGGCGGTTGGTTCTTACTTTTACTTTTTGCGCTTATCCCATGGATTCCCTTTGGTGAACGTCAAGCGATCTTGCTCGATATCGGCAGCCAACAGTTCAACTTCTTTGGCACCACCTTATACCCGCAAGATCTGACCCTACTCGCGATCCTATTTATGATTGCCGCGTTTGGCCTGTTTTTCATAACCACCTTCTTAGGCCGTGTCTGGTGTGGCTATTTATGCCCACAAACCGTCTGGACCTTCATGTATATCTGGTTCGAAGAGAAGCTAGAAGGCGCTGCCAATAAGCGAAGAAAACAAGACTCGGGCAAACTGACGAACAATTTAATCCTCAGAAAAACCCTCAAACACATTGCGTGGTGGGCGATTGCCATTGCGACGGGCTTAACCTTTGTTGGTTACTTCATCCCAATCAAAGAGTTAGTGGTTGGCTTCTTTACCTTTAACTCGTCTTTCTGGCCGGTGTTTTGGGTACTGTTCTTTGCTGGATGTACTTATGCCAATGCGGGTTGGATGCGTTCAATTGTTTGTCTGCACATGTGTCCTTACGCGCGTTTCCAGTCGGCAATGTTCGATAAAGACACCTTCATCGTTGGTTACAACACAGAACGTGGTGAAAGCCGTGGCCCTCGCTCTCGTAAAGCCGATCCAAAAGAGCTTAGTCTAGGCGACTGTATTGACTGTAATCTGTGTGTACAAGTGTGCCCTACGGGTATCGATATCCGTGACGGCCTGCAATACGAGTGTATTAACTGCGGCGCGTGTATTGATGCCTGTGACAACACGATGGAGCGTATGGGCTATGAGAAAGGCCTGATCAATTACACCACCGAGCACAGACTTGAAGGTCACTCGACCAAGGTAATGCGTCCCAAGCTGTTGGGCTATGGCGCTATCTTGATCGTGATGCTGGGCTTGTTCTTCGCCCAAATCGCGAGCGTTGATCCTGCCGGCCTAAGTGTTCTGCGTGACCGAAACCAACTGTTTAGAGTCAATAACCAAGGGTTGGTTGAAAACACCTACACCTTGAAAGTGATCAACAAGACTCAACAAGAGCAAGAGTACAAACTCGATGTTAGCGGACTGCCCGATTCTATCTGGTATGGTAAACAGACGATTACTGTCGATCCAGGCGAGGTTTTGAACCTACCTATCAGTTTGGGCGCCGACCCAGAAAAACTGAGCTCACCAGTTTCGACAATTCAGTTTATACTCTCGGATAATGAAGAGTTTACGATGGAAGTCGAAAGCCGCTTTATCAAGAAGCTCTGATACCCGCACCGTAGTGCTTGGTATAACAACCCAATAAATGGAAAAAGGCTCAGTAATGAGCCTTTTTTATTCTATGACGATGCAAGCCTTTAACTTTGATAACCTGACTCCTGACTTCATGTGGTACGCACTGGAGAGCATCGGAGTTCGCGCTGAATCCGGGCTTCTCGCTCTCAACAGTTACGAAAACCGTGTCTATCAGTTCACCGATGAAGACCGTAAGCGCTACGTCGTTAAGTTTTACCGTCCACAACGCTGGAACAAGGCACAGATCCAAGAAGAGCATGACTTCGCACTCGAGCTTATCGAACAAGAGATGCCGGTTGCGCCTCCAATGCGAATCAACGGTGCAACCTTACATGAATACCAAGGCTACCTATTTGCACTATTTGAAAGTGTTGGCGGCAGACAGTATGAAGTTGACAATCTAGATCAATTGGAAGGCGTAGGACGCTTTCTTGGTCGTATTCATAAAGCCAGCGCGGGAAGAACATTCCAGCATCGCCCGACCATCAGCTTAGATGAATACCTTTATCAGCCACGTAAGATTCTAGAGAACTCTCAGTTTATCCCGACGCACCTAGAAAATGCCTTCTTCAATGACGTTGACCTTCTGATCAAAGAGCTAGAGAGCCAGTGGCCGAGCAACATTGAGAATATCCGCCTGCACGGTGACTGCCACCCTGGCAATATTTTGTGGCGCGATGGGCCAATGTTCGTCGATCTTGATGACGCACGTAACGGCCCTGCGATACAAGATCTGTGGATGCTGCTCAATGGCGAGCGCCAAGATAAGCTGATGCAACTGGATATTTTGCTAGAGAGTTACCAAGAGTTTTGCGATTTTAATACCGCACAACTGAAACTAATCGAACCACTACGCGGTCTACGTATGGTGCATTACATGGCATGGTTGGCGAAACGATGGCACGATCCTGCGTTTCCTCTGGCCTTCCCGTGGTTTAATGATCCGAAATATTGGGAGCAACAAGTACTTGCTTGTAAAGAGCAAATTGCTACCCTGCAAGAGCCACCACTTTCGTTAATGCCTCAGTGGTAACAGCAATCGCAACATACAACTAGATAAAAATTCAAACATAATGGAGATTGGATAAATGAAAAAGCTATTCGCATTTTTCTCATTGATCATGTTGAGCCTTACCGCTCACGCTGCGAAATTTAACGAAGGTGAACACTACAAAGTTCTCGACCTAGAAGCATCAAAAAAACCAATGGTGACAGAGTTCTTCTCTTTTTACTGCCCACACTGTAATAGCTTTGAGCCAATCATCCAGCAGCTAAAACAACAGCTACCTAAAGACGCTAAGCTACAGAAGAACCATGTTTCATTCATGGGTGGCAACATGGGTCTGCCAATGAGCAAAGCTTACGCGACAATGATTGCACTGAAAGTTGAAGATAAAATGGTGCCAGTGATGTTTAACCGCATCCACACAATGAACAAGCCACCACGTGATGAAGAAGAACTGCGTCAAATCTTCCTAGACGAAGGCGTTGATGCGAAGAAATTCGATGCTGCGTATAACGGCTTTGCTGTAGATTCTATGGTTCGTCGCTTCGACAAAGCATTCAAAGACAGCGGCCTTTCAGGTGTACCCGCTGTTGTGGTTAACAACCGCTACCTAGTAGAAGCTCAAGGTATCAACTCTCTTGATGAGTACTTCGAGCTCGTGAACTTCTTATTAAAGAAGTAAGCCATTGATGAAAGGAAGCTTCGGCTTCCTTTTTTTTGCTAGTTCAAAAATCATTATTGATAAATAATTAACCTGGAAGTTTAAAGCTTTACTGCTATTAATAACCCGTCCTAAGAACCGGTGGGCAAGGAGCCCTTGAATGAAAATAAAAATAACTCTCTTGGCATTGAGCGTTGCGGCTTCTCCCGCTTTTGCCAAGCTTGCAGACCAACAAGGTTTCAGTGGTGAAATCTCTCTCAATACCGGGGTTACCTCTTCCACCTCGAACTTTAATACCGATGCTGATAGCAATCTTTCATCCACAGATCAGAAGGCTTCTTCGGAAAGCTCTTTTCTGGTTGCTCCTTTAGGTAGTGTTGCTTATACCTTTGGTGAAAAGCTAAACCATCAGGTATACACAGGTACCGCGCGAGATGATGTAGCAACAGGTACTGTAGTTCTCGAAGTCGGTTACAAATACCAACTTGAGTCAGGCATGGTGATCGACGCTTCACTGCTGCCAACCATTATGTCTGGTGAAACTTGGGCTGATCCATACAACACCACATCAGCTCGCACCAAGACCGATGAAACTGGCAATGCGTTTCGTTTGAAGCTAAGCAACATTGCGGGCTCAGCTTTCTCGCTAGACATGGCCTATGCGACCAAAGATGTCGACAAGGATGATATTCAAGATCAAGAGCTCAAACGAGATGCCAATACTCTCTACTTGAAAGGTCAATATCGCCTGCCACTTAGTCGTACCATGATGCTTATTCCATCCGTCATCTATCAAACACGTGATGCTGATGGTAAAGCTGAATCTTACGACCAATTCGGTGGTGAGGTAAGCTTGTTTGGTGGCATGGGGCGTCACCAGTACGCACTAACAGCGGGTTACAGCCAACGCTCTTACGATGCGAGCAACCCGATCTACGACAAGAAACGCAGCGACGACAATATCAACCTATTCGCCGCCTATGAGTATGATCAATTCATGGATTGGGAAAACTGGTCGTTTATTTCACTGGCAGGCTACGGCACCAGCGACTCGAACATTACCTTCTACGACGAGTCTCAATATATCGTTTCAGTTGGCTTGAACTACAAGTTCTAACCTTAGCGAGTATGAACTGCAATCCAACGAAAGCCTGCATCTAAGCAGGCTTTTTCTGCTTGCTAGACAGCTTGAGCCGTGAGTTGTTTCAGCAAGCGATCCATCGCGCGATAGCCTAGCGCTTCTGATAGATGTTTCTTTTCGATCTGCTCGTTACCGTCAAGGTCGGCAATGGTTCGTGCCACCTTAATAATTCGATGATAAGCACGAATCGATAAACCCAAGCGATGTAGTGCTGTCTCAAGAAACTCTGCATCTTCGCGTCGCAATGGGCAATACTTCTCAATTTCTCGGCTACCTAACAGTGCATTCGATTTATGGTTGCGAGATAGCATTAACTCTCGCGCCTGCCTAACCCTTTGCTTAACTACTTGAGTGGTTTCACCGCGATCACCGCCTTCGGCCAACATTCCTTTTGGCAACAGAGGTATCTCCAATGACATATCGAACCTATCCAGCAAGGGCCCAGATAAGCGATTGAGGTAACGCAGGATGATCTGTGGGTTGGCGCGCGCCTGGTTACCTTCGTAATAACCCGTTGGACTTGGGTTAAGTGCACCGACCAATTGAAAACGCGCAGGAAAACGAGTCTTGCCCGCAGCACGGGAGATAATGATCTCGCCCGACTCTAGTGGCTCTCGTAATGAATCAAGCACCTTGCGCTCAAACTCCGGCATCTCATCTAAGAACAATAAGCCGTTATGCGCTAAAGAGATCTCTCCGGGGCGAGGCACCGAACCACCACCCACTAATGCCGCCATTGAACTGGAATGGTGAGGAGAGCGAAAAGGTCGTTGCTTCCAGTTGTATTGATTGATTTCTTGTTGCGTTAACGAGGCCACCGACGCGGTTTCCATCGCTTCGTCATCACTCATTTCAGGTAATAGGTCACGCAGTCGAGAAGCGAGCATAGTTTTTCCGGTTCCGGGTGGGCCAAGAAACAATAAGTTATGATTCCCAGCAGCGGCTATCTCTAGAGCTCGCTTGCCTTGTTGTTGGCCGATAATATCTTGTAGGTCGCGAAGCACTGAAACATCAGCCTGATGATGTTCCGTTCTATATAGCCCAAGCTGAGCCTGTCCACACATGTCAGCACAAACCTCCAACAAGGTTTGTGCAGATTTATGCGCTCCCTTGCCCACCAGCGCAGCCTGATCACCGTTATGATGTGGGACAACTAAGCATCGCTCTACACTGTCGGCGGCTAACGTCGCAGGCAAAACGCCCTTTACCGAGCGAAGTTCTCCTGACAATGCCAACTCACCGATAAATTCATGTTGAGCTATTTTTGATGTCGGAAGCTGATCTGACGCCACCAAAATCCCAAGCGCGATGGGCAGGTCAAAACGGCCACCTTCTTTGGGCAAATCGGCTGGGGCGAGATTAACCGTGATTCTTTTCGATGGAAACTCAAAGCGAGAATTGATGATCGCGCTTCTCACTCGATCTTTAGATTCCTTGACCGTTGTTTCAGGTAGACCCACCAGCGTGAAGCCAGGCATTCCGTTGCTTATATGCACCTCAACGGTCACTTCTGGCGCCTCTACACCCACACTAGCTCGGCTATGAATTATCGCGAGTCCCATAACTTTCCTTTGTCTTTGATTTAAAAGTATTCGCTCTGGATATTCGTTGCTCACCAAAGCGATAAGGTTGTTATATAGCTTGGTGGAATGGTATTTTAATGTGAAAAAAGAATGACATTTCCCTTGTCATGCGGCAGATTTGTGTGATAACACTAGAGATGTAGACATTTACTGAAGACAATAAACGAGAAAACTCGAATATTATGATTTTTAACGCTCGCATTTACGCACTGATTAACCTGATTATCGTAGTCATTATTAAGACTGCGCGGGGGCGAGTGGGAAGAAAGTAACCACGAATTAGAAAAAACCCCCGCACTGACAAGTCCGGGGGTTTTTTCTAATTTAAACATTCGATTTTTATATTTTTGAGCATTTTCGGCTTTGCCGATTTACAGGAAGAATGGGAGCACAAGATGTGCAGAGACAAAGGAAACAGTTACCAAAATAAAGGTAATACGGGAGAATTCCGATGAAAGGCGCAGAACTAGTCGTATCCGCACTCAAGCAACAAGGAATTGAGACCGTATTTGGTTACCCCGGTGGTGCCATCATGCCAATCTACGATGCACTCTATGACGGCGGGGTTGAACATATCCTATGTCGCCATGAGCAAGGCGCCGCTATGGCCGCGATCGGCATGGCTAGAGCAACACAAGATGTCGCTGTTTGTATGGCAACCTCGGGACCAGGTGCAACCAACCTAGTCACTGGCCTTGCTGATGCCTTTATGGATTCAATCCCATTGGTTGCTATCACAGGTCAGGTTGCAAGTTCCCACATTGGTACCGATGCATTCCAAGAAATGGATGTGATTGGTATGTCTCTGTCATGTACTAAACACAGCTACCTAGTAACTGATATTGAAGAGCTAGCTCCAACCCTCGCTGAAGCGTTTGTGGTAGCAAAGTCTGGCCGCCCTGGCCCGGTTATCGTCGATATCGCTAAAGACGTTCAACTAGCAGAAGCACCTGTTAACGCTCTTCCTGAATTTACTCCACCCGCAATTCCTGTTGCGACAACTGATGCCATTGAACAGGCACAGTACTTTTTGTCTCAAGCGACCCGTCCTGTTTTATACGTAGGTGGTGGTGTTCAACTTGCTAAAGCAACCGATGCGGTTCGTGAGTTTTTACGCCTAAACCCAATGCCAGCAGTAAGCACACTGAAAGGCTTGGGCACTATCGAACGTGACGACCCACACTACCTTGGCATGCTGGGTATGCACGGCACTAAAGCCGCTAACCTTGTGGTTCAAGAGAGTGACCTGTTGATTGTTGTCGGTGCTCGTTTTGATGACCGAGTAACTGGCAAACTCGATACCTTTGCGCCGCATGCTAAGGTTATCCATATCGATATCGATGCCGCTGAGTTCAGCAAACTGCGTCTTGCCAATGCGCCAATTCGCGGTGACATCAACAAGATCATGCCTCAACTAGAGCTAAGCCAAGACATCTCCTCTTGGGTTCATCACTCTGAAGGTCTTCGTAGCTCATTCAAATGGCGTTACGACCACCCTGGTGATCTGATTTTTGCTCCACTGCTGTTGAAGCAACTGTCAGACATGATGCCAGCAAGCTCTATCGTATCGACTGATGTGGGCCAACACCAAATGTGGGCAGCTCAGCACATTCAGCCTCGCGATCCACAGAACTTCATTACCTCTGCCGGTTTAGGCACCATGGGCTTTGGCTTGCCAGCTGCAATGGGTGCTTCGGTTGGGCGTCCTGATGACCAATCTATTCTAATCTCTGGTGATGGCTCGTTCATGATGAACGTGCAAGAGCTTGGCACACTGAAACGCCGCCAAATCCCAGTGAAGATGGTGCTTCTAAACAACTCTCGCTTGGGTATGGTTCGCCAATGGCAATCGTTGTTCTTCGATGGCCGCCACAGTGAAACCATCCTAGATGACAATCCAGACTTCGTGATGCTAGCGAAAGCGTTCGATATCCCGGGTAAAACCATCACGCGCAAAGAAGAAGTAGAGCCAGCACTGAAAGAGATGCTAGAAAGCAAAACCGCTTACCTACTTCATGTTCTTATTGATGAAGAAGAGAACGTATGGCCACTAGTACCGCCAGGTGCTTCAAACAGTGAGATGTTGGAGAACACATAACATGAAAAGATACCTATTAGACATCAAAGCCGATGATAAGCCTGTACTACTAGAGCGTGTTCTTCGTGTTATCCGCCACCGTGGCTTTATTGTTAAGCAAGTCGCGGGCACTCAAAACCACGAAAGTAAAGTGGCGAGTGTAGAGATCATTGTAGACAGTGACCGTCCAATCTCTTTTTTGGTCAATCAAATCGAAAAGCTGTGGGATGTGCGTACCGTTGACGTTATCTCGATCAGCCGTAATGAACTGCCAAACAACAACTTACAACAAAAGATAAACGCATAAGGAACCGCAAACATGACAGCTAAAACAGCAGACTATATTTGGTTTAACGGTGAGATGGTTCCTTGGGCAGAGGCGAACGTTCACGTCCTGACTCACGCAATGCACTACGGTACTTCTGTGTTTGAAGGTGTTCGTTGTTACAACACACCAAAAGGGCCGGTTATCTTCCGTCACCCTGAACATGCTAAGCGCCTAAAAGACTCAGCAAAAATCTATCGCTTCCCTATTCCTTACACTGAGGAAGAAATTATGGAAGCGACTCGCGAAACGCTACGCCAAAATAAGCTAGAGTCAGCGTACATCCGCCCTCTAGGTTTCGTAGGTAACGTTGGTTTGGGTGTCTGCCCGCCAGAAAATACTGAGATGGAACTGATCATCGCTGCTTTCCCTTGGGGGTCTTACCTAGGCGAAGAAGCACTAGAAAACGGCGTTGATGCAATGATTTCTAGCTGGAACCGTGCCGCTCCAAACACGATCCCAACCGCAGCAAAAGCCGGTGGTAACTACCTATCTTCACTATTAGTTGGTGGCGAAGCTCGCCGTCATGGTTACGATGAAGGCATCGCACTGAGTGTTGATGGTTACCTTTCTGAAGGGGCTGGTGAGAACATCTTTGTGGTACGTAACGGCGTGCTATCCACACCACCAGCGACCAGTGCGATTCTGCCGGGTATCACGCGTGATTCGATCATGACACTAGCAAAAGACATGGGTTATGAGATCCGTGAAGAGAACATTGCTCGTGAAGCGCTATACCTTGCCGATGAAGTATTCATGACAGGCACAGCGGCGGAAATCGTTCCGGTTCGCAGCGTAGACAAAATTACAGTAGGTGAAGGCAAACGCGGTCCTATCACTGAAAAAGTTCAAGCGGCTTACTTTGGTCTATTCAATGGAACCACTGAAGATAAGTGGGGCTGGTTAGACTACGTTTACCCAGCAGACCAAACTTCAGAAAACCAAACGCAAACAACTAAGTAAGCAACAGCCAAATATTTTATAAGGATTTAAGCAATGCCAATCTATCGTTCAGCAACGACTACCCACGGACGCAACATGGCTGGTGCGCGCGCTTTATGGCGTGCAACTGGCGTTAAAGATGATGACTTCGGTAAGCCAATCATCGCAGTTGTAAACTCTTTCACTCAATTCGTACCAGGCCACGTTCACCTTAAAGATATGGGTCAATTGGTAGCAGGTGAAATCGAGAAAGCGGGCGGTATCGCTAAAGAATTCAACACCATCGCAGTTGATGATGGTATCGCAATGGGTCACGGTGGCATGCTGTACTCACTGCCATCACGTGAGCTTATCGCAGACTCAGTAGAGTACATGGTGAATGCTCACTGTGCGGATGCGATGGTATGTATCTCTAACTGTGACAAAATCACTCCGGGAATGATGATGGCTGCAATGCGCCTTAACATCCCAGTGATCTTTGTATCAGGCGGCCCAATGGAAGCAGGTAAAACCAAGCTTTCCGATCAAATCATCAAGTTAGACCTTGTTGATGCAATGATTCAAGGTGCCGATCCAACGATTTCTGATGAGCAAAGTGAGCAAGTAGAACGTTCTGCGTGTCCGACATGTGGTTCTTGTTCAGGTATGTTCACGGCTAACTCAATGAACTGTCTAACTGAAGCGCTAGGCCTATCTCAGCCTGGTAACGGTTCTATGCTAGCAACGCACGCTGACCGTGAAGAGCTATTCATCAATGCTGGTAAGCGTATCGTTGACCTGACTAAGCGTTACTACGAGCAAGATGACGCATCAGCACTGCCTCGTAACATCGCGAACCGCGCAGCCTTTGAAAATGCAATGGCTCTAGATATCGCAATGGGTGGCTCGAGTAACACCGTTCTTCACCTATTGGCAGCAGCTCAAGAAGGTGAAGTCGACTTTGATATGGGTGATATCGACGAGATGTCTCGCCGCGTTCCACACCTATGTAAGGTTGCGCCTTCAACACCTAAATACCACATGGAAGACGTTCACCGCGCTGGTGGTGTTATGGCTATCCTAGGTGAACTAGACCGCGCAGGCCTACTTAACAACCAAACTCGCACTGTACTTGGCCTAAGCATGCAAGAGCAGCTAGCTCAATACGACATCATGCAGACAGAAGACGAAGCGGTACTTAAGTTCTTCCGCGCGGGCCCAGCAGGTATTCGTACCACCAAAGCCTTCTCACAAGATTGCCGTTGGGATCGTCTTGATGACGACCGTAAAGAAGGTTGTATCCGTACTAAAGAGAATGCATTCAGCCAAGAAGGTGGCCTAGCCGTACTTTCAGGCAACATCGCCGTTGACGGTTGTATCGTTAAGACAGCAGGTGTTGATGAAGAGAACCTGAAATTCCAAGGTCCTGCTATCGTATTTGAAAGCCAAGATAGTGCTGTTGATGGCATCTTAGGTGGCAAAGTGAAAGCGGGCGAAGTGGTTGTTATTCGTTACGAAGGTCCTAAAGGTGGTCCGGGCATGCAAGAAATGCTTTACCCAACCACTTACCTAAAATCTATGGGTCTAGGCAAGTCTTGTGCTCTATTAACAGATGGTCGTTTCTCGGGTGGTACATCGGGTCTGTCTATCGGTCACGCTTCTCCAGAAGCAGCAAGTGGCGGTGTGATTGGTCTAGTAAACACTGGCGATATCATCACTATCGACATCCCTAGCCGTTCGATCACACTTGATGTGCCTGAAGCTGAACTAGAAGCGCGTCGTGTTAAGCAAGACGCACTAGGCTGGAAACCAGAAAACCGTCAGCGTGAAGTGTCTTTCGCACTGAAAGCTTACGCAAGCATGGCGACCAGTGCCGACAAAGGCGCCGTGCGTGATAAGTCTAAGCTAGAGGGCTAGTCTATGAGTGATGACACGGTCAGTCCCCAAAAACAAACTGGCGCAGATTATCTGCGTCAGATCCTGAGAGCGCCAGTTTACGAAGCCGCAATCGTGACACCTCTGCAAGAGATGCCTCGCTTAAGTGCTCGCATTGGTAATCAGGTTCAGCTAAAGCGTGAAGACCGTCAGCCGGTCCACTCGTTCAAGCTACGTGGTGCCTACAACATGGTATCAAGCCTTTCAGAGCAACAGAAAGCCGCAGGTGTGATTGCAGCATCGGCAGGTAACCATGCTCAAGGTATGGCGCTGTCCGGTTCTAAGCTTGGTATTCAAACCACGATTGTGATGCCAAAAACCACACCAGACATCAAGGTTGATGCGGTACGTGGCTTTGGCGGTAACGTAGTTCTACACGGCAGCAACTTTGATGAAGCTAAAGCTGAAGCAGAACGCCTTTCCGCTGAACATGGCTACACCTTTGTGCCTCCATTCGATCACCCATTGGTGATCGCCGGACAGGGCACCATGGGTATGGAAATGCTTCAGCAAAATGGTCACATGGATTACATCTTTGTGCCTGTCGGTGGTGGTGGTTTGGCTGCGGGTGTTGCCGTGCTAGTTAAGCAATTGATGCCGGAAATAAAAGTCATCGCGGTTGAACCTGAAGATTCATCTTGCTTGAAAGCAGCACTGGATGCCGGTGAGCCAGTAGTACTGGATCAAGTCAGCATGTTTGCCGATGGCGTTGCGGTTAAGCGCATTGGTGAAGAGACATTCCGTCTGTGTCAGCAGTACATCGATGGTCACATTGCCGTGTCTAGCGATGAGATCTGCTCTGCGGTCAAAGACATCTTTGAAGACACTCGTGCGATTGCCGAGCCTTCTGGTGCGCTTGCTCTGGCTGGTTTAAAGAAGTTTGCAGAGCAGAACCAACTGCAAGGCAAACAACTGGCAACTGTACTTTCTGGTGCTAATACCAACTTCCATGGTCTGCGTTATGTCTCTGAACGTTGTGAACTAGGTGAGAAGCGAGAAGGTCTACTTGCGGTTACGATTCCAGAGCGACAAGGAGCATTCCTAGAGTTCTGTAATATTATTGGTGGTCGAGCGGTAACTGAGTTTAACTACCGCCACAACGACGAAAGCCTAGCGAATATCTTCGTTGGTGTACGCCTACAAGGTGGTCAAGAAGAACTCGAACACATCATCAATGACTTACGTGAGGGCGGCTACCCGGTTGTCGATCTCTCTGATGATGAGATGGCAAAACTGCACATTCGTTACATGATTGGTGGCAAACCATCAAAACCATTGAAAGAGCGCCTATACAGCTTCGAGTTTCCTGAATACCCAGGAGCATTGATTAAGTTCCTTGATACCTTAGGTACCCATTGGAATATCAGCCTGTTCAACTACCGTAACCACGGCGCTGATTACGGCCGTGTATTGTGTGGATTCGAACTGGATGATGATGATTTAGCTCAGTTCTCAACACATCTACGAGAGCTTGGCTATCAGTGTAAAGATGAAACCGATAACCCTTCCTACAAGTTCTTCTTGTCATAAGAGTTAACGACCGAATCAAAAAAGAGCGAGTATTTACTCGCTCTTTTTATTGGTGCTGATTCAGCTCAAGCTTGAAAAGGATCTTCTTGTAAACAGATCATTAGATCGCCTTGCGATGATCCAACCAATCTTGGTGAAGTTGCTCACTCGATCCTAGGTACTTCACCATCCATTCGATCAGTTTATGGTTATCGTCTTTTCGCCATACCAAACAACAATGACTCTGCGGACTCGGTTCAGGCAGTATTTTCTCCACCAGCAGGCCTTGTTCGATAATTGGCGCGGCAATGTGCCTTGGCATATAACCCACTCCTACTCCATTTTTAAGACACTCTATGGCGCTATACCAGTTGGGTAACAACAGGCGTCTTTGACTTGAGTAGTGACCTGTGTGTCGCTTGGGGAGCACACTAGAGGTATCGTCCAAACATATCGCGGGATACTGGCTAACAAATTCTTCGTTGAGGTTTTGCTCTCGCACACACGGGTGACTTGGCGACATTACAAACGCCCAATCTAGGCGTCCCATATCTTTAACCTCAAAGTCGCCGCCGACCGGAATCGCCGAGGTCGCACCAATCACAATATCCGCTCTGCCCTGTGCAATCGCCTCCCAAGAGCCATTAAACACCTCCATGTTGATCTGAAGCTCTGCAAACTCAAAGGTTTGGTAGAACTCTTCAATCATCGGCTTCATTTTGTCGAGCTTAACCACGTTATCGAGCGTTAGGCGCAAGGTTTTCTTCCAGCCACGCGCTGCTCGGCGAGTCTGGGCACTGACCTCTTCCATCTGTCTCAGTAACGCACGTGCCTCTTCAATGAACAATTCACCTGCCGGTGTCAGCTCTACTTTTCTTGGTAAACGTCTGAAAAGTAGAACATCCAGTTCTTGCTCAACCTGCCTAACACCGTAGCTGATCGCCGATGGTACTTTGTGCAATTGTTCTGCCGCCGCAGTAAAACTGCCTAAGCGAGCTACCGTATCGAGCATTTCTAAAGAGGATTTAGAGAACATAAGCCTTCAAATTTTTTGATTGATAACCACATATTTTAGCGTTTTATTTTATCAGGTTCGAAAAATAGAATGTCAGCATAAATAAACAGGGGCTTTCACTTCTGTATATCAAACAATTTTTTTGATGATAAAAACATCACTACCTTTAGCTTAATGGCATCTTATGAATATTTCTAAATTTCAATTGGTCTACCTTGCAGTTCTTTCAATGCTTGGCTTTATTGCGACCGATATGTACCTTCCTGCATTTAAGGCAATGGAAGTTGATTTCGCAACCGGCCCAGAGCAAATTGCTCTGTCTCTAACGGTATTCCTTGGCGGTATGGCAATGGGTCAGCTTCTTTGGGGCCTAGCGAGTGACAAGTATGGTCACCGTAATACGTTGGCGGTTGGTCTTGTTATCTTTACTGCGGCTTCATTCGGCTTAGCATTCAGCACCGAGGTATGGCACCTACTGACACTACGCTTCATTCAAGCGATCGGTGTATGTGCTCCAGCGGTAATCTGGCAAGCAATGGTAATCAAGCGTTACTCACAAAGCAGTAGCCAGCAAATTTTTGCAACCATCATGCCTTTGGTTGCGCTATCTCCTGCACTAGCACCTCAGCTAGGTGTGTTACTGGCGGATAGCTTTGGCTGGCACAGCATCTTCATCACATTAACCTTGATGGGTGCACTGCTAGTGGCGACAACAATGGCTCAACCAAAAGAAGCGCCTGAAGTAAAACAGACATCGATTAAGACAGACATCAAGATGTTGCTTAAATCAAAGCCTTACATGGGCAATGTCTTAATGTTTGCTTCAGCATCTGCAGCGTTCTTCGCTTACCTAACGGGTATGCCAGAGATCATGGCTCAACTAGGTTATGAAGCAAAAGACATCGGTTTGAGCTTTATCCCACAAACAATCGCGTTCATGGCGGGTGGTTACTTCGGTAAGCAAGCAGTGAAGAAATATGGCGATGGCGTTGTACTAAGAAACCTTATCGGTTTGTTCAGCGTAGCAGCGATGCTTATCTTTATTGCATCACAATGGGAATTGACGTCAATCTGGCCTCTACTTGCGCCTTTCTGTTTGATTGCTGTCGCAAACGGCGCACTTTACCCAATCGTAGTAAACCGTGCCCTATCAAGCGCTAAACAGAGCCCTGCAACAGCCGCTGGTCTACAAAACAGCTTGCAAATCAGTATCAGTGGCCTATCAAGTGCATTGGTCGCAGCAATGGCTAGCCAAGCACTAAGCGCGACGGGTATTGCCGTTGTGATCTGTTTGGGTGCATTGTGGGTTGGTTATATTGTTTCGAACAAAGAGCTTTCTGAACACTTCGCGACACCTGACAACTCTCGAGTAGTCGCTGACGAGAAACAAGACTAGTTTCTGGATTAACGAAAACAAAAAAGAGCGAGATTACTCGCTCTTTTTTTATATCTAAATTTTACTTCTACTTATTTTGCAGCAACTTCACCATCGACTACTTCTAACGCTGGCGCTTTATGGCGGCTATATTCATCATAGTTAACCACTCGGCTGCGGCCCATATCTTTCGCCATGTACAAAGCATTATCGGCCATCTTAACCAGAGACTCGGTATCAGACGCTGGCTTAGGATAAGTGGCGACACCTATCGAAACACCCAACTGACCTAATGACAGACCTTTATGCTCAAGGTGCATTGAACGCACCGTATCACATAAGGTTTGACCAAACTCCGTCGCTTCTTGCATTGAATAATGTGGAAGCAGTACCGCTAACTCCTCACCACCGAGTCGGCAAGCAATCTCGTCTTCGCTAACACTCTGTTTGAGCAGTGCGCTGATCTCTTTCAATACGAAGTCACCTGCATCATGACCAAAGTTGTCATTGAAGCGTTTGAAGTGATCCAAATCGAGCATCAATAGCGATAATGGCTGCTCGCTGGTGGGCGAATTCATTGAGTGCTCTTCCAGTTTTTGTTCGAAGAAACGACGGTTGAATAAGCCAGTCAGCGGATCGCTCAATGCTTGAGAACGCAGTTTCTCTTGCAAGCTGAGGTTGGCTAAAGCGAGCCCCAAGTGTTCAGAAACACTAAAAGCCAACTGTTCGATAATCGGATCAATCTTGATATCACCTTGACCAAAATAGAGGTGCATAATGCCAATGGTATTGCCGTGCGCCGTCAGCGGAATACACAAGGTTTGATTGTTGTCCATTTCATGCATGTGACCACAAGTAAGAGAATGAAAATCGTTATTCGATAGATGAGCACGCCCTTTGCGCAGCGACCAGCACTCTTCCGGAGCAAAGCTGACACTGCCTGGCCATGTTTCTCCCCAATCAAGCTGAGTGATCAACTGGTTACGAGATGCACGCATCAAAGAAACACTGCCATTCACCTGACCAAGAATACGCGGCAAGATATCTGAAACGATCTGCTGCGCCTCAACCATGTTGCTGCACGCGGCCAGCATAGTCGCAAGGCGATGCATCAGCTCAATTTCATGGGTTCTTTGGCGAATCCGTTCATCTTGCTTCTTTTGCTCCTCTTCCACTCGCTGAACGATTTGGCGATTGCTCACGTAAGAGGTGCCAATCAAGAAGCTTAAACTCAGCACGACCATGCCCACCAGTATTCCCATTAATTGGAAGTTCATCTGTTTCAATTGATGCATTGGCGAGGAGATCACGACAACGAAATCTTGTCCGTTAACGCTCTCTTTCATTGAATAATAGATTCGGTCGATGGAGGTCACGGTACTAAAACGGACATCACTGCCAATACCTTGTTGAAGCGCTTGTTGGAATTCGGGGCGGTTAGCGTGGTTTTCCACTCTCGCCAATGCATGCTCAGATAAGTCCGTATCCCCTATCACTACCCCATCGGTATTGATCACTTGAATTCGAAGGCGAGTATTGGCTTGGGTTAACCCTCCAATGTAGTGATCAACATCCACGCCAGCCGTAAATAACTCACTGTCTTCACGAATTTCATAGATAACATCGGACATCAAAGAGACAAGATGATCGCGCTCATTCTCCACCACTAACTTTTCCAAGGTGACATAAAAGCCATAGAGACCTATTAACATTGAAAAAGACAAAATAATGATCGGCAATGTTTGCCATTTCTTTTCAACCAATATCACGATGTATTAACCCAACCTTACCGAACCGTAACCTGAATACTAACAAGCCTCCAACAAAATACAATTGGCAAATCTATTATTTCACTGTCAGTAAATTCTGACAAAAAAGCCAGCAACTGACGTTACTGGCTTTGATTGGAATCCAATTTTAAGTGCTGGAGGCGGAAAGGTTACTTCTTAGTCGGACGTTTCCAATCAGCGATCTTGCGCTCTTTAGCTCGGCTGATAACCAGCTCATTTTCCAACACATCACGCGTCACTGTAGAGCCAGCTCCAACGGTAGCACCATTACCAATCGTAACAGGCGCGATTAATTGGCTGTCTGAACCAACGAATACGTCGTCGCCAATGATGGTCTTAAACTTATTCGCACCATCATAATTACAAGTAATTGCACCCGCCCCTACGTTTACACGCTGACCAATTTCAGCATCGCCCAAGTACGTTAGGTGATTCGCTTTAGAACCTTCACCAAGGCGAGTGTTCTTCACTTCAACAAAGTTACCAACGTGCGAATCGTTACGCATGTCTGCACCAGGGCGTAGGCGAGTGAATGGACCAACGGTACAGTCTTCCCCCACCGTTGCCCCTTCAATAACGCTGTATGGACGAACGATGGTGTTGTCGTCAATCTCACAGTCTTTCAGTACACATCCCGTACCAATAACCACATTATCACCAATGCTGACACTGCCTTCAATGATAACGTTAGTATCGATCTCGACATCCATACCGCACTGCAGATCACCGCGTAGATCAAAGCGGCTAGGGTCGCGTAGCATCACGCCTTGCTTCAATAGCTTATCGGCTTGCGTAGCTTGGTAAGCGCGCTCTAGGCGAGCCAGTTGCGAACGATCGTTAACGCCTTCCACTTCAATTGGGCTTACTGGGTGTACCGCTTCAACTGCACGACCTTCGTCGTGAGCCGCAGCGATAACGTCAGTCAGGTAATATTCACCCTGTGCGTTGTCGTTGCTTAGACCTGACAACCAGCGCTTCAGATCGCCACCAGTCGCCACCATAACGCCGGTATTGATCTCTTTGATAAGCTTCTGCTCATCCGTTGCATCTTTCTGTTCAACGATAGCCACAACAGGGCCATTACGACGAATAATACGTCCGTAGCCCATCGGGTTGTCTAACACGACAGTAAGTAGCGCGATGCCACCGTTTGGTTGAGCGTCTAATAGGTTTTCAATGGTTTCAGGTGAGATTAGTGGAACATCACCGTAGAGCACCAATACTTTTTCATCATCAGCGAAATGTGCAGATGCTTGATCCACAGCGTGACCTGTGCCGAGCTGTTCAGCTTGCAGTGCCCAGTTTACAGATTCTTCAGCTAAGGTAGCCTTCATCTGATCACCACCGTGGCCGTAAACCAGGTTGATGTTTTGAGCGCCTAGACCATTACATGTATCGATAACATGTTTCACCATTGGCTTACCCGCAAGTGTGTGCAGAACCTTTGGTGTGTTTGAATACATGCGAGTGCCTTTGCCCGCCGCGAGAATTACCGCGCTAAACTTCATTGTAAACCTATCCAACGTTATTTTTATTAAGCCGATATTGTAACCGTTTTTGGGCAAAAAATTAAATCGCAACAACCATTTAACCGGTAGTGATACGTAAAAGAAGCATTTTTGAGAATCTAAAAATGCAAAAAGGCGACCCTTAGGTCGCCTTTATCTCAGAGTCTGTAATCTTAAAAAGATTAACGACGCTGTTTTGTCAGTTCGATAACTCGTAACTGAGCAATGGCTTTAGCCAGTTCACCGGCCGCTTGTGCGAAGTCTATGTCGCCATGCTGATTTTGGATATTCTCCACAGCCTTGCGCTTAGCTTCTTCCGCCTTTGCTGCGTCTAGCTCTTCACCACGGATAGCTGTATCAGCCAGTACAGTTGCTGTACCAGGCTGAACTTCTACCATACCACCAGAAACATAAATTATTTCTTCGTGGCCGTGCTGCTTAACAATACGCACCATGCCAGGCTTGATAGCGGTCAGCAGTGGACAGTGACCATGGAAAATACCAAGTTCACCCTCACTACCGGTCACCTGAAACGTCTCAACAAGGCCTGAGAAAATTTGTTTCTCTGCACTTACAACGTCTAGGTGAAAGGTTATTGCTGCCATATCGCCTCCTAGTTAGCCTTATAGCTTCTTAGCATTCTCGATAGCTTCGTCAATTGCACCACAGTACATGAACGCTTGCTCTGGAATGTCATCGTATTCACCAGATAGAAGACCTTGGAAGCCACGTAGAGTCTCTTTAAGAGGTACGTAAATGCCTGGGTCACCTGTAAATACTTCCGCTACGTGGTAAGGCTGAGTTAGGAACTTCTCAATCTTACGAGCACGAGATACAACTTGCTTATCTTCTTCAGATAGCTCGTCCATACCTAGGATAGCAATGATATCTTTCAGCTCTTTATAGCGCTGAAGAGTAGACTGAACGCCACGAGCGATGTCGTAGTGCTCTTGTCCAACTACCAATGGATCCAGTTGACGTGAAGTAGAATCTAGCGGGTCGATCGCAGGGTATAGACCCATAGATGCGATGTTACGGTTAAGTACAACCGTTGCATCCAAGTGAGCGAACGTTGTTGCTGGAGACGGGTCAGTCAAGTCATCCGCAGGTACGTATACCGCCTGTACAGACGTGATAGAACCAGCTTTAGTTGACGTGATACGCTCTTGTAGAACACCCATTTCTTCAGCCAGTGTAGGTTGGTAACCTACCGCAGAAGGCATACGACCTAGAAGTGCTGATACTTCAGTACCTGCTAGTGTGTAACGGTAGATGTTATCAACGAACAGTAGAACGTCACGACCTTCGTCACGGAAGCGCTCTGCCATTGTTAGGCCAGTCAGGGCAACACGTAGACGGTTACCTGGTGGCTCGTTCATCTGACCGTAAACCATCGCTACTTTTGATTCTTCAGGTTTTTCGATGTTTACAACACCTGCTTCCTGCATCTCAAAGTAGAAATCGTTACCTTCACGAGTACGCTCACCTACACCTGCAAATACAGATAGGCCTGAGTGTTGAAGTGCGATGTTGTTGATAAGTTCCATCATGTTAACGGTCTTACCTACACCAGCACCACCGAATAGACCGATTTTACCACCCTTAGCGAATGGACAAATCAAGTCGATTACTTTAACACCAGTTTCTAGAAGAGCTGTCTCGTTAGACTGCTCTTCGTAGCTTGGAGCTTCACGGTGAATGGCGTAATGCTCTTCAGCACCAATCTCGCCACACTCATCAATCGCGTCACCTAGGACATTCATGATACGACCCAATGTCTTAGTACCTACTGGTACTGAGATTGGAGCGCCAGTATTTTCAACTGTCAAACCACGACGTAAACCATCAGAGCTACCCATTACGATTGCGCGAACTACGCCACCGCCAAGTTGTTGCTGAACTTCAAGAACTAGACGTTCTTGTACTTCATTAACATTCAGAGCGTCGTATACACGAGGTACTTCACCCTGTGGGAACTCTACGTCGACTACCGCACCGATGATCTGTACGATCTTACCTGTAGCCATCGTTAATCCTCTAACTATTTAGTTTTACCTAAGCTTAAACCGCAGCTGCGCCTGAAACGATCTCAGAAAGTTCTTGTGTAATTGCCGCTTGACGCGCTTTGTTGTACACAAGTTCTAAGTCATCAATAATGTCACCAGCGTTATCTGTTGCTGATTTCATAGCAATCATTCGAGCCGCTTGCTCACAAGCAAGGTTCTCGACCACACCTTGATATACTTGAGATTCGACGTAGCGAACCAGTAGTGCATCTAGTAGTGGTTTTGGCTCAGGCTCATAAATGTAGTCCCAAGCATGATCGCGTTTCATGTCTTCGCTGTCTGATTTAGGCAAAGGAAGTAATTGATCGATCGTTGGTTCTTGTACCATAGTGTTTTCAAACTTGTTGAACACTACGAACAGGCGATCCAATTCGCCTTCATCATATTTCTTCAGCATAACGCTTACAGAGCCAATCAAGTCTTCAAGGCTTGGGCGATCGCCCAGACCAGAAACTTGAGCTGCTACTTTCGCGCCGCTGTTGTTGAAAAATGCTGTCGCTTTTGAACCTACAATTGCAAGTTCAACGTCAGCACCTTTCTCAGACCAATCTTTCATGTCGTTCATGGCTTTTTTGAACAAGTTAATGTTCAAACCACCACAAAGACCACGGTCTGTAGAAACGATGATGTAACCAACACGTTTGGCTTCACGTTCCTCAAGATAAGGATGCTTATACTCGAGGCTACCATTAGCCAAATGACCGATCACTTTACGCATTGTTTCTGCATATGGACGAGTAGCTTCCATTGCGTCTTGAGAACGACGCATTTTTGAAGCTGCTACCATTTCCATTGCTTTCGTAATCTTCTGTGTGCTTTTAACACTACCGATTTTATTACGTATCTCTTTTGCGCCGGCCATCGTTACTCTCCGTTAATGGTATGAGGTGGCCCTAAGACCACCTACCAATTACCAGGTCTGGGTTGCCTTGAAATCGTCAACAAGCTTCTTCAGCTCAGCTTCGATTTCTTTATTGAAAGCACCCGTTGTGTCGATCTGTGTTGCTAGATCGGCATATTGACCACGAGCAAACGACAGTAAAGCAGCTTCAAAGTCTAGAACTTTAGAAAGTTCAACGTCTTGAAGGTATCCACGCTCTGCAGCGAAGATTACTAGAGCTTGGTCAAATACAGACATAGGAGCGTATTGCTTCTGCTTCATCAGTTCTGTAACTTTTTGACCGTGGTCTAGCTGCTTCTTAGTCGCTTCATCAAGATCCGAAGAGAACTGAGCAAATGCTGCAAGTTCACGGTATTGAGCTAGAGCAGTACGGATACCGCCAGATAGCTTCTTGATGATTTTAGTCTGCGCCGAACCACCTACACGAGAAACTGAGATACCAGGGTCAACAGCTGGACGTACGCCCGCGTTGAATAGCTCAGTTTGTAGGAAGATCTGACCATCGGTAATCGAGATTACGTTCGTCGGTACGAATGCAGATACGTCACCAGCTTGCGTTTCGATGATAGGAAGAGCAGTTAAAGAACCCGTCTTGCCTTTCACTTCGCCTTTAGTGAATTCTTCTACGTAGTGTTCGCTTACACGAGCAGCACGCTCTAGTAGACGAGAGTGAAGGTAGAAAACATCACCTGGGAACGCTTCACGACCTGGTGGACGCTTAAGTAGTAGCGAGATTTGACGGTAAGCTACAGCTTGCTTAGATAGGTCATCATAAACAATCAGTGCATCTTCACCGCGATCACGGAAGTATTCGCCCATCGCACAACCAGCATACGGTGCAAGGTATTGCAGCGCTGCAGATTCAGAAGCCGATGCAACAACAACAACAGTGTTTGCTAGTGCGCCGTGCTCTTCTAGTTTGCGAACTACGTTAGCAATAGTCGACGCTTTTTGGCCGATAGCTACGTAGATAGAGAAAATACCAGAATCTTTTTGGTTAATAATCGCATCGATCGCCATTGCTGTTTTACCAGTCTGACGGTCACCGATTACTAGTTCACGTTGACCACGACCGATAGGGATCATTGAGTCAACAGACTTGTAACCAGTTTGAACAGGTTGATCTACCGATTTACGGTCGATTACACCTGGTGCGATAATTTCTACAGGCGAAGTCAATTTAGCTTCGATTGGACCTTTACCATCAATTGGCTCACCTAGCGTGTTTACAACACGACCAAGCATTTCAGGACCTACTGGTACTTCTAGAATACGACCAGTACCTGTAACTTTCATGCCTTCCTGTAGGTCAGCATACGGGCCCATTACAACAGCACCAACCGAATCACGGTTCAAGTTCAGTGCTAGAGCGTAACGGCCACCCGGTAGTTCGATCATTTCACCTTGCATCACGTCCGCTAGGCCGTGGATGCTAAGGATGCCATCGCTTACAGAAACGATAGTACCTTCATTGCGAGCTTCACTAACAACGTCGAAAGATTCAATACGTTGTTTAATTAGATCGCTAATTTCAGTGGAATTAAGTTGCATGCTCCAATCCCCATTAAGACTGCAATGCATCGCTCAGGCGGTCTAAACGACTGCGCGCTGAGTTATCGATGACTAGGTCTCCGGCTCGAATAATAACTCCACTAAGTAGAGTCTCATCTATACTGCAATTCAGCTGAACTTTGCGCGCAAGGCGCAGTTCCAATTTGCTGATAATGCTTGTGCGTTGTTCTTCAGAAAGTTCAACAGCTGAAGTAACTTCAACGTCGATCTCTTTCTCATACTCTTTTTTGAGTATAAAGAACTCTTTACAAACATCAGGAAAAGCCATTAAGCGGCCATTCTCTGCCATCACTTTAATTAAGTTCTGGCCGAATTCATCAAATTGTTCGCCACAAATTACAATGAATACTTCAGCTAATTTTTCAGCAGTCATAGAACCGCTTAATAAATTGTGAACATCATCATTTTGTGCCACTTCGGCAGCAAAAGTAAGCATTTGACCCCATTGGTCTAGCTCACCTTTATCTACCGCAAAGTCAAACGCTGCTTTAGCATAGGGGCGTGCGATTGTAGTCAAATCAGACATATACAGCCCCTTGCTTTAAAGTTTTGCAGTAATGTTGTTAAGAAGATCATCGTGTACATCTTTATCGATTGTACGCTCAAGGATTTTCTCAGCACCAGCTATAGCCAGAGTTGCGACTTGTTTGCGCAGGTCATCACGGGCACGTGTACGCTCTGCTTCAATTTCTGCTTCAGCTTGCGCTAAGATTTTCTGGCGTTCTGCCTGAGCTTCTTCGCGTGCTTCATCAATAATTTGAGCTTTACGTTTGTTTGCCTGATCAATAACCTCAGTTGCAGTGCGCTTTGCTTCTTTCATTTGCTCAGAAGCGTTGGCTTGTGCCAGGTTCAAGTCTTTAGCAGCGCGTTCAGCGGCTACAAGACCGTCAGCAATTTTTTTCTGACGTTCTTCAATTGCTTGCATGATTGGTGGCCATACATATTTCATGCAGAACCAAACAAACAGTGAAAAAGCAATTGCTTGACCTAGCAGAGTTGCGTTCATATTCACAACAGCTACCCCTCGTTAAGAATCAACTACAAAAATTTAATTAACTATTAAAGAGTTAATTAGCCTGCTAGTTGACCAACAAATGGGTTAGCAAACGTGAATAGTAGTGCGATTACGATACCGATCATTGGAACAGCATCCAGTAGACCAGCGATGATGAACATCTTAACTTGTAGCATTGGAGCCATTTCAGGTTGACGCGCAGCGCCTTCTAGGAATTTACCACCAAGAATAGCAAAACCAATTGCAGTACCTACGGCACAAAGACCAACAATAATAGCAACAGCGATTGCTGAAAAACTTAGTACAGTTTCCATTTACGTTCTCCGATTAACATTAATAGTTAGAATAAAGCTTAAAAATTTTTTAGTGATCACTATCTTCATGAGCCATTGATAAGTAAACGATTGTCAACATCATGAAAACAAACGCTTGAATCAATATAACTAAGATATGGAAGATAGCCCAAGGTAGTGCACCTACCCATTGTAAGTACCACGGTAGCATTGCCGCGATAAGAATAAACACCACCTCACCCGCAAACATATTACCAAATAAACGCATACCTAGAGATAGTGGCTTCGCTAATAACGAAATTACCTCAAGTACCAAGTTAAATGGGATCATGATTGGGTGATTAAATGGATGCAGTGCCAATTCTTTAGCAAATCCGCCTAGGCCTTTCACTTTGATGCTGTAGTAGATCATCAGAGCAAAAACACCCAAAGCCATTGCCATGGTTATATTTACATCAGCTGTAGGAACCACTTTCAAGTAAGGGATACCTAGCCAATGCTCTGCAGGATATGGTAAGAAATCGATAGGCACTAAGTCCATCAAGTTCATAATGATAATCCAGCAGAATATAGTCAGTGCTAGTGGGGCAATCAGAGGGTTGCGACCATGGAAAGTTTCTTTAACGTTGTCGCCAACGAATTCCACTACCATTTCAACAAAACACTGAAGCTTACCAGGTACACCTACTGTTGCTTTCTTAGCGACTGAGCGAAAAACCCAAAGGAATAACATCCCTGTCAACACCGAAAAAAACAGACTGTCTATATGTACGTTCCAGAAACTTGTCTCCTCTACAAGACCAAACTTAGCTAAAGAAAGGTTTTGTAAATGGTGTTCAATGTATCCGGATGCTGTTGGCGCAGCCATAACTCATCCTATTTTTTATTGTTAATGAAAAGCACTGGCGCAAAGATATTAATACCTAGAACCAGTAAATAGGTCAGTTTGAGGGGAATTAATTCCACCTGCATATACATGTAGACAATAGAGAATAGTAGAACTGTGATAAGGATCTTTAGTGCTTCACCTGCATAGAACGACGCCGCAACTAACTTAGTTGCGCGAGCTCCACAAAATAGGAAAGCACACACACAAAAAACCACATTCGCGATGACAAAAATACCGCCACCAACCAATGCAGCAAAACCCCAATCAGGATTAACAGCTAAACCTAACCCTATCGCCACTAATATAACCGCGCTAAGCTCGATCAATAACATTTGCTTTGCAAGCACTCGTCCTGGTCTTGCTAACGCCGCTACCATGTATTCGTTCCTCTTTAAGCCCACTTTACCACTCGCTTAAAAGCGTGCTGAGAAATTGGCGAAAATTATACGTTCAGCCAAATTGATTGCAATAAGAATGCAGCAATCATTTACATTTCTGTATACAAACCGACAACTTTTGTAAGAAATTACTTGTTTATTACATAATTGACCTAAATCAATTATCTCATTTAGTACTCTAGTTTAGCAATAAGTTGCTCTAATTTGTGAGGCTCATCAAGAGTAATTGTCACTTTTGACTTACCGCTAACAGAACGAGTAACCGAAACGTTTGCTTGCAATTTTTCCGTGAGTCTTCGTGAAAGTTCGATGGCCTCAGTGTCTTCGGGCTTCGATTCCGCTTCAACGTCTGGTTTTAAGCACTTTTTGACAAGTTGCTCAGTTTGACGCACGGTCATTTTTTTGGTTGCTGCGGTATTCGCAGCCTCAACCTGGGTAACACCTTCAAGCGCAAGCAGTGCTCTAGCATGCCCCATTTCTAGTTGTTTACTGGAAACTAAACCTTTTACTTCATTTTCGAGCTGATTTAGACGTAATAAGTTACTAACGGTAGCTCTGGATTTACCAATCACATCGGCGACCTGCTGATGTGTCAGTGAAAACTCGTTCTGCAAGCGCTCTAGCGCTTGTGATTCTTCGATAACATTCAGATCTTCACGTTGAATGTTCTCGATCAATGCCATCGCAATCGCGGCCTTGTCTTCTACTCTCTTGATCAAGCATGGAACTTGTTTAAGACCAGCTTGACGAGCCGCTCTCCAACGACGTTCACCAGCAATAATCTCAAATTGGTCGTGCGCTAAAGGGCGTACAACGATCGGTTGGATAATGCCTTGAGATTGTATAGATGCCGCTAACTCTTCTAGCGCTTCCGGCGCAATATCCTTACGCGGTTGATATACACCAGGCTTCAAGCAACCAACAGCCAGTTCAATAAGCTCACCATCAGCCGACAACGCCTGACTATGAGAAGCAACTTGCTGTTTTTCACGAGCCAATGAGCTAGTTGCAAGCAATGCATCTAGCCCTTTTCCTAAACCACGCTTAGACATTGAGCGAATTCCTTTGGTTGGACCTATACTGGGACTTCTTCACGACGCAACATTTCGCCAGCAAGAGCAAGGTAAGCCTTAGCTCCTGCGGAATATTTGTCGTAGTACATTGCTGGCTTGCCGTGACTCGGGGCTTCTGCCAGACGCACATTTCTAGGGATCACAGTTCGGTAGACTTTGCTACCAAAGTGTTTTTTGAGTTGATCAGATACTTCGTTCGATAAGCGGTTGCGAGGATCGTACATAGTACGCAGAAGACCTTCGATCTTCAGGTTCTCGTTTACAACAGCCGCTAGCTTACTGATGGTATCCATCAATGCAGTCAAACCTTCCAAAGCAAAGTATTCACATTGCATAGGAACCAATACGGAGTCGGCCGCAGCCATCGCGTTGATTGTAAGAAGGTTTAATGAGGGCGGGCAATCAATAAAGATGAAATCATAGTTATTACGAATGGGTTCGAGTGCATTTTTTAAACGAACTTCACGAGCAAACACTTCCATCAGCTTGATTTCTGCCGCAGTAACATCACCGTTCGCGGCGATGAGGTCATAATTGCCAGATGTACTCCGGCAAACCACCTCATCAAATGGGGTGTCTTCAACCAACAAATCGTAAGCTGTTGCTTCAACTTGATACTTGTCGACACCGCTCGCCATAGTGGCATTACCTTGAGGATCGAGGTCAACAACCAATATCTTGCGTTTTGTTGCCGCCATTGATGCTGCTAAATTAATGCAAGTTGTTGTTTTTCCTACGCCACCCTTCTGGTTGGCAATTGCTACGATTCTACCCACTATGGCCTCGCTGATTATCCCTGACGCGATAAAGTAACTAGATGACGCTCTCCATCAAGCTCTGGCACTTGCAAAGCTTTAATGTCTGTCACTGAACACCATTCAGGTAACAGGTCGATTTCGTCTCTAGGATGTTGTCCCTTAAGAGCCAAAAATACACCGGATTGCTCTTTAGGTAAATGGTGACACCACTCTACCATGTCTGTCATTGACGCAAATGCACGACTGAGCACTGCATCAAACTTTTCTTCTGGTTGAAATTCTTCAACGCGACTTTGAACCGGTACCACGTTGTCGATACCCAACTCATGAATCACCTGTTTGATAAAACGAATACGCTTACCTAGGCTGTCTAGCAAGTAAAACTCGCAGTCTGGATTCATGATTGAGAGCGGAATCCCAGGAAGACCAGGTCCCGTACCCACATCGATAAAGCGCTTACCTTGTAAGTGAGTGCTAACAATGATGCTATCTAAGATATGTTTCACCATCATTTCTTGTGGGTCACGAACTGATGTTAGGTTATAAGCTTTGTTCCACTTGTTCAGTAACTCAACGTAGCCAACCAACTGGCCACGTTGTTTTTCAGATACTTCAAGTTCAGTCTGGCCAATAAGGTGATCCAGTTTTTCGCGTAATGCGCTCATTATGCTTCCTCACCTTTTTTCAACAGGCCGTGTTTTTTCAAGTAAACCAACAGAATTGAGATTGCTGCAGGTGTGATACCTGAAATTCGCGAAGCAATACCAATTGAGTCAGGCTTAGCTGTCGTTAGTTTAAGAACCACTTCGTTAGAAAGTCCTTTTACCTTGCTGTAATCGATATCAGCAGGCAGTTTGGTGTTTTCATGACGCAGTGATTTTTCAATTTCGTCTTGTTGACGCTGAATGTAACCATCGTACTTCACTTGGATCTCAACTTGCTCAGACGCTTGTTGATCTTCCAGTGCAGGACCAAAACGATCCAATGCGGTTAACTGTGAATAAGTCATTTCAGGGCGACGAAGAAGATCTTCACCGCTCGCTTCACGAGACATTGGTGTTTTCAGAATTTGGTTCAGTTGATCAATATCTTCAGATTTTGGATTAATCCAAGTCTCTTTCAGACGTTGACGCTCCTTCTCCATGTTTTCCATCTTCTCGTTGAAACGAGCCCAACGAGCGTCATCAACAAGGCCAAGTTCACGCGACTTTTCAGTCAAGCGGATATCGGCGTTGTCTTCACGAAGCAGCAGACGGTATTCCGCGCGAGACGTAAACATGCGGTAAGGTTCTTTGGTACCCATGGTAGATAGGTCGTCGATAAGCACGCCCATGTAAGCTTGGTCACGACGTGGACTCCAGCCTTCTTTGCCTTGAGTAAACAAACTTGCATTCAGACCGGCCATCAAGCCTTGTGCAGCCGCTTCTTCATAGCCAGTGGTACCGTTGATTTGACCCGCAAAGAATAGACCTTTGATAAACTTAGTTTCGTAAGTCAGCTTAAGGTCGCGAGGATCAAAGAAATCGTACTCAATCGCATAGCCAGGGCGAACGATATGAGCATTTTCAAAGCCCTTCATCGAACGAACAATTTGAACCTGTACATCAAACGGCAGACTGGTAGAGATACCATTCGGGTATAGCTCGTGAGTCGTTAGACCTTCTGGCTCAATAAAAATTTGGTGACTGTTCTTGTCAGCAAAACGCATTACTTTGTCTTCAATCGAAGGGCAGTAACGAGGGCCAATGCCTTCAATCACACCCGCGTACATAGGGCTGCGATCAAGGTTGGCACGAATTACGTCATGCGTATTTTCATTGGTATGCGTGATGTAACATGGAATTTGACGAGGTTGTTGAGCTCGGCTGCCCATGAACGAGAAAACAGGCGTCGGGTTATCACCGTTCTGAACCTCAAGCTCAGAAAAATCAACGCTACGCGCATCGATACGAGGAGGAGTACCTGTTTTCAGGCGATCAACTCGGAATGGAAGATCACGAAGACGGTCAGCCAGTGCGATCGATGGTGGATCACCAGCACGGCCACCTGAAGAACTTTCCATACCAATATGGATCTTGCCGCCTAGGAATGTGCCCACAGTCAGAACCACAGCGCTTGCGCGGAACTTAAGGCCCATCTGCGTTACCACACCTACCACTTGATCCTGTTCAACGATCAAGTCATCAACCGACTGTTGGAACAAAGTCAGGTTTGGCGTGTTTTCAAGAACGTTACGAACAAAGGCTTTGTACAGTGCGCGGTCAGCTTGTGCACGAGTAGCACGAACCGCAGGGCCTTTTGATGCGTTCAATGTTCTGAACTGAATACCTGCATGATCAATAGCTTGCGCCATTAATCCACCCATTGCATCGACCTCTTTTACCAAGTGGCCCTTACCGATCCCGCCAATGGCTGGGTTACAAGACATTTGTCCTAGTGTATCGATATTATGAGTAAGTAATAACGTACTTTGACCAGTACGTGCAGATGCGAGTGCGGCTTCCGTTCCTGCATGGCCACCACCAACAACGATGACGTCAAATTTTTCGTGATAAAGCATGAACCGACCTCAGGTATTCAAACGTTTTCTAGATTGATAAAAAGGAGCGATATTCTACCTGTTTTCATAGCCTGAGAAAACGTTTTTGGGATTTTTCGAAAAAGCTGTTTTTAATTAATATAGATAAGATCTTTAAGGAGATCTTTTATTAGATCTATTATTAGGATCGAGGTTATCTGTGGATAAGTCGGAAATGATCAACGAGATCATGGATCTTTTTTGGATCAAATGATGTGATCTAACTTTGATCAGGATGAGGATTAGCTGGGATCAAAATGGCTACTTATTCACAGGAGGAAATTAGCCTAAAACTTGTTATTTGGATAACTATAGGTTAATCACCGTATATGTATGATCTTATCCACAGCAGAAATTGAAAATAGATCGCTAATTTTCGATGTTTTTGAAAAAAAGTTATTCACAATCACGATGTTCAGAGACAAAAAAAGCGGCATAAGCCGCTTTTTGAGAGAGGAGAGAGGTTAAAACTGGTCGCTATGATCGTTGAACCAAGCTTCTGCTGCGTCTTCTGGTACCGGAGTTTCCAATACATCGATGGTAAAACAGTCAGAAATAGGCTGAGCACCGAGCTCTTTCATCTGGCTGTGGACTGATTTTCCCGCCAAACAGAAGGTATCGTAACTCGAATCACCAAGCGCCACGACAGCAAAGCGAACCGGGCTTAAATCTGGAGATTGCTGGGTCAATGCGTCGATAAACGGCTTAATATTATCTGGAAATTCACCCGCACCATGAGTTGAAGTCACCAGCAACCAAAAACCTTGTTGGGGAATATCATCGAATTCAGGCTGATTATGAAGGGTGATCTCGTGGCCTTGCTCTTCAAGAAGATCATTAAGGTGATCGCCAACGTACTCTGCACCACCTAAGGTGCTGCCTGTAATAATGTGGATCATTAAGCTGTCCTTACTAAAGAAAAAGGCCAGCATGAGCCGGCCTTTAAAGGTTATTTACCAATACAGAAAGAGGTGAAGATACGGCCGAGTAGGTCATCGGAACTGAATTCACCAGTAATCTCGTTAAGGTGTTGCTGCGTTATACGCAGTTCTTCTGCCAAGATTTCCCCTGCCATATAGCCTTCGAGCTGTTGCTGGCCAATATCTAGATGCTCAGATGCGCGTTCTAGGGCATCTAAGTGGCGACGACGTGCCATGAAGCCACCTTCATTGCCACCAGCAAAGCCCATGCAATCTTTTAAGTGATTACGTAGTGCATCAACGCCTTGTCCCGTCTTTGCTGATAGTCGAATCAGAGTTGGATCATTAACATGGCAAATCCCGAGATCTTCACCGGTTTGATCGGCTTTGTTACGAATCACGGTCATTCCGATGTTATTCGGCAGACGATCAACGAAATCTGGCCAGATATCTTTCGGGTCGGTAGCATCGGTAGTGGTGCCATCGACCATAAATAAAACGCGATCGGCTTGAGCAATTTCTTCCCAAGCGCGTTCAATACCGATTTTTTCGACTTCATCCGAGGCTTCACGCAGGCCTGCGGTATCAATAATGTGCAGTGGCATACCATCAATATGGATATGTTCACGAAGTACATCACGGGTTGTACCTGCAATATCAGTCACAATCGCGGAGTCTTTACCCGATAATGCATTCAGTAAGCTCGACTTACCGGCATTAGGACGACCTGCAATCACCACCTTCATACCTTCACGCATGATGGCACCTTGATTGGCTTCTTGGCGAACCGCTTCGAGGTTGTCGATGATAGCTTGTAAGTCAGCACTTACTTTACCGTCAGCAAGGAAATCAATCTCTTCTTCTGGGAAGTCGATAGCGGCTTCAACATAGATGCGTAAGTGAATCAGAGAGTCCACCAGCGTATTAATGCGTTTCGAGAACTCACCTTGCAACGATTGCAGAGCTGATTTCGCCGCTTCTTCTGAACTGGCATCAATGAGGTCAGCAATCGCTTCTGCTTGGGTTAAATCCATCTTGTCGTTCAAGAAGGCACGCTCCGAGAACTCACCAGGGCGTGCTGCGCGTAGCCCTGGAATCGCGAGGATGCGCTTGATGAGCATATCCATTACCACAGGGCCACCGTGGCCTTGTAGCTCTAATACGTCTTCACCGGTAAACGAGTGCGGGTTAGGAAAGTAAAGCGCGATGCCTTGGTCTAGCTCTAAACCATCGTGAGATTTAAAAGGGGTGTACTCAGCGTAACGTGGTTTCAGTACTTTGCCGGTAACTTCAAGCGCAACTTGGGCTGCTTGTGGGCCTGAAACGCGAATAATACCGACGCCGCCACGGCCGGGTGCAGTCGCTTGAGCAACAATCGTATCTGTAGTCATAGTTGTGCCTGCTAGCATGTGAAAGCCAAAAAGGGGCGCTCACGATTAATCAATTAGCTGAATTGTAATCAGCTAAAAACAAAAAGGCGACCTTTTGGTCGCCTTTCTTTGTCTCTTTCTATTATCGAACTTACTTAGAATGTAAGCCTTTCTTTTCCAGCGCACGGTAGATAAGCGTTTGCTGAATCAGAGTTACGATGTTCGATACTAGCCAGTATAGAACCAGACCTGAAGGGAAGAACAGGAAGAAGAATGTGAACATAACCGGCATAAAGGTCATGATCTTCTGCTGCATTGGATCCGTTACAGTTGTCGGGCTCATCTTCTGGATTAGGAACATTGAAGCACCCATCAGAAGTGGCAAGATGTAGTATGGGTCTTGTGCTGAAAGGTCAGTAATCCAACCGAAGAACGGTGAGTGACGCAGTTCAACAGACTCCATTAGTGCCCAGTATAGCGAAATGAAGATAGGCATTTGCAGAAGGATAGGTAAACAGCCACCTAGTGGGTTTACTTTCTCTTTCTTGTAAAGCTCCATCATTTCTTGGCTCATGCGTTGACGGTCGTCGCCGATACGCTCACGCATTGCAGTCAGCTTAGGCTGAAGCATACGCATTTTCGCCATAGACGTGTACTGAGCTTTCGTTAGTGGGTACATAGCACCACGAACGATGAAAGTTAGACAGATGATTGCCAGACCCCAGTTCACAACGATGCCTTGAATGAACGAAAGCAGAGTATGAAGTGGTTTAGCAATGAACCATAACCAACCGTAGTCAACTACTAGGTCTAGGTTAGGTGCAACAGCAGCCATTTGGTCTTGAAGTTTAGGACCAACCCAAAGCGTTGCTTTGAAGTTTGCTTCGTCGCCAGTAGCGATGGTTTTGTTCGGCATGCGAACACCGATGTCGCCAAGGTTACCAATTACACGAGTGTAAAGGTTGCTGCCTGCTTCGTCGCGTGGGATCCATGCACTTGCAAAGTAGTGCTGAATCATCGCTGCCCAACCTTGACCGTTTGCTAGGTTAAGAGACAGGTTGCGATCTTGCATGTCGTCGAAGCTGTATTTTTTGTAACGCGTATCTTCCGTAGAGTAAGCACCACCACGGTAAGTTGGCATTGTTAGGCTACCGCCGTCATCCATTACGTTCTGACGCAGGTGAGCGTACATGCCGAATGTCGCGTTGTTACCAGAGTTGTTGACTACATCGTATTCAACATCCATTGCGTAGCTGCCACGCTTAAGGATGAATGTTTTCGTGTAATCAAGGCCGTTCGCTTGGTAAGTCATCGGGATGCGTAGTTCATCCTGACCATCAGCAAGCGTGAAGCTGTCTGCTGAAACTGTGTAGCTTGGGCGGTTTGTGCTGCTTAAATCGATACCTTGAGGACCCACTAGACCGCTTTGTGCGATAAATTGGTGACCTGGTTCGTTTTTAAGAAGAACAAACGTATCTTCAGAATCGAACTCAGCAGAGTAATCGTTTAGGTTTGCTTTAACGACATCACCACCAACCGTATCAATTGACAGAGTCAGTACATCAGTTGTTACTGTGATAGTTTTAGCAGAAGAAGCAACTTGACCAGGAGCCGGGTCTAGATCATCTGCATAAGATGGCGCTGGTAGGGTGCTGCCAGATTGTGCCTGCTCAACCGCTTGTGGTGCTGGATTCTGAGCTACGTTCCATTGTTGGAACAGTAGGAAAGAAACCAAAGCCAATGCGATTAACAGGATATTACGTTGAGAATCCATCGTTATTTATCTCTGTCTTGTTTTTGGACTGGTGGAACGGGGTCAAAGCCCCCTTCGTTCAAAGGATGGCATTTTAATAGACGTTTGCCTGATAACCAACACCCTTTTACAAAACCGTGAGCTTTCAACGCTTCTATCGCATATAAAGAGCAGGTTGGAGTAAATCGGCAGCGTGGGCCGATGAGTGGACTAATAAACCATCTATAAAAATAGATGGGTATTAGCGCTATCCACGCGAAGGGCGAGACAGGCGAAGCCATAATTTGTCGAGTAGCTTGAACATTTCTTCATTGCTTAAATCTTGCGCGCTCTTCTTAGCGATTACAACAAAATCTTTGTTAGGAAGTTTGTGTTGAGTGTTACGAAAGCTTTCACGAGTAAGACGCTTGAATCGGTTACGACCCACGGCGGTTTTAATCTGCTTTTTCGGAACGGCTAATCCAAGACGAGGATTTGAAAGAGAGTTATTTCGGGCAATGATGGTGAAATGAGGGGAGCCAGCTCGATGAGCTTGCTTGAAGACATTTTGATAATGTTCGGGAGTTAACAAGCGTAACTCCCGACCGAAGGCTAGCTTATTCAAAATAATCAAAGATTACTTAGAAAGACGCTTACGGCCTTTTGCACGACGTGCATTGATTGTTGCGCGACCGTTCTTAGTAGCCATGCGAGCACGGAAACCGTGAGTACGCTTACGCTTTAGAACTGTAGGTTGAAAAGTGCGTTTCATTGTAATTACCTTACTGATCAGTAGTTTTAGGTTTTTGTTAAACCCGGCGTGGGCATTTTTTCTCTTCTTTATATAAGAAAGGAAAACCGACGCCTCTCAACAAAGAGGCGGAATTGTAATCACTGTCACAAAAAGTGTCAATGATTGGGTTAACTAAAATTCCGGTCGGGGGATTATACGTAGAATAACTAAAATCACAAGAATCCTTAGTCGATCCCAACCTTATTTAAGAATTTTTTTAATTTAGGATCCTGTGGATTACCAAAAATATCCTGTGGAGATCCCTGCTCGATAATATGACCGTCAGCCATGAAGATCACTCGGTCTGCGACCTCTCTCGCGAACTGCATTTCATGGGTAACCACCAGCATGGTTTGATGCTGATTTGCCAGTTTTTTCATTAGGTTAAGCACTTCGCCAACCCACTCAGGATCGAGCGCTGAAGTCGGCTCATCAAACAGTAAAAGCTCGGGTTGTAGTGCCATTGCACGGCCAATACCCACCCGTTGTTGCTGGCCACCAGAGAGCGCGGCTGGGTAGCTATCACCTTTGTCACCTAAGCCAATATCATCAAGTATTTGTTGTGCTTTTTCATGGGCTTGCTGTTTTTTCCAACCACGAACGGTAATTAAACCTTCAGCAATATTCTGTCTCGCGGTTTGGTGAGCGAACAGTGCATAGTTTTGGAACACAAAACCGGTCTTACGACGCAGTGCAAGCACCTCTGCCTTAGTGTGTTTCTGAGTATCAACCTTGATATCATCAATCGAAATCGTGCCTTGATCGGCTTGCTCTAGAAAATTCACACAACGCAGTAGGGTAGATTTACCCGTACCACTTGAACCTATGATGACAATTATCTCACCTTGTTTGATTTCTAGGTCGATCCCTTTCAAAACTTCGGTGTCACCAAACTGCTTGTGGATATTTTGTAATTTGATCATCGTACATACGCCTTATTCAGTTTCACTTCGGCCCAAATTTGAATACGAGTGAGGATAACCACCACGCCCCAGTAAATCAGTGCGACTGCTAAGAAAGCCTCGAAGAAGCGGAAACTTGAAGAAGCCTCCATCTGAGCTTTAGCCATGATTTCGGCGACACCTAGGGTGAAGGCAAGTGAAGTCGACTTGATCATATCGATGAAGTAGTTCATCAACGACGGCAGTGCCACGCGAGTTGCTTGCGGTAAGATCACTCGGCGCATCGCTTGGCTGGTTGTCATACCGACCGAAAGGCTGGCTTCCATCTGGCTGCGATCAATACCGATAATCGCGGCACGAATACTTTCTGCCATATACGCGGCAAAGTGCAGGGTTAAGCCAATCACAGCGGCGCTGAAGGCATCCAACCCAACCATCCACGGGAAGACTTGTGGTAAGCCGTAATAAAGGAGGAACAGCTGCACCAACAGTGGTGTGCCTCGGAAGAAGCTAATGTACAGTTGGCTCAGTTGGTCGAGCACTGGGATTTTGAATACACGAATATTCGCCAGTATCAGAGACAGGATCAGAGCAAAGAACAAGCCCCAGGTCGCCATCTCCATCGTGGTGCCTAAATACTTCAGTAGTATTGGCAACAGCTCTAGCATGTAATTAAAGTCAAATCCCATAATCTATCTCGTATTTTTATTGGCAGTGTTGTTCTATATGTAAGTACTGTTGTATCAGGTTTTTTAATCAGTGCACAAAAGCAAAAAGCCCACCGCTGTATAAAGCAGTGGGCCTTGAATGGAGAAAGTGAGTAATTACTTCTGAGTAATGTCCGCACCAAACCATTTCTGAGAGATACTTTCTAGCGTACCATCTGCGCGCATTGCTGCTAATGCTTCATTTACTTCTGCTTGCAGTTTTTTGCCGTTATCGTTGTCGACGAAAGGCCAAGCGTTTTCAATTGTTTCGAATGGCTGACCTGCTAGTTGTAATGGTAGACCAGTCTTCTTGATAAGCTCTAGTGCTGATAGGCGATCCATTACGAATGCATCGGCACGACCCAGTGCCACGTCATGTTCAATACCTGTATCGTAGGTTTTTACATTGATCTTGCCATCTTTGTCGTAGCTGCGAAGCAGTTGTTCAAAGTTTGAGCCTAGGTTTACCGCAACCGTCTTGCCATCAAGGTCTTCGATGCCTTTAATGCTGTCATTACCTTTACGAACGGTAATTTGTGCGCCGTCTACTACGTATGGGTCTGCGAATAGGTATTTCGCTTTACGTGCATCCGTCATTGTAATTTGGTTTGAAATGGTATCGATGCGACCCGTTTCAAGAAGACCAAACAGACCAGAGAAGTTTGCCGTTACGTATTCAACCTTGTAATCGTTACGCTTACCGATCTCATCCCATAAATCCACTTCAAAACCCTGTAGCTGGTCTTGTTTAACGAACGTAAACGGGAAATAGCGACCAGACATGCCGACTTTAACTTCAGTCGCAGCTTGAACAGTAGCAGCAGAGAGTGCGATAGCCGCAATTGCAGCCTTAATCCAGTTATTCATTTGGTAACTCCTTATATTTATGGGTTTGGATGTTACTGGGAAAATGCTCACTAGAATAAATAACCAGATGTTATTAACCATAACCAGATTGAATTCCCGATTTGGGGATAACTAGCAAGGATCCGGGCATAAGTGGATCATTGTGTGAGTAAATTAGGGGCAAGATGTGTGGATCCACCGATAAATTACAAATTTATTGTGAATAACTTGGATCTTATTCACTGGATCTGTGATCAATTGCTGGTGATCTGACTTATCAACAGGTAAAATTAGCGGTCATTTCATATTACTTTAAATAGAGTGAGGGCACCGTGTCATCTTCGCTTTGGTTGCAGTGTTTGCAACAGCTTCAAGAAGAGTTACCAGCTACAGAATTCAGTATGTGGGTTCGTCCGTTACAAGCGGAACTCAATGACAATACTCTAACTCTATTTGCACCGAACCGTTTCGTACTCGATTGGGTTCGTGATAAGTATCTAAATAGCATTAACCGTCTGCTGCAAGAATATTGCGGTAACGATATCCCACATCTTCATTTTGAAGTGGGAAGCAAGCGTGTGATTGCACCAAAGCCTGCGACACCGACACCAACTCAGACTCGCACTGCAGCTGATGTGGCCGCTGAGTCATCAGCACCTGCGCAATTACAAGCTCGCAAACCTGTCCATAATATCTGGCGTGATGAAGAGCCTGTCGCGGTTGACTTGAATCACCGCTCAAACGTGAACCCAAAACATAAGTTCAATAACTTTGTTGAAGGTAAGTCGAACCAACTCGGTTTGGCTGCGGCACGTCAGGTTTCTGATAACCCAGGTACAGCCTACAACCCGTTGTTCCTATACGGCGGCACTGGTTTAGGTAAAACGCACTTGTTGCATGCGGTGGGTAACGCCATTGTTGATAATAAGCCGAATGCGAAAGTGGTTTACATGCACTCAGAGCGTTTTGTTCAGGATATGGTAAAGGCTCTGCAAAACAACGCGATCGAAGAATTTAAGCGCTACTACCGTAGTGTTGATGCATTGCTTATCGATGACATCCAATTCTTTGCTAATAAAGAGCGTTCTCAAGAAGAGTTCTTCCATACCTTTAACGCGCTGCTTGAAGGCAATCAACAGATCATCCTAACGTCTGACCGTTATCCAAAAGAGATCAACGGGGTAGAAGATCGTCTTAAATCTCGTTTCGGCTGGGGTTTGACGGTAGCGATTGAGCCACCAGAGCTTGAGACACGTGTTGCGATCTTGATGAAGAAAGCCGAAGACCACCAAATTCACCTTGCGGATGAAGTGGCGTTCTTTATTGCCAAGCGTCTACGCTCTAACGTTCGTGAACTGGAAGGCGCATTGAACCGTGTTATTGCGAATGCAAACTTCACTGGCCGCCCGATCACGATCGACTTCGTGCGTGAAGCACTGCGTGACCTACTTGCACTGCAAGAAAAACTGGTCACTATTGATAACATTCAAAAGACAGTAGCCGAGTACTACAAAATCAAAGTCGCCGATCTATTGTCTAAGCGTCGTTCTCGTTCTGTTGCTCGTCCACGTCAATTGGCGATGGCACTGGCGAAAGAGCTAACAAACCACAGCTTGCCTGAGATTGGCGATGCATTCGGTGGTCGTGACCACACGACGGTACTGCATGCTTGTCGTAAGATTGCTCAGCTGCGTGAAGAGAGCCACGACATTAAAGAAGATTATTCGAACTTGATTCGTACCCTTTCTTCTTAATACACAGTATTCTTAACCTTAATAAGCAGAATCTTGGCCACGTACTATTACGCAGTGCCATTTAGACCGTAAGAGCAAGATATGAAATTTACCATTGAACGTAGTCACCTGATTAAGCCATTACAACAAGTATCTGGCGCACTCGGTGGCAGGCCAACGCTTCCAATTCTAGGAAACCTACTGATTAAAGTAGAAGATAACGTGTTGTCGATGACAGCGACGGATCTAGAAGTTGAACTGATCAGCCGTGTAACGCTTGAAGGTGATTTCGAAGCGGGTAGCATTACCGTACCTTCACGTAAATTCCTAGATATCTGCCGTGGATTGCCAGATAACTCAGTGATCACGGTGGTATTGGATGGTGACCGTATTCAGGTTCGCTCTGGTCGTAGCCGCTTCTCTTTAGCAACATTACCTGCGGCAGATTTTCCAAATATTGAAGACTGGAGCAGTGAAGTTGAAGTGTCAGTGACACAAGCTGAACTTCGCGGTCTTATCGAGAAAACACAATTCTCAATGGCGAACCAAGATGTTCGTTACTACCTCAACGGTATGTTGTTTGAGATTGAAGGCTCTATCCTGCGCAGCGTAGCGACCGATGGTCACCGTATGGCAGTATCTCAAGCACAACTGGGTGCGGATTTTGCTCAGAAGCAGATCATTGTTCCTCGTAAAGGTGTTCAAGAGTTAGTGAAGCTATTGGATGCACCTGAACAGCCAGTAACACTGCAAATTGGTAACTCTAACGTGCGAGCTGAAGTGAACAACTATGTCTTCACTTCTAAGCTGGTTGATGGTCGTTTCCCTGATTATCGCCGCGTAATGCCGCAAAATACCACCAAGACACTTGAAGCTGGCTGTGATGAATTACGTTCAGCATTTTCTCGTGCTGCGATTCTATCGAATGAAAAATTCCGTGGTGTTCGCGTTAACCTTGCGGATAGCGAGATGCGCATTACCGCGAACAACCCAGAGCAAGAAGAAGCAGAAGAAGTACTCGATGTTAACTTCGACGGTGACGCGCTAGAGATTGGCTTCAACGTAAGCTACGTATTGGATGTTCTGAACACACTGCGTTGTGAACAGGTTCGCATCTCAATGTCAGACGCCAATGCGAGTGCTCTTATCGAGAACGCACAAGATGACAGCGCGATGTACGTTGTTATGCCAATTCGCTTATAAGCAGCCCTATGTTGACCTACCGAGTCGTGATTGAAGATTAATATGAAGACGTTATGCCTTTATCGCGCTTAATCGTTAAGCAGTTTAGAAATATTGAAGCCTGTGACATTCAACCGTCATCAGGCTTTAACTTTCTTATAGGGGCTAACGGAAGCGGCAAAACCAGTGTCCTTGAAGCTGTGTATCTGCTCGGACATGGTCGCTCATTCAAGAGTTCACTTACCGGTCGTATCATACAAAACGAGTGTAGTGAGCTGTTTGTACATGGCCGTTTTATGACCTCGGATCAATTTGAGCTGCCAATTGGCATTAATAAGCAGCGCGATGGCACGACAGAGGTTAAAATAAGCGGTCAAACTGGGCAAAAGTTGGCTCAGTTAGCTCAAGTCTTACCTTTGCAGTTGATTCACCCTGAAGGGTTTGATTTACTAACCGATGGACCTAAGCATCGCCGAGCATTCATTGATTGGGGAGTCTTCCACAGTGAGTCGGGCTTTTATGATGCGTGGGGCAGGGTAAAGCGCCTCAATAAGCAGCGAAACGCCTTATTGAAAACGGCAACGCACTATCGAGAGCTGAGCTATTGGGACCAAGAATTGGCCCGTTTAGCAGAAAGCATCAGTCAGTGGCGTGCCACCTACGTTGATCAGCTCAAAGAAGTCGCCGAAGAAATCTGTGCGACCTTCCTTCCTGAGTTTGAGATAAAGATTAACTACTATCGTGGCTGGGACAAAGACACCCCGTACGCCGATATATTAGAAAAGAATTTTGAAAGGGATCAGCAGCTTGGTTACACCTTTAGTGGGCCAAACAAAGCGGATCTGAAGATAAAAGTGAACGGCACTCCAGTGGAAGATGTCTTGTCACGAGGTCAATTGAAGTTGATGGTGTGCGCGCTACGAGTAGCACAAGGGCAACACCTCACTCAAATGACAGGTAAGCAGTGCATCTATTTGATAGATGACTTCGCTTCCGAATTAGATAGCCAACGCCGAGCACGTCTTGCTGAGTGTTTAAAGGCGACCCAGGCTCAAGTTTTTGTAAGCTCTATTACCGCTGATCAGATTGCAGATATGCATGACGAAAATAGCAGGATGTTTCATGTGGAACATGGCAAAATAGAGCAAGGATAATTAGTCAGAGAGTAACTATGTCAGATAATTACGATTCATCGAGTATTAAAGTACTGAAGGGTCTGGATGCGGTACGTAAGCGTCCTGGAATGTACATTGGCGACACGGATGATGGTACCGGTCTGCACCACATGGTTTTTGAGGTGGTAGATAACTCTATTGATGAAGCGCTAGCTGGTCACTGTAATGACATCATTGTAACTATCCATGAAGATAGTTCTGTGTCTGTGAGCGATGACGGCCGTGGTATTCCAACAGAATTGCACCCAGAAGAAAACGTATCTGCAGCCGAAGTAATCATGACGGTTCTTCACGCTGGTGGTAAGTTCGATGATAACTCGTACAAGGTATCTGGTGGTCTGCACGGTGTTGGTGTTTCAGTAGTTAACGCACTTTCTAAGCAAGTTACTCTTACTATCCACCGCGGTGGCAAAATCCACACTCAAACCTACAGCCACGGTGAGCCTCAAGCGCCACTAGCGGTTATCGGTGACACGGATAAAACAGGTACAGAGATTCGTTTCTGGCCGAGTGAAGAAACCTTCACTAACATCGAGTTCCATTACGACATTTTAGCTAAGCGTCTACGTGAGCTATCATTCTTGAACTCAGGTGTATCAATTAAGCTAATTGACGAGCGCGAAGAAGACAAAATGGATCACTTCGAATACGAAGGCGGTATCCAAGCGTTTGTTGAACACCTTAATACTAACAAAACGCCAATCATCCAAAAAATCTTCCACTTTAACTCTGAGCGCGAAGACGGTATTACCGTTGAAGTTGCGATGCAGTGGAATGACGGCTACCAAGAAAACATCTACTGTTTCACCAACAACATCCCTCAACGCGATGGTGGTGCTCACTTAGCAGGTTTCCGTGCGGCGCTAACGCGTACTCTGAACAGCTTCATGGACAAGGAAGGCTTCTCTAAGAAAGCGAAGACTGCGACCTCTGGTGATGATGCTCGTGAAGGTCTGACGGCGATTGTTTCTGTTAAAGTGCCTGATCCTAAGTTCTCAAGCCAAACTAAAGATAAGCTGGTTTCTTCAGAAGTGAAGTCTGCCGTTGAATCTACAATGGGTGAGAAGTTGTCTGAGTTCCTTATTGAGAACCCAGGTGAAGCGAAAACAGTTTGTTCTAAAATTATTGATGCAGCACGTGCTCGTGATGCAGCGCGTAAAGCTCGTGAAATGACTCGTCGTAAAGGCGCATTAGATTTAGCGGGTCTTCCTGGTAAGCTTGCTGACTGTCAGGAAAAAGATCCTGCACTGTCTGAACTATATATTGTGGAAGGAGACTCTGCTGGCGGTTCAGCTAAGCAGGGGCGTAACCGTAAGAACCAAGCAATCCTACCGCTGAAAGGTAAAATCCTTAACGTAGAGAAAGCACGTTTCGATAAAATGCTGTCTTCTCAAGAAGTAGCAACGCTAATCACCGCTCTTGGTTGTGGTATTGGTCGTGACGAATACAACCCAGATAAACTGCGTTACCACAACATCATCATCATGACCGATGCCGATGTCGATGGTTCTCACATCCGTACCCTGCTACTGACGTTCTTCTACCGTCAAATGCCAGAGTTGATTGAACGTGGCTACATCTACATTGCTCAACCGCCACTTTACAAAGTGAAGAAAGGTAAGCAAGAGCAGTACATTAAAGATGAAGATGCGATGAACCAGTATCAAGTATCTTTGGCTTTAGACAACGCAGAACTGCACGTAAACCCTGAAGCGCCAGCATTTGCAGGTGAAGGTTTAGAGAAGCTTGTTCAGCAATACAATGCAGGCATCAAGCTTGTTGATCGTATGAGCCGCCGTTACCCACGCGCATTGGTTCACGAACTGATTTACGTTCCTCGTCTAACGGCCGAGCAGTGTCATGATGACGCGGCAGTTGAAGCTTGGGGTAAGCAGCTTGTTGAACAGCTAAACGCGAAAGAAGTAGGTGCAAGCCAATACAGCCTTGAAGTTGAAAAACACGAAGAGCTAGGCTTAAGCGTTCCTAAGATTGTGGTTCGTACTCATGGTGTGACTCATGAACACCTACTAAGCATCGATCTTATTAACTCTAAAGAGTTTGGTAAGCTAGCGGATCTTTCTGAAGCTCTTGATGGCTTGATTGAAGAAGGCGCTTACATTAAGCGTGGTGAGCGTACTCAAGAAGTTTCTAGCTTCGTTGATGCTCTGAACTGGTTAGTGAAAGAGTCTCGTCGTGGTCTAAGCCTACAGCGATACAAAGGTCTAGGTGAGATGAACCCTGATCAACTTTGGGAAACCACGATGGATCCTGAAACTCGCCGTATGATGCAAGTAACAATTGAAGACGCTGTTGGTGCTGATTTGTTGTTTACGACGCTAATGGGTGACCAAGTTGAACCTCGTCGTAACTTCATCGAAGAGAATGCACTGAAAGTAGCAAACCTAGACGTTTAGTCTCTTTGATACTTCGCTCTTTGGCTTAATTTCTGTGTCAGAGGTGCTCACATACATTCGTATGCTCCGCGCCTCTTCCTTGAACTAAAGCCAAATAGCTTCGTCTCAAAAAACTAAAATCATAAAAAAGCACTATCCTTTGGATAGTGCTTTTTTATATTTGTAAGATATTGAAAAATATTGAGTTGCAAAAATAATTGAAAATAACCCCTTGAAACTATTTTGCTCAATCCATATATCTATTTGTGAAGAGGATGACTGTCTTGCTCTACAAGAGAAGAAACAGAACCTTCATTACCGCTAACGAAGTATCGCTCAATAGAGGATAACTTTGGCAGCACACAACTTAAAAATTGATTCATTGCCATGTCCCAGCGTTGTCGCCAATAGAGGTGAAACCCGAGGAATGCGAATTGAATCTCTTAGCTGTTTACTGGGTCACACACAGGTTAGATCCAAGTAAAATTCGCAGCTAAGACTATTGCTTACTAAAAGGATAGCATTATGAGAACTGTAGATTTCACTCCACTTTACCGCAACGCAATCGGCTTCGATCGTCTATTCAACATGATGGAAGCGAATACATCGAAGAACTCTTCTGGCGGTTACCCTCCATACAACATCGAGCAAAAAGACGAGAACAACTACCGTATTACTATGGCAGTCGCTGGTTTTGCTGATGACCAATTAGATCTGACTCAGAAAGAGAACATGCTAATTGTGAAAGGTGAGCGTAAAGCAGAAGCAGAGAAAACCTTCGTATACCAAGGTATCGCAGAGCGCGATTTCGAGCGTAAATTCCAACTGGCTGACTACGTAAAAGTGGTAGGTGCAAGCATGGAAAATGGTCTTCTTCACATCGACCTCGAACGCGAAATCCCAGAAGCGATGCAACCACGTAAGATTGCTATCAATGGTAATAGTCTACTAGAAGGCTAATACCCGTCATATTTGAAGCTACAGCGTTGTTGACGTCGTAAATTCCCCGGATCGCCGGCCGCCCAAATCACATAGGTTCCCTATGCTCATAGGGCTGAATTGCTTGTGTTTTGTGAAACGAATGGTCGCCTAGCTGAACCCCCAATTATTTAGGGTATTCAAGTGACAAAAATTATCGGAAAGTAGAAGTGAAAGAGCACCTCATGAGGTGCTCTTTTTTGTTTGTCCTATCACCGTCATTCCATAGAGGGAGGAACGACCGAGTAGGGAATCTCTATTTACTTTCGCTGTAAGCCTTTTTCACTTCTTCAGCAATGATAGCAATGCCTTTCTGCATCGCCTCATCATCTTGTACGTAGTTCATGCGTAAGCACTGGTGAGCATGATCCCACTCGTCTTCTTGGCCGATAAAGAAGTATTCACCCGGAACAATCAATACGCCGCGAGCTTTAAGGCGGTCGTACAGTTCCATTGTGGTGATCGGCAGCTCATCAAACCATAGCCATAAGAAGATAGCGCCTTCAGGCTTGTGAATACGGAAGCGAGGGTCGTCGATAGCGTCTTGTAACAGTTCAACTGCACGTAGTGACTTATCTTTATAGAAAGGTTTGATTACCTCGCTACTTAAGCGCAGTAAATCGCCTTTTTCAATCATGTGATTGGCAATTGCAGGGCCAACACTGTTTGGCGCTAAGCTAATGATGCCATTCATGTTGGTCAATGCTTGTGTTACTTCTTCACTCGCAATTACGATACCGCAACGCACACCCGGCAAACCAAGCTTAGAAAGGCTCATGCACAGAATCGTATTTTCATTCCAGAGCGGTTCGACATCTTCAAAGATGATGTTAGGAAACGGCAGGCCGTAAGCATTGTCGATCAGCAGTGGGATGTTGTTTTCACGCGCCAGTTTATCCAGTTTACGCACTTCTTCGTCGGTCAGTACGTTACCCGTTGGGTTGGTTGGACGAGATGCACAGATAGCCGCGACTGAGTCATCAACCTTTAGTTGTTCAAAATCAACGTGGTATTTAAACTGACGGTTTTCTAGCAGTTCGATCTCTGGGTGGTAAGAGATAAAAATATCGTCATCAATACCCGCGTCGCCGTAGCCGATGTATTCCGGTGCGATCGGCAGTAGGATTTTCTTATGTGAGCCGTCAGGATGTTGGCCTGCTAGCAGGTTGAATAGGTAGAAGAAGCCACTTTGACTGCCATTAGTCAGGCTGATGTTCTTCTCGCTGATGTCCCAACCGTAGGTCTCTTTCAGCATTGCCGCTAACGATTTGATGAAGCTGTCTTTACCCTGCGGACCATCGTAGTTGGCGAGGGCGGCGATGAGTTCTCCACTGGCGAGCATGTCGGCACTGGCTTGGTTAAAGTAATCGAGCATGGCAGGGATAGCGGCTGGGTTGCCACCACCGAGCATGATAGCGCCAGGAGTGCGCAGGCCATCATTCAAATCATCCATTAAACGAGTGATTCCAGAGTATCGATTAAACTTTTCGCCAAACTTAGAGAACTGCATTACTAATTTTACCTAATTCATTGTGATTGCTTGTTACGTGTCATTAAGGCAGACCTTATGTCTGCCATCAGTGTATTCCTTGAACATACCGCAATGTTTTTGCGACGCATAGCGCCAAATGCTCTAACACGTAAAAAACTTCTATAAAGTTTGGTTAATGAGTGACAGCTTGTTTATTGAACGTACCTTTAGCGATAAAAAAAGGAGAAGCCTAAGCTTCCCCTTTAGTTTCTGGTGTTTATGTTAATGAAGGTTTAGTTCGAACCGGTATAAACGACTAATACCTTGTCATCTTGGTATTGGCGTTCGAACGCATAGTAGCCCTTGCTGTTACGGATGATGTGCTTACCCTGAGCAACGGCTGGGTGGCGTTGGCGGAATTGGCCAAGCGCTTGCCAGTGTTCTAGCAGCTCTGCACGTTCGCCAGTGATTTGATCCCAAGGCATATCTGAGCGTGTGCCTTGCATTGGATCAGAACCCGTTGGGCCAAAGTCTCGGGCGATTTCATCGCCGTAATAGATCTGTACCGCACCGGGAGCCAGCATCAACGCGTTTGCAGCTTTGGTTTGTTTTGCAAAGTCACTGCCATGTTGTGTCCAGAATAGCGAGGTGTCGTGAGACGAAAGGTAACTCAGTACGTTGAACTCGCTGTCGTTGTTGATCTTCTCTGCGTATCGAAGGTAATCAGCATCAAGATCGGATAGGCACTTGAGCGCCTTTGGTGCGATATCACTCTGGAATTCAAAGTTGATGATCGAATCAAATCCGTTAGCGAAGTAATCTGATTTGACCACGCTGTGTGCCCATACTTCGCCAGTCATCCAGAAGGGTAAGTCATCCAAGGCCTTGTCTGGGTTGTTCTGTTTCCACTCGGCAAGTGCCTGGTTGGTGCTCTCTTTCAGTTCTGCCCATGCTTCGAGTTCAACGTGTTTAGCGGTATCGACCCTGAAACCATCGACACCATATTCGCGCACCCAATCCGATAACCAAGTGATTAAATGGTTACGAGGTGTTTTGAGTTCATCGGTCGCGCTGGTGGACTTATTGCGATAGAAATTAGGCAGCCCGATTGTCTCTGTCGACTCTGTTTTGAAATCGGGCAGATGCGCCAAAGACATGGTGAGGTTATTGTAGCCCGGAGAGTCATAGGCGCCGATATCGCTGCGTAGCCAAGCTTTGCCCCACCACTTTTCCCACGCTTCTTTGTCGCTGTAAGAGATGTAGTTGTTGAAGTAGTGCCAGTTCTGACCTTTGGCAGGTTGCCAATCTGTCCAGTTTTCGCCAAGTGTTTGTTTGGCTTCTTCGTCAGTTAGGTTGAGCTTACCAAAATCAAACTCTTGCATGTCGGCAAGCGTCGCATAGCCGGTGTGGTTCATTACCACATCCCAAACAACACGAATGCCTTTGCTATGCGCGGTATCGATGAAGGTTTTTAGCTCGTCTTCGGTGCCCATGTTGTCATCGAGCTTGGTCCAATCTTGATGGTAGTAGCCGTGGTAGCCATAATGCTTGAAATCACCGCGATCACCACCGCCAACCCAACCGTGGATCTGTTCTAACGGAGAGGTAATCCAGATAGCATTGGCACCGAGCGATTCTATATAGTCGAGTTTTTCGGTTAAGCCTGCCAAGTCACCACCGTGGAAGGTGCCGATTTCATCTTGTCCATCTTGGCTGCGACCATAGCTGTTGTCGTTATCAGGATTACCATTATGGAAACGGTCGGTCATGACGAAGTAAACAGTGGCGTTGTCCCAACTAAAATCGGCCTTGGTTTCTGGTTCTACTTTCTCTAGTAGCAGAACACCTTGGCTGTTTTCTGCTGGCTGCATGGTGACGCTGCCATTGGTAACTGTGACTTGTTTGCCTGAAAGAGCGTCTCTTACCAAGGTGCCATCATCAAAGGTTTGAGTAACATCGATGGTGGTTGGTTGGTCACTGGGTACAGGACAGGCAAAGCTTTGAACTTGTTGCTGCTTCGGCTTTATCTGAACCGTGAGTTCATTGGTCTGAGGGTTGAGCGTAAACTGGTAGGTGTTAGCACGAAAGACCTTTATATCTATTTCAGAATTCTCGGCGCAGTCGTCTAGGCGAAGGGGTTTATTGAATTTGATGCGACTTTCTTCAGCCAAAGCATAGTTAGTACCACAGGTATTTTGAGTATCGCTGATAGAGAAGGTATAGCTACCTTTGGCGAGTTCCTGTTCTGCAATTACGGTACCTTTACCTGATGATTCAAATACGACAGTGTCGTTATCAATTGTCAGTAATAGGATATTGTCACTGGTTTGGCTGCATGCGCTGAGTGCGAGCATTGAAAGCGCGAGTACTGTTTTTTTCATTGTTCCCTTCCCCTGAATAAACAGGTTATTTATAGCAAACAATGCCCTCTACAGTCTGAGTGCTGTTTCATTCAGTTAATCAATAATACCTCTACAAACAAATGCTTGGTTCACAAAAACAAAAAGGGAAGCTTTCGCTTCCCTTTGGGTGTTTACCGTTAATTACTCAGAGTATGACTTAGAGTAATTGTCTCACTTGTGCTTATTTTTGCAGTAGAGAGATGTCAGCAATCTGTAGGAACAGGTTACGTAGGTTGTTCAGTAGCGTTAGACGGTTCTTCTTAAGCGCTTCGTCATCAGCCATAACCATTACGTTATCGAAGAATGCATCAACTGGTTCACGTAGATCAGCAAGCTTGCTTAGGGCTTCTTGGTAGTTACCTGTTGCGAATGCTGGTTCTAGTGCTTCCGTCATTACTTCAACGTTTTCAGCCAGTGCTTTCTCTGCGTCTTCTTGAAGAAGCGTTAGGTCGATTTCAGCTGGTAGCTCGCCATCGAATTTCGCAAGGATATTACCTACACGCTTGTTCGCTGCTGCTAGTGCTTCTGCTGCTTCCAGTTCACGGAAGTGAGAAACCGCTTTAACACGTTGGTCAAAGTCAGCAGGCTTAGTTGGACGACGTGCTAGTACCGCTTGGATGATATCAACGCTGAAACCAGCATCTTGGTACCATGCGCGGAAACGACCTAGCATGAAGTCGATAACGTCAGCTTCTACGTTTTTGTTAGTCAGCTTGTCGCCTAGTAGCTCTTTCGCTTTGCCGATCAGATCGGTTAGGTCTAGGTTGTAGCCGTTTTCAACGATGATACGTAGCACACCTAGAGACGCACGACGAAGTGCAAATGGGTCAGAACCTTTTGGTGCTTGGCCAATACCGAAGATACCTACGATAGTGTCTAGCTTGTCTGCCATTGCTACTGCTGAAGAGATACCAGTGCTTGGTAGATCGTCACCCGCGAAACGAGGCATGTATTGCTCGTAAAGTGCCAGTGCAACTTGCTCGTCTTCACCGTCGTGAGTCGCGTAGTGCATGCCCATCACACCTTGAGTATCCGTAAATTCGAATACCATAGAGGTCATTAGGTCACACTTAGCCAGTAGGCCAGCACGCTTAGACTTTTCAACGTCAGCATCGATTTGCTCAGCAATGTAGCCTGCAAGCTCTGTGATGCGGTCTGTTTTGTCTTTGATAGTACCCAATTGCTTCTGGAAGATAGCCTGGTCTAGTTCAGCAAGACGGTCGATAAGCGGGCGCTTACGGTCTGTGTTGAAGAAGAATTCAGCATCAGCAAGACGTGGGCGTACCACTTTCTCGTTACCTTCGATAACGTGACGAGGCTCTTTAGACTCGATGTTCGATACGAAGATGAAGTTCGGTAGTAGCTTCTTGTTGTCATCGTAAACAGGGAAGTACTTTTGGTCACCCTTCATGGTGTAAACCAAAGCTTCAGAAGGGACTTTTAGGAATTCTTCTTCAAACTTCGCTGTCAGTACTACTGGCCATTCAACCAGAGACGTTACTTCTTCAACAAGGTCATCTTCTAGGTCAGCTGTACCGCCAACCGCAGCTGCCGCTTTTTGCGAATCAGCAAGGATGATCGCTTTACGCGCTTCGTAATCTGCCATTACTTTACCGCGCTCTTCTAGGATCGCAGGGTATTGGTCAGCAGAGTCGATTGTGAACTCTTGTTCGCCCATGAAACGGTGGCCACGGATAGTACGAGCAGATGCTACGCCTAGGATTTCGCCTTCAACAAGCTCATCACCTAGTAGTACTGTCAGTGTTTTTACTGGACGGATAAATTGAATGTCTGAGTTACCCCAGCGCATTGCTTTAGGAATTGGTAGGCCAGCCAGTGCTTTCGCAGCAATGTCCATCACCAATTCTTGAACTGGTTTGCCAGCTACTTCTTGTTTGAAAAGAAGCCACTCGCCTTTGTCTGTTTTCAGACGGTCAGCTTGCTCAACAGTAATACCGTTACCACGAGCCCAACCTTGTGCCGCTTTGGTCGCGTTGCCTTCAGCATCGAATGCCACAGAAACAGCAGGGCCACGTTTCTCAACCACTTTGTCTGCTTGGCCTTCAGCCAGTGCAGTTACTTTAAGTGCTAGACGACGAGGTGCTGCGTACCACTTGATGCCTTCGTGAGAAAGCTCAGCCGTTTTAAGACCTGCTTCAAAGTTAGAAGCAAACGCTTCTGCTAGAGAACGAAGTGCTGTTGGTGGAAGCTCTTCCGTACCCAGTTCAATTAGAAAATTCTTCGCCATGATTATTTACCTTCCTTCTTACACATTGGGAAGCCAAGCGCTTCACGTGACGCGTAGTACGCTTCAGCAACTGATTTAGTCAGGTTGCGGATACGAAGGATGTAACGTTGACGCTCTGTTACAGAGATAGCTTTGCGCGCATCAAGGATGTTGAATGCGTGACCTGCTTTTAGAATGCGCTCGTAAGCTGGAAGCGGCAGTGGCTTCTCAAGCTCAAGTAGCTCTTTACACTCTTTCTCGCACTGGTCGAAGAAAGTGAATAGGAAATCTACGTCTGCGTGCTCGAAGTTGTACGTCGATTGCTCAACTTCGTTTTGGTGGAAGATGTCACCGTAAGTCACGTTAGAACCGTCTGGTGCTACGTTCCATACTAGGTCGTAAACAGAATCTACTTCCTGGATGTACATTGCTAGACGCTCGATACCGTAAGTGATCTCGCCAGTTACTGGCTTACACTCAAGGCCGCCAACCTGTTGGAAGTAAGTAAACTGAGTTACTTCCATGCCGTTTAGCCATACTTCCCAACCAAGGCCCCATGCGCCTAGTGTTGGGTTTTCCCAGTTATCTTCAACGAAGCGAATGTCGTGAACAAGTGGGTCAACACCAAGAACCTCTAGGGAGCCTAGGTACAACTCTTGGATATTGTCTGGCGATGGTTTTAGCGCTACTTGGAATTGGTAGTAGTGCTGCAGACGGTTCGGGTTTTCACCGTAACGGCCATCGGTCGGACGACGAGAAGGTTGAACGTAAGCTGTAGACATTGGCTCTGGGCCAAGTGCTCGTAGACATGTCATTGGGTGAGAGGTGCCTGCACCTACTTCCATATCTAGAGGTTGAACAATGGTACAACCGTTTTGAGCCCAGTAATCCTGCAGCGCGAGGATCATTCCCTGGAAGGTTTTGATATCGTATTTTTGCATAGTCAGGTTCGCGCGATTCTTTTAAATGAATGAGAAAAATAACCTCTGAGTATACCGAGATATTCGTAAAGCGAGTAGGGGTAATCTTGTTTAATTAGTGGTCTAAAATGTCGTTTAGTGGATTTTTTTGCCTTTAATGTTTGTTTTTCGGCACAAGTGGATATTTTGATAAGTTTGACACTTGTGTTTGAAAGCGTGGGTGATTAAAATCTCGCGGTCTTTGGGGAGTAGCTTACTTATTCATATCCTATTGAATGAGTTCGTTCGTCAACATAATTGATGCAAAATCATCATGGCGTTCGAGGCAACCACCACCTTGGTGGCGCTTAGCAAGACCTTAGACAAGCATCGTGAACCGGGATGGGGCGCGAGGTTTGTCTTTGGTTAAATATAATAATCTCCATCCCAAATGAGCATGTCGTGAGCGTTTTAGCAATTTCAATTACAACTGTCGCCTTAGCCGAGATCGGTGATAAGACCCAGTTGCTATCCCTTTTATTAGCCAGTCGATATCGAAAACCGATACCTATCATTGCGGCTATCTTCTTTGCCACCATTGCCAATCATGCCCTTGCTGCATGGCTCGGGGTTGTGGTCGCCGACTATCTTTCACCTGAAGTATTAAAGTGGGTGCTGGTGGTTAGTTTCATCGCTATGGCGGGCTGGATTCTGATTCCGGATAAGTTGGATGACGATGAGCAGATATCAAACCGAGGCCCGTTTGTCGCCAGTTTCATCGCCTTCTTCATTGCTGAGATCGGCGATAAAACCCAAATTGCGACCTCTATCCTAGGGGCTCAATATGCGGATGCATTAGCGTGGGTGATTCTGGGTACAACCATTGGTATGTTGCTGGCAAATGTGCCTGTGGTGATCATCGGTAAGCTGTCTGCTGATAAGATGCCTCTTGATCTGATTCGTAAGATCACAGCCTTGCTATTCGTGGGTTTAGCTATCGCTGCTGCTTTCTATTAACAGGTGGTATTGAGTCTTATTATACTCAATCAGTAGAGTAATGTGTTGTAGGTCATACTCTTACAGTATTGTGGGGTTTATCGAGCGAATGGACATATAACTGTCATACTTGTCATGATATTTTAATCTTGTGAGTTAAGAACACGAGGGCATGATTATGTTGACGCGTTATATGGGTATTACTCCACAAAGCCAAAGTTATCTATTTACTTTTGGTCTTGCACTTACACTGTTAGGCATGGTGTTGACGGACATGTGGCTGCCAATGGTCGCGGGTGCCATCATCATGACTGCACTTGCGGTAGAGGCTTGGATTCGGGTCGCGCATATTATTCCGATGCGCAAAGATATCCGAGAAATTCAGCATCAGCTGGAGCATCTGCAAAACAAATCTAGAAGCGAATAAACAAAAAGCCGCTCGTACTCTGAGTTCTGTTTAAGAACATAAGGTACGAGCGGCTTTTTTGATACTTGATAGTCGGTGGGGCGTTACGCCTCCAATCCCTTTCTGATCAAATACTGGTAAGGCAACGTTTCTGTTGCTTGGCCTACCAACTGGTGATCCATGAATCGACAAAAGCTCGGAATATCTCGAGTTGTCGAAGGATCGTCAGCTTTTACCAGTAACACATCGCCATCCTGCATGTTTCTAATTGTCTTCCTGACCATCATTACTGGTTCCGGGCAACGCAGGCCTTCAGCTTCTAAAGTATGGGTTGCCAGTTCAGGTTTGAATGTCATGGTTTGTATCTCTATATCTATCTAACGAGTGAATAATACGTCTGCAGAAAAAATATGCAATAAGTGCTTGGCAAACAGAATCATTTCCTATAACTTAGTTAACAAGTTGATAACAACTTGAAGCAAAGGCAACTAGCTAAGGAGTGGCGATGTTGACAGGATTAGATAGATTAACAATTTATTCGGTTCTCTGTTTTATTTCTTTTTGTGCGTTAGTACTACGCTCATCGACAGAGACCTCACTGATGCCTATTTTTGGCATAGTAGCAACGATTATTGGTATTTGGGTAGAGATGCGCCGTTGGCAAGGCATAGCCGAAGAGCAAGAGCACTAACCCGAATACAGCAAGCGAATTCCGATACGACAACATTCCGACACTATCCCCCAATTTTCTTGGGCTTCCCCGCGTAATTGCGGGATTTTTTTTATCTAAAGCATGCTATAAACAACTTAGTGACTAATGGCAATCGTATACAGCTAGGTAAGTGGCGTGGAATTAGAAGACATCTATCGTAGAGACCTTAATTTATTGGTCGCTTTAAAGGTATTGATTGAAGAGGGCAGCGTAAGCCAGGCCGCGCTTCGTCTTAACTTAAGCCAATCCGCAACCAGTCGAGTATTAGGGCGTTTAAGAGAATTACTAAACGATCCGTTGTTTACACGTCAAGGTCAGCACCTTATTCCTACCAAGAAAGCACTCGAGATCAGTCAGCGTATTGATCAGCCTTTGGAGTCTTTTCGCCAATTGCTGAGTCCGAGTGACTTTGACCCTTACTATTGCAGCGAACGTTTTCTGATCGCTACCACCGATTATGCGATGCAAACCATCTTGCCTTATGCGTTGCCTAAGATTTATGAACAAGCACCCAATATCTCTTTGGAGTTTGCTCCGTTGCAGCATGAGCATTTGTTTAAACAGCTCAGCACCGAACGCGTTGATATGGCGATCTGTCGTCCGAGTGGCAGCATTGCACCACTTCATCAAGAAGTCTTGGGGCCGGTTGGTGTGTCGTGTCTGTTATCTAAAAACCATCCATTAGCCGATCAACCTTTAAGCCTTGAAGACTATGTTTCACTCCCACATGCGATGATTGCGATCAGTGATGGTGTTAAGGCTTTATTAGACAACGCGTTAGCCAATCAACAGCCTCGTAAAATGGTGTTGCGTGCTTATCACCTTGAAGCGGCATTGGCGATTGTCGATAGAATGCCGTTGGTGATTACTGTGCCTGCTGATTTGGCTTATTTGGTAGCAGAGCGTTATGACTTGGTTGTTAAGCCATTACCATTTGAATTTATGCCGTTTGATTACTCACTGATCTGGCACTCGCGTTGCGATTCTTCTGCTTCACAACAATGGTTAAGAAGAGTGGTAAAAGAAGAGTGTGGTGAGTTGATTCAAAAACGGATTGCGGATGTCGGTTTGGGTTAACCGGATCTGAGTCTGAGTTCACTTGACCCGAATGACAAAAACGCAAAAGGGCTGATAAAAATCAGCCCTTTGTTGTTTTGGGTTATCCAAGCCTAAAGCTGTTGCTTAAGGTTTGATAACTTTATGTTTGAGAGCCTATAGTTTAATGACTACGCGACCAGTGATTTGACCGTTAGTGATGTCTTCTGCTGCTTGAATTGCACCGTCTAAAGACACTTCTTTGGTTGCTTGAGCGTAGAAAGATTCTGGTAGTAGCTCAGCCAGTTGTTCCCACGCTTTAATACGTTTTTCACGAGGGCACATTACAGAATCAACACCTTGTAGGCGAACGTTACGCAGAATGAATGGCATTACCGTGGTTGGTAAGTCAAAACCGCCTGCTAGACCACACATCGCAACCGCACCGTTGTAATCAATTTGCGCCAATACTTTCGCAAGCACTTTGCTGCCTACCGTATCGATAGCGCCAGCCCACAGTTGTTTTTCTAGTGGCTTAGCTGGTTCTTCTAGTTCAGCACGCTCTACAATACGTGTCGCGCCTAGTGATTTAAGTAGTTCACCGTTTACAGAAGCACGGCCAGTCACTGCTGCCACTTTGTAGCCCAGTTGGTTTAGTAGAGTGATAGATACGCTACCTACACCGCCACTTGCGCCGGTAACTAGGATTTCACCGTCTTCAGGCTTGATGCCAGCATCGACAATAGCTTGAACACAAAGCATTGCTGTGAAGCCTGCTGTACCAATCGCCATTACTTTCTTAGCGTCTAGACCTTTAGGCATCGGCACTAACCAGTCACCGTTTAGGCTTGCTTTCTCAGCCATGCCGCCCCAGTGACCTTCACCAACACCCCAACCAGTTAGAACCACTTCGTCGCCTGCTTTGTAGCGAGGGTCATCAGATTGTGAAACCACACCAGAAAGGTCGATACCAGGAACCATAGGGAAGTTGCGAACAATGCGCCCTTTACCTGTAATCGCCAAACCATCTTTGTAGTTCAAAGAAGAGTAGCTAACATCAATCTTCACGTTACCTTCTGGTAATTGAGATTCTTCAATTTGAGAAACTGACGCGATAGTTTTTTTGTCTTCTTGGTTTAGTACAAGTGCTTTAAACATGATCTGCTCCGTGGAGGAATATTAGGAAACTGAAGTAACTTTAGTTGAATCATCCGAGAAAAAATAATGAAACATCAACATTGAATATATGCGTTTTGTGCATAGATGTCAGGGTTGGTTTTTCTCTCGTTGAGTTCGCTGAACACAATCGATGCATTGTTGGATGCCAAGCAATAAAAAGTGCAGCTATATAAATATAGCTGCACAAAAGATTACCCTTCAAATATTACAGTCAGTAAACGCTATGGGCGTTCAAATACCGTTGCAATACCTTGGCCTAAACCAATACACATAGTCGCCAAGCCGTATTTCACGTCTTGTGCTTCCATCAGGTTGATTAGCGTCGTCGAGATACGAGAACCAGAACAGCCTAGTGGGTGACCCAGAGCAATCGCACCGCCGTTAAGGTTTACTTTCTCGTCAACAACATCCAGTAGACCTAAGTCTTTAGCACAAGGTAGAGATTGAGCAGCAAACGCTTCGTTTAACTCAATCACACCCATGTCTTCAATGGTTAGTCCTGCACGTTTAAGTGCTTTTTGGGTTGCTGGTACTGGGCCGTAACCCATGATTGAAGGATCGCAGCCAGCGATAGCCATAGACTTCACGCGAGCGCGAATCTTAAGGCCAAGTGCGTTAGCTTTCTCTTCGCTCATGATAAGCATTGCAGAAGCACCATCAGACAGAGCTGATGAAGTACCTGCTGTTACTGTGCCGTTTGCTGGGTCAAATACCGGACGCAGCTGGGATAAGCCTTCAACTGTTGTCTCTGGGCGAATGACTTCGTCGTAATCCAGAGTGAACAGAGAACCGTCTGCAGCGTGAGCTTCGGTTGGCAGGATTTCATTTTTGAAACGACCTTCAACCGTAGCTGCTTGAGCGCGAGCATGTGAGCGTGCTGCGAATGCATCTTGGTCTTCACGGCTAATACCGTGCATTTTGCCTAACATCTCAGCGGTTAGCCCCATCATGCCGGCCGCTTTTGCTACGTGTTTTGACATGCCTGGGTGAAAATCAACACCATGGTTCATTGGTACGTGGCCCATGTGCTCCACACCACCAATCAGGCAGATTTCAGCATCACCAACCATGATAGAGCGAGTTGCATCATGCAAAGCTTGCATAGATGAACCACATAAACGGTTGACTGTTACAGCACCAATCTTAATCGGTAGACCAGCAAGCAAAGCAGCGTTACGTGCAACGTTGAAGCCTTGCTCTAGCGTTTGTTGTACACAACCCCAGTAAATGTCTTCAATCTCGACAGGGTTTACTTCTGGGTTGCGCTCTAAAATGCCTTTCATCAAATGTGCAGATAGATCTTCAGCACGAGTGTGACGGAAAGCTCCACCTTTGGAACGTCCCATTGGGGTACGAAGGCAATCAACAACAACTACATTTTTCATTTTGCTATTCCTTTTCCAAATGTGGGTTACAGAGAACTGGCTTGTTGACCGTCGTAAAAGCTTTCGCCCTTCGCTGCCATATCAAGCAATAGTTGAGGAACTTGGTACATTGCACCTAAGTCTTGGTAGCTCTTCGCCATTTCAACGAAGTTACCAATACCCACACTGTCTAAGTAGCGGAATACGCCGCCTCTGAATGGAGGGAAGCCTAAACCGTAAACCAGTGCCATATCCGCTTCTTGCGGTGTCGCGATGATGCCTTCTTCTAAACAAAGCACCACTTCGTTGATCATAGGAATCATCACACGTTGGATAATGGTCTGGTCATCAAAGTCTTGTGGCTGTTGGCATACGTCAGCCAAGATAGGAAGAATGTCTTCAGAGAAGGTCTTCTTAGGACGACCACGTTTGTCTACGCTGTACGTGTAGAAACCGCTGCCGTTCTTCTGGCCGTATTTTTCAGCGACATAAAGCGCGTCAATCGCATCACGCTCTTCTTTACCCATACGCTCAGGGAAACCTTGCGCCATTACTGCTTGGGCATGGTGTGCTGTGTCTAAACCAACAACATCTAATAGGTACGCAGGGCCCATTGGCCAACCGAACTTGCGCTCCATGACTTTATCGATCTTAGTGAAGTCAGCACCGTCGCGTAGCAACATGCTGAAACCGCCAAAGTAAGGGAAAAGTACACGGTTTACGAAGAAGCCAGGGCAGTCATTAACAACGATAGGGGATTTGCCCATTTTCGCTGCGTAAGCGACTACGCGATTAATGGTTTCTTCTGAAGTATGCTCGCCACGGATGATCTCAACCAAAGGCATGCGGTGTACTGGGTTAAAGAAGTGCATGCCACAGAAGTTTTCAGGGCGCTTTAAAGATTTCGCTAACAGGTTGATTGGAATCGTTGAGGTGTTTGATGTAAGAACCGTGTCTTCACCAACCAAACCTTCCACTTCGCTCAAAACTGCCGCTTTTACTTTAGGGTTTTCTACAACCGCTTCCACAATCACATCCGATTGCTCAACACCTGCATAATGTAGACTTGGAGTAATAGAAGACAGAATACCTGCCATCTTGAACCCATCTAGGCGACCGCGTGATAAGCGTTTATTCAACAGCTTAGAAGCTTCGTTCATACCAAGATCAAGAGACGCTTGTGCGATGTCTTTCATCATCACTGGCACGCCTTTCAATGCTGACTGGTAAGCAATACCGCCGCCCATGATGCCAGCGCCAAGTACTGCTGCGCGTTCAGTTGCTTTATTCGCAGACTTACCAGCTTGTTTTGCTAAGCCTTTAATGTATTGATCATTCAAGAATAAACCGACAAGTGCTTTTGCTTCTTCAGATTTTGCTAGCTTAACGAAGTGTTTGCGTTCGATGTCTAACGCCGCATCACGATCGCTGCACGCTGCTTCTTCAATTGCAATCACAGAAGTAATCGGAGCTGGGTAGTGAGGACCTGCTTTTTGAGCAACTAAGCCTTTCGCCATGGTAAAGCTCATCATCGCTTCGAGTTTGCTTAGTGAAAGCGCTGATGTTTTTTGTTTGCGACGTAGCTGCCAATCAAGTTTCTCATTGGCTGCCAAAGAAACAGTGTTGATCGCTGATTCTAGTAGTTGGTCTGTTTCAACAATCGCATCTAACAAGCCAACTTTAAGCGCTTCATCTGCACGGCATGCTTTGCCTTGAGTGATAATTTCCATCGCGCTGTCAGCACCGATAACACGAGGTAGGCGCACACAACCACCAAAACCAGGCATGATGCCAAGTTTGGTTTCTGGTAGACCTATGCTGGTGGTCTTGTCACCGATACGGAAATCGGTAGCGAGTACACATTCACAGCCGCCGCCAAGGGCATGGCCACGCATCATTGAAAGAGTTGGGACAGGAAGGTCTTCGAGCTTGCTGAAGATTGAATTAGCGAATCTTAACCATTCATCAAGTTCTGCTTCTGGCTTAGCAAATAGGCCAAGAAATTCAGTGATGTCTGCGCCCACAATGAACGCGTCTTTGTTTGAAGTTAAGATTAAACCACGTAATCCTGCGTGAGCATTAAGAGCATCTAACGCTTTATCTAGTGATTCTAAAGTTGCAAGGTCGAGTTTGTTTACAGATGCCGGTGCACAGAAGCTTAATTCCGCAATACCATCTTGTAATTCCTTTACCTGTAGGGTGTTAGCTTGGTAAATCATTGTCTATCTCCATGACATACAATCCACGATTGTTTGAGAGAATCTTGTTATCTTTCTATTATTGTAGAGCACCTGGTAAGACCAGTTATTCTAGTCTGTACCTCTGCTTGATTAATTTCAATACATTTTTTAAACAATTGTTTAACATTGTGCGACAGCACAGATCCTCTAACCCTTATTATTCACGCGTGATACACTTCGCCGCTCTTAATAATTAAGTTAACGATATGAATGAACAGCCCTATTTAATACCGTCAGCGTCGGCTTTATTTGAAGAAGAGATAAAAAAGAGCGTTTTTATTACTCATCTTGCTCATACTCCAAGTGTAGAAGCTGCTAAGCAGTTCGTTGAACAGGTAAAAAAAGAGCATTCTTCAGCGCGACATAACTGTTGGGGCTTTGCTGCAGGGCGACCTGAAGACTCGATGAAGTGGGGCTTTAGTGATGATGGCGAACCCTCGGGTACTGCTGGAAAGCCTATCTTGGCGCAACTGTCTGGTTCAGGTGTTGGCGAGTTAACGGCTGTAGTCACTCGCTATTCAGGCGGAATCAAGCTCGGTACTGGTGGTTTAGTTAAGGCTTATGGTGGTGGAGTACAACAAGCTCTCAAGCTGCTTCAAACTATCGAGAAAAAAATAACCACAAAATTACGGCTAGAGTTAGACTATGGCTTTGTGCCGATTGCACAATCCATCATGGCTCAGCATCAGGCTGTTGAAGTCCAAGCGGATTATGGTGTTCAAGTTGAGCTTATTATTGAAATAGAGCTCCTTCAGGTAGATTCGTTTACCCAAACCATGATCAATAAAAGCGGTGCTAAGGCACTGGTAACGAAAGTCAAAGACAACTAGGAAGTGTGAAGCATTTCGCTTCGTTCAATAGCTCATGCAATTTCGCTCAATTATTCGAATCGTCGGATTATTATTAGCACTTTTTAGTGTATCAATGCTCGCACCTGCGCTCGTCGCTCTGATCTATCGAGATGGTGCGGGTGTGCCATTTGTGACGACCTTCTTCGTTCTCTTATTCTGTGGAGCAACTTGCTGGTTTCCAAACCGACGTTATAAGCATGAATTGAAAGCGCGTGATGGCTTTTTGATTGTTGTTCTGTTTTGGACGGTAATCGGTAGTGCGGGTGCGCTGCCGTTTTTGATCGCCGATAACCCCAATGTGTCGGTAACCGATGCTTTCTTCGAATCCTTCTCTGCATTAACTACGACAGGTGCGACCGTAATTGTCGGCCTCGATGATCTGCCTAAGGCGATTCTTTTTTATCGTCAGTTCCTACAATGGTTTGGTGGTATGGGTATCATCGTATTAGCGGTAGCTATCCTCCCTGTTCTGGGTATCGGTGGTATGCAGTTATATCGTGCTGAAATCCCGGGTCCAGTAAAAGATAGCAAGATGACTCCGCGTATTGCTGAAACGGCAAAAGCGCTTTGGTACATCTACCTGAGCTTAACCATTGCTTGTGCAGTGGCGTTTTGGCTTGCTGGGATGAGCTTCTTTGATGCCATCAGTCATAGCTTCTCTACTATTGCGATTGGTGGCTTCTCGACTCACGATGCGAGCATGGGGTATTTCAATAGCCCTGCGATCAACATGATTACAGTTGTGTTCCTTCTTATATCCGCATGTAACTATTCGCTTCACTTTGCTGCATTTGCTTCAGGTGGTGTGCATCCTAAGTATTATTGGAAAGATCCTGAGTTCCGCGCCTTTATCTTTATTCAGGCAGTACTGTTCTTGGTTTGTTTCTTATTACTGCTCAATCATCACTCTTATGATTCGTACTACGATGCTTTCGACCAAGCCTTGTTCCAAACCGTGTCTATCTCTACGACCGCGGGTTTTACAACGACGGGTTTCTCAGAGTGGCCATTGTTCTTACCCGTACTGCTTTTGTTCTCTTCTTTTATAGGGGGATGTGCAGGTTCTACGGGTGGTGGTATGAAAGTGATTCGAATCTTACTACTTACTCTGCAAGGTGCTCGTGAAATGAAGCGTCTTGTTCACCCACGGGCTGTCTATACCATCAAGGTTGGCGGTTCTGCACTACCACAACGTGTTGTAGATGCGGTCTGGGGCTTCTTCTCTGCATACGCATTAGTGTTTGTGGTTTGTATGCTGGCTCTTATTGCAACTGGTATGGACGAGTTGAGTGCTTTCTCTGCGGTAGCGGCGACATTAAATAACCTTGGCCCGGGCCTTGGTGAAGTCGCGGTGCACTTTGGCGATGTGAACGACAAAGCAAAATGGGTACTTATCGTATCTATGCTGTTTGGCCGATTAGAAATCTTCACCTTATTAATCTTATTGACCCCTACGTTTTGGCGTAGCTAAGGACAACATTGTGGCAAAAGTTCTATTTTTGTATTCAAGCCGTGAAGGGCAGACCAAGAAAATCTTGAACTATATAAAAGAAGAAATGAGTGAGTTCGAATGTGAGCTTCAAGATCTGCACACTATTGGCAAGGTGGACTTTGCTCAGTACGACAGAGTGTTGATTGGCGCATCGATTCGTTATGGCCACCTTAATAAGAAGCTATATCAATTTATTGATGCCAACCTTACTCAGTTGCAATCAAGCAAGGTTGCGTTCTTCTGTGTTAACTTAACGGCGCGTAAAGAAGACCAAGGCAAAGATACACCAGAAGGCAGTGCGTATATTAAGAAGTTCCTTACCAAGTCTCCATGGCAGCCGACTTTAATCGGTGTATTTGCAGGTGCCCTCTATTACCCACGTTATAACTGGTTCGATAGAACCATGATCCGCTTTATTATGAATATGACAGGTGGTGAAACGGATACAACGAAGGAAGTTGAGTACACAAACTGGGAAAAAGTCTCTTTGTTCACTGAAAAACTGAAGAATATGTAAGATAAAAGCCTACTTTTGAGGCGTTTTGAGTTCTTTTTAATCGAACGAATAAAAAAACGAAAAAAACTTAAAAAAGGGCTTGCCAGTGTGATCGAAATCTCTATAATGCCACCTCGCTGACACGGGATGGCTTCTTAGGAAACCAGAACGAATCAGCAAGCCAAATTAGCCAAGCCAAGCGCTTGAAAAAAGTTTTGAAAATAGTGGTTGACACTAAAACTTAAATCGCTAAAATGGCCGTCCGATTTGAGCGAAGCTCAAAAAGGAAAAGCTCTTTAACAATTTAAACCTATCAATCTGTGTGGGCACTCGTTGATGAATATCAAAAATTGATTCTTAGGAATCACATTGATTTCAATGAACTGAGTGACCAATCGATAATTTATTATCGGCACAGTCAATTCATTATCATTCTGTTGGAATGGTAATAGCTTTAGAGTTACTTTTTGTAGTTTTGAAGTCAGTATTCGTTGAGTCACACCTATTAATTTAGGTAATCAAAACTTTAAATTGAAGAGTTTGATCATGGCTCAGATTGAACGCTGGCGGCAGGCCTAACACATGCAAGTCGAGCGGAAACGAGTTATCTGAACCTTCGGGGAACGATAACGGCGTCGAGCGGCGGACGGGTGAGTAATGCCTAGGAAATTGCCTTGATGTGGGGGATAACCATTGGAAACGATGGCTAATACCGCATAATGCCTACGGGCCAAAGAGGGGGACCTTCGGGCCTCTCGCGTCAAGATATGCCTAGGTGGGATTAGCTAGTTGGTGAGGTAATGGCTCACCAAGGCGACGATCCCTAGCTGGTCTGAGAGGATGATCAGCCACACTGGAACTGAGACACGGTCCAGACTCCTACGGGAGGCAGCAGTGGGGAATATTGCACAATGGGCGAAAGCCTGATGCAGCCATGCCGCGTGTATGAAGAAGGCCTTCGGGTTGTAAAGTACTTTCAGTTGTGAGGAAGGGGGTGTCGTTAATAGCGGCATCTCTTGACGTTAGCAACAGAAGAAGCACCGGCTAACTCCGTGCCAGCAGCCGCGGTAATACGGAGGGTGCGAGCGTTAATCGGAATTACTGGGCGTAAAGCGCATGCAGGTGGTTCATTAAGTCAGATGTGAAAGCCCGGGGCTCAACCTCGGAACTGCATTTGAAACTGGTGAACTAGAGTACTGTAGAGGGGGGTAGAATTTCAGGTGTAGCGGTGAAATGCGTAGAGATCTGAAGGAATACCAGTGGCGAAGGCGGCCCCCTGGACAGATACTGACACTCAGATGCGAAAGCGTGGGGAGCAAACAGGATTAGATACCCTGGTAGTCCACGCCGTAAACGATGTCTACTTGGAGGTTGTGGCCTTGAGCCGTGGCTTTCGGAGCTAACGCGTTAAGTAGACCGCCTGGGGAGTACGGTCGCAAGATTAAAACTCAAATGAATTGACGGGGGCCCGCACAAGCGGTGGAGCATGTGGTTTAATTCGATGCAACGCGAAGAACCTTACCTACTCTTGACATCCAGAGAATCCAGCGGAGACGCAGGAGTGCCTTCGGGAGCTCTGAGACAGGTGCTGCATGGCTGTCGTCAGCTCGTGTTGTGAAATGTTGGGTTAAGTCCCGCAACGAGCGCAACCCTTATCCTTGTTTGCCAGCGAGTAATGTCGGGAACTCCAGGGAGACTGCCGGTGATAAACCGGAGGAAGGTGGGGACGACGTCAAGTCATCATGGCCCTTACGAGTAGGGCTACACACGTGCTACAATGGCGCATACAGAGGGCAGCAAGCTAGCGATAGTGAGCGAATCCCAAAAAGTGCGTCGTAGTCCGGATTGGAGTCTGCAACTCGACTCCATGAAGTCGGAATCGCTAGTAATCGTGAATCAGAATGTCACGGTGAATACGTTCCCGGGCCTTGTACACACCGCCCGTCACACCATGGGAGTGGGCTGCAAAAGAAGTGGGTAGTTTAACCTTTCGGGGAGGACGCTCACCACTTTGTGGTTCATGACTGGGGTGAAGTCGTAACAAGGTAGCCCTAGGGGAACCTGGGGCTGGATCACCTCCTTATACGAAGATATACACGATGAGTACCCACACAGATTGATTAGGTTTAGAAAAGTAAAGAGATGAAGAGCTCCCAAGTTCTTCGAAGTTTGTTTCTACTTTTAAAGTAGAGATGAATTGCAGTGTCCCGTTCGTCTAGAGGCCTAGGACACCGCCCTTTCACGGCGGTAACAGGGGTTCGACTCCCCTACGGGATACCATTGGGTCGTTAGCTCAGTTGGTAGAGCAGTTGACTTTTAATCAATTGGTCGCAGGTTCGAATCCTGCACGACCCACCATTTCCTCCCAAGGAAATAAAAATATGGGGCTATAGCTCAGCTGGGAGAGCGCCTGCCTTGCACGCAGGAGGTCTGCGGTTCGATCCCGCATAGCTCCACCATTCCTTCCATTAGGAATTAAAACTTTATGGGCGATTAGCTCAGTTGGGAGAGCACCTGCCTTACAAGCAGGGGGTCACTGGTTCGAGCCCGGTATCGCCCACCATCTTTAAGCATTCTCGTAAGAGAGTATTTAAAAATGGGTTTAAAAGTTTAACACTTAAAACTCTTGCTCTTTAACAATTTGGAAAGCTGACTGATTGATTACTTACGAGTAATTCAATCAAATTTAAAAGTTCTCAATGTTTATCTTTCATTAGATAAACACAACAAACACATTCAAGTGTCTTGTGTTCGAATCAAACTTAGTTTGATTCACAATTGAGTCCGGCAAACAGTCATTGAGAATTAACCCTTCTTAATGACAACCAAAAACCTTGGTTAGTTGCCATACGCTTATTTGTCTTCACTTTTTAAAGTGAAAGCAAATAGAAACCCTTTCGGGTTGTATGGTTAAGTGACTAAGCGTACACGGTGGATGCCTTGGCAGTCAGAGGCGATGAAAGGCGTAATAACTTGCGATAAGCCCAGATTAGGTAGTAATAACCTTTTGAGTCTGGGATTCCTGAATGGGGAAACCCACTTACATAAGTAAGTATCTTGTTGTGAATACATAGCAACAGGAGGCAAACCGGGGGAACTGAAACATCTAAGTACCCCGAGGAAGAGAAATCAACCGAGATTCCGAAAGTAGCGGCGAGCGAAATTGGATTAGCCCTTAAGCTTTTAATGATGCAGGTGAAGAGTCTGGAAAGTCTCGCAGTAAAGGGTGATAGCCCCGTAACCGACACATCATAATCAGTGAAAACGAGTAGGGCGGGACACGTGATATCCTGTCTGAATATGGGGGGACCATCCTCCAAGGCTAAATACTACTGACTGACCGATAGTGAACCAGTACCGTGAGGGAAAGGCGAAAAGAACCCCTGTGAGGGGAGTGAAATAGAACCTGAAACCGTGTACGTACAAGCAGTAGGAGCACCTTCGTGGTGTGACTGCGTACCTTTTGTATAATGGGTCAGCGACTTAATTTTAGTAGCAAGGTTAACCGTTTAGGGGAGCCGTAGGGAAACCGAGTCTTAACTGGGCGTACAGTTGCTAGGATTAGACCCGAAACCAGGTGATCTAGCCATGGGCAGGTTGAAGGTTGAGTAACATCAACTGGAGGACCGAACCGACTAATGTTGAAAAATTAGCGGATGACTTGTGGCTAGGGGTGAAAGGCCAATCAAACCTGGAGATAGCTGGTTCTCCCCGAAAGCTATTTAGGTAGCGCCTCGGACGAATACTACTGGGGGTAGAGCACTGTTAAGGCTAGGGGGTCATCCCGACTTACCAACCCTTTGCAAACTCCGAATACCAGTAAGTACTATCCGGGAGACACACGGCGGGTGCTAACGTCCGTCGTGGAGAGGGAAACAACCCAGACCGCCAGCTAAGGTCCCAAAGTATAGCTAAGTGGGAAACGATGTGGGAAGGCTCAGACAGCCAGGATGTTGGCTTAGAAGCAGCCATCATTTAAAGAAAGCGTAATAGCTCACTGGTCGAGTCGGCCTGCGCGGAAGATGTAACGGGGCTAAGCTATACACCGAAGCTGCGGCTACGTATCTTAGGATATGTGGGGTAGGGGAGCGTTCTGTAAGCCGTTGAAGGTGGTCTGTAAGGGCTGCTGGAGGTATCAGAAGTGCGAATGCTGACATGAGTAACGATAAAGGGAGTGAAAAACTCCCTCGCCGGAAGACCAAGGGTTCCTGTCCAACGTTAATCGGGGCAGGGTAAGTCGACTCCTAAGGCGAGGCCGAAAGGCGTAGTCGATGGGAAACAGGTTAATATTCCTGTACTTCTTACAATTGCGATGGGGGGACGGAGAAGGCTAGGTGGGCCTGGCGACGGTTGTCCAGGTTCAAGTATGTAGGCGGGTGGTTTAGGTAAATCCGGACCGCTATTAACGCTGAGATACGATGTCGAGCTACTACGGTAGTGAAGTCATTGATGCCATGCTTCCAGGAAAAGCCTCTAAGCTTCAGATTGTAAGGAATCGTACCCCAAACCGACACAGGTGGTCGGGTAGAGAATACCAAGGCGCTTGAGAGAACTCGGGTGAAGGAACTAGGCAAAATGGTACCGTAACTTCGGGAGAAGGTACGCTCTTATCAGTGAAGTCCCTTGCGGATGGAGCAGACGAGAGTCGCAGATACCAGGTGGCTGCAACTGTTTATTAAAAACACAGCACTGTGCAAAATCGTAAGATGACGTATACGGTGTGACGCCTGCCCGGTGCCGGAAGGTTAATTGATGGGGTTAGACTTCGGTCGAAGCTCTTGATCGAAGCCCCGGTAAACGGCGGCCGTAACTATAACGGTCCTAAGGTAGCGAAATTCCTTGTCGGGTAAGTTCCGACCTGCACGAATGGCGTAATGATGGCCACGCTGTCTCCACCCGAGACTCAGTGAAATTGAAATCGCTGTGAAGATGCAGTGTACCCGCGGCTAGACGGAAAGACCCCGTGAACCTTTACTACAGCTTGGCACTGAACATTGAACCTACATGTGTAGGATAGGTGGGAGACTATGAAACCGCGTCGCTAGATGTGGTGGAGTCGTCCTTGAAATACCACCCTTGTAGTTTTGATGTTCTAACGTTGGCCCCTGAATCGGGGTTACGGACAGTGCCTGGTGGGTAGTTTGACTGGGGCGGTCTCCTCCCAAAGAGTAACGGAGGAGCACGAAGGTGGGCTAAACACGGTTGGACATCGTGTGGTTAGTGCAATGGCATAAGCCCGCTTGACTGCGAGAATGACAATTCGAGCAGGTGCGAAAGCAGGTCATAGTGATCCGGTGGTTCTGAATGGAAGGGCCATCGCTCAACGGATAAAAGGTACTCCGGGGATAACAGGCTGATACCGCCCAAGAGTTCATATCGACGGCGGTGTTTGGCACCTCGATGTCGGCTCATCACATCCTGGGGCTGAAGTCGGTCCCAAGGGTATGGCTGTTCGCCATTTAAAGTGGTACGCGAGCTGGGTTTAGAACGTCGTGAGACAGTTCGGTCCCTATCTGCCGTGGGCGTTGGAAAATTGAAAGGGGCTGCTCCTAGTACGAGAGGACCGGAGTGGACGAACCTCTGGTGTTCGGGTTGTCATGCCAATGGCATTGCCCGGTAGCTAAGTTCGGAATCGATAACCGCTGAAAGCATCTAAGCGGGAAGCGAGCCTTGAGATGAGTTTTCCCTGGCACTATAAGTGTCCTAAAGGGTTGTCGTAGACTACGACGTTGATAGGCAGGGTGTGTAAGTGCTGCGAGGCATTGAGCTAACCTGTACTAATTGCCCGTGAGGCTTAACCATACAACACCCAAGGGGTTTTGTGGACTCAAAGAAATACCAAACGCTTGAATGAGTTTGAAGAGAAATAACTTTTAGATAAGCTTTCCGAATTTTAAAATTTGCTTGGCGACCATAGCATTGTGGACCCACCTGATTCCATGCCGAACTCAGAAGTGAAACACAATAGCGCCGATGGTAGTGTGGGGCTTCCCCATGTGAGAGTAGGACATCGCCAGGCTTTAAATATCGTTACCTGTGTATACATGTAACAACATCTACAGTGTACTAATCTGTTGATGACAATTTTTTGGAGGGATGGCTGAGTGGTCGAAAGCACCGGTCTTGAAAACCGGCAACCGTTAATAGCGGTTCTAGGGTTCAAATCCCTATCCCTCCACCACCATTAGAAAGCCCGCTGAGAAATCAGCGGGCTTTTTTCTTATCTGCGATATACATAAATAAAAGGGGAAGGGCACTGACGTGCTCTTCCCTTTTTTGTATTTAAAACAATGACGACTAGTCCGCTAAATATTTCCCTTCTGCAACTTGCCAGAACGCTCGAATTAGAGGGTTATCTAGCTGTGCTCGCTTACAACATACGCCTAACTCAAATGGCTTGATAGGTTCTATCTTTAAGCGGCTAACTTTATCTCTTACTGGACTGTTGTTTATGACCACATCAGGTGCGATGCCAACTCCACATCCTAGTGCCACCATACTTACAATCGCCTCATGGCCAGAAACTTGCGCGTATATGTTGGGTTTTATCTTCATCTTTTTAAACCATGCATTGGCTCGTTCACGCGCTGTTCCTGCTTCTGGGATGATAAAGGGCACTTCATTCCAGTTTGGCTTATCGGATTGCAGTTGTTGGCTAAAGCTACTCACACCAGATGGAATGATGACTGACAGTGGAATATCGCTGATGGTTTCGAATTCTAACCTTGAAGGAAGGATGTCTGGCTTTGCTGAAATCGCGATATCCGCTTCATCGTTTAAGATCTTGTCGATGGATTGAGCTGGATCACCAGTAGAGAGTTTAAATTCAATATACGGATGAATAGCCCTAAATTCGGTTATGAGTTCAGGTAGGTGACTGTAGCTAGCCGTTACTGAACAAAATATACGGATCTCACCTTTAAGTTCTTGCTCTCCGCCCTTCAGGTGAAGGTTATATTGCTGCCACTCTCCCACGATGCTCAATGCTACAGGCAATAGGTGTTTTCCTGCTGGGGTAAGATCAACACTGCGGTTGTCTCTGATTAGCAGTTCTTGTCCTGTTTCCTCTTCAAGCTTTTGTATCTGACGGCTCAGCGCTGAAGGACTGACGTGCATAGCAGCAGCGGTTTTGCTGAAACTCTTGCTGTCGCATAAATGTATAAATAATTGTAGAGATTTTATGTTCATGTTCTGCGATCGTTTCCATGTTGCATTTATTGCAATAACTAATTGTGAATATATCACTTTCAGCAACGGAGTGTCTGTTTTAGTATGAAGTCATTCGATAGAGAGATATCGACCTTACGGACTTATTTTTAAAGGAGTGCCCTAGAATGGCTAACTATTTCAATACATTAAACCTTCGTGAACAACTAGACCAATTAGGTCGTTGCCGCTTTATGGATCGTGAAGAATTCGCGACAGAAGCTGAATACCTTGAAGGTAAGAAAATCGTAATTGTTGGTTGTGGTGCTCAAGGCCTAAACCAAGGTCTAAATATGCGTGATTCTGGTCTAGACGTATCTTACGCTCTACGCCAAGCGGCAATTGATGAAAAGCGTCAATCATTCAAAAATGCTGATGAAAACGGCTTTGTTGTGGGTAGCTACGAAACGCTAATCCCTCAAGCAGACCTAGTAATCAACCTTACTCCTGATAAGCAACACACAAACGTTGTTGAAACAGTAATGCCTCTAATGAAGCAAGGCGCTGCTCTTGGTTACTCTCACGGCTTCAACGTTGTGGAAGAAGGCATGCAATTACGTGCTGACCTTACTGTAGTAATGGTTGCACCTAAGTGTCCAGGCTCTGAAGTTCGCGAAGAGTACAAACGTGGCTTCGGTGTACCAACACTTATCGCTGTTCACCCAGAAAACGACCCTAAAGGCGAAGGTTGGGATATCGCTAAAGCTTGGGCTGCAGGTACTGGTGGTCACCGTGCAGGTTGCCTAGAGTCTTCTTTCGTAGCAGAAGTTAAATCTGACCTGATGGGTGAGCAAACTATCCTTTGTGGCATGCTACAAGCGGGTTCTATCGTATCTTACGAGAAGATGATTGCTGATGGCATAGAACCTGGCTACGCAGGCAAGCTTCTACAATACGGTTGGGAAACGATTACTGAAGCACTTAAGTTTGGTGGCGTAACTCACATGATGGATCGCCTATCTAACCCGGCTAAAGTTAAAGCGTTTGAGCTTTCTGAAGAGCTTAAAGACCTAATGCGTCCGCTTTACAACAAGCACATGGATGACATCATCTCTGGTCACTTCTCTAGCACAATGATGGCTGACTGGGCGAACGATGACGTGAACCTACTAGGCTGGCGTGAAGAGACAGGCGAAACTGCATTCGAAAACTACCCAGCTTCTGACGTAGAAATCTCAGAGCAAGAGTACTTCGACAACGGTATCCTAATGGTTGCTATGGTTCGTGCCGGTGTTGAGCTAGCATTCGAAGCTATGACGGCATCAGGCATCATTGATGAGTCTGCTTACTACGAATCTCTACATGAGCTTCCACTAATCGCAAACACAGTTGCTCGTAAGCGTCTTTACGAAATGAACGTTGTAATCTCTGATACTGCTGAGTACGGTAACTACCTATTCGCTAACGTAGCAACACCGCTACTACGTGAGAAGTTCATGCCTTCAGTAGCAACGGACGTCATCGGCCGTGGTCTAGGTGAGACATCTAACCAAGTTGATAACGCTAAGCTAATTGAAGTAAACGAAGCTATCCGTAACCACCCTGTAGAATACATTGGTGAAGAGCTACGTAGCTACATGAGCGACATGAAGCGTATCGCTGTTGGCGGTTAATCTTCCAGTTCATCACTGAATAAAAATAGCCCTGAACATTTGTTCGGGGCTTTTTTATGCTTGCAACTATTTTACCGGTGAAGGCTTGATAGATTGAGGAAAAAATAAAGGCTTACCCGAAGGTAAGCCTTTATTCGAACTTGAACTGATTGAAAAAAATGACTATTTGTCTGAAAGCTTTGCTTCTAGTTCAGCCAGTTTTTGTTCCATTTCAGTGAGCTTCTGGCGAGTGCGAAGCAGTACTTGTGTTTGAACATCAAACTCTTCACGGCTCACAACGTCTAGCTTGTTGAGTTGGCCTTGGATAACTTGGCGAACTTTTTGGTCTACGTCTGAACCAAGCTCTTTTACTGGTTGAGGCATAGAATCGTGGATCTGCTTAGCAATTTGCTCTAGTTTTTTTGGATCAAACATATCAATTAAAACTCCTGAATATTTATCACTATTCTATTTAATCACATCAAAGATGTCGCCTATGGCGTACAAAAAAAAGCCACCGAAGTAGCCTTTTTATTGTTAATACGACAGGGAAATTACTTATTGTTAGCTAATTCTCTGTGCGCCGCTTTTGCTTCATCAACACGGGCCAGCTTCTCGAGATCTTTATCTTCGAGGAAAACTGGAATTGGTTTATGTTTTTCGGCTAAGTAGCTATAAATAACCGGCAGAACAAACAGCGTAAACAGCGTACCAATCGCCAGACCAGCAACGATAACAATACCGATACTAAAGCGCTGAGCTGCACCTGCACCCGTGGCGTACATCAGTGGGATCAGGCCTGCAATCATCGCCGCTGTTGTCATTAGGATTGGACGTAGACGTACCCTTGCCGCCTCCATAACCGCCTCTTTGCGTGATAATTTATTATGCAGCTGCTCTTCTTTTGCTACCTCACAGATCAAGATACCGTGCTTGGTAATCAGACCAACCAAGGTAATCAGCCCCACTTGCGAGTAGATGTTCATCGTCGCTGCGCCCCAAGCGAGCGCAATCAATGCACCACATATTGCGAGTGGCACCGACACCATGATAACCAATGGATCTTTTAACGACTCAAATTGAATCGCCAGAACCAAGAAGATGATCGCCAGTGCTAAACCGAACGTCACATACAGTGCGCTGCCTTCTGTTACAAACTGACGCGACTCACCCATGTAGTCATGGTTATAGCCTGCAGGTAATTTGGTTTGGGCAATGTTTTCAAACCAGTTTACCGCATCACCCATCGCCGCGCCCGGCATAGGAACCGCACCGACCGTCGCTGAGTTCAACTGGTTGAAGTGAGGAAGAGAGCGAGGCTCTGCCACCACATCAATTGTTACCAAGCTACCGAGAGGAACAGCATCACCATTGCTGGCTCGAACGTAGTAATGATTCATTGACTCTGGGTTTAAGCGGAACTTACGCTCAACCTGAGGGATCACTTCATAAGAACGACCGTTGAGGTCAATACGGTTAACGTAACCATCCGACATCATGGTGCTTAGGGTGACACCGATATCTTGCATCGTTACCCCATAAGCGCCCGCCATATCTTTATCAATTTGAATCTTCATCGTTGCTGAATCGTAGTTCAAATCAAGGTCAGAGTAGACAAAGAGAGGGCTATCTTTCACATCCGTTAAAATATCGGTTGCGATAGCGAATAAGCTCTCAAAGCTGCTTGGTGTGGTAATCACAAACTGGAGTGGTAGACCAGAACCGGCACCCGGCAACTCTGGCATTTGGAACGCGGTTACTGCCATGCCTGGGATATCTTGTAGCAATCCACTGATACGGTTCGTTACCTCAGATTGGCTAGCCGTGCGCTCACTCCATGGCACCATTGAGGCAATACCAAATGCTTGGTTTGAGTTTGGTACACCAGTGAAGGATTGAGCGTATTGGATTTCAGGCTGGGTCACCAAGATACCGCTCACGTCATCCATCGTGTTACTTAGGTAGTCTAGGTTAGCCGTTGATTGACCAGTACCAATCATCATCACCACCCCTTTATCTTCTGCAGGGGCAAGTTCACTTGGGATGAATTTAAACAGCATCGGCAAGCTTAAAAATACAATGACCGCAAAGCCAATGATAACCGGACGATGATCCATGATCGCATGCAGCATCTTAGAGTAACGGCCTGTCATACGATCAAGTACGCTGTGTACCTTCAGTTCAAACTTACTCGGCTGTGCATTTTCTTTTAGCAGCTTTGAACACATCATTGGAGACAGTGTTAAAGCGATGATTCCAGAAACAAATACCGCGCCAGCGAGGGTTAATGCGAACTCTTTAAACAGCGAGCCTGTGATACCACCCATCATTGCGATAGGGGCATAAACCGCGCCCAATGTCAGTGTCATTGCAATAACCGGTACTGCAATTTCACGGGTACCAATGATGGCAGCCCTGAAAGGAGATTCCCCCAATTTGACGTGTCGATCGACGTTTTCCAGTACTACGATTGCATCATCAACCACTAGACCGATTGCTAATACCATCGCCAGTAGCGTCATTAAGTTCCATGAGAAACCCATGACTTGCATCACCATCGCAACACCAACCAGCGATAAAGGGATGGTTACGATAGGAATGATAACCGCACGCAATGAGCCTAAGAATAGCGTGATAACCACTAATACAATCAGCGCGGCTTCAACAATCGTGTGTATAACCTCTTGAATGGATTCATTAATCGCAATGGTTGAGTCATACATGATATTCATGCTGATATTGCTTGGTAGGTTTCGCTCCAACTCAGGATACAGCTGCATAACATCAGCAGCAATGTTGATCGGGTTAGCACTTGGCGCTGCATTGATGGCGGTTACAACCGTTTGTTTGCCATTAGCACTTGCGCGAACCACATCGTGGCTTTTTTCTAGTGAAACCTTAGCAATATCACCTAAGCGAACAATAGAACCGCCATTTTGACTGGTTTTGACCACCAACCTTTCTAATTCATCGGTATTGGTTACTTGGGTATTGGCACTGCCGTTGTACAGCATAAACTCACCAATTGCTTGGCCAGTTGCTGATTGGTAGTTGTTTGCATTAAGCACCGTCATCACGTCAGTGGCTGTCAGGTTTAATGCTGCCATTTTGGAAGGATCAAGCCATACACGTAATGCGTATTTGATCCCGCCGTACAAGTCGACCTTTGATACGCCGTTAACGGTAAACAGTTGTGGGTTAACCACTCGCTCAAGGTAGTCGGTAATTTGGCTTGCAGAGAGTTCATCACTCGTAAAACCAATGTAGAGTACCGCCGTTGTTGAACCGGTAGACATAGTTACGGTTGGATCTTCGGCTTCTTTAGGAAGCTGAGAACGTACCGAGTTAGTCTTGGCCAGTATGTCAGACAGCGCGGCATTCGGGTCGGTATTGAGCTTCATATTGACCGTAATAGTCGAGCTACCGAGTACGGACTGCGACGTCATATAATCAATATTATCGGCTTGAGCGATCGCTTGTTCTAATGGCTGAGTTATAAAGCCTTGGATCAGATCGGCACTGGCACCGTAATAGCTCGTCGTGACCGTCACGATCGTATTTGTCATGTCTGGGTATTCACGAACCTGCATTTTGAAGATTGCTTGGAAGCCAAGCAATGCGATCAAAAAGCTGATTGAAATAGCCAGAACTGGACGTTTAATAAAAACATCAGTAAAGCGCATGATTCCTCCAATTACAGCATTGGTGTTTCAGCTGGCGGCGTCGTTGCATCACTTTCTACAACTCGAACTTTAGCATTGTTACTTAAACGAACTTGACCCGTTGTCACGACAACATCGCCAGGCTCTACGCCTTCCAGTATGTGAGCAATACTTTCTGTACGTTCACCTACTTTCACCACTTGTTGTTTCACACGCTGCACACCATCTTCTTCACGTAAAATATAAACATTGTCACCGTAAAGTGTGAAAGTGATGGCCGTCTGAGGCAGTGTCACTTGGTTTGCTAGTTTAGGTAGAATGATGTTAGCGCGCGCAAACATACCGCTACGTAACTTACCATCGTTGTTTGGGATATCGGCTTGTACTTGGATAAGACCACTTTGGATGCTAACCGCAGGCTCAATGGCACTAATAGAACCTTTAAACGGTTTTTCTGGGTATGCATCAACGAAGATGTCGATCGCCTGACCAACCTCAATACGAGAGATGTCATTTTGAGAAATAGTGAAGCGTAGGCGCATAACACTGGTGTCTTCTAGGCGAACGATGTCAGTGCCAGATTGTAGGTATTGGCCTAGATACACATTACGAATACCGACAGTGCCGTCAAACGGAGCGCGGATCTCGCGACGGGCAATCGATGCTTTTAGGCTTTCAATATCAGCAGATAGAGAGTAGTAGTTTGCTTCTGCTTCATCGTATGCTTCTTTTGAAATAGAACCTTTCTTATACAGGCCTTGGTAGCGTTTGTATTTTGCTTTTGCCGCAGGCAGGCGAGCTTCAGAACTCTTTAGATTTGCCTTTTCTACGCCAGAATCAAGACGAACAAGAAGCTGGTCATTTTTAACATCAGTACCAGAACCAAAAGAGATTTGGTCAATAACACCGCTGGTTTCGTTCGCTAGCGTGACACCTTGGTTAGGTTCTATGAAGCCGATAGCTTCAATTACTGGAACCCAGTCGATCGGCTGAACTTCAGTAACCGTTACTGGAAACTCTGGTTCAGGGCGGTTGGCCATATACTCAGCAATTTTTTGTTGTTTGAACATGTTGAACCCAATAACGCTGCCGAAAAGAAGTACAGCGATGAGTAACATGAAGAAAGTCCACTTTTTCATTATGGTCAAAACTCCGATCTAGTGTTTAATTATTGCATCCCAACTGGCTTCTATTGCAGATTCTAGTTCTGCCTCGTCGAGTTGGTAAAATCCTAAAGAATGCTTTCGCGCTAGAGATACACTAGCCGCTAAGCTCAAGCCGCTTAATACTTCATTATCAAGTGGTTTAAACAGTCCTTGCTCTTTACCCTCATTAAATAGCAGCTCAACTTGGGCAAACATTTTACGTTCTAGCTCCCTGAAGTTTAGGCTATTTGTGATGGGCAGTGAGTCATATTGAACCCGATTTTTTATCGCGGCTAAGTTCGTTCCCGCTAAGTTCCATATGTTCAACCACATAGTACGGTAGCGTTGCTTAATTGGATCCGAATCATCAACCCCTTCTTGAACAGCATCTGCTACTCGTTGAGTCACGAGCACTCGAACATCATCTATCAAGTGGTCTTTATCGTCGAAGTAGCGGTAGATAGTGCCTGCAGCAACTCCCGCCTCTTTGGCTAATTTTTGCATTGAAAGGCCTTGAAAGCCGACCTCCGCAATGAGCTTTTCAGCGGCAGAAAGTATTTGTTGGCGTTTATCCTGAGGTGCATGAGTTGTCATTATTCCATCACCAGTGAATGAACGTTCATTCATTATAGCCCAAGAACCATACACATGTGCAACAAAGTTTTACACAAGTAGCGTAAAAATCTTGTATAAGAGAACGTAGCATTCGTGGTGTTGCAGCATTATTATAGGCGCGCAATTGAATTCGCTCCTCTAGACCAAATTGAGAATCAAATGAGACTGAACCCAAGACAAGATGAAGCCGTGAAGTATGTTTCTGGTCCCTGCTTAGTATTAGCGGGCGCTGGATCGGGTAAAACACGTGTTATCACCAACAAGATTGCTTACTTGGTTCAAGAGTGTGGCTACAAGGCTCGTAATATTGCAGCGGTAACCTTTACCAATAAAGCGGCACGCGAGATGAAAGAGCGTGTGGGTCAAACTCTAGGTAAAGGTGAATCTAAAGGTCTGATCGTTTCAACGTTCCATACCATGGGTTTAACCATCATTCGCCGAGAATACAAAGCGCTGGGTCTGAAAGCAGGCTTCTCGCTGTTTGATGACCAAGACCAGTTAGCTCTACTTAAAGAACTAACCGAAACACAGATCGATGGTGATAAGGATCTGCTGCGTTCTTTGATGAGTACCATCTCAAATTGGAAGAATGACATGCTGACGCCAGATCAGGCGAAAGCAAGAGCTCAAGGTGAACAAGAGCAGTTGTTTGCATTCTGTTTTGAGATGTATCAGAAGCAGATGAAGGCCTATAACGCACTCGATTTTGATGATCTGATTGCGATGCCAGTATTGCTACTGAAAACCAATCAAGAAGTGCGTGAACGCTGGCAGTCTCGTATTCGTTATTTGCTGGTCGATGAATATCAAGATACCAACACTAGCCAATATGAGTTGGTTCGTTTACTGGTGGGTGAACGTGGTCGTTTGACGGTCGTAGGTGATGATGACCAATCTATTTACTCATGGCGTGGCGCAAAACCACAAAACTTGGTGTTGCTGGGTGAGGACTATCCAAATCTTCGCTTGATCAAACTCGAGCAAAACTATCGTTCAACCAGTCGAATCTTACGTGCGGCGAACATCTTGATCGCCAACAACCCACACGTTTATGAAAAGTCACTATTCTCAGAGATCCCAGACGGTGAAAAGCTCAAGGTACTGAATGCTAAGAATGAAGAGCATGAAGCAGAGCGTATTACCGGCGAGATCATCGCCCACAAGTTTTTGAACCGTACTGAATACAAAGATTACGCAGTGCTTTACCGTGGTAACCACCAATCACGCTTGATTGAAAAAGCGCTGATGCAGAACCGTGTGCCTTACAAGATCTCAGGCGGTACATCCTTTTTCGCCAGAGCAGAAATTAAAGACATCATGGCTTACCTACGTGTGTTGGTGAACCCTGATGATGACAACGCCTTCCTGCGTATTGTAAACACACCACGTCGTGAGATTGGCCCAGTTACGCTTGAAAAATTAGGCAGCTACGCCAACATGCGCGGTAAAAGCCTGTTTGAAGCCAGCTTTGAGATGGGCTTAGAGCAGACACTGACGGGGCGTGGTTTAGAAAATTTGCGCCGCTTCGGTGACTGGATTGTTCGTATCTCAGACAATGCCGAGCGTGGTAATACGGTTGAAGCCGTTCGTTCTTTGGTTCGTGATATCAACTACGAAGATTGGTTGTACGAAACCTCAGCGAGCCCGAAAGCCGCTGAAATGCGAATGAAGAACGTCTCTGATCTGTATAGCTGGATTGTGGCCGATCTTGAGGGTGACAACTACGATAAAGAAGAGAAAACCCTGCGCGAGGTGGTTCAACGTTTAACGCTGCGCGATATGATGGAGCGTGGTGAGGATGATGACGATGCAGATCAAGTCCAATTAATGACATTGCATGCATCGAAAGGTCTAGAGTTCCCATATGTATTCCTGATGGGTGCAGAAGAGGGCATCTTGCCGCACCAAACCAGTGTCGATGAAGGCAACGTAGAAGAAGAACGTCGTCTTATGTATGTGGGGATTACTCGAGCGCAGAAAGAGCTGACTTTTACTAAGTGTCGTGAACGTCGTCAATATGGTGAATTAATAAAGCCAACACAAAGCCGCTTCCTCGATGAGCTGCCGCACGATGATGTGGAGTGGGAAAGCGTTAAGAAGCCTCAATCCGCTGAAGAAAGAATGGAAAAAGGGCAGGCGCACATTGCGAATATTCGAGCGATGTTCAACAAGAAGTAATGCCCTACTTTAATCGCACTATATAGAAGCCAATAAAAAAGGTGACCATGAGGTCACCTTTTCTGAATCTGGCATTTTTAATTACAGACCGGCAATCATGTGCTCGATAGCATCTTTGATTTCGTCGTCTGAACAATCCATACATGAACCTTTCGCTGGCATCGCATTGAAGCCGTTGATTGCGTGGTCAGCTAGAATGTCGCGACCTTGAGCAATGCGAGGACCCCAGTCACCAGCATCACCTGTTTTAGGTGCGCCACTTACGCCAGATGCGTGACAAGCGATACAAAAGGTACCGTAAACTGCTGCGCCATCACGAGGGCCTGTTGGTTCTGCGGCTACTGGCTCGCTGCCGACTAGGTAAACTTGGCCAACTGGTTTGATGCGTTCAGCAATTGCATCGTGCTCCGCTTCGCTTAGGCCTGCAGCCATTGCGCCAGTTGAAAAGGTTAAAACTGCGATGACAACGCTTAAAATTCGACGAGACATATCCATTAAACTCACTTTACATTCCCAAGGTAAGTACATGCTTACCAATTTATAGTGTTGGAAGGGTGTTTTGGCTTTAACCAGCAAAGAGCAACTGTTAAACCAATGTAAATAATGGGTGATTATATCCCGATAAGTTGTTGCAATAAACAACAACTTATAAGCTGTGGCGGGTTGTAGTACTCAAATAAGGGGTTTATCACATATTAACTGTCGAAAAAGAGACCAAACAGAAAAAAAAGTTAAAAAAGTACTAGACGGCATTGGGTGATATACGTATTATTCCACTCCGCCGACAGGGCATGCGCCTGTAGCTCAGCTGGATAGAGCTTTGGCCTCCGGAGCCAAAGGCCGAAGGTTCGAATCCTTTCAGGCGCGCCATCCGGTCTCTTACTTCGGTAAGTGAGAAATTGGCAAAAAGAAATAATGGTGGCTATAGCTCAGTTGGTAGAGCCCTGGATTGTGATTCCGGTGGTCGCGAGTTCGAATCTCGTTAGCCACCCCATTCTTTCTTTACAAAATATCGGTAGCTTCGGCTTCCAGTGTTGATTCATTATTCCCAAGAGTCGATACAAAACTAGTCGGTGAATAGCGCAGCTTGGTAGCGCATCTGGTTTGGGACCAGAGGGTCGGGGGTTCGAATCCCTCTTCACCGACCACTATTTCAATAATCGCTTTTAAGCGGTTATATAAAAAATTAGTGGTGGCTATAGCTCAGTTGGTAGAGCCCTGGATTGTGATTCCGGTGGTCGCGAGTTCGAATCTCGTTAGCCACCCCATTAATTTTGGTAGCTTCTTTGAAGTTCCCAGTTTGAGAAATCAAACGAAACGTCTCGGTGAATAGCGCAGCTTGGTAGCGCATCTGGTTTGGGACCAGAGGGTCGGGGGTTCGAATCCCTCTTCACCGACCACCTTAAGAAGCCCTAGTCGAAAGACTAGGGCTTTTTTACATCTGAAACTTAGATAACTTGAACAGAGTGGGGTTCGCCTGATGTTCAAAGAATGTCTCTTCACTGATCACTTAAGAAGCCTCAACTAGCCGTCCGCGTCAGAAATGACGGGGCTTCTTACATCTATCTCCCCTTCTTATATAAGACAGATTCCTAACGATCTGCTTGATAATGGTGCTGCTACAGAGTTGCTTTCTTTATCAAATGTACAGTTCTATATCTAATTTTATATAAATGGAGTGCTCAATAATTCGACATATTAATGGGTTTGGTCTAAAGACTTTTATGAAAAGTGAAACCTGACCCTAAATTTGCTCACTAAGGCCTGAATTTGACAGCTTTGTACGCATTTGGTCGTTCAAAAACTCCTCTGATTTATTAGGCCTTTCGTTTGTCTGTTTTGTATTTACCAAAATAATACAGATGGTTAAATGTATGGCTAATTAACGTTTATCTGGTTGTTTTATTTGTTCAAATTAACAAAATTAGCGCTTGTTTCTATAGTGTTAATTGTTTTTTGGAATAATTATTTGTTTTTAGTGACTGGTAGTGAGATCTGCTTTGAAGCACGGCTTTAACTCTACAAGTAAGTTGTGGTAAGGAGTTTGTGAGTATTTCTTGCCGATAATATAATGTTGATTTTTCTTACTATATGCTCTTTTGGTGAATAGTTATGTGGCACTTTTGCTTGCTAAGCGTTTAATGTCGACTTTTTATCCTATTTTTGTTGCTTTTCTGTGAATTATTTGCCAAATTGTCAACCGTATAAAATATCAGAACAATATTCTGGTAAGAATGGATTCAATTTTGCAGACAGGGCAGAAAGCTGCCAAAGCAGTAGAGGTCTGGTAATGTCACTTTTAGAAGTAAAAAATCTTCGTATCGAATACCCATCTCGTCATGGAGTTCACGCCGCAGTTAAATCACTTTCGTTCAACATTGAACGTGGTGAGATTGTTGGTGTTGTAGGCGAGTCTGGTGCAGGTAAATCAACAGTAGGTAATGCTGTGATCGATTTGCTGAGCCCTCCTGGCCGCATTGCTAGCGGCGAGGTATTTCTGGATGGCGAAAAAGTCTCTGGTTTATCTCCTGAACAGATGCGTTCTGTTCGCGGCTCAAAGATTGGTTTTATCTTCCAAGACCCAATGACTTCTCTTAACCCTCTATTCACAGTAGAACAGCAGTTAAAAGAGACGATTCATGCCAACATGAAGGTTTCGGATCAAGAAGCCTACCAGCGCTCATTAGACTTGATGAACCAAGTGGGTATCCCACAACCAGAAAACCGTTTAAAGCAGTACCCTCACCAATTCTCTGGCGGTATGCGTCAGCGTGTGGTTATCGCGATCGCATTGGCAGGTGAACCTGACCTAATCATCGCAGATGAACCAACAACAGCACTGGATGTTTCTATCCAAGACCAGATCTTGGGTTTGATTCGCGACCTATGTATTAAGAAGAACGTAGGTTGCATGTTGGTCACGCACGACATGGGCGTGGTATCTAACGTTACCGACCGCGTAGCCGTTATGTATCGTGGTGACTTAGTTGAGTTTGGCCCAACAGCGAAAGTTCTGGGTACTCCTGAGCACCCATATACACACAGTCTTATCTCTGCGGTTCCTCGTTCGGATCGTAAACTCGATCGTTTCCCTCTTGTTAGCTACATAGAAGAAGCACAAGAGATGGAACCATTGGATGTGAAGAATCACTGGTTAGGTCAAAGCCAAGATCACCGTGATTACACTGGTCCACTGTTGAATGTTGAGAACGTAAACTTGCGCTTTACCACCAAAGATTCTTTCTTTGAGAGCCGTCGTGAGTACGTTCAAGCATCAAACAACGTGAGCTTTGAAGTGCATGAGGGTGAGACGTTTGGTTTAGTAGGTGAATCAGGTTCAGGTAAATCAACGATTGCTCGTGTGATTGCTGGCTTGTACGCACCAAACTCAGGCAAGGTAACGTTTGAAGGCGTTGATCTTACTGGTCTGAAATCTGAAAAAGAACGTCGCCCTATGCGTCGTCAAATGCAGATGGTTTTCCAAAACCCTTACACATCAATGAACCCTCGAATGAAGATATTCGACATCATTGCTGAACCTATCCGATTCCATCAGCTTACTCGCAACGAAAATGAAACTCGTCAGATCGTGAACGACCTGCTAGAGCACGTGGGTTTAGGCAAAATGGCTGGGGTGAAGTACCCACACGAATTCTCAGGTGGTCAACGTCAGCGTATTTCTATCGCTCGCGCTTTGGCGACTCGCCCACGTCTTTTGATTTGTGATGAACCAACATCGGCACTGGACGTGTCGGTACAGGCTCAGATTCTTAACCTACTAAAAGACTTACAAGACGAGCTAAACCTAACCATGCTGTTCATCAGTCACGATCTACCGGTTATTCGCCAAATGTGTGACCGTGTTGGTGTGATGCAGATGGGGACATTATTGGAGGTTGCGCCAACGGAGCAGCTGTTCCAATCACCTCAGCATGAATACAGCAAACAACTGATTTCTTTAATGCCTGAATTTACAGGCTTAAGAGAAGAAAAAGCAGTGGCACAAGCCGCGGTATAAAAATCAGCAGGCTGGAGTTTAGCTTGCTAACAACAATAAACAGACGCAAATACAACAACTAGGGATCTGGATTCCCGCATGAAGGAGTTATGCAATGAAAACCATGAAAAGCAAATTAGCAGTAGCTTTAATGGCAGCTGGCCTAAGCTTTAGTGCAGCAGCAGCAGATATTACCGTTGGCTACGCAGCTGACCCAGTATCACTTGACCCGCACGAGCAGCTGTCTGGTGGCACACTGCAAATGTCTCACATGGTGTTTGACCCTCTAGTACGTTTCACTCAAGAGATGGATTTTGAAGGCCGCCTAGCATCTAGCTGGGAGCGTGTTGATGAAACGACTTTCCGCTTCAACCTACGTAAAGGTGTGAAATTCCACTCTGGTAACGAACTGACTGCTGATGATGTTGTGTGGACTTTTGAACGTCTACAAGCTTCTCCAGACTTTAAGTCTATCTTCACGCCATACGAAAAAATGGTAAAAGTGGATGACTACACAGTTGAGCTAGTATCAAAAGCGGCTTACCCACTAGTACTACAAACAGCAACTTACATCTTCCCAATGGACAGCAAGTTCTACTCTGGCCAAACAGCGGAAGGTAAAGACAAGTCTGAGCTAGTTAAGCACGGTAACTCGTTTGCTTCGACTAACGTTTCAGGTACTGGTCCATTTATCGTAACGCAGCGTGAGCAAGGCGTTAAAGTAACGTTCGAGCGTTTCAACGATTACTGGGACACAGAAACTGAAGGCAACGTAGACAAGCTAACACTTGTGCCAATCAAAGAAGACGCGACACGTGTTGCAGCACTTCTTTCTGGCGACGTTGATATGATTCACCCAGTAGCACCAAACGATCACAAGCGTGTTAAAAACGCTAAGAACATCGATCTAGTGACGCTACCTGGTACTCGTATCATCACGTTCCAAATGAACCAAAACAGCAACGAAGCACTTAAAGATGTTCGCGTTCGTCAGGCGATTGTTCACGCAATCAACAACGAAGGTATCGTTAAGAAGATCATGAAAGGCTTCGCAACAGCAGCTGGTCAGCAAAGCCCAACAGGCTACGCGGGTCACAACGAAGACCTAGTTCCTCGTTACGATCTGAAAAAAGCGAAAGAGCTGATGAAAGAAGCGGGCTACGAAGATGGCTTTACGCTAACTATGATGGCTCCAAACAACCGTTACGTGAACGATGCGAAAGTAGCGCAAGCGTCTGCGGCAATGCTGTCTAAGATTGGTATCAAAGTTGATCTTAAAACTATGCCTAAAGCACAGTACTGGCCTGAGTTTGACCTATGTTCAGCAGACATGATGATGATCGGCTGGCACTCAGATACAGAAGATTCAGCTAACTTCAACGAGTTCCTAACTATGACTCGTAACGAAGAGACTGGCCGTGGTCAATACAACTGTTCTGGCTACTCAAACCCAGAAATGGATGCGATCGTAGAAGCTTCTAACACTGAAACTGACCCAGTTAAGCGTGCTGAAATGCTGAAAGGCGTTGAAGCAACACTTTACAACGACGCAGCATTCGTACCGCTACACTGGCAAAGTGAAGCGTGGGGCGCGAAGTCTAACGTTGGTGCAGCAGACGTAGTAAACCCAATGGTTATGCCTTACTTCGGCGACCTAGTTGTAAAATAATCTAGCTTGCTAGAATCGAGAGCCTGAAGCTTTTCAGGCTCTCAAATTATTAAGATATAGATTTAAGTTTCGGTATTTGGTCTTCCTTCAGTCTGGCTAAATACCTTTTTTAAGACTGAATTTTGTTATCTAGTCGCGGATTTCGACTAGATAGTCATGGATAGATAAGGGGCAAGGAATGGTTACGTTTCTGGTCAAGCGCCTGTTTCAGGCACTGATAGTGATGTTTGTGATCAGTTTGGTGGCGTTTGCCATTCAGGATAACCTGGGCGACCCGTTGCGTGAGTTAGTCGGTCAATCTGTTTCAGAATCGGAGCGTCAAGCGCTGCGTGATGAACTCGGCTTAAATGATCCCTTCATTACAAAATACACTCGCTTTGTGGGCGCAGCTCTACAAGGTGATCTTGGTACTTCATATTTCTTTAAACGCCCAGCTGTGGACGTAATCTTAGATAAACTAGTCGCAACGCTTGAGCTTGTGTTCGGCGCTTCTCTGATCATTGTTTGTCTGTCGATTCCACTTGGCGTTTATTCTGCAATACACCCAAAAAGCTTCTTCACTAAACTGGTGATGGCGGGCAGTAGTATCGGCATTTCTGTGCCTGTTTTCTTAACCGCAATCATGTTGATGTATGTATTCTCTATTGAGTTAGGTTGGCTGCCGTCGTTTGGACGTGGTGAGACCGCAAACTGGTTTGGCTGGGAGTCTGGTTTCTTAACGATAGATGGCCTTGCACACTTAGTGCTGCCGAGTATTGCTCTAGCATCTATCATGCTGCCTCTGTTCATTCGTCTAGTACGCTCTGAAATGCTAGAGGTTCTTAGCTCTGAATATATCAAGTTTGGTAAAGCAAAAGGTCTAGCGCTGAACAAGATTTACTACCAACACGCTTTGAAAAACACAATGCTGCCAGTACTAACGGTAGGCGGTGTTCAAATCGGTACTATGGTGGCTTACACCATTCTTACTGAAACTGTATTCCAGTGGCCGGGTACCGGCTTCCTATTCCTTGAAGCGATTAACCGAGTGGATACACCACTGATTACCGCATACGTTATCTTCGTTGGCCTGATCTTCGTAGTAACTAACACCATTGTTGACCTGCTTTACGGCATCATTAACCCAACAGTGAACATCACAGGGAAAGGAGCATAATCATGGAACAAACAACAACAGCTCCATCTCGTTGGGAGCGATTCAAGCAGTCAGACATTCTGTACTACTTCTTACGTGACAAAGTGGCAATGGTGAGCTTCGCTATCTTTGCAGCTTTCCTTGTTATGGCATTAGCGGCACCTATTCTAGCGCCAACAGACCCGTATGACGTGACGTCTATCGACATCATGGATTCTGAGTTACCACCATCTTGGATGGAAGACGGCGAAGAACGCTTCCTACTGGGTACTGATGAGCAGGGTCGTGACATCTTATCTACGATGCTTTACGGCTCGCGTCTGTCATTGACAATCGGTTTCCTAGCGGTAGGTCTTCAGCTGACTCTCGGTATCATCATTGGCTTGTCTGCAGGTTACTTCGGTGGTCGTATTGATAGCTTCCTGATGCGTTTTGCCGATGTTCAGCTTTCGTTCTCAACCATGATGGTTGCGATCATTGTCTCGGCCATCTTTAAGGCGAGTTTCGGTAGTGACTTCTACGCGCAATATGCGGTTGTTATGCTGGTGGTGATCATCGGTATTGCTGAATGGCCGCAGTATGCTCGTACGATTCGTGCATCGGTATTGGCAGAGAAGAAGAAAGAGTACGTAGAAGCGGCACGTGTGATGGGCTTTAGAGCGCCTCGCATCATGTTCCGCCATATTCTGCCTAACTGTTTATCACCGATTTTGGTTATCTCTACGGTACAGGTGGCAAATGCCATCATGTCAGAAGCGGCACTTTCTTTCCTCGGTTTAGGTCTTCCGGTAGACCAACCGTCACTCGGTGCCCTGATCAGTACTGGTTTTAACTACATTTTCTCAGGAGCATGGTGGATCACAGCATTCCCAGGTGTGCTTTTGGTAACATTGGTTCTCGTTATTAACCTATTAGGCGACTGGTTACGTGACGTGTTTAACCCGAAAATTTATAAAGGGTGATAGCCCGGTTTGATTTTTAGTAAAAAAAGTCACTAAATTAAGAGCCGTAAGCAATTACGGCTCTTTTTTTGCTTAATGGATCTGGAACTTAGTATTATTGACAGTGTCAATAATAGTTAAAATGGAATTCATGTTTTATCGACATAGATTCGGTAATAATTAGCCCGCAAGGGTTTAAGTGGTGGTTATGAAATTGACAATGAATGCTGTATGTCGTGCTGTGACGAGAAATTATCGTATGGGACTTATCGCTGCATCTCTTTTGGTATCGAGCCAAGTGAATGCAGAGTCGGTTCTATGTGATGCAACTCAGGCAAGCACCAACCAATTACCACAGCTAGAGCAATCATGTCCGATCGGTAAGGGCGTGTGGGGCAGTAAAGCACCAAAACGTCATTCAGATAACGAGCTGTTTTGGGTTCAATGTGGTCTGCTGAATAAGCCTTTGTCACTGAACCGAGCAAAGCCCCTATATGAGAAGATCTCGACCAACGTTTGGATGAAGCCTGAAGGCGGAGACTATCGTTGCTTAATCGGACCTTATTCTACCTTCTCTGATGCGAGAAAAGACTTAGCTCAGGTGCGCAAGGTTCCCGGTTATGGTGAAGCCTTTATTCGCATGGTCGATAAGTCGAAAACCTCATCACAGCCTATCGTTGCAAAACCGGCAGAGTCAAAAGCTGTAACGCCTAAGGCCCCTGTAAAACCAAAACCTGCTCCGAAACCTGTGGCTGCGAAGCAAGCGGCAGCGGTAACGAGTGCTGCAGCTATTCAGACGCTACCAAGCGGTAACGCGAATTCAGACAACGATTTGGAAATTGAGATCCGTGTGACAGCCAATGTTGCGGGTAGCCAATATGCGATTCCTTACCTTCTAGACCATCAACAGCAGTTCTATATGGAGCAAGGTAAGCCTTGGAGCCGCCTAGATTTCGATAGCGCTGAATTAGTGTGTAATCAGGTTAACATGAAGCTGATGACTGAAAAGCAGTGGCAGAGCATTTTGAGCTCCAAGGTTATGGAAAAACAGAACTGGCCAATGCATCTCCCTTATTGGGGCGCAGATAAAAAAGGCCTGTTTACCAACGGAAACGTAAACCAATTGAAAGGTTCTTCATTGCTTAATGTGATGTGCGTGAAATAACGAAGACCCGTTGTAAGACTAAACAAGCCTCAGCCATTGCTGGGGCTTTGTTGTTTATACACCTTCCTTTTTCAACATCGGTTCGACTTTTGGACACCCTTTCTTCATACGAATTTGACTAAAAATCGCTATAAATTGTTCAAATAGAGCAGTTGATGCGTAGAAAACCATAACTCAAGCAATAAGGTGATTGAGATTATGAGTTTAAAAAAACGATTAGAAGACGTGGCTCCACGCTTCGAAGCTGGAGGGAAGTACGAAAAGCTTTACCCTGTGTATGAAGCGTTCGCCACCATATTTTATACGCCCGGCAACGTAAACCGAGGCCAGACCCATGTTAGAGACAGTATCGATCTCAAACGAATCATGATTCTGGTGTGGCTAGCGACCTTTCCCGCGATGTTTTGGGGGATGTATAACGTCGGACACCAAAGCTTCCTCGCATTAACGTCCAGTTATCAACTTAACGAACTTACCTCTGTTATTGAAAGCAGCTGGCGCTTGTCATGGGCATTTGGTGATGCGCAGTCATTGATAGCAAGTGGCTGGGCAAGTCAGATGTTGCTTGGTGCACTCTATTTTCTACCTGTTTATGCCACAGTGTTTGTTGTGGGTGGTTTCTGGGAGGTCTTGTTTGCAGTCGTTCGCAAGCACGAAGTTAATGAAGGCTTCTTTGTCAGCTCGGTGCTGTTTGCACTAATCCTCCCGCCAACCATTCCGCTCTGGCAAGCCGCATTAGGTATCACTTTTGGTATCGTTGTCGCCAAAGAGCTGTTCGGTGGTACAGGACGAAATTTCCTTAATCCTGCGTTAGCTGGACGGGCTTTCCTCTATTTCGCTTATCCAGCCAACATGTCGGGTGGGCTTGTGTGGGTTGCCGCTGACGGCTATTCAGGCGCGACACCACTGAGTCAATGGTATGAGGGTGGCAGTACTTCGCTTATCAATAATATGACTGGCGAGGCGATCACCTGGATGGATGCGTTTGTCGGTAATATACCGGGCTCGATGGGTGAGGTTTCTTCATTGCTTATCATGTTGACGGGTCTGATTCTGATTGCCATGAAGATAGCCTCTTGGCGCATTGTTGCGGGTGTGATTATTGGCCTTGTGGCGACCTCTAGTTTGATGAATTGGATCGGATCCGAAACCAACTCGATGTTTTCTATGCCGTTCTACTGGCACTTTGTGTTGGGTGGCGTTGCCTTTGGTACTTTCTTTATGGCGACCGACCCAGTTTCTGCCGCTTTTACCAATCAGAGTAAATGGGCTTACGGGATTCTTATCGGTGTGATGACGGTTGGTATTCGCGTGCTCAACCCTGCTTATCCAGAGGGCATCATGCTGGCTATCTTGTTCGCCAACCTCTTCGCCCCACTGTTCGATTTTATTGTGAAAGAGCAAAACATCAAACGCAGGCAGAAGCGGACATTGCGTTGATTTGAGTGAATAAGAGGGAAAGTTACTCCCATAAGAAAGGCTTACATTGATGTAAGCCTTTTAATTTTTATCGCGACTGATTTGAAGTTGATTTAACTCCACTTCAAATCAATCTCGAACGGTTGGGCGTGGCCACAATGCTCACCACACATTTCGTCGTAGGCACTGTTGTGAACCAGCATTGCCGACGCCACGCCTTGGTCGCTAAAGTGGTCGCGTGCTTGGTTAACACTCAAAAACTTCATTGGGTGCTGGTGGTCGTCTTTGATTAACTGTTTTTGCTCGCCAATGATTTGGTAAGCCAAGTAGATCCCGCCTTCAAATGATTCGATTAGTAGATTCATCACAAACTCCATTGCTGATCTAGATAGGTGGATATTTGTGTTACGTCGAATCGAGAACCAAGGTTCAAAGCGGGCATAAAAAAAGCAGGCACAAGGCCTGCTTCTAAAGAGAGCTCAACTAAGACGTTGATTATCTCATGGTAACAAACTCTTCGCTGCCCGTTGGGTGAATCGCCACAACAGAGTCGAAGTCTGCTTTGGTTGCGCCCATCTTCATTGCAACGCCGAAGCCTTGAATCATCTCATCAACCGTGAAACCGATGCCGTGTAGGCCAACGACAGTCTCTTCTTCGCCAGCACATACTAGCTTCATCTTACAAGGTTGACGGTGCTTGGTTACTGCTGTGTACATCGCAGTGAAGCCAGATGTGTAAACCTTGATGTTGTCTTTGCCGTACTTCTCTTCAGCTTCTTGAGTCGTTAGACCAATCGTGCCGATAGGTGGGTGGCTGAATACAACAGTAGGAACTAGGTTGTAGTCCATTTTCGCGTTAGTTTGACCGTTGAATAGACGCTCAGAAAGCTGACGACCTGCTTTAACCGCTACAGGAGTTAGCTCGATACCGCCTTCCATGATGTCGCCAACACAGTAGATGCCAGGAACGTTAGTCGCTTGGAACTCGTCTACCTTGATGTAGCCACGATCGTTCGTCTCAACGCCAGTTGATGCTAGGTTGATAGCGTCAGTTGCTGGATGGCGACCGATAGCCCAGATTAGGTGGTCAACGTTTTGAGTGTTGCCGTTCTCTAGGTGTAGAGTCAGTGTGCCATCCGCTTCTTTCACAACTTCTTTAGGCACTGAGTGCGTGTGAAGTGTTGGACCTTCTGCTTCCATTACTTCTACTAGCGTTTCGATGATCATTGGATCGAAGCTACGTAGTGGAGATTCTTTACGACAGAACAAGTGTGTTTCTGTGCCTAGTGCGCTTAGTACACCTGCGATCTCAACTGCGATGTAGCCAGCACCGATAACCGCAACGCGTTTTGGTTGCTCCATTAGGTCGAAGAAGCCATTTGAGTCGATGCCGTATTCTGCACCTGGGATGTTTGGAATTGTTGGACGACCACCTACCGCGATCAGGATGTGATCTGCTGTGTAGTGTTCACCGTTCACTTCAACTGTCTTTTCATCAACGAACTTAGCAAAGCCTTTGATTACGTTTACTTTGTTGTTACCTAGTACGCGGTCGTAAGATTGGTGGATACGACCAATGTACGCTTGGCGGTTTTCAATCAGCTTGCTCCAGTTAAAGCTTTTTACTTCAACGTCGAAGCCGTAGTCCTCAGAGTATAGGTTGATTGCTTCAGCGACTTGAGCGCCGTGCCACATTACCTTTTTAGGAACACAACCAACGTTTACACAAGTACCACCAAGGTCTTGAGCTTCGATAAGTGCAACTTTTGCACCGTGCATAGCTGCGCGGTTTGCTGATGCGATGCCGCCTGAACCGCCGCCGATACAGATGTAATCAAAATGAGTCGCCATTACTTTCTCCATTTATTGAAGGCTGTGGGTACAGTGAGCGCACTGAACACCTACGTCCTATAGATTCTTAAATTGTCTAATTATTATATTGAGGGCAGATCGGTTGAACTCAATCTCCCTGTTTAAAATTTATTCGTGTACGTCACAATCTGCTTAATATTTGTCAGAGCATGACGTTAAGTTCGAGATTACTCGGGTACGATCCACTCTACTTTGAAGTGACCGGTCGCTGGCGCAATTGCTTCCTTCAAGAATGGAAGAATCTCTTTCATTTGGCTTTCTAGCTTCCAAGGCGGGTTAATCACGATCATGCCTGATGCCGTCATGCCACGCTCGTTGGTGTCTGGTGATACGCCAAGTTCGATTTGTAGAATCTTGTTGATGCCTAAGCCTTCGAGACCTTCGATCATATCTTCGATATCACAGCGATTTACTACCGGGTACCAAATTGCGTAGATACCGGTTGCCCAGCGCTTGTGGCTTTGAGCGATTGCAGTCACGACATCACGGTACTCTTTTGCCAGCTCGTAAGGCGGGTCGATCAGTACTAAACCACGACGTTCTTTTGGTGGCAGGCTGCCCTTTAAGCGCTTAAAACCATCTTCTTTGTAGATAGATACCTGACGATCACGGTGGAACTCTTGCTCAAGCAGCGGGTGATCGGCTGGGTGAAGCTCAGTCAGTACCATGCGGTCTTGGTCACGCAGGTGTGCACGTGCAACACGTGGAGAACCCGGGTAGTAACGCAGTTTCTCGCCATTATTGAGAATGGAAATAGACTCAAGGTAGCTTTGAATGTCTTCAGGAAGGTCTGTTTGCTCCCACACACGAGCAATACCTTGCTTGTATTCACCGGTTTTTTCAGACCATTCATGCGTTAAGTCGTAACGACCTACACCAGAGTGAGTGTCATGATAAACAAAAGGCTTATCCTTTTGTTTCAAAGAATTAAGAATAAGGCTCTGTACGATATGCTTTACTACGTCGGCATGGTTACCTGCGTGGAAGCTGTGGCGATAACTTAACAAATTAAACTCTCGTAACACTCTCGAATTAGAGTGTGGTTAGTGTAGGTGGGGTTAATCAGACTATTATAACCCTCAATGGACCATAAATTCTCGAACAATTCAGGGACAGTCGTCAGCTATCTGCAGTTAGTTATTGGTTCTACTATTGAAATTTGCCTTTATGGGCACTATTTAATAACTATTCGCAGGTGATTTTTTAGGGCGAACTTTAGCCTGATGACTGTAAGACGACCTCATTACAAAAAAGACGAAAGTCTCTAAAGCCAAAGGAATGTTTATATGTCTAATCCGCTATTAACCTTCACGGACTTACCTCCGTTTTCACAGATCAAGCCAGAGCACGTAAAGCCTGCAGTTGAGCAAGTGATTGAAGCGTGTCGCAACAAGATAGAACAAGTACTTGAAGGTAATACTTCACCAAGCTGGGACAACCTAGTTGCTCCAATTGAAGAAGTGGATGATCGTTTAGGTCGCATTTGGTCACCTGTAAGCCATATGAACTCTGTCGTGAACAGTGACGAACTGCGTGAAGCGTATGAGAGCTGCTTACCTGTGCTATCTGAATACGGCACTTGGGTTGGCCAACACAAAGGCTTGTTCGAAGCGTATAAAGCGATCAAGGCGAGTGAAGCATTCTCTGCACTGAACCGAGCTCAACAAAAAACTATTACCGACGCACTGCGCGACTTTGAATTGTCGGGCATTGGCTTACCTGCAGATGAACAGCATCGTTACGGCGAGATCAGCAAGCGCCAGTCTGAGTTAGGCTCTCAATTCTCAAATAACGTGCTTGATGCAACCATGGGCTGGAGCAAGCAGATCACAGACGTAGCTGAGCTGGCAGGTATGCCTGAATCAGCACTGGCGGCAGCTCAAGCGGCGGCTGAGTCTAAAGAGCAAGAAGGCTACCTACTGACTTTAGATATCCCATCATACCTACCTGTGATGACCTACTGTGATAACCAAGAACTGCGTAAAGAGCTTTATGAAGCGTACGTAACGCGCGCTTCAGATCGCGGTCCAAACGCAGGTAAGTGGGACAACACTGAGATCATCACCGAGCAACTTAAGCTGCGCCACGAGATCGCGCGCATGCTTGGTTTCAGTACTTACAGCGAAAAATCACTGTCGACTAAGATGGCAGAAACGCCAGACCAAGTGCTTGGCTTCCTAAACGACCTAGCAGTAAAAGCAAAACCACAAGGTGAGCGTGAAGTTGAAGAGCTGCGTCAGTTTGCAGAGAAAGAATTTGGTGTCTCTGAGCTAAACCTGTGGGACATCGCTTACTACAGTGAGAAACAAAAACAGAAACTGTTCGAGATCTCTGATGAAGAGCTTCGTCCTTACTTCCCAGAATCTAATGTGGTTTCAGGTCTGTTTGAGGTACTGAACCGCGTGTTTGGTATGTCGGTAACAGAGCGTCAAGGCGTAGACACTTGGCATGAGTCAGTGCGTTTCTTTGATATCTTTGATGCGACTGGAACACTGCGTGGTAGCTTCTACCTAGATCTATACGCACGTGAACACAAACGTGGTGGCGCTTGGATGGATGACTGTCGTGGTCGTCGCATTACCGAATCTGGCGAGCTACAGACCCCGGTTGCTTACCTAACGTGTAACTTCAATAAGCCAGTTGGTGATAAGCCAGCACTGTTTACTCACGATGAAGTGGTGACCTTGTTCCACGAATTCGGCCACGGTATCCACCACATGCTAACGCAAGTAGAAGCGGGCGCAGTTGCGGGTATCAATGGTGTGCCTTGGGATGCGGTTGAGCTACCAAGTCAGTTCCTAGAAAACTGGTGTTGGGAAGAAGAAGCGCTGTCGTTCATCTCTGGTCACTTCGAAACGGGTGAAGCGCTACCAAAAGAGATGCTAGAGAAGATGCTAGCGGCGAAGAACTTCCAATCTGCGATGTTTATCCTGCGTCAGCTAGAGCTTGGTTTGTTCGATTTCACGCTACACACAGAATACGACCCTGAAGTGGGTGCTCGCGTACTAGAAACGCTAGCGGATGTTAAGTCTAAGGTGTCGGTACTGCCAAGCCTAGATTGGAACCGTTTCTCACACAGCTTTGGTCACATCTTTGCTGGTGGTTACAGCGCGGGCTACTACAGCTACCTGTGGGCAGAAGTGCTATCGGCAGATGCGTTCTCAGCATTTGAAGAAGAGGGTATCTTCAACACTGAAACGGGTAATCGCTTCCTGAACAACATCCTTGAAATGGGTGGCAGTGAAGAGCCAATGGAGCTGTTCAAACGCTTCCGTGGTCGTGAGCCACAAATCGACGCAATGCTGCGCCACGCGGGAATCAACGCATAATCACGGTAACTATCTAGTTTATTGCGAAAAGAGCCTCTAGTTAGAGGCTCTTTTTTTGTCTGTGCGTTATGCCAAGCAAGGCGAATCAATGTTATGGATTCACATTGCGGTTGATAGGGTTCTGCAATGAAATCAGTGTCTCTGTCGACTGAACTTCATCGATCGCTTGCAGCTTATCGATCAATACAAACTGCAGCTCTTCTATCGACTTACACATCAGCTTTACAAAGATATTGTAAGCACCAGTGGTGTAGTACGCCTCAACCACTTCGTCTAAGGCATTCAGCTTAGCGATCGCCGAGTGGTAATCTTTGGCAGCATTAAGGTTGATGCCAATAAAGCAACACACGTCGTAACCCAGTTTTTTGGTGTTTACCACAACTTCCGTTCGCTCGATAATGTCTGCCGATCTCATCTTTTCGATGCGAACGTGAATCGTCGCAGGGCTGACATCGAACTGCTTTGCCATTTCAGCGTAAGGAGTTCGTGCATCTTCCATCAAGGTTTTGAGAATGGCACGGTCTAGATCATCTAGACGAGCTGTGGTTGTGGACATGCATAATCCTTAGGTTGAATGAAAAACATACCGGCTTGAGTACACATCATAGCCAAGGGTGATAATATTAGCAGTAACTATAGGGTTAGGGTGAATTCAGTGCGATTTTCGTTATTTTTTATTGTGATGTGTTGGAGTGTTTTTGCTTCAGCTCAGGCAAAAGATGTGTTGGTTATTCACTCTTATCATCAAGGCTTTTTCTGGACAGATGATTTCCATAAAGGACTATCTGATGAGCTCGATCGCGATGGGTTATCTTACCGGGTTGTTTATCTCGATACCAAGCTAACTCAAAACGCTGAATACTTAGAGCGAATTTATCAGCTATACCGCACTAAGCTGTCGCATAAAGAGTTTGCCGCTGTAGTCGTCAGTGATAATAACGCCCTCAATCTGATGAAACGCTTAGCGCCCGAACTCAATGGCACGCCCGTTATTTTTGGTGGCATCAACAATTTTTCTCCGCAAATGATTGAAGGCTTGCACGCAACCGGTATCACTGAAGATATTGATATGGCGAGCAATATTGAGCTGATCAATCGACTTCAATCGACGGTTAAAAAAGTTTACGTGGTTACCGATCACTCGGTAACGGGTGAAGCTATTCGCGCTCAAGTGGATTTATTTCTACAAAAACGCCCTGAGTTTTCTGGGATGGTGGAGCAATATACGCCTGATTCTTATCAAGAACTGATGACGTTCGCGCAACGCGCTGATCTAACTAAAAGCTTGTTGTTCTGGGCCTACTACCGCGACATCAATGGTCGGGTCAGCAGCAAAGAAGACTGGCGTCAGCTCAACAAAAAAACTCAGATGCCATTGTATATTGTGCATGATTTAGGACTTGGGTTTGGTGCGATTGGTGGCGTGATCCACAGTGGAGAAACGCAAGGTCGAGACACGGGGCGCGTGCTGTTGAGCGTGCTGAACAATCCTAAGGCTCCATTGCCATTGGTGGTTGCTGGCGCGCCAGAAATCAAACTCGATTACCAACAGATCTCACGTTGGGATTTGGGTGCAGAGAATGAAGCCTCAGTAACCTTCCTCAATAAGCCGAAGTCATTCTTAATGCGCTATCGCGATGAAATTCGCACCATCGGTTTAATGTTCTTGAGCATGTCGTGTGTTATCGCGGTGTTGGTGTATTACCTTAACCGTCTGAAGAAGAGCGAACGTGCAAGTCGCCAAAGCCAACGACTGTTGGAGTCGATATTTGATCAGAGCCTGCAATTTATGGGCATCATTGATAAGGGTGGCGTGCTGCTGTCGAGTAACAGCAAGTTACATGAGCTGCTTTATAATCAAGGCTATAAACTGGGAACGCCGCTGCAACAACACCAACATTGGGAAAGTTCTGCGCGAGAAGTGCTAGCCGAATATTTCATCGCAAAAAGTGAGCACCCAGCCTTACGATTTGAAGCCGAGGTGTGGTGTCGAGATCGCGGTGCGATGGTGTTGGATATTTCATTGAAGCCGATGCCGGGCAGTGAAGACGAAGACATTCAGTTTCTCTTTGAGGCGCGCGACGTGACCTCACGTAAGCTTGCTGAGAATAAGCTGTTCCAACGTGAAGCAAACTTGAAGCTGTATTACGACAAACAGCCGGTGATGATGATTACGCTCGATGGCAATAATCGCATTCAACAAGTGAACCAGTTTGCCGAAGAGCTTTTGGGATACCCTCTCGATCAGTTGTTGGGCCATCGCCCTAGAGAATTCTATGTTGATGAGAACGCGATGATTCCTCGTCATATCTTGCTGCAACCTCAGCATAAGATTCGTGGTGTGTGGCGTCGTGATATCGAATATCGCCATGCCGACGGCAGCAAGAGCTGGATTCGTGAAAATATCCGCCCGTTGGTGGAGTCTGATCAGCTGTTGATTGTGGGTGAAGACATCACCGAAACGCACGAGCTTTCTGAAAAGCTAGAGTATCAGGCTCGCTATGACCTACTGACTGACACCTTTAACCGCAACCACTTTGAGCAAGAGCTGCAAAAGGCGCTGAAAGAGGTTGAGAGCCACATGCGAACTCACGCAATGTTGTTCCTAGATTTGGATCAGCTGAAAGTGCTGAACGATACCGCAGGACATGAAGCGGGTGATGCTGCGATCTTGTTTAGCGCCAAACTGCTAGAAGACGTACTGCCTTACAATGCGGTGTTAGCGCGAATGGGTGGTGATGAGTTTGCTGTGCTGATGAAAGACTGTACTGAACGAGATGCGGTGAATGTGTGTCGCAGTATTATCTCGATGATGAGTGAGAATCCATTCTTGTGGGATGATATTCGACTCAACCTGACGTGCTCTATCGGTATTCGATTGATCGACCATACAGCAGCTTCACCACAGATGGTGCACGCTCAGGCGGATGCAGCTTGTCATGCCGCTAAAGAAGAAGGTCGCAATCGCTATCATCTTTACCATCAAGATGATGAAGACCTGCGTCGTCGCCATCTTGAGATGGAGTGCGTTAACCTAGTGCATGAGGCCTTGGCTAACGATCGCTTAGAGTTGTTTGCGCAGCGAATTCTTGGCCTAGATGAAGACAGCGATAAAATGCACTTTGAAATCTTGGTCCGCATCAAGAACATCCAAGGGGAATACATCTCCCCGGGGATCTTCATGCCAGCCTCAGAGCGTTATAACATCGCGCATTTGATTGACCGCCAAGTCGTCAGTCAAACCTTGGGTTGGTTGGAGCAACGCCCTGAGGTTATTGAGGAACTGGGGATGTGTTCAATCAATCTTTCCGGTCACTCGATGGGTAACCGTGAGTTTGTCGAATTTTTGATAGATAGCCTGAGCGATTCATCGATACCGTGTCATAAGATTTGTTTAGAGATCACCGAAACAGCGGCCATGAGTAACATGAAGCAGGCGATCAAGTTCTTCACTCGAATCAAAGAGCTTGGCTGCATGATTGCATTGGATGATTTTGGCTCAGGGCTATCGTCATTTGGCTATCTGAAAAAGCTGCCTGTCGATATTGTGAAGATCGATGGCTTGTTTGTACGTGATATTGATGTGAATGAGATGGACCATGTGATGGTTCGCTCGATCAATGATCTTGCCAAGCAGATGGGCAAGCACACCGTGGCTGAGTTCGTTGAAAATACCCAGATTATCGACAAGCTTATCGAACTGGGTGTGAACTACGCGCAGGGCTACATCATAGGGCGACCTAAGCCACTCGCAGAGCTTGTTGAAGAGTTAAGACAAGAGCGAGAGACAGAGCCATTGGTTTAGGTAAGCCGACTTTAGCTGGGAATACTTTTCACCGCTAATATGTATTGTTGAGGCAATCAGGTAAACTGGTTGCCTCTTTTGTTTTGAATACTACTGTCTGTTGGAGACGACCTTGCAACTACAACTGATTTGCGAAGATGCTACCCAAATCGATCATTTGAATGACTTAACGACCCGCTGGAACTTATCTCATGATGAAAGCAGCGATTTTGCTTTGGTACTGACTAGTGAGCGACTTGAGCTACGTAAAGTCGATGAGCCCAAGCTTGGCGCTATCTTTGTTGATTTAGTGGGAGGCGCAGTTGGTCACCGACGTAAGTTTGGCGGTGGTAAAGGTCAGGCGATTGCCAAAGCAGCTGGTTTAAACAAAGGCGCAACGCCAACTATTCTTGATGGTACTGCAGGCTTAGGGCGCGATGCGTTTGTGTTGGCTTCTCTAGGTTGTAAGGTGCAAATGGTCGAGCGTCACCCCGTTGTGGCCGCACTGCTTGATGATGGCTTGCAGCGAGCGCAACAAGACCCAGATATCGGTGGTTGGGTAACTGAACGCATGAAGTTGATTCACGCATCCAGTCACGATGCGTTGGATAAGCTCAGTAACGATCCTGACTTTGAACAACCTGATGTGGTGTACCTCGACCCTATGTACCCACACCCAGAGAACAAAAAGAAATCGGCTCTGGTCAAAAAAGAGATGCGCGTATTCCAATCTTTGGTGGGTGCCGATCTGGATGCTGATGGCCTATTTGAGCCAGCGATGAAGTTGGCATCGAAGCGAGTTGTGGTTAAAAGACCGGATTACGCAGCTTGGTTAGACGAGCAAAAACCGAGCATGGCGATCGAAACCAAAAAGAACCGTTTTGACGTCTATGTGAAAGCATCAATGACTTAATTGAAGCATCAATAACTTAGATACACGCTAAGAAAATTTCCCGTCATAAATACGATAAATTGCCATTTAACACTTGCGATAGTCGCGTTACAGATGTATATCTAACTAAGAATCATTATTATTCTTAGCTGGAGTTGAAGCATGGCTAAACGCTTTTGTAAGTTAAACCGTCGAGATATCACCGAACACTTGGGCGAGATCCACAGCTTGGTGACTGAACCTAAGTTCGTGTGTCGTTCTTGCGCGCGTTCTTCGGCGGATCAAGCGAATCTATGCAAACCCACCGCAATTCCACCTCTTGGTTGTCAAAACAAACCCGTTGAAGAGAAAGTCGCATGCGGCCTGCTAGCGGAAACATTACCTGCACCAGAACTGTCGCTTGCGGAAATCAACGAGGCAATTGAACCGAGCGTACAAATGTTCGATCCAGCCGCCGCTGATATGGCCCCTGAGCTTGCCAAAAAAGAAGCCGCACAGAAAAAAGCCAAGCTGAAAAAACTGATGGCGAAGGCGAGCGGTGATGAGAAAGCTGAACTCAAACAAGCGAAGAAAGCGGCTAAGAAACAAGAGAAGTACAATAAGAAACTGGCGAAGATGATTAAGAAGCAGCAAAAGCTGTTTAAGAAAAGTCAGAAGCTGGAAAGTGAATTGGAACGAATCAACCTACAACTTGATGATGTTGCCTTCACTGAAACCAAGACTCAGGTAGTGAGCCACAATCAAATCCACTGAAGTTGATTTGAATGGTTTATTGCTACAGCGATGATTTAAAAAGAGCGACCTTAGGTCGCTCTTTTGCTTTTTGGGGTTATCCGAGCTGACTCATGTAGCTCGTTCAAATCAGCTAAGCGTTGCTTGCGGATCTTGCTACGCGCTTCTTCACCCACGTCTCATTGACGAATAAAGAGAATAAGATAACGGCGCCACCAATAGACAAGCGAACCAAATCGACATCTCTGTTCCAAATCAGGATATTCACCACCAGACCAGCAGGAACCAAGGCATTGTTCATCACTGCCAGCGCGCCAGCATTCACCATGCACGCGCCTTTATTCCACATAAAGTAACCCAGCCCCGACGCAATCAAGCCAAGGTAGATCAGGATTCCCCATTGAAGTGTGGTGGTGGGCAGTTTCTCTGGGTTGCCTAGTAGCATGAAAGCCACTGACGCGACACATAGCGCCCCTAAGTAGAAGTAACCAAATACGGTTCGCTGAGGCAACTCGGTCGATTCCTTCTCCATCACCACCTTGTAGCCCACCTGACCAATAGCAAAGCACAGGTTCGCGCCTTGCACGACGAGGAAGCCGACTAAAAAGTTTTCGTTAATACCTGCGAACTTAATGAATACCGCGCCCAATACCGCAATTGCCGCTGTCACTAGGTACCACGGAGAGAATTGCCCTTTGAGAAAGTCATAAATAAGCGTGACGTAAATTGGGGTAAAGACAGTAAACAAAAGGACTTCAGGAACGGATAGCAGTAAGAAAGACTGATAGTAGAAGCAGTACATCAGGCCAAGCTGGATACCACCAATTGCCATCAATTTAGCGATCAGCTTACGCGATACGCCGCGAAACTTTAGGAAAGGAAGAAATACGACGCCAGCAAGGGCAACACGCATTAAAACAGAGAACCAAGAATCAACCTGACCCGCAAGGTAAACGCCGATCAGGCTAAAGGAGAAGGCCCATAGGAGGGTAACACCAGCTAAATAGCTCATAGTAAAACTTCGTTAATAAGATATGAGCTGTATGTTACCTAACCTTAAATCATTAGTCTTCTGAATCTCTTAGAGGCACGACCAGCATATCAACCGGAGAGGCGTTGATCAGTTGGCGTGTTGAAGAGAGCAGCTTGCTCCAAAAGTCTTGATGGTGACCGCAAACCACGAGATCAACATTGAACTCGTTGATGGTGTCACACAGCTCATGACTCAAATCACCACTGCCTACTAGGGTATGGGTGATCGGGTATTGGGCGTGCTCCGCAAAATTTTGCAGCTGAATACGAGACGCTTCCATCGCGTTGTGCTGGGTTTCGGCCATGTTGATATCAATCAGGCCGGTATACAGCTCTGCGTAGTTAATATCGATATGGATAAAAGAGACTTTGGCTTCCAATGGCTTAGCCAATGCTACCGCTTTATCCACAATTAATTTGCTGTCTTCTGATAAATCGACCGCGACCAAAATATGTTTGTAACTCATATCGCTACCTCCTTTATTCATTGTCTGATTTAAGATTAGCACTATGCGATGGTTTTTTTTGCTGAAGTGATCTCATATCCACTGTCTTGCGTAATGACAGCTCGAAATATTGGTTAACTAATGGCCTGCGAGATATTCATTAAATAGTGATATAGTAGAGAAAATTGAGGATGTAATTAGGAGTCTTAAATGCTGTCAAAAACTATGGTTGAGCAACTGAATGATCAAATTAACCTAGAATTTTTCTCATCCAATCTATACTTACAAATGAGTGCTTGGTGTGAAGACAAAGGATTTGAAGGTGCAGCAGAGTTTCTGCGTGTTCATGCAGTAGAAGAAATGGAACATATGCAGCGTCTTTTCACTTACGTAAGCGAAACAGGTGCAATGCCAATTCTAGGTGCGATTGAAGCGCCAAAACATGAATTTGATAGCCTTGGTGCTGTGTTCCGTGAAACTTATGAACATGAGCAAATGATTACTCAAAAGATCAACAAACTGGCTCACGTTGCTTTCAGCACACAAGATTACTCAACCTTTAACTTCCTGCAATGGTACGTTGCAGAGCAACACGAAGAAGAGAAGTTGTTTAAAGGTGTATTGGATAAGCTAGAGCTTGTTGGTGAAGACGGTAAAGCACTGTTCTTTATTGATAAAGACCTAGCGCAATTGGCAAAAGATGGTTCATCTTCAATTATGGAAGCTCCTGCCGTTTAGGCAGTACGGGAAAGACACTGATTATCTTTTTCTTTTGAGTTTTCTTATGAAGATGTAGGGAGGAAAGGATGATCAGCGGCGACACTATTCTATTTGCACTAATGGTTGTGACTTGCGTGAACTGGGCGCGATATTTTACTGCGCTAAGAACACTCATTTATATAATGCGAGAAGCACATCCTCTACTTTATCAACAAGTAGACGGAGGTGGATTCTTCACAACTCATGGCAATATGACCAAGCAGGTTCGCTTGTTTAGTTACATCAAAAGCAAAGAGTACCACCATCATCACGACGAAGTGTTTATGTCGAAGTGTGATCGCGTAAGACAGTTGTTTATACTTTCTTCCGCTCTGCTGGGTGTAACGTTGCTGTCTTCTTTCATCGTCTAAGTTATTTAGTACGTGTGAAGTAGAGTTTAGGTTTTGGTGTAAAGCTTCGGTTGTTGGTTCGCTAAGCCAAGTAGTGGTTTTGCTGCTGTCTGCAAATTGTACAATTGAACATCAATTGCAAAGTTTAAAATTGCCGCTAGAATAGCGAGCAATTAGTAAGGATGTGCTGTTTATGCACATCCTTTTTTATTGATGGCATTTCGAGAACAGGGCGTACTCGAGGTGCAAAAGTGAAGAAAGCAGAACCCCAATGAGTGAAAAGTTTGATGTAATCGTAATTGGTGCGGGCGCCGCGGGCTTAATGTGTGCTGCGGAAGCGGGTAAACGCGGCCGACGAGTGCTGGTGGTTGATCATGCAAAGAAACCAGGCAGAAAAATTTTAATCTCAGGTGGCGGTCGTTGTAACTTCACTAACTATGATGTTTCAGCCAACAACTTCCTGTGTAACAACCCTCACTTCGTGAAGTCAGCTTTATCTCAATACACCAACTGGGATTTTATCTCGATGGTGAGCAAGTACGGTATTGAGTTCGAAGAGCGTGATCACGGCCAGTTGTTCTGTGTGAATGACCACACAGCAAAAGACATCGTGAGCATGTTGCTTGAAGAGTGTAAGCAAGCGAAAGTTGAACAGCGCTACCGTTGTGATGTTCACTCCATCGAAAAAACAGACGCTGGCTTTAAGATGCACCTTAATACCGACGAAGTTGAGTGTGACTCACTTGTCGTGGCGACGGGCGGTTTATCGATGCCGAAACTAGGCGCGACGCCATTTGGCTATAAGATTGCCGAGCAGTTTGGTTTGTCTGTGATGCCGACTACTGCGGGTTTGGTGCCATTTACTCTGCATAAAGAAGACAAAGAAGCCTTTGCTGAGCTTTCAGGAATCGCGATTCCTGCCGAGATCACCGCGCAAGACGGCACCTTATTCAAAGAAGCGTTGCTGTTTACTCACCGCGGCCTATCGGGTCCTTCAGTACTGCAAATTTCTTCTTTCTGGAAAGCGGGTCAATCGGTTTCGATTAATCTAGTACCAGAAGTGGATGTGGCTGAGTTGCTGGCTAACTCTCGCGAGAAGCACCCAAATCAGAGCCTGAAAAACACCTTAGCGAAAGCATTACCAAAGCGTTTTGTGGAAGTGTTGATTGATCGTAAAGAGCTGGAAGACAAGCCGCTTAAGCAGTTCAACGAAAAGCAGCTGAATGACATTGTAGAGCATCTAGAGAACTGGAAAATTGCACCAAACGGCACGGAAGGTTACCGAACAGCGGAAGTGACTCTAGGCGGTGTGGACACCAATCATCTATCTTCAAAAACCATGGAATGTAAGAGCGTGTCTGGCCTCTATTTCATTGGTGAAGTGATGGACGTAACCGGTTGGTTAGGAGGATATAACTTCCAATGGTGCTGGAGCTCTGGCTTTGCAGCAGGCCAGTGGGTTTAAGAGTGACAGACAACAGGTTTGTCTCTTAATAGTGACAGCCACTAATTATCCCTCGAGAGTAGCTATTTTGCATTCTTACATTTAGTTTCTTTGGTGACTAAATTTCAACTTTCAAACCAAAACTCAATTTGTAATCGTCTTTATTGGGCTCTGAGTTGTTAGAGCCTAGTTTGGATAACATATATGCTTCACGGTTAATTTAACTTTCAAATCTAAACCCGCAATAATTTCCTATCTAACGCTAAACTGTTAACGCACCTCACATCTCATGGAACACTGAACAACCATAAGCATCAGTAAAGTCCAACTCCTTAGTCACTTCGCACTCTAAATTGGAAGGGCACAGAACGGTTGTAAAACTTTCTGCTTGATATGATTTTTAATGAGAAGCCACACACATTGTAGCAACCCATGACGCTGAACTGACTCTATCGCTTTGTGTGAATCTTATATTGTGAGTCTTCTTATTGATGTTTCGTAATCGATACTTTGTGCAAAGAAAATACTTAAGGTGGTGTCAGTCTTATGGATGTGAGTTATCGACAACTTAAAGCGTTTATTACTCTTGCTGAAACTAAAAGTTTTACAGCCGCGGCTGAACAAATACACATTACGCAATCTGCATTGAGCCAAATGATGCAAAAACTTGCGGTACAAACTGCCTCAGAACTTATTGAGAAAAGAGGCCGAAAAATACTGCTAACTGAAACTGGTCGTACGTTCTATCAAGAAGCTTTGTTCATTGTTAACCGTTTGGATAAGTGGGAGTTGGAAAATAAAGCTCGTCAGCAAGGCTACCATCGAACGCTGGTTATCTCGTCTTTGTATTCAATGTGTTCTTCATTGGTTCCGAAAACCATCAGTGAGCTGAAAAGAACGCACCCATCTTTTTCGTTTCGGTTAATTGAGGAGCGAGTTAATGATATCCATAATTCAGTTCTAGAAGGACGTGCGGATATAGGTATTGGTACTCCCCCTAATAACTCGGAACTAAATTTTGAACTGCTGTTTCGTGATCACTTATGCTTTACCTGTAATAAGGCTCATCACTTGAGTGCAGAGAGTGAGGTTAACTGGAAGCAGGCTCATCAGTATGCTTCTATTGGTATCAGTCCAGGAAATAGTTTAAGAACACTTGCTGACCAGGCATTTATGCGAGCAGGTCTTACCTATGATCCTGAAATTAGTGCGTCACACACTTCAACATTGCTTGGTATGATCGATAGCGGTTTAGGTTCTGCTATTTTATCCTCAACCATCGCTTCATTACATGCTCATGAGAACTTGAGATTTATCCCAATAGTAAAACCAATTCAATATCGTTCAATTGGGCTAATTACAAGAAAAGAAACTCACCGACAGATCATCGATGAGTTTAATCTAATGCTCAGAAAGCAAGTCAGTCTCAAACTGTAGTTTACGCGGTCTACATAGGTCCAACAGGTAGACCTAGCATAGTGTAGGTCAAGAATACAGCTCCCCAGATTGTAAATAGAAAGAATGCATATGGGACCATCATAGCTAGAAATGTACCGAATTTTACGTTGGGGTTATATTTGGCTATCAACGCTAATACCATCGGCACGTAAGGGTTTGTTGGAGATATAATATTGGTTGTTGAGTCTGCGATTCGGTAAGCCATCTGAGTATATTCAGGTGATATATCCAGTAGCATGAATAGTGGAATAAAGACTGGGGCCATGATTGCCCATTGAGCCGAACCACTGAAAACAATCAGGTTCATGAACCCTGCAAGTATCATAAACATGGCTAACATTAATAGCTTTGGCACTTCAACCTGAGCGAGCATTTCAGCGCCATTCACAGCGAAAAATATAGCCAAGTTAGACCAATTAAACCAAGCAATAAATTGGGCAATAACAAAAACTAAGACGATGTAACCCCCAATACCATGCAATGACTTCGCCATCAGATCGGGCACATCACTCGCTTTCTTTATCTCTCCGGCTTTTACACCGTAAACCACGGCATTCATAATGAAAAACGCCATAATTATTGGGATTATGCCAGTAAGGAAGGGAGATGGAACTAAGCCGCCATCGGCGTTTTTCAATGGCGAATCACTTGGAAGTAGTAGCGCCACCATTCCTAGGATAAAAACAATTGATGCGTACCCAGACCATTTTAAAGCTCGTTTTTGAATGTCGGTGACACTATATTTCTCAGGGTTTTCAGTGCTCAGTGGAGACTCTTCGGCAGAGCGTTTTGTTTGCTTATCAAATCGCGGTTCTATGTATTTGTCTGTTATAAGTGTTCCAAGTATGACCAAGAGAGGTACCGAAAGAAGCATGAAGTACCAGTTAGCCGCGGGGCTAACTTCTACAGGTTCAACAATGCGGGCAGCTTCTGTTGAAATACCGGAGAGTAAAACATCCGTTCCTGCGATAAATACGTTGGCAGTAAAGCCTGCGGCCACAGCAACAAAGCCAGCAGCAATTCCTACGACAGGGTTTCGATTGGTCGCAGAGAAAATGATGCCAGCTAAAGGAGGCACTAAGATAAACGCCGCATCAGATGCTAAGTTACCGATGATCCCGGTTAGAAATATAGAGGCAGTTACGAAATTTTTGGGTGCGTTTAAAAGCGATTGTTTAATTGCTGAGTCTGCTAATCCTACTTCTTGAACAAGCCCTACCGCGAGCATCATGCAAAGTACCAAACCAAGAGGTTTAAACGCGATAAAATTTGATACAGCTGAATTTAGAATGTACACAAACCCTTCGCCACTGAGCAGGTTCTTTACTTTGATTTCATCTCCGCTCAAAGGGTGCGTTATATTCCCACCAAAAGTCGACACTATCCAAGACAAGAATATGACCGCTAAGCATAAGGTAATAAACATGTAGAATGGATGGGGTATTCGGTCACCAAACTTCTCAATACGATCAATTATGCTGACTTTCTGAGGGAGTTGTTTTTGCTCTAGTAAACCTGACATTTCACACTCCTGTGATTATTGAGGGTCACCGTGACCCCTGTGCTAATTTTTATGAGCTAGTTTTGTTGAAGTAGAGAGATGAAGTATGCGGCTCCGGTCGGTAACACTCGATCATTGAAATCGTAGTTCTTGTGGTGCAAGCCTATCGTTTCTCCATTGATGGTTAATCCGTTGCCGATGAACCCATAACATCCCGGTACTTGGTCTAGAAAAAAAGAAAAGTCTTCACTGGCTAATAGAGCCTCACATGTTGCGTTAACCTGATCATTACCAACGACGGAAGAGGCGGCTTTCACTGCTGTCTCGACTTCGGGGAAGCTGTTGACTGTGGGTGGGTGGGATATTGGGCCTAGGGAGAATTGTGCGTTCATGTCGAAAGCCATGGCAGTGTGAGAAACCAAAGTCTCAAGTTGAGAGACCAAGCGGTCTCGCACGTTTTGGGAGAGAGTTCTGAAAGTGCCACTCATTTGAGCGGTATCAGCGATGGCGTTAGTTGTCTCACCGCAATGTAACTGTGTGACTGAAACGACAAGCGGTTCAAACGGGCTATAAGTTCGACTGACTAAGCCTTGTATACCTTGATAGATATGGGTCGCAACTAATAATGGATCTTGGGTGTTTTGTGGTAGGCCCGCATGCCCACTTTTACCATTAATCTGAATAAAGAGACGATCGGAACTTGCCATGATCGGTCCTTCTTTGAATGCGAAATGCCCTTCTGGTATTCCTGGCATGTTATGAAGTGCGTAACATGCATCTAGTGGATAACACTCAAGCAAGCCATCCTGAAGCATTTTTTGTGCGCCACCGACGCCTTCTTCGGCTGGTTGAAAAATGAGTACGGCTTTACCATTAAATTGACGGTTTTTTGCGAGATATTTTGCTGCGTATAGCAGCATTGTAGTGTGTCCATCATGCCCACATGCGTGCATTTTTCCGGACTGACAAGAACGGTGAGAAAAGTTGTTTTCTTCGTGGATAGGCAGTGCGTCCAGATCGGCTCTTAAACCTAAAGTTTTTCCGTCACCGAGCTCTCCTTGGATAACCGCAACAATGCCTGTTCCTCCAAAGCGAGAGTCTATTTGTTCAACGCCATATTCCTTGAGCTTGGCTATTACCATACTTTGTGTGTTGTGCTCTTCAAAACCAAGCTCTGGGTGTTGATGAATATTTCGTCTAATTTCTACCATTTCTGGTAGCCACTCTTCTAGTTCTTGTAATAGGGACACGTTATTTCCTTAAGTAACATTTTCATAACATATAATCATGAAGGTGTCGTATTACCTAGTTGGATGCGTAATAGTCTTATTAGTAAAACTTATAGCAATCTATATCGAATTTTTTGATGTGGTGTTTTTGAACATCGGAGATGTTGGGACTATTCGCTGAAAATGATTTCAGTGAAACATTGGGGAATTAGCAGGAATTTAGAGGTAGATGCTTAATAGTTAAAATAAAAATGGCGAGTCATAGGACTCGCCATTTTTGTATTTACAGATTGCTATCGTTGATCGTTCAGGAAGTTGCGTATTGCGATAATCCTAATCTTTCTGGGCATTAACTTTCAGGGCTGAGGTTGTTTTTCTTCTTTCCCCATTTGATCTGCTGGATAACAAGGCCGGCAATGATCAGTACCAAGCCAAACAGGGTCGCTGGGTGAATCTCTTCGCCGATAATAGTGGAAAGTAGCATCAACGAGATAAACGGCGAGGCAAAAATTAGGTTGCTGATACGCGCCGTATTGTTGGTTAGCTTGAGTGCTGATAACCATAATACAAAGGTAATGCCCATCTCGAACAGACCAACGTAAGTCACCGCCATCCAACCCTTCGCCGTAATTTGGCTAAAGCTTTCGCCCTCAAAAAGGGTTAAACCGATCGCGAAAGGTAATGCCACTAAGAAACCAAGCAGTACGCCAACCACTGGGTCAGCCTTGTTTTTGGTGTTGAGAATCCAATATCCTGCCCAAAGCAGAGTAGAAAGCAGCGCCAGAGCCACACCAAGTGGACTATCGAACTGCATTCCTAGCACATCGCCTTTGGTGGCAATGACCACCACACCCGCATAACTGAAGGTACAAGCAATCCAATCTTGCTTACGAATCTTTTGTCCGAGAAAAACCGCCGCCATCAAGGTTAGCGTAATTGCCCAACTGTAGTTGATGGCCTGCGCTTGAGATGCTGGCAATAGGTCGTATGCTTTGAATAGAATCAGGTAGTAGGCCAGTGGATTGACCAAGCCGAGTAGTAGGTAATACCAAGGGTTTGAAAGGAACGTAGTACTCAGCTGAGAAAGCTTGCCTTGAAAGGCGCAGATGGCGATCAGTGCCATCGATGACACTATGCTGGCAATGGTCAGCATTTGAATCGGTGAAAACTCAGCAAGGGTCAGCTTAAAAGCAGTAGCGACCGTTGACCACAGCAGTACTGCGGAAAGGCCAAAGCCCAAGGCACGACGTTCGTTCATGGCAACTCATTCTAATTTGATGGGACAGAATACGGAGCGCCTAGTCTATCTGTCGAATTTTAATACGGCAAACTGGACATTTATCCAGTATCAAAATACCATTTAATGAGTTATTTCCAATTAGGCTAAATCATTATCATGCAATGGATTATCGAACATCAGGCAACGCTTATTGCTGCAATTTCTGGCGCGCTCGTCAGCGGCGGTGTCGTGGGTTGGTGGATTAAACAGAAGCTCTCTTTTCAGCAGCGATTGCTCGAGCAGCAGCTAGAGTCCGATCGTTTGTTGCATGAGTCTCAACAATCCCAGCTCAAATCCTCGCTCGCAGAGGCGCAACAAGAGCTAAATGAGTTGGATGATGACCGAGACAAAGCGGCATTCGAGCTCAAGCAAGCGCATGGCAAGGTGATGGCAGCGATGGAAAAGCTGCGCTACTTTGAGGCGGTAAAGCAAGAGCGCCAGCAGTACGCTGATGAGATCAATGTGCTTAAAGATCATAAGTCTGAATTAGAAGCCGAGCTGCGCGAGCAAGAAGCAAGGCATGACCAAGAAAACCTCGCCAATAGCGAAAAGCTGCAGTTGCTAGAGCAAGCTGAATCACGACTTAAGCAGCAGTTTGAATTATTAGCGAACCAACTGTTTGAAACCAAAACCGCCAAGGTCGATCAGCAGAATAAGCAGAGCCTAGAAGGTTTGTTGTCTCCACTAAGAGAGCAGTTGGAAGGCTTTAAGAAACAAGTGAACGACAGCTTCAGCCAAGAAGCCAAAGAGCGTCATACTTTGGTGCATGAGCTTAAAAACCTGCAGCGTCTTAATGAGAGTATGACGCGTGAAGCGGTGAACCTGACTCAAGCGCTAAAGGGTGACAACAAACAACAAGGTAACTGGGGCGAGGTGGTGCTGGCGCGCGTGCTTGCTGAATCAGGACTGCGCGAAGGCCACGAATACCAAACGCAAGTGAACCTGCAAAACGATGCGGGCAAGCGTTATCAACCGGATGTGATTGTGCATCTGCCACAAGATAAGCAAGTGGTGGTCGATTCCAAAATGGCGTTGGTGGCATTTGAACGCTACTTCAATGCCGAAACCGACCAGCAGCGTGATGCTGCATTGCGTGATCACTTGGTGTCGTTAAGAGCGCACATCAAAGGTTTGAGCCAGAAAGATTATCATCAGCTCAAAGGCATCCAAAGCTTGGATTACGTGTTGATGTTTATCCCGGTTGAGCCAGCATTCCAAGTCGCTATTCAAGCCGACCCTAGCTTGGTGAAAGACGCGATGGAGCAAAATATCATCTTGGTCAGCCCAACGACCTTGCTGGTGGCACTGCGTACCATTGATAACCTGTGGCGTAATGAAAGACAGAACCAGAACGCTCAAGTCATCGCAGAGCGTGCAAGTAAGCTTTACGACAAACTGCGCTTGTTTGTGGATGATATGGAAGGCCTTGGTAGCTCGTTAGATAGAGCCAACCAAAGCTATCAAGGTGCGATGAATAAGCTAGTAACAGGCCGTGGCAACGTGATTCGTCAGGCCGAAAGCTTCAAGCAATTGGGTGTTGAAGTGAAGAAACCGATCTCGATTGGTTTGGCTGAAATGGCGCAAAATGAGGCTTTTTCAGAAAATGCCTCCTTAGTAGAAAGACAACCTGCTGAGGATAAAGTAAACTAATCGGCCGCAGCGCCTCTAAACACAAAGAGCGCTGTCGATGAGAACTTACCATGGTAGATAACAGCATTATGGACACAAGCGTGCAGACAAATTCAGCAGTAGAGTCAGAAACCACACACTTTGGTTTCGAAACAGTCGCAAAAGACGAAAAAGTCGCGAAAGTAGCAGAGGTATTTCACTCTGTAGCCGCTAAATACGACATCATGAATGACTTAATGTCGGGTGGTGTTCACCGCTTGTGGAAGCGATTCACAATTGATTGCAGTGGCGTTCGCCCTGGTCAACGTATCCTAGATCTTGGTGGTGGTACTGGCGACCTGACTGCGAAATTCTCGCGTATCGTTGGTGAAAAAGGCCATGTGGTTCTTGCTGATATCAACAACTCAATGCTGAATGTTGGCCGCGATAAGCTGCGTGATAGCGGTATTGTTGGCAACGTACATTACGTTCAAGCCAATGCTGAAGAGCTGCCTTTCCCAGATAACTACTTCGATTGCATTACCATCAGCTTCTGTCTGCGTAATGTTACCGATAAAGACCAAGCGCTGCGTTCAATGTACCGTGTGCTGAAGCCGGGCGGTCGTCTGTTGGTTCTTGAGTTTTCTAAGCCAGTACTTGAGCCTCTATCAAAGGTTTACGATGCCTACTCTTTCCACCTGTTGCCAAAAATGGGTGAGCTGATTGCCAACGACGCAGACAGCTATCGTTACCTTGCAGAATCAATCCGCATGCACCCTAACCAAGAAACCTTGGAAGGCATGATGCAAGAAGCGGGTTTTGAAAATACGAAATACTTCAACCTAACGGGCGGCATTGTTGCGCTGCACCGTGGTTACAAGTTCTAGTCGAACTTGGTAGCAGGCTCGTAGGGCGTGCTAAAAATAAGAATAAAGACAGAACGGATAGGTTAAGGCTTATCCGTTTTCAAAGGTAAGGACAGTCATGCCATTTGATCCATTGGTAACCGCGGTTATTGAAACCTCTTTAAATACTTTTGTGAACGATGATCCAGCCTTGGTTCGTCGTTTGTCTCGTTTAAAGGGGCAGATCATTCAAGTTAATTTGAAAGAGTTGAATAAAACACTCACTTTCGTTTTCAGCCAACAGATCGATGTGTTGTCGGAATACGAAGGGCAGCCTGATTGCTACCTATCTTTGAACCTATCGGTACTGCCTGAACTGCGTGAGCAATCGAACATCACCAAGCTGATCAAGCAAGATAAGTTGATCTTAGAGGGTGATATTCAACTGGCTCAGAAATTTGCTCAACTGATGACAGACTGCAAGCCTGATTTGGAAGAGTGGTTATCGCGTGTGACGGGTGATGTGGTTGCGCATACCTTGGTGCAAGGCGTTAAAAACGTCGGTGGCTTTGTAGCAAAACAGGCGACTAAGCATCAAAACCATGTTGCTCAAGTTCTGACTGAAGAGTGGAAGATCGCACCAGCACCGTTAGAAGTCGCGCATTTTTGCGACCAAGTTGATGACGTAAAAAGCTCTGCTGCTCGTCTTGAAGCTAAGTTGAACGCTCTGTTGGAGAAAGCATGACCCCAGCAGAACTGAAACGTCTTTATCATATTATCAAGGTACAGTTGGAATATGGCCTTGATGAGTTGATGCCGGAACACCAACTGACTAAAGCTCCTTTGTTGGCGCGAAAGTCACTGTTTTGGCTTAAGAACAAGCATCAAGATAAAGAGTTGGGTCATCGCTTGCGCCTTGCGCTGCAAGAACTTGGTCCAGTGTGGATCAAGTTTGGACAGATGATGTCGACACGTCGTGATCTGTTCCCTCCTCATATCGCCGATCAGTTGGCGTTGTTGCAAGACCAAGTTGCGCCGTTTGATGGTCAACTGGCGAAGCAAGATATGGAAAAGGCGTTGGGTGGCAGTTTAGACAACTGGTTTACCGACTTTGATATCGAGCCACTGGCTTCTGCTTCTATCGCTCAGGTGCATACCGCAAAGCTTAAAGAGAGCGGTCGTGAGATTGTTCTGAAGGTCATTCGACCTGATATTCGCCCGGTGATTGACGCAGATCTAAAACTGATGCACCGAATGGCGCGTATAGTCGCTAAGTCGCTTCCTGAAGCACGTCGTTTGAAACCGGTTGAAGTGGTTCACGAGTACGAGAAAACGTTACTTGATGAACTCGACCTGCGCCGTGAGGCGGCCAATGCCATTCAACTGCGACGTAATTTTGAAGGCAGTGAAGAGCTGTATGTTCCAGAGGTTATCCCTGATCTAAGCAGCGAAACCCTGATGGTGTCAGAGCGAATCTATGGTATTCAAGTCTCCGATATTGAGACGCTAGAAGCCAACGGCACCAACATGAAATTGCTCGCGGAACGCGGTGTGACGGTATTCTTCACCCAAGTATTCCGAGATAGCTTTTTCCATGCAGACATGCACCCGGGCAACGTATTTGTTAACCCAGAGAATCCAGATAACCCTCAGTGGATTGGTTTGGATTGTGGCATTGTTGGTACGCTCAATAGCGAAGATAAGCGCTATTTAGCAGAGAACTTGTTGGCTTTCTTCAATCGAGATTACCGTAAAGTTGCTGAGCTACACGTTGATTCGGGGTGGGTGCCACACGACACTAACGTCAATGATTTTGAGTTCGCGATCCGTATGGTGTGTGAGCCAATCTTTGCAAAACCACTTGGCGAGATCTCATTTGGCCATGTGTTGCTAAACTTATTTAATACAGCAAGACGTTTCAACATGGAGGTTCAACCTCAGTTGGTGCTTCTGCAAAAGACCTTGTTGTATGTCGAAGGCCTAGGCCGTCAGCTGTATCCGCAACTTGATTTGTGGGCAACGGCGAAGCCTTTCCTTGAAACCTGGATGATGAATCAGGTGGGGCCGCAAGCTGTGATCAACGCAGTAAAAGAGCGTGCGCCATTCTGGGCAGAAAAACTGCCAGAGCTGCCAGAGCTACTTTATGACAGCTTGCGCCAAGGTAAAGCGATGAACCACAGAATGGATCAGCTTTATCAAGGTTACCGAGATAGTAAGCGTCAGCAAGCAACTGGAAAGTTTTTGTTTGGCGTTGGAGCCACTTTAGTCGTATGCTCCGCAATATTAGTTTCAAGCCCTTATGAGCAGCTATCTATGGGCTGTGGCATCGCAGGTGTCACATTTTGGTTGCTTAGTTGGCGAGCTTACCGTCGTTAGACAGTAGACTCTCTTAATATTTTTATGTGTAGACAGACCCGAGGACAATGACAATGGGTGGTATCAGTATTTGGCAACTTCTAATCATTGCTGTAATTGTAATTTTGCTATTCGGAACAAAGAAACTGCGCGGTATGGGTGGTGACTTAGGTTCAGCGGTTAAAGGCTTCAAAAAAGCGATGAGCGATGAAGACAAGCCTGCAGATAAGAAAGATGCAGACTTCGAACCAAAGAATATTGAACAGCAGAAGACAGAAGCTCACGCTGAAACAACTGCTGAAACAAAGAAAGACAAAGAGCAGGCGTAAATCGTGTTTGATATCGGTTTTTGGGAACTGGTATTAATATCTGTCGTTGGGTTAGTGGTTTTAGGGCCTGAGCGTTTGCCCGTGGCGATTCGCAGTATTTCCAAGTTTGTTGGACAAGCGAAAAGCATGGCAAACAGTGTGAAAGATGAACTTTCTCATGAGCTTAAGGTGCAAGAGCTGCAAGAAAACCTACGCAAGGCGGAAAAAATGGGTATGGAAGATTTATCTCCAGACCTTAAAGCGTCAGTCGATGAACTCAAGCAGGCCGCTGCTGAGGTTCAACGTCCGTATGCTAAGCCTGAGTCTGATAAGCCAAGTGAGACTAAACCTAGTGTCATGGAAACTGTGGAATCTGAAACCATTCAGGTCAACAGCGAAGCTTCAGCACCGTCAGATAAGAAAGCCGAATAGTCTCGCAAGGAGGAGTCGCCGGATACTTGATTCGCTAGATGTTTAAATAGATATCTATTCAAGTAAATAACTATTCAAGTGGATACCAATTCAACTGGATAGATACACGCGCGGCTCCTTTTCGATCTTCCTGTTTAAGAGGTTTGACATGTCTTCGACTGAGCAGACACAGCCTTTAATTAGCCACCTTCTAGAACTACGTAATCGCCTACTACGTGCGATTGTCGCGGTGCTAGTGATATTTGTCGGGCTAATTTATTTTGCTAATGATATTTATGAATTCGTATCAGCACCTTTGGTAGATCGTCTACCGGAAGGGGCGACGATGATCGCAACCGATGTTGCATCGCCATTTTTCACACCGCTGAAATTAACCTTGATCGCGTCTATATTCCTCGCGGTTCCGTTTATTTTGTATCAGGTGTGGGCTTTTGTTGCTCCGGGTTTATACAAGCATGAAAAACGCTTGATCATGCCGCTATTGGCTTCAAGTTCATTGCTGTTTTACTGTGGTGTGGCGTTCGCTTACTTTATTGTATTCCCGTTGGTATTTGGCTTTTTTACGGCCATATCATTAGGGGGAGTAGAGTTCGCAACCGACATCTCAAGCTATCTTGATTTTGTACTCGCGCTGTTCTTTGCTTTTGGTATTGCCTTTGAAGTGCCTGTTGCGATTATCTTGTTGTGTTGGACGGGGGCAACAACGCCTCAATCTCTGTCTGAAAAGCGTCCTTACATTGTGGTGGGTGCTTTCATCATCGGTATGATGCTGACACCACCAGATATGATCTCGCAAACACTGTTGGCGATTCCAATGTGTATTCTGTTTGAGATTGGTCTGTTTTTCGCACGCTTTTATACGCGTAAGCCAGATGCGGATGAAGAGGAAGAAGCTGAATCTTGATTCGGAATGCTTCAGTAAAAATCACATAATAAAAAAGCGGCCTAGGGCCGCTTTTTTATTATGTCTGTTTATCGAATCTTTAACTGATAGCCACAGTTCTGACATATATAGAGCTCTTTGATGCCCAAAATTTTATGCCATAGGGTTCGATGTTGACGTTGTAAGTGTTGTGAATGGTCACACATAATCAACTATCTCCATATGCAGGTGGTTGATACTATACATGTCACTTAGCTTTCTCAAATAAATTCAGGAAAAATCCGTAATAATTACTTATTAATAGATTTGTCATAAATTAAACAATGCCTTAGCATTTTTGGTGGTTATGTTTTCGACTTCTTCAAGGGTAATTCCGCGTAATTCGGCGATGCGTTTTGCTACTAATTCTGTGTAGGCTGGTTCATTGCGTTTACCGCGATTCGGTGTTGGTGCCAAGTATGGGCAATCTGTCTCTAGAATGACGTAATCCATATCGAGATGTGGGATCACCTTGTCCATCCCAGAGTTCTTAAAGGTCGAAACGCCGCCTAAACCTAAATGAAAGCCTAGCTCGTTGATCGCTTGAGCTTCCTCTAAGCTGCTACCAAAGCAGTGGAATACCCCGCGTAAGCTGCCATCTTGTTCTTTACGAAGTAGGGCAAGTGTCTCTTCAATGGAATCACGAGTGTGGATCACCACAGGTAGATCAAGCTCTTTTGCCCACTGCAGTTGAGTCACAAACGCCATCTCTTGTTCAGCCTTGAAGGTTTTATCCCAGTACAAGTCGATACCAATCTCACCCACGGCGATAAAGTCATGCTTATCAAACCAAGCTCGAATGGTTTTTAGGGTTTGCTCGATATTCGCATCCACATAACAAGGGTGTAAGCCCATCATTGAACGGCACACATCAGGAAACTGAGCTTCCGTCGCTAACATTGGCTCGATAGATTCTAAATCGATGTTCGGCAATAGAATGGTATCAATCCCTTGAGCCAGTGCGCGCTGCACGACTTGTTCGCGGTCTTCATCGAATTCACTAGCGTAAATATGAGCATGGGTGTCGATCATTGTTTTGTCCTGAAAGCGGTCTTTACTGAGTTGTCATGAGTATACGGCAGTGTGAGGAGAAGGTCATTTTTTGCCATTTATCCCTATTTTTGAGTGGGTTTCATATTTTACTGCTAGCGTCCTGAGCCATCAGTGATATGCTTTTGCCTGTATTTAGCACTTTTCATATCTAAGTATTTCGGTGCTTAGACTAGGCAAGGAGAATCTAGTGTCTGTTTCAATTCAAGGTCAATTCCCAGGTCGCCGTATGCGCCGTATGCGTAAGCACGACTTTAGCCGTCGCCTAATGGCAGAAAATCAATTGTCTGTGGATGATCTAATCTACCCAATGTTTATCCTGATGGGTAAAGACCGCCGCGAGCCTGTCGAGTCAATGCCAGGTGTTGAACGCTTGTCGATCGACTACATGCTTGAGGAAGCAGATTACCTGTCAAAGCTGGGTGTTCCTGCGATTGCTCTATTTCCAGTCGTGAACCAAGATGCTAAAAGTTTATGCGCAGCTGAAGCTCATAACTCAGAAGGTTTGGTGCAGCGCGCTGTACGTTTACTAAAAGAGCATGTGCCAAACATTGGCGTTATTACTGACGTAGCACTAGACCCGTTCACCACTCACGGCCAAGACGGCATCATCGATGAAGATGGTTACGTGATGAATGACGAGACGACTGAAGTCTTGATCAAGCAAGCATTATCACACGCTGAAGCGGGTGCTGACGTAGTTGCCCCATCGGATATGATGGATGGTCGCATTGGTAAGATCCGTGAAGCGTTAGAAGAAGCGGGCCATATTCATACTCAGATTATGGCGTACTCTGCAAAATATGCATCGTGCTACTACGGCCCATTCCGTGATGCAGTTGGCAGTGCTTCGAACCTGAAAGGTGGTAACAAGAAGAACTACCAGATGGATCCAGCCAACAGCGATGAAGCGATTCATGAAGTCGCGATGGATCTTAATGAAGGTGCGGACATGGTGATGGTGAAACCAGGCATGCCTTACCTTGATATTGTTCGTCGTGTTAAGCACGAACTGCAAGCGCCTACGTTTGCTTACCAAGTATCTGGTGAATACGCGATGCACAAAGCGGCGATTCAAAACGGCTGGCTGAAAGAGCGCGAAACCGTCATGGAATCACTGTTGTGCTTTAAGCGTGCTGGCGCTGATGGCATTCTTACTTACTTCGCTAAAGATGTCGCAGAGTGGCTTGCTGAAGATAACGCACAAGCTGCTGAGCATTTAAAAGAAAAGTAACCGTGTAGATCTCACTTAAGTGATCAGTAAAGGGTTGGCCATTGTGCCAGCCCTTTCGTTTATAAGGATGAATAAGATGTCAGTTGTCGTACGTGAAGGTTCTTTAGAAGAAGTGGTGTCTGTGGTCGAGCAGATCTCTGAGTTCGCTAAAAAAGAGAGTGTCGCTTCTCTGTCAGAGCGGCTGACAGGGAAAAAGAGCCTTATCTTAGTGGCTGAAGAAGCTGGCGTGTTGCTTGGCTTTAAGATCGGCTATGAATTGGATCAAGATACTTTTTACAGCTGGTTTGGTGGCGTGTCACCGCTCGCGAGGAACAAAGGCGTTGCACAGGCGCAATTAGACGTTCAGGAACAGTGGGCGAAAGAGCAGGGCTACAGACAGTTAAAGGTTAAGTCTCGTAACCAGTTCCCTGCAATGTTGCGCCTGTTATTGAGAAACGGTTACCTAATCGAAAGATTTGAAGAAAAAGAAGACATTAATGACCATAGAATCCATTTTTTGAAGCAAATTTAAGCACTGCTGTTAACGGTTTATAAATCAAATGAGATTTATTATCATTTAATTGTTGACTATTAAATGAGAATCATTATTATTAACTTCGTCTTAGGGAATGAGGAAATGTTCACAAGGATGTTAAGTACTCAAGTATCTACTTGGTTACCCAACAGAATTCTCGCGAACTTGTACTAAGTTCTTTTTGACACGACATTGCTCACATTGCTTCCAGTGTAATTTATAGCTTTTAGGTAAAGCTGTGGTATTCAATTTGAATGGCTTTACCGGTTTTTGCTAGGCGACATCTTCGGGTGTCGCTTTTTTTTATACCTACCATTTCAACAAGATGCATATTTAGTGGCACGTATTTTTATGAATAAAACGCCATCAGCATTCTTTTCCACAACGCAAGATCGAGAAAAGATCGTTGATCATCTGTTCGATCTGTAAAATTATTCTTTATTTTCAGTTGTTTATTGGTGTTTTTTGAGTTGTTCACCGTAGTTCTCAACAGGGTGGATAAATAATATAAACAGAGTTATCCACAGAACGCTTGCGTCTAAGAACAAAAAATAACAACAAATCGATTATAACGAACACAACCGAGTGAACGGATACAGATCGACAACGTGGAATCCAACCAACAGACGTGGCATTCTTAACAGATAATTTCTGTACTTACTGGATACACAAACATTATGGCTCGTATTCCTGATAATCCATTGATTCTGATCGATGGCTCTTCTTACCTATATCGCGCGTTTCATGCTTACCCTGGCACCATGAGCAATGGTGATATCCCGACTAACGCGGTTTACGGTGTAGTTAACATGCTGCGCAGCATGATGCGTCAATTTGCTTCTGATCGTATTGCGGTTATTTTTGATGCAAAAGGAAAGACGTTCCGTGATGACATGTACCCAGAGTACAAGGCTAATCGTCCACCTATGCCGGATGATCTACGTTGTCAGATCGAACCTTTGCACAACGTGATTCGCGCAATGGGTCTACCACTTATCTCGATCCCAGGCGTTGAAGCGGATGATGTGATTGGTACGCTAGCTTCTCAAGCATCTAAAGCGGGCATGCCGGTTTTGATCAGTACTGGCGATAAAGATATGGCGCAGCTGGTTGATGACAACGTTACTTTGATCAACACCATGACCAACGTGGTTATGGATCGCGAAGGCGTGATAGAGAAGTTTGGCATCCCACCTGAGCTGATTATCGACTACCTTGCACTGATGGGCGATAAAGTGGATAACATTCCTGGCGTTCCAGGTGTTGGTGACAAAACAGCAACTGCTCTACTACAAGGCATTGGTAGCATCGAAAAGCTGTATCAAAACCTGGATGATATTGCCGCTCTTGGCTTCCGTGGTTCAAAAACCATGGCTAAGAAGCTGATTGATAATAAAGACAACGCTGAGATGTCTTACGAGCTTGCAACGATCAAACTGGACGTCGAGTTAGAAGAGACACCTGAGTCGCTTGTAAAAGCACAACCAAATACGGATGAGCTGATTAAGCTATACGGTCAACTGGTCTTCAAATCTTGGTTGAACGAGCTACTTGAAGGCGGCAGCGGTGTGGTTGAGGCGGATGAGAAGTCGGGTGCAGTGCGCAGCAGCGAGGCATCAACTACATCTACTGTAGAAATGAACACCTCTGCAGTGACGATTGATCGCAGCAACTACGAAACCATCCTAGATGAAGCCTCTTTTAATGCGTGGCTAGAGAAACTGAAAGCGTCAGAGGTGTTTGCCTTTGATACTGAAACGGATAGCTTGGACTACATGGTGGCTAACCTTGTTGGTCTATCATTCGCAACTGAAGAAGGCGTTGCCGCTTACGTACCGGTTGCTCATGACTACTTAGATGCACCTCAACAACTGGATCGTGATTGGGTACTTGAACAGCTTAAGCCGATTCTTGAAGATGACGCACAGGCTAAAGTCGGTCAAAACCTGAAGTACGATATGAGCGTTTTAGCGCGCTACGGTATCGAGATGAAAGGCATCAAGCACGACACCATGCTAGCGTCTTATGTTTTTAATAGCGTTGGCGGCAAGCATGATATGGATAGCCTAGCGCTGCGTTTCCTTCAGCACAGCTGCATCTCATTTGAGCAAATCGCAGGTAAAGGTAAGAAACAGCTTACTTTCAACCAGATTGAGCTGGGAGAAGCGTCTCCATACGCAGCAGAAGATGCTGACGTGACACTACGTCTTCATAACCGTTTGATGGAAAACATTGAGCAAGATGAAAAGCTAAAAGCCATCTATGAAGAAATCGAAGTACCACTGATCCCTGTAATGTCTCGCATTGAACGTACCGGCGTATTCATCGATGACATGTTGCTGGGCGCTCAATCGCAAGAGATTGCGGTTCGATTGGATGAGCTAGAACAGAAAGCCTACGAGATTGCAGAGCAAGAGTTCAACATGAACTCGCCAAAACAGCTGCAAGCGATCCTGTTTGAGAAAATGGGTCTGCCTGTTATCAAGAAAACGCCATCAGGTGCACCTTCAACCAACGAAGAAGTGCTGCAAGAGTTGGCTCTTGATTACCCGCTACCTAAGCTGATCATTGAGTATCGTGGCCTTGCGAAACTAAAGTCGACCTACACAGATAAACTACCGAAGATGATCAACGCTGAAACGGGTCGTGTTCATACGTCTTATCACCAAGCGGTGACAGCAACGGGTCGATTGTCTTCTACTGATCCAAACCTACAGAACATCCCAATTCGTAATGATGAAGGTCGTCGTATCCGCCAAGCATTCGTTGCACAGCATGGTTGGAAGATTCTAGCGGTCGATTACTCTCAAATTGAATTGCGTATCATGGCGCACTTATCGGGTGACAAAGCGCTTCTGGAAGCATTCCAACAAGGTAAAGATATCCACGCAGCAACTGCGGCTGAGATCATCGGCGTTAATATTGAGGATGTAACGACGGAACAACGTCGTCGTGCTAAGGCCGTTAACTTCGGTCTTATCTACGGTATGAGTGCCTTTGGTTTGGCTAAGCAGCTAGGTATTCCTCGTGGCGAAGCACAGCACTACATGGATACTTACTTCGAGCGCTACCCTGGTGTGATGCAGTACATGGAAGACACGCGCAGTGCTGCTTCAGAGCAGGGCTTCGTTGAAACCATTTACGGTCGTCGTTTGCACCTTCCTGAAATTCAATCTCGTAATGGCATGCGTCGTAAAGCTGCTGAGCGTGCGGCGATCAACGCGCCAATGCAAGGTACAGCGGCAGACATCATCAAGAAAGCGATGCTATTGGTTGATGAATGGATCCAAGCGGAAGGCGATGGTCGAGTTAAGTTATTGATGCAAGTACACGATGAATTGGTATTTGAAGTGGAAGAGTCATCTTTAGCCGAAATTGAAAGTAAAGTACAAGAATTGATGGAATCAGCTGCAGAGCTAGAAGTGCCGCTGGTTGCGGAAGCTGGCCACGGTGACAACTGGGATCAAGCCCACTAATCAGTTTTTGACCTTAATAAGCAAATTAGTATGAGCCAGTGCGCAAATACTGGCTTTTTTTTGTCTCAAATAAAGTTAAGTCGTAATAAGAATTTAGGTGTTTTAATAAAACATTCATGAAAAAAAACTACAAAAATTGTTTTCATTTCTGAGCAATTGTTGTACATTAAATCTCGTAGGGTACAGAGGTAAGATGTTCTATCTTTCAGACCTTTTGTTTCACGTTATTGGATTAGGCTGATTCAGCCGCCCCAGTCAGTATTTGACTGGGGCGTTTTTTCTTGTGCGAAAGAAAAATATTTCCAACCTATCATTCCCCCGTAAAACCTCTCATTTTTAGTGCCTTTTATTACACTTTCTCAAGCACAGTGATAAACCCCTGATTTGCCTTAGATCTGGAATTCGATCAGCTTTTGGTAATTTAAATCCGTCTCTAAGTCGATTGTTTTATCACTTGAAATAACTTTTATTTTACAAGTTATCGATAAAGGATTGATGGCTCACGCCTTATTTATCAGTGTATTGAGTCGGTGAATGCTCAATGTAATCCATGATTTTCTGTTGTTTCTCGGTGCTATATTTCAGAGCTTCGGCGGTGATCTGGATGGATTGCGCCATTGAAGAGATATTGTTGGTCGCTTTTACCAAGGTTTGCTGCATTGGTTTCAGGATAAGCAGATAGATAGCGGTCAAAGCTATAATAATGACAGCGATAACGGCCGCCAGCGCAATGATGATCTTGGTCTGAATGTCATCCAACAGCATTTGACTGGTTTGTTTAAAGGCGAGTCGAGATTGGTCTAAGGCTTGTGGCAGTTGATTGAGTGATGTCTTGGTGGAGCTCGCAAGCTTATTGATACTTTCAACGGTTTGATTGAGGGCTTGTTGCTGGTCGTCGCTTAGGTTGGGGTTGTTGACTATCGCCTGCAAAGATTGCGATATCACCTCAAGAGACTCACTCGCGTCTTGGGCGTACTTTTCCATGCCATCGAGGTCTAAGGTCATATCGACATTGATCAGTGGGGCTTGTTCTTGTTCTTGTTCTGCTTCAGAGGCAAACCCTGTCAGTGAGACCAACATAAGTGCAATGATGGCCAATGGTGTTTTCCACATGAGTATTCCTTTCTCATTGTTCTGATTATTTAGATGTGTCTTTTAGTATGGTTCACTTCTATTGGTTTTAGTGGCTAAATCCGATTTTTAACACTAAAAACTTATGCTTAACTCACTCATTTTTGGGCAAAAAAATACCCCACCTATATAAGGAGGGGCATTGATAAGGCTAAATCACGTGTTGTAAGTGCTCTAACCTATAGCGATAAGTAGAGGAACTACTCTGAGTCGTTGTGCTCTTCGTCTGCTAACTCATCAATGATTTGATCAGCAAGCGCAGGCGCAAACCACTCATCCATCTTGGCACGCAGTTGGTCAACGCCGATGCCCTTCATTGAAGAGAAGACATCAACCGCAACATCACCACCGAAAGATTTTGCATCGTTACGGATTTTCAGTAGCTGTGCTTTACGCGCACCACTTTTCAGTTTGTCTGCTTTTGTTAACAAAACTTGTACTGGGATGCGGCTATCGATAGCCCAGTAGATCATTTGTTGGTCAAGGTCTTTCATTGGGTGACGGATATCCATCAATACCACTAAACCTTTCAGGCTTTCACGTCGTTGTAGGTATTCACCTAGCGACTTCTGCCATTTTTTCTTCATCTCAAGTGGTACTTGAGCAAAGCCATATCCAGGTAAATCGACGATATGACAACCGTCCGTTACCTTAAATAGGTTGATTAGCTGAGTTCGACCGGGTGTTTTACTGGTTTTCGCCAAGCTTTTTTGGTTTGTAACGCGATTTAGCGCGCTAGATTTACCAGCATTGGAGCGTCCTGCAAACGCAATTTCGATCCCTTCGTCTTCTGGTAAATGACGAATATCAGGTGCACTGGTAATGAAATGCGTGTTTTGATAATGAATTTTTACGCTCACTGTTAACTCCATCTCGACTTTGTGTAGTCGATTGATTACTTTTTTGTGAATTTGTGTAAAATAACCGTGCTCGGCATAAGGTCGCCTATTGTACCATGAGTGGCAACATAGAGTGGTACTGGAAGCTTGATAATTATAATGGAATGTCATGAAGAAATTAGCGCTAATTTTGAGTCTTTTAGCCAGCTGCTCAGTATGGGCTCAAGGTAGTATTGAAGCTGGTAAAGCCAAATCACAAACATGTGTTGCCTGCCACGGTGCTGACGGCAACAGCCTGATCACTCAGTACCCTAAGCTGGCTGGTCAACATGAGAAGTATCTAGAGAAGCAGTTAAAAGAGCTTAAGCTAGGTATGACAAGTGGTGGTAAGCAAGGTCGTTACGAACCTGTAATGGGTGCAATGGCGATGCCTTTATCTGAAGAAGATATGGCTGACCTAGCGGCATACTACGCCTCTCTACCTATCTCTAGTAACTCTACTCCTGAAAATGTAGTAGATGAAGGTAAGGTTCTTTACACAGCGGGTAACGCAGAACGCGGGGTAACGGCGTGTATTGCTTGTCATGGCCCTCGTGGTAATGGTACCGAACTTTCTGGTTTCCCTAAGATTTCAGGTCAGCACGCAGATTACATCAAGGCTCAACTTGAAAAATTCCGCGATGGTGACCGTAATAACGACATGAATGCGATGATGCGTGATGTAGCTAAAAAGTTAACAGACGCTGATATTGATACCTTATCGAAGTACGTTGGTGGTTTACACTAATTTGTCGGTTTCTTGCTCTTAGCCAGAGTAAAGGAATGTACGTTCGAGCGAGATTGAAGAGACGCCCCGATCAGTAATGGTCGGGGCGTTTTCTTTTGTATTGGTTTTATTAATGCGTTTTGTGTTTATGTCTGATTTATCAATGTGTGATCGATTTGTGTACAAAAGTGTGAAGTCGCACTCTTGTAGTCTTTTTGTAACACGGTAAAGTAACCGCCATCAGCTAGGAGCTGACTTAGATATGGATGATCATCTAGTCTAACGGTATAGACAGAAATGGATCAGGCTAGGACAGCCCAGCAACAAGGTGTTAGAAAAGGATAGCCAAAACTCATCAGGACGATGAACAACAAACAAATTTGGCATGGAAAGCACCAATAACAAATGGAGATTTGTGTACCAAGTTGAGTATGCAAATTTTGGCCGATATAGGCAGATTTAGAGAGCGATAGGTTTTCCTATCGCTTTTTTTATTGATTTGATGAAAAAACACCCAATACCTCTCCACTATAAACTCAGTTTCTGGTATGTTTCGCATCCCTGTTTAAGGATGTGCTATGTATACTTGCCCCTTATGCCATCACCAAGGCGTGAATCACTATTTTGAAGACAAACGCAGAGCCTATCTGCAGTGTCAGCAATGTGAACTGGTATTTGTTAAACCTGAACAAAGGTTAGAAGCAAAAGAAGAAAAAGCACACTATGATCTCCATGAGAACGATCCTAGTGATGCAGGCTATCGCCGCTTTTTATCTCGCATCGCGGATCCACTAACAGACAAAATTTCATCTAACTCACACGGGTTGGATTTTGGTTGTGGCCCAGGCCCTACGCTATCTATTATGTTAGAAGAAGCCGGACACACCATGGAGTTGTACGATATCTATTACCACCCAGAACCCTCTGTGTTGGAAAAAACGTATGACTTTATGACTGCCACGGAGGTGATAGAGCATCTTTATCACCCAGACAAAGTGTGGCAGCAATGGTTGAATTTAGTTAAACCCAAGGGCTGGATTGGTCTTATGACTAAACTAGTAATAGACGTAGACGCGTTTGCTGGTTGGCACTACAAGAATGACCCGACACATGTCGTCTTCTTTAGTCGTCAAACATTCCAGTTTTTGGCAGAGCGGGATAAGCTCGAACTAGAATTTTTTGGAAATGATGTAATTTTACTGAGGAAAGTGCAGTAATGGGTCGTAGTAAGAAATCAAGAAAGCCGGGAGCACTTGGCGCTCCGGAGCCTATGGTTACTCGTAACCGTAGTGAATCTGATGTTGAAGGTCGTGAACGTAAGCGTGTTAAAAAGCGTAAAGGCCTTAAGTCTGGCAGCCGTCACTCAGATGGTAGCGAAGCAAAACAGCGTAAAGCTGCACAAGCTCGTGATCCACGTTTAGGCAGCAAGAAAAAAATTCCGCTGATCGTTGAACCAGCGAAGAAGCCGACTAAACAAGAGCGCAAGCTATCTAACGAACAAGAGTTAGAGATGCTTGAGAATGACGCTCAACTGAACACACTCCTAGATCGTATCGAAAATGGTGAAAACCTAGGTGCTGGTCTACAGAAGTTTGTTGATGAGAAACTTGATCGTATCGAACACCTAATGGGCCGCTTAGGTCTACTAGAGCCAGAAGACGATGAAGAAGAGATCTTCGAAGAAGCACCGGTTGCCTCTAAGAAGAAAGCGAGCTCTGACGAAGACTTGCTATCTCAATTCGAAGATTTCGATTTAGACAGCTTTAAAGGTTAATAGCCAGTGAACGTAACCTTATTAGCAATTGCTGGTGGAATTATCATTCTCGGCTTGGGCTCTTACGCAGGTTACCTTCTACTTCAAGTGAAGAAGCAGACGGAGTTGCAAAAGCAGCATCAAGCACTAGCCATTGAAAAACGCAACGCGACGATTTACGAAAACGTAAATACTTTGTGCTTAGCGGGCATTCAAGGGCAATGTGACTTACCTGAGATCAGTATCCGAGTGTGTATCATTATGGATAATGTTCAGGGTGATGAGCGTGTCGATTTTGATTCTGAGTATCCTGCTCTTTCTGAGCTGTACCATATCGTAAAAGATATGGCTCGCGGAGAGGCAAGACAGGAACTGACGAAGAAAGAGCGCATGCAGCAGAATCTCACGCGCCATAAGGCAGAGACTCGCTTGAATGATGCGGTCATTGAAGATCTGAAAAGGTTGCAAGAGAAGGTTAAACCTCTCAACAACCAAATCAACATTCAGATGATCTAGTCGCTAAGACTATTTAAAATAGAGGCTTGTTTAACATTCCGTTTTTAGACGCGCTGCTTTTAATACCTATGCATTTAAGACTTTTCATCTTAAATGCATCTTGTTTTTAAGTCGCCTTATCTTTTAATAGACAATGTTAAATGAGCCTTCTTACCTTTTGCGTCTCGTTAATCCCGACGCTTTGTTAGTGATCAAGCTAGCAGTTCTGAGTTTTTGTCTGAAAAATTGATTTTGTCTTGGAACGACCTTACTGGTCGTGTGGCAAAATAACCCGTCTATATTTTAATGTATGTAAAATGATTTGAGAGACCTTAGGTTCTCGCGGATCTAAATTGGAATTACCGCTATGTCGAGCAAGCCAGTAACAACGAATCAGCAAATCGTTTGGGATCAAGAGATCTTAAACAAGTACAACTATTCGGGACCTCGTTACACTTCATATCCAACAGCGTTGGAGTTTCATGAAGCGTTTACCGTCGCTGATTACGACATGGCGTGTACTCAGTACCCTGAGCGTCCACTCTCTCTTTACGTGCATATCCCGTTCTGTCATAAGCTTTGTTACTACTGCGGTTGTAATAAAGTCATTACTCGTCACTCGCATAAAGCGGATGAGTACTTAGATGTGATTGAACATGAAATCCGCCAGCGCGCCTCTTTGTTGAATGGCCGTGAAGTGACGCAATTGCACTTCGGTGGTGGTACGCCAACGTTCTTGACCAAAACACAAATTACTCGCTTGATGATGATTCTGCGTGAGGAATTTAATTTCACTGCTGACGCTGAAATCAGTATTGAAGTTGACCCGCGTGAGATTGAGCTAGACGTACTTGATCACCTGCGTAACGAAGGCTTCAACCGCCTGAGCATTGGTGTGCAAGACTTCAATAAAGAAGTGCAGAAACTGGTTAACCGTGAGCAAGATGAAGAGTTCATCATTGCGATGGTTAAACGTGCGAAAGAGCTAGGCTTCCGTTCAACCAACCTTGATTTGATCTACGGCCTACCAAAGCAGACTCAAGCTTTGTTCGCTGAAACATTGAAGCAAGTGTTAGAAATGAAGCCGGGCCGTTTATCGGTATTTAACTACGCACACATGCCTCAGCTGTTTGCGGCGCAGCGTAAGATTAAAGACGAAGATCTACCTGAAGCGAAAGAGAAAATGGCTATCTTGCAAGATACCATCGAGACGCTAACGGGAGCGGGTTACCAGTTCATTGGTATGGATCACTTCGCACTACCTGAAGATGAGCTAGCCGTAGCACAGCGTGAAGGTATTCTGCATCGTAACTTCCAAGGCTACACCACCCAAGGTGAAGCTGACTTAATTGGTTTCGGTGTTTCTGCGATTTCTATGGTTGGTGATGCTTACGCACAAAATCAGAAAGAGCTGAAGAAGTACTACGCTCAGGTGAATGACCTGCGTCATGCACTTTGGAAAGGTGTTGCTCTAGACAGTGACGACCTTCTACGTCGTGAAGTGATCAAGCAGCTGATTTGTAACTTCAAGCTTGATAAAACAATGATCGAATCTGAGTTCTCGGTTAACTTTAATCGCTACTTCAAAGAAGATTTAGAGCTTCTACAAACCTTCATCAACGATGATTTGGTTGAAGTCGATGACAAAGAAATCCGCGTTACTCTGCGTGGCCGCTTGCTGATCCGTAACATCTGTATGTGTTTTGATAAATACTTACGTGCAAAGGCTCGCCAGCAGCAATTCTCTCGCGTTATCTAATCGCTCGATAGAGAATAGAACAATAAAAAATGCCAGCATCATGCTGGCATTTTTGTATCTGACTCATTCGATTTCTGCCTGGTTTAGGTGAGACTCTCAGTGGTATTTTGTTTGACCTTGGCACTTTGCTTGGAGTTGATGAGGTCGGTAGGCCATTGGTCAAACGGAACTGGGCGACTGTATAAGAAGCCTTGAGCAAGCGGGCACTGCAGCTGCTTGAGAAGTTCAGCCTGTTGCTGTGTTTCAACGCCCTCTGCCACCAAGCTTACTTTGAAGCCCTTAGTGATGTTAACGATGGCCGCGACGATGGAGCTATCTAGGTTCTCTTTATCAAGTTTGCTGACAAAGCTGCGGTCGATCTTAAGGCAGTCGAATGGCAGTTTGTGTAAATAAGCCAGTGACGAATAGCCGGTACCAAAGTCATCAATCGCAATTGATATCCCTAGTGCTTTTAGAGTCAGCATGTTATCGATGATGGTCGGGTCGTTGTCGACGATGCGTGATTCGGTGATCTCTAGTGTCAGGTTGCTTGCTGGTAGATTTGTGTCTCGCAACGTGCCTTTTACTTGTTCCACAAAGCCACTTTCGCTTAGCTGAACGACCGACAGGTTGACGTGAATCGAGAAGTCCTTGCTCCATTTTCCTGACTCAATCGCGATGGCTGTATCTCGACACGACTTATGCAGAATTTGTTTTCCGATATCGTCAATGAGCCCGCTCTCTTCCGCGAGAGGAATGAACTCGAGTGGCGAGATCACCCCTTCATCCGTTATCCAGCGAGCTAAAGCTTCTGCTCCTATGGTCGAGCCAGATTCCAGATCAATAATAGGCTGATAAAACGGTTCGAACTGTTGAAGCTCAATCGCTCGGTTCATCCGCGCTAACATCTTGGTGCGATGTCTCGATGCTTTGCCCATTTCAAGGCTATAAATACAGACACTGGTTTTGTCTTGTTTCGCATTGCTCAATGCAATGCTGCTGCTGCGTAGCAGGAGTGTAATGTCGTGAAGATTCGAGACATTCACTATCCCCATCGATACCTTAATCACCACGCTTTCCGATTCCATTGAAAATGGGGAAGCGAAGGTTTGAAGTAAGCGGTTAGTCAGCAGCTGAACATCATCGCTTTGCGTTACGTTTGGCGCGTAGATGGCAAACTCATCACCACCAGTGCGAGCTAGTAGGTATTCGGATGGCAGTGTGCCTCTTAAACGAGCGGCCGCAATGATAAGTAGCTGGTCGCCATTGTAATGACCTAGGCTGTCATTGATGTCTCGGAAGCGATCAATACCAATCAAATACAGTGTGCCTTTTTCGTTGTCGGGGTGTTTCTTGGCAGCGTCAATAAAGCCTTCACGGCTGTATAGCTTGGTTAATGAGTCATAGGTAAGTTGAGACTGTAATGCATGAAACGAAGCCTTTAAGTTGTTGGTCATTTCATTGAATGACTCGACCAACATGCTGGTTTCATATATATGCCCTGTTTTTGGCATGCTCGCGTCCCAATCGCCCTTAGCAAGGCGTTTTGCCGCATCCGCTGTCGAGGTGATGGGTTGGGTTGCGCGATTAAAGGCAATTAATCCTGCAATGACCCCAATGCAGCTCAGTGCTAGCCCAAGCAACCAACTGTTTCTTTGATTTTCTGGCAATTCACCGAGCAGATTGCTTTCAGGGATCGACACCCCAATAAACCACGTGAGCCCGTGCTCATCTTCGTATGGGGTGATTTGGTTGAAGTAGCGTTCGTTGTCTAGGCTAAAACTAAAGCGCTGCTCGCCCAAATTCTCGATTAGGTGGAATTGCTCTACGTAGCTAGCACTCTCACGTATGACTGGATTAGCACTCTCTGTTGCTAGTTTGCGTTGCCCTTTGTTGGTTTGTCCTGTGCCCCATGAAACGACACTGCCTCCGCCTGAGTGCGCGACCAAGCGTTGCTGCTTATCGATGATGTAAACAGAGGCATCCGTTCTATCTTTGAGCTTTCTGAGAAACGCATTGAAGGTATTGATTTTGATGTCGCTGACTACGACGGCTTTGAATTCATTATCATCATAGATAGGCGCTAGAGCAGATAAGGTGATTTCTTGACGTTCGTCAGCATTGGCATAAATTGGTGACCATAACGGTTTTTTCTGTGTCGCAATGGGTGTGTACCAAGGACGGATTCTAGGATCGTAACCTGAAATCACCGATCGAATGTCTTCACTAATTTTGCTGCCACGGTAAATGACCAGCTGATCATTGGTGCGTTCGTCTTGCACCATCAAGGTGTAGCCTTTGTTGGCTTCTTTGCGGAAACCGACGTAGTTACCATCTTCAGAACCAAAGCCGATCGCATCGAGTTGAGGTACAGCAGTGTAATGGTCTGAAAACGTATAAAAAATATAGTCTTGGACCTTACTAAGATTGCCTGCTTGATAAAGATGGTGGTAGCCGATGTTATGGCTGAGCGAGAGGTTGGCGTGAAATGGCTTTTCTAAAAAATTAGACAGGCTTTGATGAACATTGTCAGTCAGTGATGTCAGCTGGCGTGCACTAACATCACTCACCATCTCTTTGTAGCTTAGCTTTTGAGTGAAAACCATTACACCCATAGTGAACAGAAAAATCATCACGAATGGCAGAACCACTGCGGTTCTCAAAGTAATTTGTGTTTTCAAAGACATCTTTAGCTACAACTTTGGTGAATAGTGTACTGTAATTGTACCGACACTATTCAAACCAAGCGACACTTTTTTGGTTAAAAAGTAGCTGCATCGAGAATCATATAAGGTCTAGTACAGTTCTTTGAGTTTACGAGTTAGGGTGTTTCTTCCCCATCCCAAAACCTTAGCTGCATCCTGTTTATGACCATTAGTGTGGTGGAGTGCAGCTTCTAGCAGTATACGTTCAAATTCTGGCAGAGCATAAGTTAGCAGCTCTTTTTCTCCTGAATCAAGCGCACACTTTGCCCAATTAGCGAGCAGTTGCTGCCAGTTATCTCCAGTTCCTGAGGTGGTCACCACTTTTTCTTCTAGCAGCTCTGGTGGCAGGTCTGAAGGAAGAATTTCGCTGCCGCTGGCCATCACGGTAAGCCAACGACAAATGTTTTCAAGCTGACGCACGTTACCCGGCCAATTGAGCTGGTTGAGCTTCAAAATGGTCTCAGGATGCAGTGTCTTCACTTCAACACCGAGCTCTTCGGCGGCGGATGCTAGGAAGTGATGAGTCAGCTTTTCAATGTCTTGTTTACGTTCGCGAAGTGCCGGGATATGGATTCGGATAACGTTGAGTCGGTGGAAAAGGTCTTCACGGAAGTCGCCTTCATGCACTAAGCGCTCAAGATCTTGGTGGGTTGCGGCAACGATACGAACGTCTACCTTAACTGCAGAGTGACCGCCGACACGATAGAACTGACCATCAGAAAGTACACGCAACAAGCGAGTTTGGATATCGAGTGGCATGTCACCGATCTCATCCAGAAATAGGGTGCCGCCGTTGGCTTGTTCAAAGCGTCCTTGGCGAACGCTGTTAGCACCGGTAAAGGCACCTTTTTCGTGGCCAAACAGTTCAGACTCGATCAGATCTTTGGGGATTGCTGCCATGTTCAAGGCAATGAAGGGCTTCTTAGCTCTTGGGCTGTGACGATGCAGAGCGTGAGCGACCAATTCTTTACCGGTACCCGATTCACCATTGATCAGCACGGATATGGATGAGCGAGACAAACGGCCAATCGCTCGGAAAACCTCCTGCATTGCCGGTGCTTCACCGATGATTTCTGGCGCGTTGGTGTCTTCAGCGACCTCACTGGCTTGTTCGCGTTTCTGCTCTTGGCTGTGCGCGATCGCTCGTTCGACTAGAGTCAGTGTTTCATCAATATCGAACGGCTTTGGAAGATATTCAAAGGCGCCTTTTTGATAAGCATTCACCGCCGCATCAAGGTCTGAGTGCGCGGTCATAATGATCACGGGCAGGTCGGGAGAGCGTTGATGAACCTGATGCAACAGCTCAATCCCGTCAATGCCGGGCATGCGAATGTCAGACACCAATACGTCCGGTGTCTCGCGCTCAAGCGCAAGCAACACGCTCTCAGCATCAGCAAATGTTTCACACTTAATATCCGCAGATGAAAGTGTTTTCTCTACTACCCAGCGGATAGAGCTGTCGTCATCGACGACCCAAACGTATCCCTTACTCATAATTCAATTCCTTTGCAGCCAAATCTATTGTGATAATCATTGTTGTTTTTATGATGTCTTAATCTTTGTGTTACCGAGCTAAGCCTTTCATCTCGCTGTCCAATAGCGAGGTTCTTATGACCTAAATCGGTAGATAAATTGTGAATGTGGTGTTGCCTGGCCAGCTTTCAACATCAATTTTCCCATTGTGTTGATCGATCAGGTTTTGAGAAATCGATAGCCCCAGCCCTGTTCCACCTTCTCGTCCGCTGACCATTGGGTAAAACAGCGTGTCTTTTAAATCATCGGGGATGCCCGGACCGTTGTCGCTGATCTCAATACGAGCTGCGAGTTTGTGTCGCTGCCCGTGAATATTTGCTTGATGCACCGTTCTGGTGCGAATGGTGATTTTGCCAGAATCTTGAGTCTTTAGAATCTGCGCTGCATTGCTCACGATATTGAGCATCGCTTGTTCAACCTGTGCCGAATCCATCAAGATGTCCGGTAGGCTCGGGTCGTAATCCCTTTCGATGGCGAGCGTTGAACCCGATTCGAGCTCTACGAGCTGCCTGACTTTCTCAAGTATCTGGTGAAGGTTCTCTTCTGATTTAGTCCCCGGCTTCTGTGGGCCAAGCAGACGGTCGACTAATGCTCTTAAGCGGTCGGCTTGCTCAATAATGATCTGCGTATATTCATTAAGAGACTGATCAGGAAGCATTTTCCCAAGTAACTGCGCCGCACCTCTTAAGCCACCGAGTGGATTTTTGATCTCATGTGCTAACCCGCGTACCAGCAACTTAGCCGCTTGTTGTTGTGCGTGTTGGTTGAGCTCTTGGCTAAGGCGTCTTTGCTGGTCTATCTTGCGCATCTCAACCAATAACAGCGTCTCTCGCTGCCAAGATATTGGGCTAACCGTGACTTCAAGCATCAGTGGGCGGTTATCAACAACGAAGGTAACGTCACTGTCGGTAATGCTCTGGCCACTTTGTAGCGGTTGCGTCAGAAGCGCCAAATCAAGTGAAGCGTGTTGGATAAGTTGGCTCAGTGGATGATCAACGATGCGTCGTGCGCTCTGTGAAAAGAGCTGCTCAGCCGCCGGATTTGCGTATCGGACATACAATTGCTCATCGAGCATTAATGTCGAAGTCACCATATTGTCGAGAATGGCGCTGGAAAGATGGTGTGTATCTATGCTGTCGCTTTTGGCTGATCGATTCACTATTTCGTCCTTGAACTGGTGTTTTTCTCACTGCACCAAATTGGTGCGTAGCTAAGTTCAAGTATGGCGCATATCAACCAGAAGCTAAAGATAATTCATTAGAGTCGCTGAAAGCTGCTTCGATTAGGTGAAAAGTAGAGGTTATTTGGCCTCTTTTAACACATTGGCCTACTTGAGCGTCGCTCGATGTAAATACACGGTGACTGGACTAGTAGATGCAATAAGCTTGCCGCTTCTATGTGCTTGAATTGCAATGGTGTGAGTACCTCGATCGATACCTTTTAATTCCCAAATAGGCTGGGTCTGTGGGGCGCCATATCGACGGCCATCAAGCATCAATTGTAATTGCTCCCCAATACCAAGTTTTCGGTTGAGCTCTATCTGAATCGGGATTAAGCCGCGGTTGTTGCGAATGGTTTGATCATGAACTGGAGTCAGCATGGTGAGAGTTAATTGAGTGGGAACCTCGCGCTCTGTGGTTTCGGTTTCTGCCTGGTTTTTAGCTGGCGTTTTAGTTGTAGAGGAAGCTGCGGCGTCAACCGGAGTCGAGGCCTCAAATTTAGGGGCGGGTGCTGAAGCTTGCACATCTGGCAGGCGAAGAGCCTCGGCATCTTGAGCGCTAGGGTTATCACTAAAGTGGAGCACGCCATCTTCATCTACCCAGGTATACACAGTTTGAGCAGAGCACGAGAGCGCGACTGTTAACCCGATTAGGAACAGTATGTTTTTCATATCTTTAGCCTCTTTTCACCGCTAGGTGATTTCACGTTTGGCGTTGGTTTTATTGTATTTAGCGCGACAGCCTCTGAGGGCTTTTGTCTAAGGTATGGTACGAGGAAGCGGGGGGAGGGAGAATATAAAAAAGGCCCGCCTGCGAGGCGAGCCTAATATTTAGTCAGCGATTCTTACAAGGTTGCAGTAAGAAATGGCTTATCTCTACAGGAGATTAAACTGAGTAGTACAGTTCAAACTCAAGTGGGTGTGTAGCCATGTTCACGCGTTGTACGTCGTCAGATTTCAGAGTGATGTAAGAATCGATGAAATCGTCAGAGAATACGCCGCCAGCTGTTAGGAACTCACGGTCTTCGCTAAGCGCTGCTAGAGCTTCTTGTAGAGATTCTGCAACTGTTGGGATTTCAGCTGCTTCTTCTGCAGGAAGGTCGTATAGATCTTTATCCATAGCTTCGCCTGGGTGAATCTTGTTCTTGATGCCGTCAAGGCCAGCCATAAGCATTGCTGAGTAGCATAGGTATGGGTTAGCTGCTGGGTCACCAAAACGTAGCTCGATACGACGTGCTTTAGGGCTTGGTACTACTGGGATACGGATAGAAGCAGAACGGTTACGTGCTGAGTAAGCAAGCATTACAGGTGCTTCGAAACCAGGTACAAGACGCTTGTACGAGTTAGTTGATGGGTTAGCAAACGCGTTGATTGCACGAGCGTGCTTGATTACACCACCGATGTAGTAAAGAGCCATTTCAGATAGGCCGCCGTACTTATCACCAGCAAACAGGTTAACGCCGTCTTTTGCTAGAGATTGGTGAACGTGCATACCAGAACCGTTGTCACCAACTAGTGGCTTAGGCATGAATGTCGCTGTTTTACCAAATGCGTGAGCAACGTTGTGTACAACGTACTTGTAGATTTGAGTTTCATCAGCTTTCGCTGTTAACGTGTTGAAGCGAGTAGCGATTTCGTTTTGACCCGCAGTTGCTACTTCATGGTGGTGAGCTTCAACAACTAGGCCCATCTCTTCCATTACTAGACACATTGCTGAACGGATGTCTTGAGATGAATCTACTGGAGCTACTGGGAAGTAACCGCCTTTAACGCCAGGACGGTGACCTTTGTTACCGCCTTCGAAGTCAGAACCTGTGTTCCAAGCTGCTTCTACGTCATCGATCTTGAAGAAAGAACCAGACATGTCGTTTGAGAACTTAACGTCGTCAAATAGGAAGAATTCTGGCTCTGGACCAACTAGAACTGTGTCTGCGATACCTGTAGAACGTAGGTACTCTTCAGAACGTTTAGCGATAGAGCGTGGGTCACGGTCGTAGCCTTGCATTGTTGCAGGCTCAAGGATGTCACAACGGATGTTTAGTGTTGCGTCTTCTGTGAATGGGTCCAGTACAGCAGATGCTGCGTCTGGCATCATTACCATGTCAGATTCGTTAATGCCTTTCCAACCAGCTACTGAAGAGCCGTCAAACATTTTGCCTTCTTCGAAGAAGTCTGCATCAACTTGGTGAGAAGGAATAGAGATATGCTGCTCTTTACCTTTTGTATCAGTAAAACGTAAGTCGATAAATTTAACTTCGTTCTCTTGGATCAGGGATAGTACATTTTCTACTGACATCTTGGATAACCTCCAGTGTTATTAATTCGGTATTAGCTCGATTCGGTTGAAACTAGCATTGATTAATGTCTATAAGTGCATTAATCGATGCTGATTTATCTACTGCCAAAAACGTGCCAAAAAAATTATTCCATTAATTTCAATGATTTACTTGTTTTGCGATTTTTCTTAATCTGGTTTTTGCACCAAAATGATCTCTAGTTGCACTTTATTGGTGCAACTGTTTGTCTGTGCACCAATATGAGACATAAGCGAGCACCATTCAGCAATGAATTGCCTAAGTTGTCAATCCACTTTTGTTATTTTGCGGGAGATTTGGCTCGCCACTCGTAGGTGATACTTTTTTAGAGTCCTACGAATTTGGCTGCTCAACACTGTACTGAATCAAAGTTAAGCGGATATGAATCGCTAATAAAGAAAAAAGCCCCGGTTCAGATCACATATTTCTGGGTTTTTGTCTAGAATCTGGTATATTATTGACCGTTTTTTAAATCAAGCTAGCGGTTATTATCCAAACTTTTGAGATAAGTGACGGCTACTTTTATGAGTGAATCGAGAATCCATGTCTACTCCACAGATTGATAAGTTAAGAAATATCGCGATCATCGCGCACGTTGACCACGGTAAAACGACTTTGGTTGATAAACTGCTACAACAGTCAGGCACTCTTGAGTCTCGTGGTGAAGCTGAAGAGCGTGTCATGGATTCGAATGACATCGAAAAAGAGCGTGGCATTACCATTCTTGCTAAGAACACAGCAATCAACTGGAATGATTACCGCATCAACATCGTAGATACTCCGGGACACGCGGACTTCGGTGGTGAAGTTGAGCGTATCATGTCTATGGTTGACTCTGTTCTGCTTATCGTTGACGCAGTTGATGGCCCAATGCCTCAAACTCGTTTCGTAACGCAAAAAGCATTCGCACACGGTCTTAAGCCAATCGTTGTAATCAACAAGATTGACCGCCCAGGCGCTCGTCCTGATTGGGTTATGGATCAAGTATTCGACCTTTTCGACAACCTAGGTGCTACTGATGAGCAACTAGACTTCACAGTTGTTTACGCTTCAGCTCTAAACGGCTGGGCAACAATGACTGAAGGCGAAACTGGCGAGAACATGGAACCATTGTTCCAAGCTGTTGTTGATACAGTAGACGCGCCTGCAGTTGACCTTGACGGTCCACTACAAATGCAAATTTCGCAACTTGATTACAGCTCTTACGTAGGTGTTATCGGTGTTGCTCGTGTTACTCGTGGTTCTGTTAAACCAAACCAACAAGTAACTATCGTCAATGCAGAAGGCAAAAAACGTAACGGTAAAGTAGGTACAGTTCTTGGTTACCTAGGTCTTGACCGTCACGAAGTTGAGCAAGCTAACGCTGGCGACATCATTGCAATCACTGGTCTTGGTGAGCTGAAAATTTCAGACACTATCTGTGACGTAAACAATGTTGAAGCAATGACTCCGCTTTCTGTTGATGAACCAACAGTAACAATGACGTTCCAAGTAAACACTTCTCCGTTCGCGGGTAAAGAAGGTAAGTTCGTTACTTCACGTAACATCCTTGAGCGTCTAGAGAAAGAACTAGTACACAACGTTGCACTACGTGTTGAAGAAACTGATAACCCAGATCGTTTCCGTGTTTCAGGTCGTGGTGAACTTCACCTATCTATCCTGATCGAAAACATGCGTCGTGAAGGTTTCGAGCTAGCTGTATCTCGTCCAGAAGTTATCATCAAGAAAGACGAAGATGGCAACCTAACTGAACCGTTTGAAACTGTGACTATCGACGTGCTTGAAGAGCACCAAGGTGGCATCATGGAAAACATCGGTCTACGTAAAGGTGAGCTAACTGATATGTCTCCAGATGGCAAAGGCCGTGTTCGCATGGACTTCATGATGCCTTCTCGTGGTCTTATCGGTTTCCAAACTGAGTTCCTAACTCTAACGTCTGGTTCTGGTCTTCTTTACCACTCATTTGATCACTACGGTCCTCACAAAGGCGGCGTAATCGGTCAACGTAACAACGGTGTTCTAATCTCGAACGCAACTGGTAAAGCTCTGACTTACGCACTATTCAACCTACAAGAACGTGGTCGTCTATTTGCTGAGCACGCGGATGAAGTATACGAAGGTCAAATCATCGGTATTCACAACCGTTCAAACGACCTAACAGTAAACTGTCTGAAAGGTAAGCAGCTAACGAACGTTCGTGCATCTGGTACTGATGAAGCACAGGTTCTTTCGCCACCTATCCGTCACACTCTAGAGCAAGCTCTTGAGTTCATCGACGAAGACGAACTAGTAGAAGTAACGCCAGTAAGCATTCGTATCCGTAAGAAGCTTCTTACTGAAAACGAACGTAAGCGTGCAGCACGTCCAGCTAAGGCTTAATTGCCAGCTGACTAGCTTCTAGCTAACAAGCAATACGTTTTAGAATAAGTAAGAAAGCCCCGAGTAGCCTAGCAGCTCGGGGCTTTTGTTTTTTAGTTTGTTTAGATACGGTTAAACGAGATTTCGTCATCCTCAAGAGGGAGGAACGACCGAGTTGGGGATCTAGCTTTTGATACCTAAGTAACGCTCAACGAATTGAAGCCGTTCTTCGACTGGCATAAACGGCACTTCAACCACCTCATAGCCAAGTTCTTGGTAGACTCTTTCTAAAGCGTGGTGAATCTCTAGCGCTTCCTCAAACGGATAAGGTCTCACATCATCTTGTACATAAATTGAAGCCTCAGGGCGACAGAACAAGGCTTGTGAGTGGTAGCCTTTGCTTGCTTCTCGGTAGGCCGCATCTATCTCTAGGTTAGCCTGAGCCAAATAGCCACAAATGTCTGGAATAGCGCGATCGAGAAAGGCAACAGGATGCTGACTGGCTTGGTCTTTGTGTTCGCTCATGACGGTTAAACATAGGCGAGCAAAGCCTGGAAGGTCTAACCAAGGTAAGATACCGTTCTCAAGTTGACTCTGCTGTTCGATTAACTGGCGAGAGGACTCAGCGAATATCGGGTAACCCATGTCACCCAAGGCATTAATTAGTGTGGTTTTACCAGCCCCTGGGCCGCCAGTAACAATGATTGGGTTCATACGGGTTTATCTTAATTCGCTTCTAATGGCACTACTTCTGATTGAGTTGAGCTAGGAATTTATCCGACTCTGCTATTGCCGCATTCATCTGCTCTATTGCATAGGCGATGTCTTTTTCTAAGCTCATAAACTCACCTTGCAGCGAGCCGACAGCGCTCGCATTGAGGTTGTGCTTCAAGTAAAGCGTGTTGTCGCGAAGGGTATTGAGCACTGGGTCCATTTTCTTCTCGGCGCGCTTCATTGCTGACAGCATCGTTTGGTAAGACAATTTAGTTTCACGAAGTTTTTGCTCGCTCGAGCGGCGCAGTGAATCACTGGTGTAGAGAGCTAACTCACTCTGCCACTCTTCAAACAGCGCATCCGACACATCTTCAATCGCAGCAATGCGGTCACTGACATTTTGCGCGGCTTTCTCGCTGTCTTGGTATTTATCATTGATTTGGTTGTACATGTCTTCAAGGTCGCCGCCACTGAAATTAGTCAGGCTACTCAAGGCTTCAAGTGCGCTGGTAAACTCTTCCTGAGCATCCTGCTGCGACTCTTTAGCGTCTTCCACTCTATCGACCATAATGTCACGCTTGTGGTAACCCACTTGCTCCATGGCGGAGTAATAAGCTGACTGGCATCCAGTAAGAGTAAAAATAGAGAGGACTATAACTATTAAATAAGGCATCCTAGTTTCCTATAGTTAAGTAACGGAATATTAATTAGGACTATGAACGAGTTACAAGGGAGTTACAAGTTGAAGATAAAAAAGGTCGCCACACTCAGTATTCAGTTTTCTCGCTATCTTTTGGCGCGAATGACGCACGATAGAGTCAACGTGAATGCGGGCTACTTGGCGTACATTACTTTGCTCTCGATCGTACCGATGTTGACGGTTCTGCTCTCTATCTTGTCATCATTTTCCATCTTTGCTGATGTTGGTATCGTGATTCAAAACTTCGTTATTATCAACTTTGTTCCAGCGTCAGGAGATGCGGTGCACGGTGCCTTGCTCGAGTTTGTTGCCAACACGGGTAAGATGACGGCGGTCGGTAGTGTGTTCTTGTTCATTGCGGCACTGATGTTGATCTCGAATATCGATAAGAACCTAAACTACATCTGGCGTGTTAATGAGAAGCGACGTGCGGTATTGTCGTTCTCAATGTACTGGATGGTGCTAACACTTGGGCCGATCTTGGTTGGGGCGAGTATTGCTGCCACTTCGTATGTGACATCGCTCAGTCTGCTACAAAATGAAGTCGTATCTGGCGCCTTTAATACCGTAATTCGCAAACTGCCTTTGATTCTCTCTTTCTTTGCGTTTTTCGGTCTGTACCTGTTGGTTCCCAACAAAAAGATACACTTTTCTCATGCGGCTGCAGGTTCTCTAGTGGCGGCTCTGTTGTTCGAACTCAGTAAGAAAGGCTTCGCGGCCTACATTACTCAATTCCCTTCTTACCAGTTGATTTATGGCGCATTGGCGGCAATACCAATTCTTTTTGTCTGGGTTTATTTGTGCTGGTTGATTGTGCTGGTGGGTGCTGAGGTGACCGCTGCATTGGGTGAGCAGGAACAGTGGAGTGACTCGAAAGAAATGGTACACTCGTCGGATAAAGACAAAATCACAGAGCAAGGAAACAACAGTGATAGCACTGATCCAGAGAGTAAGTGAAGCTGCCGTCCGTGTTGATGGCGAAGTAGTTGGTGAGATTGAACAAGGCTTATTAGTTTTGTTAGGCGTAGAAAAAGGTGACGACGAAGCCAAAGCCAAACGTTTGATGGAACGAGTGACCACTTATCGTGTCTTTGGAGACGAAGACGATAAAATGAACCTCAATGTGAAGCAAGTAGAAGGTAAGGTATTAGTGGTGTCTCAATTCACTCTGCCGGCCGATACCAAGAAAGGGACTCGAGCAGGGTTCTCTCGTGGTGCTCACCCAGAAGATGCTGAGCGTCTTTATAACTATTTCTCTGACCAGTGTGAATCAGTGTTACCAACGGAACGTGGCCGATTCGCAGCCGACATGAAAGTGTCTTTGGTTAATGATGGCCCAGTGACATTCTGGCTGCAGGTTTAGGCTTAAAGGAATAAGCATGTTTAAACTCATAACACCAACCACCGAAAATCAGCTAAACAAGTATTACCATTTTCGTTGGCAGATGCTCCGTGAACCTTGGCGAATGCCGGTAGGTTCTGAGCGCGATGAATATGACCCAATGAGTCACCATCGCATGATTGTTGATGGTCGTGGTCGCCCGATGGCGATTGGTCGTCTGTATATCACCCCAGATCTGGAAGGTCAGATCCGCTATATGGCGGTGAAGAAATCTCGCCAAAGTAAAGGCATGGGTTCGTTGATTCTAGTCGCACTTGAGTCATTGGCTCGCCAAGAGGGTGCTAAGCGCTTGGTGTGTAATGCACGTGAAGATGCGATCTCATTCTATGAGAAGAATGAATTTGAACGTCGCGGTGAGATTAACGATCAACGTGGCCCTGTGCGTCACCAACAGATGGTTAAGCATCTTGACCCAATGGCAGACGTTCTGCGTAAGCCTGAGTGGTGTAATGAGCTTCAGCAGCGCTGGGAACATCAGATCCCGATCAGTGACAAGATGGGCATCAAGATCAACCAATACACGGGTTACCAATTTGAGTGTAGTGCTCAGCTGAATCCCAACTTGAACCCGCATAATACCATGTTTGCAGGCTCTGCCTTTACCTTAGCGACCTTAACTGGTTGGGGGATGACTTGGTTATTGATGAAAGAACGCGGGCTGACCGGTGATATCGTGCTGGCAGACAGTAATATTCGTTATCGTCACCCGGTTGAGCAAAACCCTGTTGCCTCTACTTCATTGGATGGGATCAGTGGTGACTTGGACCGCCTTGCGTCAGGAAGAAAGGCACGTATCATCATTCACGTGACCATTCATAGCGGCGATGTGGAAGCGGTAGAGTTTACGGGAACCTATATGCTGATCCCTGACTACAAAAAGCGATTATCAACAGACTCCAACGTAAGCGTATAGCTGACACTGGCTAACAGATACAGATACAGATACAGATTAAAGATACAAGGCGCTACTCCTATGGAGTGGCGTTTTTTTGTTGGCAGTCGTTAATCTCCGAATACTCAGCTTGGGTGAGCTTTCCTGAGATTTGATGGCATGGGTCCGATAGGGTAATCGAGAGGGTGTGTTGCTCAGCTTTAAGCAAGTCGAGTTCTCCAGAAGCCTCGCCATTGAGCGTTTGAACCCTTTGTTCGCCTTGCTCTGCTGATGATGCACCAATAATATGCATCGGTTCGAGAGTGAAGCGCCCACGGTCAAAATGCGCATTAAGCTCTGGAATTTCAAACACGTTATCAGTCGATGTTTCAGAAAGCTTGTCATTAAAGGTCATCACACCCTGGCGAACGCTGCCAGTGAGTTGCCCTGTGGTTGAGTAACCGAGCATCAGTGAGTCGCCATATAAACCTGCGGCTTGAAGTTCAAACTCGCCATAGCCGGTTGCATCGAGTGGTAATTCAAGTCGCTGCAGCATAGGCGCAATGGGTAACCCATCGGCAGAAATATCTAAGCTCCATGGCTTGCTGATTTGGTTAAAATCGAGCGTTGCATTGGCTTCAATGTAGCCATTCCTGAGTGGTGCAAACAGACGAGTCAGCGTCCATTTTCCTTGTTCGCTATTCATCTCAACCACAGGCTGTGCGCTGAGAATATTTTGGTAGCTGGCATCATTGGCGCTCGCCATCAGCTTCCCTTGCCATAAGCCCAGTTTTCTATCTTGCAGCAGTTGAACTTGATGCCCCTCGACATGTAATCCAGAGACCTGCCAGTAAGGCGTTTGTGCTAGTTGGATAAGTTGGCTGCGTTCTATATTAAGTCGGTTAATCTCGACGTTCTGGAGCTGTGTGAGCCAAGGCAATAGGCGAGCGGCCGGTAGAGGGCTATCTTGGTTTTCGGTAATCCACTTGATGCCTTGCAGGTCGAGCTGCGCCAATTGAATGCTGCTAGGGGCGACTTCGCCATTGAGCTGAACAGTGCCCTGCAGGAATTGAGTATAGAAATCCTCAATCAGAATCCGGTTTGCTTCTAGGTTGAGCTTGAGGCTTGGCTCGATGAACATGTCATCATCAATGGTCACTCCTTCTGCCTGTAGAGAAAAAATGGCTTTCTGTTGTTTCCAGATTTCAAAAGGCAGTTGGATATTTTCTAGTGAGGCATCAAAGGCAGCGAGGTGCCCATCTTGCCACTCTACGTCGCTGCGTAGAATATCTAAGCTATTGATGTGATTGATCTGAATACCTGCCACATCCCATTCTTTGCTTAGTAGGTTTTGGGTCTGCTTCTGATTGAGTCGTAATCCATCGACGGTCACGTTCACCAACGACCAATCTTGTTGATACTGCTCTGCTTGACCGGAAATCTTGGCGCCACGCCAGTCAAATGAAGCACCATAAAGCGTGCTATCGCTAGGTTTTAAGTCTAGGTCAATCAACAGATTATCGAATGCTTCACCTTGCCAATACAGTTGTGAGGCAGAGAGTTGGGTTTTTCCATAAGGGAGAAGTGAGTTGTCGTTGTTCCATTTTGGGGCGGAGATCTGCAGGTCGATGCCTCGCGCATTAAACTCTGGCGTCGAAAAGTCGAGATTGTTGATGGCCAGCTGGTGGAGCTTGATGTTTGGTTGGGTAAATAAAGAAGTCAGTGTTTTTAGATCGTCTGCCTCTAATTGTAGGCCGCTGATCAAAACAGATTCAAAGACCAGTTTGGCCTCTGTCATCGAGCTGGGGCTGAACCAAAGATCGATCTTGTCGATATACAGAGGTGTTTGCTTTTCTGGTTGGCTTTGGGTAATGCCCATTAAGGTGATGTGATAAGGCGCCTGATACTCAACATCTTCAATGAATACAGGTTGTTCAATCGTATGTTTGATAAAAAAGTTGGCAACATCCGCACGGTATTGGGTCTGCAGGCTTAATAGCAGCGCTGCGATAGTTGCAACGGCGATAGCCAACACAATGCCGAACACCATGAATACCTTTTTCATTCCCTGAAAGCCTTAAATTTCAATAGTCTTAAAACAGAGTGGAACAAAAAGGGTCAAGCATCAACAAAAAAGCCCCTCAAAAGAGGGGCTTGCTACAAAAATATCATTTTAAATTGGGCGTTCGCTTTTGGCTAAGCCCGAGCAGATGGTTGGATTAGTCCAGTTGAGGACCAGCTGCAACCAGTGACTTACCTTCAGCGTTGTCTGTGTACTTATCAAAGTTGTTGATGAAGCGCTCGGCTAGATCTTTCGCTTTGCTTTCCCATTGTAGAGGGTCAGTGTACGTATCGCGTGGGTCAAGGATCGCTGGGTCAACATCGTGCAGCGCTAGTGGCACTTCTAGGTTAAACATAGGGATAACCTTAGTTTCAGCGTTGTCGATTGAGCCATCTAGGATAGCGTCGATGATGCCTCGCGTATCTTGGATAGAGATACGTTTACCAGTACCGTTCCAACCTGTGTTCACTAGGTAAGCTTCAGCGCCAGCTGCTTCCATACGCTTCACAAGCACTTCAGCGTACTGAGTTGGGTGGAGAGTTAAGAATGCCGCACCAAATGCAGCAGAGAACGTTGGCGTTGGCTCAGTAATACCACGCTCAGTGCCCGCTAGTTTTGCAGTGAAGCCAGATAGGAAGTGGTACTTCGTTTGCTCTGGAGTCAGTTTAGAAACGGGTGGCAGTACACCGAATGCATCAGCAGTCAGGAAGATAACCTTTTGAGCGTGACCGGCTTTTGATACTGGTTTAACGATGTTATCGATGTGGTGAATCGGGTAAGAAACACGAGTGTTCTCAGTTTTTGAACCGTCATCAAAATCGATAGAACCATCACCACGAACTGTTACGTTTTCTAGTAGTGCATCACGACGGATTGCATTGTAGATTTCAGGTTCTGCTTCTTTAGATAGACGAATCGTCTTCGCGTAACAACCACCTTCGAAGTTGAAGATACCATCGTCATCCCAACCGTGCTCATCATCACCGATTAGCTCACGCTTAGGATCGGTTGAAAGCGTAGTTTTACCTGTACCAGATAGACCGAAGAAGATGGCTACATCGCCTTTCTCGCCGACGTTTGCACTACAGTGCATTGAAGCAATGCCTTGCAGAGGAAGCAGGTAGTTCATCATTGCGAACATGCCTTTCTTCATCTCACCGCCGTACCAAGTACCACCGATGATTTGAACGCGCTCTGTTAGGTTGAAAGCAACGAAGTTTTCAGAGTTTAGACCCTGCTTTTCCCAGTTAGGGTTAGTTGTTTTAGCACCGTTCATTACCACGAAATCAGGTTCGAACGTTGCTAGCTCTTCGTCAGTTGGACGAATGAACATGTTCTTAACGAAGTGCGCTTGCCACGCTACTTCAGTGATAATACGCACGCTTAAGCGCGTATCAGGGTTAGCACCACAATAACCGTCGATGACAAACAGGCGCTTGCCAGATAGCTGAGTTGTCACAAGCTCTTTCAGCTCATTCCATACTTCAGTTGTAATCGGTTTGTTGTCATTTTTGCCTTGATCTGACCACCACATGGTATCGCGGGTCGTGTCATCTTTAACAATGTACTTATCTTTTGGTGAGCGGCCAGTAAAGATACCAGTGTCTACCGCAACAGAGCCTAGTTCCGTTACTACGCCTTTTTCGTAGCCTTCCAAACCTGGCAGTGTTTCTTCAACGAATAACTGCTCGTAGCTAGGATTACGAAGAACTTCAGTAACGCCAGTCAGTCCGTGCTTAGTTAGATCAATTTGTGCAGCCTTTGTATGTTCCATAACGGTCATAGGTGCTCCTTGTAGGATATTTTGTAGGGATTTTGTATTAATTTTTTATTGTTATCTGCTCACCATGCTAGCAACGAGACTCGGGGGAAACAGGGATATAGCTCAAAAAATATCCATATTAGCCATGGGGTTTTAAGCGTCTCGTCACATATTGGCCCAACTAGTCTATCCTGTACGCAAACCTTTGCGCTAGGGGCGAGAACATTATTAATTGATTAAAATTAAGCGGTGATTTTATTACGAGATGTTACGGAGTTTGCGCTATTTTGATCACAAAAAAGGCCAGCTGAGGGCTGACCTTTTTGGGGTAAATTACGTGTTTTTGGTACGCCGTAAATTAATGAACCGTATTGCTGCCTTTATCTGCTGCTTCTGCGTACAGTGCATCAACATCATTCTTGTCGAACGAGTAGTTTGTGCCACAGTAATCGCAGTGTAGACCAACGCTTCCTTCGGTGCTTAGGATGTCGTAGATCTCTTCTTGAGCAACAGTAATGATTGCTGCTGCACTTCGATCGCGTGAACAGCCACAGAAGAACTCAACCGGTTGTGGTGTGAATAGCTGTACTTTCTCTTGGTTGTACAAACGGTAAAGCAGTTCGTTCGCTTCTAGAGTGAATAGCTCTTCGTTTTTCACGGTGTCTGTTAGTTGCTCTAGGTGCTCGAAGTCGTCTGGAGTACCGGTGCCGTCAGGCATTACTTGTAGCAACATACCTGCAGCGTGTGCTTTGCCTTCATGCTCGCCAGTGCGCAGCCATAGACGAGTCTTAAGCTGTTCAGAGTTAGCGAAGTAGCCTTCAAGCACTTGTGCAAGCGTGTCACCTTCAAGACCAACGATACCTTGGTAACGCTCACCTTTCTTAGGATCGATAGTGATCACTAGATGACCTTTACCCATTAGGGCATGTAGACCTGCGTCGTCTGCGATATCGCCTTCAAAGCGAGCAACACCACGGATCTTCTGATCGTGATCGCCATTGATAACTGCTAGAGATACTGGGCCGTCACCTTGCAGCTGCATCGTGATAGAACCTTCAAACTTTAGGGTCGCCGTTAGTAGCGTCGTTGAAACCAGTAGCTCACCCAACAGCTTTTGTACTGGAGCTGGGTATTCCTTGCTAGAAATAATCTGTTGGTATGCTTCGTCCATCTGTACCAATTCACCACGTACTGATAGGTCTTCAAATAGGTAGCGATTTAAAACATTACTTGTAGACATTGGGTCTGCCATTTGGCTATTCCTTCTAGCTTATTGAGTCTTGAACTTGATGATGTCACGACGTTGCTTTTTATCTGGGCGACGTTCTGGTGCTGGGCTATGAGCATTTAGCTTGCGTTGTTGTGCAAACTCTTCTCTTTTTGCCAAGCTTTCGGTGGTTTCTTCATAGAGGGTTTGAGCGACTGGCGCCCCGCCGCGGTGTGCGGATATTTTCTCTATGGTGACCGTCTTTTCTTCATTCCCTTGGCGCAGGGTAACCACTGCCCCAAGTTCTACGATTTTGCTGGGTTTACTGCGCTGACCATTATAGTGGACTTTGCCACCATCGACCATGTTGCGAGCAATTGAACGAGTTTTATAAAAGCGTGCTGCCCACAACCATTTATCGAGTCTGACAGCTTCATTAGTCGTTTTCATATAGGACAGTGCCTTTTCAGTTAGAAATGAATGCGGTTTAACTGTAACGAACAGTGCGCAACATGTTTTTGATGATGCTTATCACATTAAGTAGAAGCTTAAAGTGGAGGCGGTTGGCATTTTTTTCAAGTCATAATACAAAATAGCCATGTTATGCCGATTTATCGATTTGCTATGATATAGTTCAGGATCTTATTGCTTAAATAAGCTTGGTATCGAACGAATGAATAAAAAAGCTGAAAGTTTAATGATTTGCAGCGTTTGTCGTCATGAAAAGGGACTAGGAAAGTGAACTTTTTAGAGCTCAAAAATCGCGTAGGGAATTCTCCTATGTTGAGCCGCTTATTAGAGAATGGATTTGTACTTCAGCAGAAACTAAGCTTAGCGACCTGTTGTGTATTGATTGCAGCTTCCGCATGGATCTTAGGGCAGCTTGCATGGTTTATCGAACCTGCTGAGCAAACTATCGCGCCTTGGACAGCAACGGCTTCATCGTCTTCAGCACCTCAATCGACCCTTGATATCTCTTCTTTGCAGCAGAGCAACATGTTTGGTGCTTACAACCCAAGCACGCCCGCTGTGGTTGAACAGCAAGTTATCCAAGATGCGCCTAAGACGCGATTAAACCTCGTTTTAGTGGGTGCAGTCGCGAGCTCGAATCCAAAACTGAGCTTAGCGGTGATCGCCAATCGCGGCACGCAAGCGACCTACGGAATTAATGAAGAGATTGAAGGCACTCGAGCCAAGTTAAAAGCGGTATTAATCGACCGCGTTATCATTGATAACTCAGGACGAGACGAAACCTTGATGCTTGAAGGTATTGAGTACAAGCGTTTGGCTGTATCAGCGCCTGCGCCACCTCGTAGCTCTTCTTCGGTTCGTGGTAATAATCCGGCTTCAGCAGAAGAGAAGCTTGATGAAATTAAAGCGAAGATAATGAAAGATCCGCAACAAATCTTCCAATATGTTCGACTGTCTCAGGTGAAGCGTGACGATAAAGTGATCGGTTATCGTGTGAGCCCTGGCAAAGATTCAGAACTTTTTAACTCTGTTGGGCTCCAAAACGGAGATATTGCCACTCAGTTAAATGGACAAGACCTGACAGACCCTGCTGCTATGGGCAACATATTCCGTTCCATCTCAGAACTAACAGAGCTAAATCTGGTGGTCGAGAGAGATGGTCAACAACATGAAGTGTTTATTGAATTTTAAAACTTTGCGTCTAACGAAGGACGAAAGTGTAGGAGAAGTACGTGAAGCATTGGTTTAAGAAAAGTGCATGGTTATTGGCAGGAAGCTTGATCTGCACACCCGCAGCCATCGCGAGTGATTTTAGTGCCAGCTTTAAAGGCACTGATATTCAAGAGTTTATTAATATTGTTGGTCGTAACCTAGAGAAGACCATCATCGTTGATCCATCGGTGCGCGGAAAAATCGATGTACGCAGCTACGACGTATTGAATGAAGAGCAATATTACAGCTTCTTCTTAAACGTACTAGAGGTGTATGGCTACGCAGTCGTTGAAATGGACTCGGGTGTTCTTAAGATCATCAAAGCCAAGGATTCGAAAACTTCGGCGATCCCCGTTGTTGGTGACCGTGATTCAATCACTGGTGATAGCGTAGTGACGCGTGTAGTGACGGTTCGTAATGTATCGGTTCGTGAACTTTCTCCTCTGCTTCGTCAACTAAACGACAATGCAGGCGCGGGTAACGTTGTGCACTACGACCCAGCCAACATCATCCTTATTACAGGCCGAGCGGCGGTAGTAAACCGTTTAGCTGAAATCATCAAGCGTGTTGACCAAGCGGGTGATAAAGAGATTGAAGTCGTTGAGCTAAAGAATGCTTCTGCGGCAGAAATGGTACGTATCGTTGATGCACTAAGCAAAACCACAGATGCCCAAAACACACCAGCCTTCCTACAACCTAAATTAGTTGCCGATGAACGTACCAATGCGATCCTTATCTCAGGTGACCCTAAGGTACGTAGCCGTTTAAGAAGGTTGATTGAACAGCTTGATGTGGAAATGGCAACCAAGGGCAACAACCAAGTAATTTACCTTAAATACGCCAAAGCAGAAGATTTAGTCGATGTGCTGAAAGGCGTGTCGGACAACCTGCAATCAGAGAAGCAAACATCAACTAAAGGTAGCTCATCTCAACGTGACAAAGTGGTGATCTCAGCTCACAGTGATACCAACTCTTTGGTTATTACCGCCCAACCAGACATCATGAACGCGCTGCAAGATGTGATCGCGCAACTGGATATTCGTCGCGCTCAAGTATTGATTGAAGCCCTAATTGTCGAGATGGCAGAGGGTGATGGCATTAACCTTGGTGTGCAATGGGGTAACCTTGATACTGGTGCTGTGATTCAGTATGGCAACACAGGTGCGTCAATCGGTGGCGTAATGGTTGGTTTAGAAGAAGCGAAAGACACTGAAACGACCACCGCAGTCTATGATGATAATGGCGCCTTTTTGCGTAATGAAACGACCACAGAATCCGGTGACTACTCAACGTTAGCTTCTGCTCTTTCTGGCGTTAATGGCGCGGCAATGAGCGTAGTGATGGGTGACTGGACTGCCTTGATCAGTGCAGTAGCGACCGATTCAAATTCAAATATCCTATCTTCTCCAAGTATCACCGTGATGGATAACGGCGAAGCGTCGTTCATTGTGGGCGAAGAGGTGCCTGTTTTAACTGGCTCGACCGCAGGCTCAAGTAACGATAACCCATTCCAAACGGTTGAACGTAAAGAAGTGGGTATCAAGCTAAAAGTCGTGCCACAAATCAATGAAGGTGACTCAGTTCAGCTGCAAATAGAACAAGAAGTATCGAACGTATTAGGCGCAAACGGGGCAGTAGATGTTCGTTTTGCTAAGCGTCAGCTAAATACGTCAGTGATTGTTCAAGACGGTCAAATGCTGGTGCTGGGTGGCTTGATTGACGAGCGAGCGCTGGAAAGTGAATCTAAGGTGCCGTTCTTGGGCGATATCCCTGTTCTAGGACACCTGTTCAAATCAACCAGTACTCAGGTTGAGAAAAAGAACCTAATGGTATTCATCAAGCCGACCATTATTCGTGATGGTATGACGGCCGATGGTATTACTCAGCGTAAATACAACTTTATTCGTGCTGAGCAGTTGTATAAGTCAGAGCAGGGCCTGAAGCTGATGGATGACGATAATATTCCAGTACTGCCTAAATTTGGCGAAAGCATGAATTACCCGGCTGAACTTCAAGCCTTCATTGATCAGATGGAAACAGAATAATGGCTGAATTGGTAGGGGCGGCACGTACTTATCAGCGCTTGCCGTTTAGCTTTGCGAATCGCTATAAGATGGTGTTGGAGTATCAACATCCAGAGCGCGCACCGATACTTTATTATGTTGAGCCACTGAAATCGGCGGCGATCATTGAAGTGAGTCGTGTTGTGAAAAATGGTTTCACGCCACAAGCGATTACTCTCGATGAGTTTGATAAAAAACTGACCGATGCTTATCAGCGTGACTCGTCAGAAGCTCGTCAGCTCATGGAAGACATTGGTGCTGATAGTGATGACTTCTTCTCACTAGCGGAAGAACTGCCTCAAGACGAAGACTTACTTGAATCAGAGGATGATGCACCAATCATCAAGTTAATCAATGCGATGCTGGGTGAGGCGATCAAAGAAGGTGCTTCGGATATTCATATCGAAACCTTTGAAAAGTCACTTTGTATCCGCTTCCGAGTTGATGGTGTGCTGCGTGATGTTCTAGCGCCAAGCCGTAAACTGGCGCCGCTGCTCGTGTCACGTGTAAAGGTTATGGCGAAGTTGGATATTGCAGAAAAACGCGTGCCACAAGACGGTCGTATTTCTCTGCGTATTGGTGGTCGAGCGGTCGACGTTCGTGTATCAACCATGCCTTCTTCGCACGGTGAGCGTGTGGTAATGCGTCTGTTGGACAAAAACGCCACTCGTCTAGACTTGCACAGTTTAGGTATGACAGCAGAAAACCATGAAAACTTCCGTAAGCTGATTCAGCGCCCACACGGCATTATCTTGGTGACCGGCCCGACAGGTTCAGGTAAATCGACGACCCTGTACGCAGGCCTGCAAGAACTCAACAGCAATGAACGAAACATTTTAACCGTTGAAGACCCGATCGAATTCGATATCGATGGCATTGGTCAAACACAAGTGAACCCTAAGGTTGATATGACCTTTGCGCGTGGTTTACGTGCGATTCTTCGTCAAGATCCCGATGTGGTAATGATTGGTGAGATACGTGACTTAGAGACCGCAGAGATCGCTGTTCAAGCCTCTTTGACCGGTCACTTAGTGATGTCGACCCTTCACACCAATACGGCAATCGGTGCAATTACGCGTCTGCGTGATATGGGCATCGAACCCTTCTTGATCTCTTCTTCGCTGCTGGGTGTTTTGGCTCAGCGCTTGGTTCGCACCCTGTGTAACGACTGTAAAGAACCTTACGAAGCGGATAAAGAACAGAAAAAACTGTTTGGGTTGAAGAAGAAAGACAGCCTAACGCTTTACCATGCCAAAGGGTGTGAAAGCTGCAGTCACAAAGGCTATCGAGGCCGTACTGGTATTCATGAGCTATTGATGATTGACGATTCGGTACAAGAGCTGATTCACAGTGAGGCTGGCGAACAGGCGATTGAGAAAGCAATTCGTGGCACAACACCAAGTATTCGAGATGATGGCTTGAGCAAAGTTCTGAAAGGGGTAACGTCCTTAGAAGAAGTGATGCGAGTGACCAAGGAAGTCTAGTATGGCGGCATTTGAATACAAAGCACTGGATGCCAAAGGCAAAAGTAAAAAAGGCTCGATTGAAGCGGATAACGCTCGTCAGGCTCGCCAAAGAATCAAAGAACAAGGCTTGATGCCGGTTGAGATGACCGAAGCTAAAGCTAAAACGACGAAAGGTGCACAGCCTTCGACCAGCTTTAAGCGTGGTATCAGCACGCCAGACCTTGCTTTGATTACTCGCCAAATTTCCACTTTGGTGCAATCAGGCATGCCGCTAGAAGAGTGCTTGAAAGCCGTGGCGGAGCAATCTGAAAAGCCACGTATTCGAACCATGTTACTGGCGGTTCGTTCGAAGGTAACGGAAGGTTATTCGCTAGCCGATAGCTTGGCTGATTACCCACATATCTTTGATGAACTGTTTAGAGCCATGGTCGCGGCTGGTGAGAAATCGGGTCACTTAGATGCGGTATTGGAGCGACTGGCTGATTACGCAGAAAACCGTCAGAAGATGCGCTCTAAGTTGCTGCAAGCGATGATCTACCCTGTGGTGCTGGTGGTGTTTGCGGTGACGATTGTTTCGTTCCTGCTGGCAACCGTGGTACCTAAGATCGTTGAACCGATTATCCAAATGGGCCAAGAACTTCCTCAATCGACACAATTTTTATTGGCATCGAGTGAATTTATCCAGAATTGGGGCATCCAATTACTGTTGTTGATCATCGGTGTGATTGTGTTGATTAAGACCGCTCTGAAAAAGCCGGGTGTTCGCATGAGTTGGGATCGCAAGCTATTAAGCATTCCACTGATCGGCAAGATCGCGAAAGGAATTAATACCTCTCGTTTTGCACGAACACTCTCTATCTGTACCTCGAGTGCGATTCCTATCCTTGAGGGGATGAAGGTTGCGGTTGATGTAATGTCGAATCACCATGTGAAGCAACAAGTACTGCAGGCGTCAGACAGTGTTAGAGAAGGGGCAAGCCTGCGTAAAGCGCTCGATCAAACCAAACTCTTCCCTCCAATGATGCTGCATATGATCGCCAGTGGTGAGCAGAGTGGTCAGTTAGAGCAAATGCTAACAAGAGCGGCAGATAACCAGGATCAAAGCTTTGAATCGACCGTGAATATCGCGTTAGGTATCTTTACGCCAGCACTTATCGCTTTGATGGCAGGCTTAGTGCTGTTCATTGTGATGGCGACTCTGATGCCGATGCTTGAAATGAATAATTTGATGAGTGGTTAATCAACTGCTCATAAGACGTTAGTTTTTGGATTAACGAGAAGAAGGACATTATTACCTTCAACTCGCTGTCTGTAATTTGGAGAAAATAATGAAAAACAGAATGAAGAAACAATCAGGCTTTACCCTATTAGAAGTGATGGTTGTTGTGGTTATCCTTGGCGTATTGGCGAGCTTTGTTGTACCTAACCTATTGGGTAACAAAGAGAAGGCTGACCAACAAAAAGCCATCACTGATATTGTGGCGCTAGAGAACGCGCTAGATATGTACAAACTGGATAACAGCGTTTACCCAACAACGGATCAAGGTCTTGATGCATTGGTTTCTAAGCCAAGCAGCCCAGAGCCTCGTAACTACCGCGACGGTGGCTACATCAAGCGTCTGCCAAACGACCCATGGGGTAACGAGTACCAATACCTAAGCCCTGGTGATAACGGCACTATTGATATTTTCACTCTTGGTGCTGATGGCCAAGAAGGTGGTGAAGGTATTGCGGCGGATATCGGCAACTGGAACATGCAGGATTTCCAATAAGCTTCAGCTTATTGTTTGATTCGTTATTGATGCTTGATACGTTATTGATGGTAGGACGTAAACAGATGGAGTCTAAAGGTGAAAACTAAGCAAACACAGCCAGGTTTCACCTTGATTGAGATTCTCTTGGTGTTGGTACTACTGTCAGTAACGGCGGTTGCGGTGATCGCGACCATTCCTACCAATAGCAAAGATGTTGCTAAAAAATACGCTCAAAGCTTTTATCAGCGAGTTCAATTACTCAATGAAGAGGCTATTTTGAGCGGCTTAGATTTTGGCGTTCGAGTTGATGAAAAGAAATCGACCTATGTACTGATGGCGCTTAAGTCTGAAGGCTGGCAAGAAGTCGATTTTGAAAAAATCCCCTCTTTAACTGAACTACCGGAAGAACTCGCATTGTCACTGACCTTAGGTGGTGGCGCATGGGAAGACGATGATCGGTTGTTCAACCCAGGAAGCTTGTTTGATGAAGATATGTTTGCTGATCTTGAAGAGGAAAAGAAGCCGAAACCACCACAGATCTACATCTTGTCGAGTGCTGAAATGACGCCATTTGTATTGTCGTTTTATCCAAATACCGGAGACACCATACAAGATGGTTGGCGTATTCGAGTATTGGACAATGGTGTGATTCGACTGCTAGAACCGGGAGAAGAAGATGAAGAGGAATAACCGTTCTCCTTATCGTTTTCGTGGTATGCCCCTTGGTTCTCGAGGAATGACGCTGCTTGAGGTATTGGTTGCGCTCGCTATCTTTGCGACTGCGGCGATCAGTGTGATTCGTGCTGTTACTCAGCACATCAATACCCTCAGTTATCTCGAAGAAAAAACCTTCGCGGCTATGGTCGTTGATAATCAAATGGCTTTGGTGATGCTGCATCCTGAGAAGCTAAAAAAAGCGCAGGGCACACAAGAGTTGGCCGAGAGAGAGTGGTTTTGGAAGGTCACGCCAATCGATACTAGCGATGATTTATTAAAGGCGTTTGATGTGAGTGTGGCAACCAGTAAACAAGCTTCTCCAGTGGTCACGGTGCGCAGCTATGTGGTCAAGTAAAAGCGTGTCGTTAGCTCAGAGCAAGTCGCTAAGTAAGAGCATGTCCGCCAATAAGCGTGTGCCTCGTAAACAAGGACTATCTTCGAAAGGGAGAGGCTTTACCTTAATTGAGGTTTTGGTCTCGATCGCTATCTTTGCCACGTTAAGCATGGCGGCTTATCAGGTAGTAAATCAGGTTCAGCGCAGCAACGAGCTTTCAATCGAGCGCAGTGCTCGTTTAAATCAACTGCAACGTAGCTTAGTCATTTTAGATAATGATTTTCGCCAGATGGCGGTGCGACAATTTCGTACCAACGGTGAAGAAGCATCATCTAAGCTGATCTTAATTAAAGAGTATTTACTGGATTCCGACAGCGTTGGCATCATGTTTACTCGCCTTGGCTGGCATAACCCACAGCAGCAGTTTCCTCGCGGAGAAGTCACCAAAGTGGGTTACCGCATTAAAGAAGAAACGCTTGAGCGTGTGTGGTGGCGCTACCCCGATACTCCTGCAGGACAAGAAGGTGTGATTACGCCTTTGCTTGATGATGTTGAAAGCTTGGAATTCGAGTTTTATGACGGAAGCCGCTGGGGGAAAGAGTGGCAAGCCGACAAATCGCTACCGAAAGCGGTAAGGTTAAAGCTAACCTTGAAAGATTATGGTGAGATAGAGCGTATTTATCTCACCCCTGGTGGCACGCTAGATCAGGCCGATGATTCTTCAAACAGTGACTCTTCAAGTAGTAATGAGGGGAATAATGACTCATCGAACTAATAAGTTTGCACTGACAAGGTCTGCCATGGGGCGCAAGCAGCGAGGTGTTGCGCTGATCATTATCCTGATGCTACTGGCGATAATGGCAACCATCGCAGGCAGTATGTCGGAACGCCTGTTTACTCAATTTAAGCGCGTGGGCAATCAACTGAATTACCAACAGGCTTACTGGTACAGCATTGGTGTCGAAGCGCTGGTGCAAGACGGCATTAGGCAAAGCTACAAAGACAGTGATACCGTCAACTTGAGTCAACCATGGGCGTTAGAAGAACAGGTATACCCGTTGGATTATGGTCAAGTTAAAGGCCGTATTGTTGATGCTCAGGCATGTTTTAATCTCAATGCGTTGGCTGGTGTGGCGACGACTTCAAGTAACCAAACACCTTATTTAATTACGGTTTGGCAAACCTTGTTGGAAAACCAAGATGTTGAGCCTTATCAGGCCGAGGTTATTGCACATTCAAGCTGGGAATTTGTTGATAGTGATACCCGAACCACCTCTTCAGCTGGTGTAGAAGACAGTACTTATGAGGCGATGAAGCCATCTTATTTGGCAGCGAATGGCTTAATGGCCGATGAGTCCGAGCTACGCTCGGTTTATCAAGTCACTGGTGAGGTGATGAATAAGGTTCGCCCCTTTGTTTGTGCTCTGCCGAGCGACGATTTCCGTTTGAATGTGAATACTCTTACGGAAAAGCAGGCGCCGTTATTGGAAGCGATGTTTGCCCCCGGCTTAAGTGAATCGGATGCCAAACAGCTGATAGACAAACGCCCATTCGATGGTTGGGATACGGTGGATGCGTTTATGGCTGAGCCTGCTATTGTGGGTGTGAGTGCCGAAGTCAGCAAAAAAGCGAAAGCATATTTAACTGTAGATAGCGCCTATTTTGAGCTAGATGCAGAGGTATTAGTTGAGCAGTCACGTGTACGTATACGGACGCTTTTCTATAGTAGTAATCGAGAAACAGTGACGGTAGTACGCCGTCGTTTTGGAGGAATCAGTGAGCGAGTTTCTGACCGTTCGACTGAGTAGCGAACCACAAAGCCCTGTGCAGTGGTTAGTTTGGTCGACAAGCCAACAAGAAGTGATAGCAAGCGGTGAACTGTCTAGCTGGGATCAGCTTGACGAGTTAACGCCTTACGCTGAAAAGCGCAGCTGTATCGCTTTATTGCCGGGAAGTGAATGCTTAATTAAGCGTGTTGAGATCCCGAAAGGTGCTGCTCGCCAGTTCGATTCTATGCTGCCGTTTTTATTAGAAGACGAAGTCGCACAAGATATCGAAGACTTACACCTGACTATTTTAGAGAAAGACGCAACGCACGCGACAGTGTGTGGTGTGGAACGTGATTGGCTTAAGCAGGCGCTGGATACTTTCCGCGAAGCGAACATTATCTTTCGTAAAGTATTGCCTGATACCTTAGCGTTGCCTTTAGAAGATCAGGGCATCAGTGCGCTGCAGATCGACCAACATTGGTTATTGCGTCAAAGCAACTATCAAGCAGTGTCGATCAATGAGGCGTGGCTAGCGATGTTCTTACAAAGCGATTGGGTTGCCTTAGATGACGAAGAGCAATCACCAACGATTTTTAGCTACACCGCACTGCCAAGTGATGACGTTCAACTGCAAAGTGGCATTGAGTGGCAAGCTAAACCTGCGGAACTGGTGATGTCTTTACTGAGCCAACAAGCCATTACAAGTGGCGTAAACTTACTGACTGGCACCTTTAAAACCAAATCTTCATTCAGTAAGTACTGGCGTGTATGGCAAAAAGTAGCGATCGCAGCTTGTTTGCTGGTGGCGGTGATCGTCACTCAGCAAGTCTTAAAGGTTCAGCAGTACGAAGCACAAGCCGAAGCGTACCGAACGGAGAGTGAACGTATTTTTAGAAGCGTACTTCCGGGCAAGCAACGTATTCCGACGGTCAGCTACCTTAAGCGCCAGATGAACGACGAAGCTAAGAAGTATGGTGGCTCGGGTGATGGTGATTCCTTACTTGGATGGCTAGCGTTACTGCCAGAAACTTTAGGACAAGTGAAAGCCATCGAAGTGAATAGTATTCGCTACGACGGCAACCGCTCAGAGGTGAGATTGGAAGCGAAAAGTACTGACTTCCAATATTTCGAGACTGCGCGAGTGAAACTTGAAGAGAAGTTTACCGTTGAGCAAGGGCCATTGAATCGTAATGGTGATGCCGTATTTGGCAGCTTTACTCTTAAACCCCATCAATAACCTGCGTAAGGAGATCAGTGATGAGAAATATGATTGAGCCACTCCAAGCGTGGTGGACTTCAATAAGTCAAAGAGAGCAACGACTAGTGATTGGTTGCTCAATTCTATTGGTGGTCGGTGTCGTTTATTGGGGGCTAATCCAGCCACTCAGTCAGCGAGCTGAACTTGCGCAGACCCGCATTCAAAGCGAGAAGCAACTACTGGCTTGGGTAACCAATAAAGCCAATGAAGTGGTTGAACTACGAGGCAGTGGCGGCATTAGTGCCAGTCAACCTCTGAATCAATCTGTGCCTGCTTCTATGCGTCGCTTTAATATCGAGCTGATACGCGTGCAACCACGTGGCGAAATGTTGCAAGTGTGGGTAAAACCTGTGCCTTTTAATAAGTTCGTTGACTGGCTAACATACCTGAAAGAAAAACAGGGTGTGGAGGTTGAGTTTATGGACATTGATCGCTCCGATAACCCAGGGGTTATTGAGGTCAACCGACTACAGTTTAAACGAGGTTAATGTGAAACGCGGTTTATCTTTGAAGTTAGGTTTACTTTTTGGCGGCATCTTTATTGTCTTTTTCTCGGTTAGTCTGTTGCTGCATCTACCGGCCTCTTTTGTACTCAAACATGCACCGGCTGTGCGTGGCTTGAATATTGAAGGTGTTGAAGGAACGGTTTGGCAGGGCAGCGCCAATAATATCGCCTGGCAGCGTGTTAATTACGGTTCAGTACAGTGGGACTTTCAGTTCTCTAAACTCTTCCAAGCCAAAGCTGAATTAGCGGTTCGTTTTGGTCGTAATAGCGACATGAACTTGTCAGGAAAAGGGCGTGTTGGGTACAGCATGAGTGGTGCGTATGCGGAAAACTTAGTCGCATCAATGCCCGCTGCTAACGTGATGAAATATGCTCCAGCCATTCCAGTCCCGGTTTCAATTGGTGGAAAGGTTGAGCTGACGATCAAGCATGCGGTTCATGCTCAACCTTGGTGTCAGTCTGGTGAAGGTACTGTGGCTTGGTCTGGTGCTGCAGTCGATTCACCTGTTGGTTCATTAGACCTTGGTCCTGTGATTGCGGACATAACCTGTGAAGACAGTACAATTGCAGCCAAAGGCGTTCAGAAGAGCACTCAAGTAGACAGTGAGTTCTCAGCGAGTCTAACATCTAACCAGCGCTACACATCTGCAGCGTGGTTTAAACCGGGTGTTGAATTCCCGCCAACGATGCAAAATCAGCTTAAATGGTTGGGTAATCCTGATAGCCAAGGTAAGTACCAGTTTACTTATCAAGGTCGTTTTTAGCTAAACGGCTAAGGGTCACTAAATTACGAGATATAAAAAACGGGCACCTCACTGAGGTGCCCGTTTTGTTTGTTCTGAGAATCTAGAGGATATCTGACAGTTAAAGGGAGCAAACTCGCCTAGTCTTTGCCTTGCAAAATTTCTACCCACGGTAAATCTGCATCACCGAGTACAATGAAGTTCGGGTTTTCTAGCGTTTCTCTTTCATTGTACGAAAGCGGTTCTAGTTGAGTACTTAAGATACGTCCGCCAGCTTCTTCAACAATGCACTGCGTTGCGGCGGTATCCCACTCTCCGGTTGGTCCAAGGCGCAGATAACAATCCACAGCGCCTTCTGCGACTAAACAGGCCTTAAGCGCTGCTGAGCCTAGAGGAACCAAATCATAATTCCATGCTGAGCTCATACGGCTAGTGATGCGATTGATGTCCTGGCGACGGCTGATCGCCATGGCGATTGACTGGTTTGGCAGCTCGTGACGATGCGTTTTGATTTTCACGCTGTCATTAAGGTCTGGGATCTTCCAAGCGCCTTTGCCACTGTAAGCGTAATAGCTCACACCTGAAACGGGTGCGTATACCACGCCCATCACTGGCTTGTTATGCTCGATTAGGGCGATAATTGTCGCGAAATCACCACTTCGTGCGATGAACTCCTGGGTGCCGTCCAGTGGGTCAACTAACCAGTAGCGATCCCATTGAGAGCGTTGCTCTAGGCTGATGTCGGCGTCTTCTTCGGATAATACGGGAATATCAGGCGTCAATTCACTGAGTTTTTTTAATATCAGCTTATGTGCTGCAAGATCGGCACTGGTTACTGGAGTGTCATCACTCTTAATGAACTCTTCGTAATCCTTTTTCTCGTAGATCTCTAAGATGAGTTGACCAGCAGAGCGAGCAATCTCAATGACAGAGGGTAGGAGGTGAGACAAATCTTTTGTTATTGGCATAAATGTTCTCTTACTCTTAGAGCGAGCCTGAATGTTCTAGTTATTGTTTAATACACGAAGGCTTAAAAGCAGGGCTGTAATACTCCGAGCCTCACAGAAATCGAGATGTGTTAACAGTTCTTCGGCTTGAGCAAGTGGCCAGCGCACAATATCGAGAGGCTCTGGCTCATCACCTTCTAGCTTTTCTGGGTAGAGGTCTTCTGCAATAAACAGCGTCATTTTGCTAGAGAAGTAAGAGGGTGCAAGGATCACTTCCTTCAGCGGAGTAAGCTTGTTGGCACCGAAGCCTATCTCTTCTTTGAGTTCGCGAACGGCGGCTTCGTTTGGCTGCTCACCTGGATCGATAAGCCCTTTTGGAAAGCCAAGTTCGTAGCGTTCAGTTCCCGCTGCATATTCACGTACTAATAGAATATCGCCTTGCTCAGTAATAGGAACCATCATCACTGCGTTGCGCCCGCTGGGCTTCATGCGTTCGTAAGTGCGCTCTTCGCCGTTTGAAAAGCGTAAGTCGAGAGACTCGATAGAGAATAGTCTTGATTGAGCGACAGTTTGTTTAGCCAAAATCTCTGGCTTGGTCCTTTTCGTCATTGCGCTCGCTCCTTAGCTCATTGGAATTCTTTCTTATAAAGTCATTCTAATATAGGGGAAATGACCTTGAGTTCCTAGATCCGAGTTTTCATATCCGAAAATTATTGAAGCAGGAATCGATTACGATCACTTGAATACCTTACTCAAGATGGTAACGAGGTGAAAATATGGTTGTATAGCAAAAGAGTATAGAGAGAACGCGATAGTCCTAACTTGCTTATCCACATAACAAAAAAGGTTGATGCTTGCGCATCAACCTTTCAAATAACAACTAACACTAAATCAGTGATTAGTAGTAAGAGTGCTCACCACGATCGTGCTCAGTTGCATCACGAACAGCAGTCAGTTCACCTTCAAACTGTTGAAGAAGTTCTTTCTCGATGCCTTCTTTTAGCGTTACATCAACCATAGAACAACCGTTACAACCACCACCGAATGCTACAATAGCTGCGCCGTCTTCAGTGATTTCTACCAAGCTAACGTGACCGCCGTGACCAGCAAGTTGTGGGTTAACTTGTGTTTGAATTGCGTATTCAACACGTTCTAGAAGTGGTGCATCGTCTGCGACTTTACGCATCTTAGCGTTTGGTGCTTTAAGCGTTAGCTGAGAGCCCATTTTGTCAGTAACGAAGTCAATTTCAGCTTCATCTAGGAACGGTAGGCTTAGCTCATCTACGTATGCAGAGAAAGCTTCGAATTTAAGCTCTGTGTCAGACGCTTCGATAGCATCTGTTGGGCAGTAAGAAACACCACACTCAGCGTTTTGTGTGCCTGGGTTTACCACGAACACACGAATGTTTGTACCTTCAGGCTGCTGTGACAGCAGATTGGCAAAGTGAGTTTGAGCTGTTTCTGTAATAGTAATATTTGACACGACGAATACCTGAGTAGATTTGTAGGTTATTAGCGCCATTCTACTCCTGTCAGATTTGTAATTCAGCCCTTTTTTGTTGGATTGCTGTACAAGTAGTGATTCACAGCTTTTATCCAGAGGGCTCAGGAGTGCGGCAGATGCAGTAAATATCAATCCTTTTAACGTCCACTTCAAGTAGTAATTGGCATAATTGATACACAGTACTGCCGGTGGTTACAACATCATCAATTATCGCGACGTGAGAGGGGATAGTTCCTTGAACGTCTTGTTTTCGCAGCGCAAAAGCGCTCTTTAGATTGTGTAATCGTACGGATTTAGTCAGCCCCTGCTGGGAAGCCGTTGAGCGAATTCGACGAAAGAGCACATCACTTTCAACGCCAAGCTCTTGAGCCGTGTAGTCGGCTAGCAGCTTACTTTGATTAAAGCCGCGATGAGTATATCGACGCCAATGCAGCGGCACGCTGGTGATCAGCGGAGCAGGATATTCGATACGTGATGCCAATAGCTTAGATAGATCACGTGCAAACCAAAACTTATCAGCGTACTTCATTTGCTGAATGTAACCTGCTGTAGGGAAGGTGTAATCGCCGACACAGTAGAGGCGATGCCAAGGTGGAGGTTGAGATAAGCACTGTCCGCACTGCTCTACTGTGAGCAGTGTTTTTAAACCACATCGTTGGCAGCGTGGTACTGGCTGAAAGAGTTTGAGACAAGAATTGCACCATCGAGGATGTGTATCACTGGGCAGTTTATCAAGTTTGCACAGGTGGCATTGAGGTGTGACCAGACGTGGTGTGTGTTTTTGTAGCCAATCGGATAACATAGCTCGTGATGCTTTTGGGTTATGGTGTTCCTTTTGCTCACCATACTGAAAAGCGCGGATTATCGCTGATGGAAAAAGTAGGGAATATTGAGAATGAGTGACGCGTTATATTGGCATGTTTCTGGGCAAGGGCCTGATTTAGTACTGGTTCACGGCTGGGGAATGAACGGTGCGGTATGGCAACAAACCGTTAATGCATTACAAGCTGATTTTCGAGTGCATGTTGTCGATTTACCAGGGTATGGACACAGCGCGCACTGCCACGCTCAAGATCTTGAAGAGATTGCTCAGCAGCTTTTGGCCGAAGCACCAAAGCAAGCGATTTGGGTGGGTTGGTCACTTGGAGGCTTGGTCGCAACGCACATGGCTCTCCATCACTCAGATTACGTGAGCAAGCTGGTGACTGTCGCCAGTTCTCCCAAATTCGCCGCTGCAAAAGAGCCCGTGTTATGGCGAGGCATTCAGCCCAACGTATTAAGCGCATTCACCGAGCAACTGGTTGAAGATTTCCAAACCACCATCGAACGCTTTATGGCATTGCAAGCCATGGGCAGCCCTTCAGCAAGGCAAGATGTAAAACAACTCAAGCAAGCGGTGCTGTCTCGCCCGTTGCCGAACCCTGACTCATTATTGGCAGGATTAAAGATGCTGTCGGATGTCGATCTGCGTGAACAACTGCCTGAGATTTCAGTACCAATGCTACGCTTGTATGGTCGATTAGATGGATTGGTGCCAATCAAGGTTGCGAAAGACTTAGGCACAGCCTTGCCTCATACCGAGCAATACATATTTACCCAGTCTTCGCATGCACCGTTTATGACCGAAGCGGATGCCTTTTGCAGTGAGCTTGTCAGCTTCGCACAAAAATAATTGCTAAATATATATCCGGCTTGGTCGATATATAAGCTAATACCAATCACAGTAAGTAAGTGTTCAAAAATAGCGTAGGTAAAAGGCTTGAGAACAAGGCAGCTTTTTTTTGACAAGTAGTTTCGATAAGTAGTTATTCTACAATCAAAAAATCTAACGCCGTTATCCAGCATTTTAACAAGCTAGGATGATCAGTTATTTACTACGATTGGTATAACACCAACGTGTTGCATGATACTCAGACCTAACTCTCTCCAGAGCTGATTGCGCTAAGTTGGGCTATGCCTGTTGTGCGTTCTCGGTACAACAGTGTTATGGCAATATTGATGGGCGATTCTTGAGGAGAGTTCGCGATGATTGTGTCACCTGCAACTGCAGTGAGTGTGCCATTAATCGCCCCGTCCGTTAATGTGCAAACAGAGCAAGTTGCGCGTGATAATAGAGTCCGAGAGCCTGTTGCTCCCGCAGTAGCATTGGCGAGAACCAATGCAGAGCGTAAGGTAAAATCAGACGATAAACGAAGGCAGCAGTCGGCTTGGGATCCTTCAGACCATCCAGGTTATGAAATGGAGAACGAGTCAGAGGCCAATTCGGTTAGCCAAGAAGAGCCACAAGACCCTTTTGATCGGCTGTTCAGCTTATTGGCACTGAAAACATACAGTGCTGATCAAGGCAAAGGTTATACCATGCGTTTCCGCCTGCCAAAGCATGTTTTAGATGCGGCGATTCAGGAAGGACAGATGGAGAAACGACGTAAGGTCATAAAGTATCATTATGGTCATGCTGTTGCGCCTCATGCTCCATCAGAGATGTTGGTGGTCTTATAAATCAAAAGTTTACGAGTCAACCAAGCTTCGATGTCTTTTTTGAACACATAATAAAAAAACCTGCATACCCTAAGGGATGCAGGTTTTCTGTTTTAAGCACATCAGCTTTTTAGATGAGCTAATGGATTACTTTTTCGCTTTAGCAAAAGCGGCAGCGAATGCTCCACCCATTGCAGCGTTTTGTTGCGGCTCTTCACGACGGCGTTGGCCACCTTGCGAGTTTTGATTCGAGCGGTTTTGTGTACGAGGTGCACTTGAACGTTGAGCACGGTTGTCTTGTCCAGGCTCGTCCTTCATACGCATGCTCAGTGCAATACGTTTACGCTGAACATCCACTTCCATCACCTTCACTTTCACGATGTCGCCCGCTTTAACCACTTCACGTGGGTCAGAGACAAAGCGATCGGTCAGCGCTGAAATATGAACTAAGCCATCTTGGTGAACACCAATATCAACGAAGGCACCAAAGTTAGCCACGTTCGATACCACACCTTCTAGAATCATGCCTGGTTCTAGGTCTGAAACGCTGTTTACGCCATCTGCGAAGGTTGCAGTCTTGAACTCAGGGCGAGGGTCGCGTCCCGGCTTATCCAGCTCCTTGATGATGTCGGTGACCGTTGGAACACCAAAGTTTTCATTAGTGTAATCAACCGCGTGCAAACCACGTAAGAAGTCGGTGTTACCTACCAGAGATTTGATGTCTTTGTGGTTTTTCTCAGCAATGGTTTTCACTACTGGGTAAGCTTCTGGGTGAACCGATGATGCATCTAACGGGTTCTTACCATCCATAATACGTAGGAAACCAGCACACTGTTCAAAGGCTTTTGGCCCTAAGCGAGCGACTTTCTTTAGCGTAGTACGTGCTTCGAAGCGACCATTCTCATCACGGAAATCCACGATGTTCTGAGCGATGGTGCTAGAAAGGCCGGCTACGCGAGTAAGTAGCGCGGCAGACGCTGTATTCACATCAACGCCTACGGCGTTTACACAGTCTTCGACAATCGCATCTAGGCGCTTAGCGAGCATGGTTTGGCTCACATCGTGTTGGTATTGGCCCACACCGATCGATTTAGGGTCAATCTTCACTAGCTCTGCCAGTGGATCTTGCAGACGACGAGCAATAGACACCGCACCACGAATTGATACATCCATGTTCGGGAACTCTTTTGCAGCTAGTTCAGACGCGGAATACACCGATGCGCCCGCTTCGCTAACAATGATCTTTTGCGCTTTTAGGTTGCCGCGTTTAATTACGTCAGCCACAAAGCTGTCGGTTTCGCGTGAAGCCGTACCGTTACCAATCGCAATCAAATCAACATTGAATTGACGAACCATCTGCTCAACCACGTGTGCCGATTTGTCGTATTGCTTTTGAGGTGGGTGAGGGTAAATAGTTTCTGTTGCCAAAACCTTACCGGTTGAATCCACGACAGCGATTTTCGAACCGGTACGTAAACCTGGGTCCAAGCCTAAGGTTGCTCGAGGACCAGCTGGCGCTGCCATGAGTAGGTCTTTTAGGTTGGTTGCGAATACTTCAATCGCTTCGATCTCTGCACGCTCTTTCATTGCGCCCATCAATTCAGTTTCCATGTGCATAGAAACCTTAATGCGCCATGCCCAGCTGATCACTTGCTTACGCCACGCGTCCGCAGGAGCACTGCTCAGAGTAATGCCGTAGTGATCAGAGATAATGTTCTCACAGTATGAACCACGTACACCTTCTTCTTGCTCAGGATCGGCATTCATCGCCAGTGTTAGGAAGCCTTCATTGCGGCCACGCAGCATGGCAAGTGCACGGTGAGACGGCACTTTGCTGAGTGTTTCGTTGTGCTCGAAGTAGTCTTTGAACTTCTCGCCTTCTTGCTCTTTACCTGTCACTACACGAGCGACTAGCTCTGAGTTGCGTGTTAGGTGTTGGCGAATCTTTTCTAGTAGGTTTGCGTCTTCCGCAATGCGTTCCATGATGATCGCACGAGCACCATCGAGAGCAGCTTTGGTATCGGCAATGCCTTTATCGTTGCTGATGAAGTTCGCCGCTTCCGTTTCTGGATCGTGCTGTGGTTCATTCCACAGTGTGTCGGCAAGTGGTTCTAAGCCCGCTTCAATCGCGATCTGGCCTTTAGTACGGCGCTTTGGTTTGTATGGCAGGTATAAATCTTCTAGGCGAGTCTTGCTGTCTGCTTGAGTGATATCACGCTCGAGTTCTGGCGTGAGTTTTCCTTGGTCTTGAATCGACTTAAGAATTGTTTGGCGACGATCGTCTAGCTCGCGAAGGTATGAAAGGCGGCTATCAAGGTTACGTAGTTGGGTATCGTCTAAGCCACCCGTAACTTCTTTACGGTAGCGGGCAATAAAGGGAACGGTGTTACCGTCGTCAATTAGGTTTACTGCGGCAGTGACTTGCTCAGAACGGACATTCAGTTCTTCAGCGATCAGTCGACAGATAGCTTGGCTCATCCGATGAATCTCTTATTTAATATCGTGACAAATACATGGGGGTGAGCGTACGCTTTTTCTAGCTATGACTGTGTAATTATCCTGTCAGAAGTCGAATTTCCGTTTCTGATACCCGCTTTGTGCGAGATCTCTTACAAGTGATGTGAGACTAAGTCGCTTTAGACCGATGAAATCGTCTTGATGTTACACTAAGTTGCTGATTTTATTTGATTGTGTGTTTGTGGGCGTATTTCTCACCTGAAATGTTTTTTAAGACTATCTAGGAAACACGGCCATTTGCCGTAATATTTAACTTGTCGACAGGGAGTTGGCAGGAACAGGAAAAAGCCTAATGGACTAGGTATCTTCAGGATGAAGATTTGATTACTTAGGATGAGTGGTCAGCAAGGAAGTGATAATCTCTGGATGAGATTCGCCAGTCAGGATGACAGGCTAGAATGGACACCGCTAGGATGGCGATGAACAAAAAGGAAATTGGTTAAAGGATTTAGCCACTATCAAGGAAAGATGCAGGGAGCACCTTATCTCGAAGAGATAAACAGTAGCCGGATTGCTGCGATAGAGACTTAACCCCGCTAGGCGAAAGCCTTGCGGGGTTTTCTTTTATCTGGAGTTTGGGTTTGCTGAACACTCAGTTTATCGCTAAGTGTTTATTAAGTTTGGTTATTCGTTGTTTGCGTAGCGAATCGAGTTAATGAACCACTCTTTGTCGCCTTCCGGTGTTTTTACCGTAAACTCGTCATCTACTTCTTTCTTGAGCAGAGCTCTAGCCATTGGTGAGTCGATAGAGATATAGCCTTTAGCATCGCCGTAGATCTCTTCTGGTCCGACAATTCGAAACTTCTTAATTTCCCCATCATCATTCTCAATTTCGACCCAAGCACCGAAAAATACCTTACCTTCTTGTTGTGGCGAGTAATCAACGATCGTGACATCAGGTAGGAACTTTCTTAAAAAACGCACTCGGCGATCGATCTGACGAAGTAGACGCTTATTGAAGGTGTAATCTGCGTTTTCTGAGCGATCTCCAAGGCTTGCCGCCCAAGTGACTATCTTAGTAATTTCAGGGCGTTTCTCGTGCCATAAATGGTCATGTTCTGCTTTGAGCTTGTTATAACCTTCTCGAGTAATAAGTTTGGTTTTCATAAATCTGACTTAATGAAATGATGATCTAAGATAGAATATATAGAAAGGCAACATACGTTAACAATTATTTAGGCGACTTTTTCTCCAATAATGTTACATTTTTAATGTCTTATACCAATATACAATTTACCAAGAATGCTTAACCTTAGGTTTAAGCTTTAATAGGTGGAACCATTACATGCAAGAAAACTACAAAATTTTAGTGGTCGATGACGATGCTCGTTTACGTGCACTGTTAGAGCGCTATCTGTCAGAGCAGGGCTTTCAAGTGCGTAGCGTGGCAAACAGTGAGCAGATGGACCGCCTGTTAACCCGTGAAAATTTTCACTTGATGGTATTGGATTTAATGTTGCCGGGCGAAGATGGTCTATCGATCTGTCGTCGTCTACGAAACGCAAACAACTCGCTACCAATCCTGATGCTTACTGCAAAGGGTGATGAAGTGGATCGCATTGTGGGCTTGGAAGTGGGTGCTGATGATTACCTGCCAAAACCATTTAACCCACGTGAACTGCTTGCTCGTATTAAAGCTGTACTGCGTCGCCAAGTCATTGAAGCACCGGGTGCACCAAGCACAGAAGAGTCTGTGGTTGAATTTGGTGAATTCCGTTTGAACTTAGGTACTCGCGAAATGTTCCGCGGTGAAGAGCCAATGCCGCTTACTTCGGGTGAATTTGCGGTTCTTAAGTCCTTGGTAACGAATGCTCGTGAGCCAATGTCTCGCGATAAGCTGATGAACATGGCTCGTGGCCGTGAGTATTCAGCAATGGAACGTTCTATCGATGTTCAGATTTCACGTCTGCGTCGTCTAGTTGAAGAAGATCCAAGCAAACCTCGCTACATCCAAACGGTGTGGGGCTTGGGTTATGTATTCGTTCCAGATGGCAAAGCTGTGTAATTCAGCTTAATAAGCTCTACAGTAGCTTTATCGATTCTGTGAATCTTACGGGTCATCTCATTAATATGCGATGGCCCGTTTTCTATTCAGCACAATGGTTTAGAGTTATAGTCATATAACACTTTCTTTATCTTTCTACATCTCGGGTACCCCATGCGTATACGTAGCTCCTTTACTCAGTCGATAGTGCTTTTCTTAACGCTATTGGTCGCTAGCCAAATTTTTTCTTATTACGCGGTGTTTAACTATGCGTTGATGCCAAGTTTGCAGCAGTTTAATAAGATTTTGGCTCACGAGCTAAACCTGGTATTGGACCAAGGCAGTGATATCGAGATCGATGCGCCATTGCGTCAGCGTGTGCTTGAACAGCTCGGGGTAACCGTTCACGCGAAAAACAGCGAAGCCGCGGGTGAGTATTACCATGCGGTCGCAATCGACTTGATGAGTGAGGAGATGACCAAGGAGCTGGGTTCTGAAACTGAAGTGCGGCTGATCTTGGGGAAAGAGAGCTATGTGCTTTGGATGGACATTGCGCAGTTACCCAACTCTTTAATTCGTATTCCGTTATCAGAGCTGCAAGAAGAGGATTTTGCACCACTGTTTCGTAACAGTCTGATCATGGCGCTGTTGATTGTCGCAGGTGGTTGGCTGTTTATCCGATTGCAAAACCGTCCGTTGATAGCGCTAGAGAAAGCGGCGCAAGGTGTCGGGCGAGGTGATATTCCACCGCCATTGCCAGTTCAAGGCGCACAAGAGATTCGCTCGGTAACTCGAGCCTTTAACCAGATGTCGAAAGGCATCCAAGAGCTAGAAGAAGACCGCGCCTTGTTGATGGCGGGTATCAGCCATGATTTACGTACTCCGTTAACGCGTATTCGCTTAGCAACCGAGATGATGTCGCCAGAAGACAGCTATTTGGCGGAAGGCATCATCAGTGATACCGAAGAGTGTAACGAGATCATCAGTCAGTTCATGGATTACCTAAAGCCTGTTGACAGAGACTCATTCCAAGCGGTGTTTGTCGATGATATTGCGCGAGAAGTCTCTAGCTCTGAAGGTGGCTATGAGGTCCAGATTGAAACCGATATTCCAGAAACCATGAAACCTGCGTTGGGCAACCCGATCGCAATGAAGCGTGCTGTGAGCAACTTGGTGGTGAATGCGCTGCGTTACGGTAATGGTTGGGTCAAGGTATCAACTGGTATGACGGCGGATAACAAGCTTGCTTGGGTGACGGTAGAAGATAACGGGCCGGGTATTCCACAAGACCAGATCGGAAAGCTGTTTGAACCTTTCACGCGTGGTGACACGGCTCGTGGTAGCGAAGGAACGGGCTTGGGCTTAGCAATTGTGAAACGTATCGTTAGCCAGCATCAAGGTGCTGTTGTGGTCAATAACCGCAGTGAAGGTGGCTTAAAAGCGCAGATCAGTTTCCCGGTTAAGCCCTAGTTATCATCGGTCCGTTTGATGACGATAAGTTCGGTTCGGGGAACGGTTAAGAGATCCCCGACTCGGTCATTCTTCCCTCTCCGAGGATGACGAATTGCTAACCATGGACTTTGATGATGAAAGTTAACTTTGATCGTCATTCCCTATCGTGAGGAACGAGCGAATAGGGAATCTCGCTCTTGCTTGATGAAAGTAACGCACACTAAAAAGGCTTCCTTGAGGAAGCCTTTTTTACGTTTGAATACGGTCTCAGTGTTAACTATGCCTTAGTGTTAACTACGCCTTAGAGTAAACATCGCGTTCACCCAACCAACGGTTGATGATCGCCTTAGCATTGTCTGGGTAGCTATCGTGAATATGACGCGCAATACGCTGCACTTCAGGTATCAAACGTTGGTCACGAATTAGATCGGCGATCTTGAAATCAGCCAAGCCAGTTTGTTTGGTACCGAGCAATTCACCGGGGCCACGGATTTCTAAGTCGCGCTGTGCAATCACAAAGCCATCGTTACTTTCACGTAGCACACCTAGGCGTTTCTGAGCGGTTTTAGACAGCGGAGAGTGATACAACAATACACAATGACTTGCGACCGAACCTCGGCCGACACGGCCACGCAGTTGGTGCAGTTGCGCTAGGCCAAGACGTTCTGGGTTCTCGATGATCATTAAGCTCGAATTCGGAACATCCACACCAACTTCAATCACGGTTGTCGCAACCAATAGATGCAGCTTGTTCTCTTTGAACTCTCGCATCACCGCTTGTTTCTCGGCGGGTTTCATACGGCCATGGACTAAACCAATTTTTACGTCAGACAGTTTGCGTTGTAGCTCTTCTGCTGTATCAGCTGCAGCTTGAGCTTCCAGTACTTCCGATTCATCAATCAGCGTACATACCCAGTAGGCTTGTTTGCCTTCATTGAGACACGCATTTTTCACACGTTCAACAATGTCATCGCGCTTGGTATCAGGAATTGCCACGGTTTGAATTGGGGTTCGTCCCGGTGGCAGTTCATCAATAATCGAAGTTTCGAGGTCGGCATAGGCCGTCATTGCTAACGTTCGTGGGATTGGGGTAGCGGTCATGACCAACTGATGGGGGTAGTAGCCTTGCTTTGCGCCTTTCTCACGTAGCTCTAATCGCTGGTGGACACCAAATCGGTGTTGCTCATCAATGATCACTAAACCAAGGTTTTTGAACTCGACATGCTCTTGGAACAGGGCATGAGTACCGACCACCATTTGCGCTTCGCCACTGGCAATACGTGTTAGTTCAGTTTCACGAGCTTTGCCTTTGAGCTTACCTGCTAGCCATCCAACTTGAATACCCATTGCCTCAAACCAGTTGGCAAAGTTAATCGCGTGTTGTTCTGCGAGTAGTTCAGTGGGTGCCATAAGTGCTACTTGTTGACCGTGTTCCAATGCGCGAACCGCCGCCAGTGCAGCGACTAAGGTTTTACCAGAGCCCACATCACCCTGCACTAAACGCATCATAGGATGCGGCTTTTCCAAGTCAGCTTCGATCTCTTTGGTCACTCGTGCTTGGGCATTGGTTGGTGAAAACGGCAGCTGAGCCAGTAGCTTATCTTTAAGGGTGTTTACTGGAGGAAAAGGCATTGCCTTGTCTTGCTGCCCTTTGCTACGAACAGACAACATAGACAGGTTTTGAGCCAGTAACTCTTCCATAATTAGGCGCAGTTGCGCAGGGTGCTTGCCTTCATCAAACAGCTCTAGGTCAATGCCCGGGGGCGGCCTGTGAATGGTATGCAGTGCTTGTGCGAGGGTAATTTGGTGGTCGTATAAACCTGATGGGAGAAGCTCGTTAACTGCGGCCTTGTCGATTAGCTCTAAGGCTTGATCGGTAAGATTACGCAGCGTGACTTGTCTTAGCCCTTCGGTGGTTGGGTACACCGGAGTCAGATTGGCTTCAACGTCTGGCTGTTGCCTCGGCGCAAAGAATTTGTAGTCAGGGTGGACGATCTCAAGCCCCATATTACCGCGCTTGATCTCACCATAAGCATGCACTTGTTTGCCTTCGGCAAAGTTATTCTTCATGCCTGCAGTGAAGTTGAAAAAACGCAGTGTAATAGTGCCATTACCATCACTGATCTTTACTGCGAGCATCTTACGTTTACCGAAAATGGTATCGACGTGCATTACCTTGCCTTGCACTGCTGCCCATAAACCAGCATGCAGTTTTACGATTGGATAGATACGCGTTCGATCTTCATAGCGCAAAGGGAGGTGAAATAGCAGGTCTTGTACATTGTTAAGCCCAACCTTCTCTAGTTTCTCTGCGACTTTAGCGCCGACTCCAGATAAAGAGTTGAGAGGGATAGCAGATAAAAGCTGTGACATAACAAGGCTCATAAACGTAAGAGAGATGATCTATTCAAGCATTTTACTGGATTTTTGTACAGGCAGGAATGGGAGGGAGCGCGGTAAATACTAGGATTACGGTTATAAAAATCCCCTTAAGCGATAAAGCATTAAGGGGATTTAAATTCTTGGCAAAACTATTATCAAGTTTAAACGTTAGTTCTTACGACGTCTTACTTTCAGCGCGTGTGGCATCACACGTAGCTTTTTCATAATACTTGCAAGATGAACACGATCTTTGGTGGTCAGCAAGATAGTCACTGTGTACAGGCGTCCATCACGTTCTTCAGTTGAAATACCGTGAATGTTCGAGCCTGTTTTCGAGATAACGTTAGTTAACTCAGCCAGTGCACCTTGGTGATTCTGCAGATCAACCTGAAGTTCAGCAGTGAACTCTTGGTCGTAATCGTCAGACCATTCAACCGCCATGTATTTGTCTGGTTCTTTCTGGTAACCACGAACGTTTGGACACGTTTCACGGTGAACCACAAGGCCACGACCTGGCGATACATGGGCAATGATGTGATCATCTGGAATTGGGTGACAACAGTTAGCGAACGTCAGTAGTAGACCTTCAGCACCACGGATAGCCAATTTCTTCCTTGGTGTGTCGCTGTTGTTTTCCACTTCAGTCAGTTCGTCAGCATCACCCAGTAGACGACGAGCAATAACGATACTCATCAGCTCACCAAGACCAATCGATGCCAGTAAGTCTTCAACATTGTCTAGGCGAAGATCAGACAATACGTGGTCGATATTCTCTTGGCCGATATCGCCAATAGAGTGTTCGCCAAGTGCATGATTCAGTAGACGACGGCCTAGCGTGATCGACTCTTCACGACGCATCGTTTTCAGAACCTGACGGATCTTAGTACGTGCACGCGATGTCACCACGTAGTTGAGCCATGCTGCGTTCGGGCGTGCGCCCGGAGCACTGATGATCTCAATGGTTTGGCCATTCTTCAGCGATTTGCTCAGTGGGTAAGGGTTCATGTCTACACGAGCACCTACACACATGTTGCCGACATCGGTATGTACCGCGTAAGCAAAATCGACCGCTGTTGCGCCCGCAGGAAGTTCGACAATGCGACCTTTCGGCGTGAACACAAAGATCTCATCAGGGAACAGATCAGACTTAACGTTTTCAATGAATTCGAATGAGTTACCCGCGCTTTGTTGCAGCTCAAGTAAGCTCTGCATCCAACGTTGTGCTTTAACCTGTGCGGTTGTGCCATTACTGCTGCGTGAGCCGTTGCCTTTGTAAGACCAGTGCGCTGCGACACCTTTGTCTGCCATTTGATCCATATCTTCAGTACGGATCTGAACCTCAACTGGCACCCCGTGAGGGCCGATCATTGACGTGTGCAGAGATTGGTAGCCGTTGGCTTTTGGTACCGCAATGTAATCTTTCATGCGGCCAGGGCGAGGCTTGTACAGGCTGTGAGCCTGACCAAGTACGCGATAACAAGTATCTGGGGTATCAACCACGACGCGGAAAGCGTAGATGTCCATAATGGTGTGGAAGCGCTGCTCTTTAGTTTTCATCTTGTTGTAGATGGAGAACAGGTTTTTTTCACGACCAAGTACGCGAGCAGGCAAACCGACCTCTTCAAGGCGGCCTTCAATTTCGCTATGGATACGTTGGATCATTTCCTTACGGTTACCACGCGCAGCTTTCACTACGTTTTTAAGTACGCGATAACGGTTAGGATAGAGGGCTTCAAAGCCCAGCTCTTCTAGTTCGGTCTTGATGTTATGAATACCAAGACGGTGAGCTAGTGGAGAATAAATCTCTAGGGTTTCACGAGCAATACGACGCTTTTTGTCAGGACGAAGTGCCCCAAGCGTGCGCATGTTGTGAGTACGGTCAGCTAATTTGATCAAGATAACGCGGATGTCTTGCACCATGGCGAGAACCATCTTGCGGAAGTTCTCTGCTTGCGCTTCTTTGCGATCACGAAATTTAAGCTTATCCAGCTTAGATACACCATCAACCAATTCAGCAACGGTATTGCCAAATTTTTCCTCTAGATCTTCTTTAGTGACATCACAGTCTTCGATGACATCATGAAGCAGAGCAGCTTGCAGGGTTTCGATATCCAGACGCATTTCTGCCAGGATTCTTGAAACAGCTACAGGGTGGATAATGTATGGTTCACCGCTTGAGCGGGTTTGCCCTTCATGGGCGTCTCTCGCTACCACATAAGATTGACGCAGAGCCTCAATTTGAGGCTCTGTTAGGTATTCTTGGGCAACGTCTTTGAGGCTATCGAATAGATACAAATTAAAGGCCCGGAAGGTTAATTAGTTCGAATGACGTTCTTAACGAGTGTGAGCGATGCTGCTTACTGCTGCAAGTTCAGCTGCTTCTTGCTCTTGTTGCTCTTGACGCTCACGAGCATCTAGTACGTCTTTAGTGATAAGACCTTCTTCGATTTCGCGAAGAGCGATAACCGTTGGCTTATCGTTTTCTTCAGGCACTAGTGAATCTTTACCGCCAGTTTGCATTTGACGTGCGCGGCGAGCCGCAATAAGAACTAGGTCGAAACGGTTGCCAACTTTTTCAACAGCGTCTTGAACAGTTACGCGTGCCATGAGGACTCCAAATAGTAATTAACTAATAAATTTTTGATGACGAGAAAGTATACAAGTTTAACTAGATACTTTCTAGATCACCGTATACTTATCTCAATAGAAAATCTAGGGGATCTAGATTATTCCGCTAATAAAGCAGTAAGCATGCCGCTGTATTTCGCTGCTTGCTTATCTTCTTTTAAGCGTTCCGCACGAATGATAGCTCTGAAGTCCATTAGGGCTGCATCAAAGTCGTCATTCACGATCACATAATCATATTCTGCATAGTGAGAAATCTCTGATTTTGCTTCGCTCATGCGTTTCGCAATAACTTCGTCGCTGTCTTGACCGCGAACATTCAAACGACGCTCTAGTTCACCATTTGATGGTGGAAGAATGAATACACTCTTCGCTTGAGGCATTTGTTCACGGATCTGACGAGCACCTTGCCAGTCGATATCTAGGAATACATCGATACCGCGGTTTAGGTTTTCTTCAATCCAAACGCGTGAAGTACCGTAGTAGTTGCCGAACACTTCAGCGTACTCTAGGAATTCACCTTTAGTAATAAGGTCTTCAAAATGATGCTTCTCTACGAAGTGGTAGTGAACACCATTTTCTTCACCAGGGCGCATACCGCGAGTGGTGTGTGAAACAGATACCTTCATTGCGTAGGTTGGATTGGTTTCTAGCATTGCTGAGATCAAGCTCGACTTACCTGCGCCACTAGGTGCAGATACGATGTAAAGAGTACCTTTGCCCATCTGTATATTTCCACTGTTGGTTGGATTGAGTGAAGGCAATAAACCTACACTTTAAAAGATAGCACTGACTCTAATTTTTGTTCCGATGGCGCATCTACTAATTGTGCCGTTGGTTACGTCTATAAAGAGATAACGAGTAAAACTAATAGAAGCAACTGGTGAAAATTAGGTCAGAAAAATGGAGGCGAAGAGTAGCATATTTAGATGATTGAGAACAACTGGCTTGATCGTTATTTATTAGCGAATGATCTTCTCAAGGATCTTTGTATAAATGTAATGACTCGTCATCGGTACTTTTTTATGTGATCTGGACAAAATTTGTTGAAGTTTTAATCTCAATCCTTACAATCCGCGCAAACGATTAAATGCTGTATATATCTAGGGTCTGTTGACCTTTCGCGATGGAGTTTTGTTCGAGAAAAAATCGTTTTAGGCGCGGCAAGGAGTTTGTAGCCTAGTATTCTAAGTAAAGACTCCTTAACAAAGCATAAAACGATTTTAGCCGAACCCTTCGGGCAGCGTTTGTTGGTGATTTCTACTGCGTTATCGACTTCTTATGTAGGCTAGCTACACTTCAAAGTCTCTGCCTTGTAGAAATCCCCAACAACTCGCTGCAAAAATCATCTCGAAGGGCCAACAGACCCTACTAGACTAGATGTTTCTACTACCGAGCCTACCTTGGTGACTACAGTTTTTAGTGTAGAGACCTCTCTATTCACACAGCATTTGAATCACCAAATTCTTAATTTATTGCAAAGGTTTTGTTGTGAGTACCGATTCCACCCTGAAAGCCCAGAACACCTCTGGCTCGCTTGATTCGATGTTTAAAATCACTGAAAGAAAAACCACGATTGGCACTGAGCTGTATGCGGGTTTCATTACTTTCTTGGCGATGAGTTACATTCTGGCGGTTAACCCAGCAATTTTGGGTGATATTCCAGGCATGGACAAAGGTGCCGTGTTTACTGCAACGGCTCTGTCTGCGGCAATCGCAACCCTAATTATGGGCATTTGGGGCAACTACCCTGTAATGCTAGCGCCGGGCATGAGTATGAACGGCTTTTTCAAAGGTCTGCTGTTAAGTGGATCTGTTGCCGTGCTTTGGAATGAAGCGCTGTTCGGTATCTTCCTATCTGGTATTTTGTACCTTGCGTTCTCATTGACCAATATTCGTAAATCGATGATTGAATCGATTCCTGAAGATTTGAAGTTGGCGATTACCGTGTCTCTCGGACTGTTCATTGCTTTCTTAGGTCTTAAGAATGCGGGCATTATCGTTTCTAACCCATTCGTACTGGTTGGCTTAGGCGATATTTCCGATCCAAAAGTGATCATCGCTTATGTGAGCATCTTCATCGCATTGGGTTGTATGGTTCGTGACATCAAGCTAGCAACGTTCATCTCGTTTGTTTCAGCTATCGTATTGACGATTCTTGCTGACGTCTTCATGGGCACTTCAAATGCACCAATCCCAGAGCAGTTCATTGCTATGCCACCAAGCATGGCAGGCAGCTTCGGCGCTATCTTTGATTTCTCTGCTTTCACGCCAGAGAAAATGTTCGACCTACTGTTCATCGTACTTATATTCTTGATTGTCGATTTCTTTGATGGCTTGAGCACCATTGTCGGCGTTGGCCGTGATGCGGGCATCATCGATAAAGACGGTAAGGTGCCAAACGCGAAATCGGCTCTAGTAGCAGATGCGGGCGGTACTGTGATTGGCTCTATTCTTGGTACCACATCAATTACCGCATTCTCTGAGTCTGGCATCGCTTCTTCTCAAGGTGCGAAAACGGGCTTGGCAGCAGTCATGGTGGCTGGTCTGTTCCTAATCTCGCTATTCCTATACCCAATCTTCTCTATCTTCTCAGCAGCTATGGTTGCGCCTGCGATGGTAGTAGTTGGCATCTACATGGTAGGTCGTCTTGGTCAGATCAACTGGGAAAAGAAAGAGTCACGCATTGCAGCCTTCTTCACTATCATGTTCACAGTGCTAAGCTTCTCTCCTGCGAACGGTATGGCGATGGGCTTCATCAGCTACGCATTCACAATGGTTGTGGCAGGTAAGCGCAAAGAAGTACACCCGCTTATCTACGGACTGTGTGTGGTGTTCTTAACTTACCTGATTCTGCTTTAAGGCTAATTAGTCACTAAGAAGTCGCTAAGTAAAAGACAAACAGATGGCTCTGCAGTGAATGCGGGGCCATTTTTGTATTTGTTGCTTTTTACCGTTGCTTCTTAATGTTGGTTACCGATGAGTTGATGGCGTTAGCCTAAAGTCGGTGCTTTGACAGTACGCGACTTATATTGATGCATGCTATTGTAGAGACTGGATTAATTATTTTTTGAAGAGTGACTATGCCTTCTCACTTACCTAAATCTTTTAGTAAGCCGTTTTTAAAAGTATTCCACATTATGGAAGCGGTATTGCTGGTGGCGATCACGCTCGCGACCTTGTTTGCGATGGTCGAAGAGTTCATGCATGTCTTCGCTGAACGCCGAGTGCAATTGACCGACATTCTGCTGATGTTTATCTATTTAGAAGTGTTGGCGATGGTTCAGCAGTTTGTGATGAACGGTAAGATCCCAGTGCGATACCCAATCTATATCGCGATGATGGCGATTGCTCGTTACATCACTTTGGGCATGAAAGAACTCGATGCGGTATTGATCGTTTGGTTATCTTTAGCGGCATTTATCTTAGCAGCAGCAACTCTGTTGATTCGAGTCGGTCACCATTACTGGCCATATGTCGATCTCAGAACTAAGCAGCCGGACGAGTAAATTTTTTGAGATCAAAGTCTTACAAATCAAGCCCGGCGACCTAGCTGGGCTTGAATTCAAGCCAACCGAACAAAAAAACATCAATTATTTTCAAATAAAGCTTTACAACCCGACCCAGATCACCAAGAATGGCCTCGCTCTGTTTTCAGAGTTATTAAATGAAACATCAGTTGTAAAGTAAAACCCTTAGTATTGCTTCATTGTTATTCTCAGTGTTTCCCTTGGCTTCATAGATACATTAAATAATTCAAGCTTTCAGCGCATCGCACTTTTGGCGATTAATTTTTTATTTTTATATAAGGGACACATCATGTCTAACAAAACAAACGGCGTAGTAAAATGGTTTAACGAAGAGAAAGGTTTCGGTTTCCTAACTCAAGACAACGGCGGCGCTGACGTATTCGTACACTTCCGTGCAATCGCTTCTGAAGGTTTCAAGACTCTTAAAGAAGGCCAACAAGTGTCTTTCGAAGTAGAGCAAGGCCAAAAAGGTCTTCAAGCTGCAAACGTTGTAGCTCTATAAGATTTTAAGTCGGCGCAGGTTGCAACAGCAACTTGCGTCACTTTCTCTCTCAAATTTGTTTCCCCCCTCAGTTTTACCGCAACACTCTTCTCCATTAGCAATACCCTCTCTAAGTATTCAAAAATCCTGTTTTACGTCCGTTATCTCGTTCTAACTATCGTTGTATCTGTTCTTTGCTCTAACTCAACCTTCTACGTAACAACCAGTCACTTGCTCATCCTGATTACTATTACTGTATCCATAAAAAAAAGCCCCTAAAATTAGGAGCTCATTTTGATCTAATCAACACTGATTAAGCTGATTATTCTTTATCGTGTACAGCTTACAGACTGTTATTCAATGTTTTGGATCTGCTCACGCATCTGTTCGATAAGAACCTTAAGCTCTACGCCTGATGCTGTGATGTCTGTGCTGATAGACTTAGACGCTAGCGTGTTTGACTCACGGTTGAACTCTTGCATCATGAAGTCTAGCTTACGGCCACAAGCGCCACCTTTCTTCAGTACTGCATTTGCTTCTTTCACGTGAGAATCTAGACGGTCTAGCTCTTCTGCTACGTCTGACTTCTGCGCAAGTAGGATAAGCTCTTGCTCAACACGAGAACCTTCAAGTTCGATTTTCGCATCTTCAAATTTGGTAAGAAGACGCTCACGTTGCCACTCTAGGATCTCAGGCATGCGTGCACGAACTTTCACTACTTCTTCAGTGATTGCATCTAAGCGCTGTACGATTAGCGCCTTCATGTTCTCACCTTCACGAGCACGAGCATCAATGAACTCTGCGATAGCATCGTTGAATGCTTCAAGTAGGTCTTTGTTGATGGCATCCATGTCTTGCTCTGGCGTTTCCATCACACCAGGCCAATTCATGACTTGGAATGGGTTCAAACGGCTGTCTTCACCTGTCATCGTCATTACTTGGTTCGCAGCATTGATTACTTGCTGAGCCAAACCTTCGTTAATGCTTAGTTCGCCCTTTGCAGCAGGGTTTGCTTCAAAGCGTAGGTTACATTCAACCTTACCGCGTGCAAGACGCTTACGGAAACGCTCACGCAAGATTGGCTCTAAACCACGGAACTGTTCAGGCATACGGAAGTAAGTTTCTAGGTAGCGTTGGTTTACACTACGGATTTCCCATACTGCGCTGCCCCAATCGCCTTTTACTTCTTTGCGTGCGTACGCGGTCATACTATAAATCATCGAATTTTCCTGTCTTTTATCATTCTGAAAATAACGCGCACGCATAGTATCACGATATGGTGTGCTCTCGAAGCCTGTCGCTTTTCACTGTAAATAGCCTTTCGTGATAAATAGCTTTGAACGGTAAATAGATTTGCACGATAAACTGCTATATAATCTTGCCCCAATCAAAACTGTCTCACCCCTTTCTTAGGTGATGCACTCTTTCGATAGTAAATCACTTCAGACTGTTAATAAGGTAGATACCAATGCGTCCAAATGACCGCGCTGTAGATCAAATTCGTCCAATTAAAATTACTCGTAACTACACAGCTTATGCTGAAGGTTCTGTATTAGTTGAGTTCGGCAACACTAAAGTTCTATGTAATGCGACGGTAGAAGAAAACGTACCGCGTTGGTTAAAAGGCCAAGGAAAGGGTTGGGTAACGGCTGAATACGGCATGCTGCCACGTGCAACGCACACTCGTAACCGTCGTGAAGCGGCGAGCGGCAAGCAAGGTGGTCGTACGATGGAAATCCAACGTCTGATCGCTCGTAGCCTACGTGCTGTTGTTGACCTGAAAGTAATGGGTGAAATTATGATCACTGTCGATTGTGATGTTATCCAAGCAGACGGCGGTACTCGTACTGCTTCTATCTCAGGTGCAAGCGTTGCAATGGCTGATGCTATCAACAGCCTACTAGCAAGCGGCAAACTGAAAAAGAACCCAATGAAAGGCCACGTAGCGGCAGTTTCAGTGGGCATCGTTGGTGCACAAGCACTGTGTGACCTTGAGTACGTTGAAGACTCAGCAGCCGATACCGACATGAACGTTGTAATGACGGAAGACGGTAAGATGATTGAGATTCAAGGCACAGCAGAAGGCGAACCGTTCAGCCACGAAGAGCTGATGCAGCTTTTAGCCCTGGCGAATAAGGGCATTGCTGATATTGTTGAAGCGCAGAAGTCGGCGTTAGCAGAATAGTTTTTAGATAGCTCCTTTTTTAAGGGGCTATTTTTTTATTTTCGTCATATATAACTCTACACCAGCGTTAGCTGCAATTTTTCACCCTAATCACATAGGTCCCCTATGCTCATAGGGCTGAAAAACCTTGCTGCCTTGTTGTAGAGCTATCTATTTAGAAAATACATCATTGTTAGCTTCCTGAGCGATTGGAAGTTAGGAACTGGAAAGTAAATTAATTTAGAGGATGAGCATGAAAGCATATCAACGTGAATTTATTGAATTTGCACTAGAGAAAGAAGTACTTAAGTTTGGTGAGTTTACTTTAAAGTCTGGCCGTAAGAGCCCTTACTTCTTCAATGCTGGATTGTTTAATACAGGTCGTGACCTAGCGCGTTTAGGTCGCTTCTACGCAGCAGCATTGGCTGATTCTGGCATTGAGTTCGATGTACTATTTGGCCCTGCATACAAGGGTATCCCAATTGCAACGACGACAGCGGTTGCACTGGCAGATCACCACGATGTAGATACGCCTTACTGTTTTAACCGTAAAGAAGCGAAAAACCACGGTGAAGGTGGCAACCTTGTCGGTAGCGCGCTTGAAGGTCGCATCATGTTAGTGGACGACGTGATCACTGCAGGTACTGCGATTCGTGAGTCGATGGAAATCATCCAAGCAAATGGCGCTGATTTAGCGGGTGTGCTTGTTGCTATCGACCGTCAAGAGAAGGGCAAAGGCGAACTGTCTGCGATTCAAGAAGTTGAGCGTGACTTCGGTTGTGCGATTATCTCAATCGTTAGCCTGACTGACTTGGTGACTTTCCTTGAAGAGAAAGGCACAGACGCAGCGCATCTAGAGTCAGTAAAAGCGTACCGCGCTCAATATGGTATCTAATGCCTGAAGTTTTGAACCTGATGGTTTAGATCCCTAGGTTTAGAATTTCAAAACGAGAAAGGCCCGAGAGATAAATATCTTTCGGGCCTTTTACTTTTCTATTGAGGTGAGCTGCTTTCTTATCTGAAGATAGGTGCTCTATTTGTAACGAATGCCGCGTTCAGCTTCTGGGTCTTCCATAGTCTTAAAGCGCTTGTGCAGCCACATCCACTGTTCTGGTGCTCTTAAGATAATCTTCTCAAGGTAGCGGTTCATGTAGGCGGCAGCCGCTTTCTCATCTTTCTGCGGGTAGTTTTCTTCGATTGACTCATCAGCCATGATTTCATATTTGCTGTTGGCATTTCTAAAACCAGACCCCGGAACAAGTGCACATCGGCTGGTGTAAGCCAGAATACTGGTGCCTGTTGTGGTACACGCATCTTCTACTGCGAAGAAAGGCACAAACACAGATTTGTTACGGCCGTAATCATGATCCGGCAGATAGAAAAGGATCTCACCCTGACGCAGGATTCGAATCATACGTTTGACGTCTTTACGGTGAATCAGGCGATTGCCGTTCTGAGTACGACCGCGGTATTGAATGAATTCATAAGCTGGGTTGTTGTGCGGGCGATAAACACCTAAACCTGAAATACCGAGAACAGCCATTGCTCGCGCGGTGATCTCTAGGTTCAAGGCATGTACGCAACATAGTAGAACACCTTTACCGTTGTCTTTGTGTGTACGCAGCGTTTGGGTATCTTTATCTACTAGGATTCTTTTGAAGCGCCACGTTGGCCAAAACCAGGTAATGCCCGTTTCGATGAGTGCCATACCGGTGTTCTTGAAGTTCTCACTGACCATTGCCGCGACTTCATCTGCTGGCTTGTCTGGGAAGGCGAGCTCCAAATTACGTGTTGCTACCGCGACGCGCTTTTTACCATAGCGAGCCCCCAAAGAGCCTAACGATCGGCCTAACAGCAGTAAGAGGCGATAAGGGAGAACGTTAACGATAAGCGCCAATAACCCAAAACCGAACCATACTCCCCAGTATTTAGGGTGGAGTAACGCCAGAGTAAAGGGTGGCTTAGTAATAACGTGTTGTGCAGTGCTGTTTGTCGGAGAAGTTTTCGTCGTCATAACCATCACTTAAGATTTGATTGCTACTTAATTTGATTGTTACTTAATCTGAGCGCTTAGCAGAGCCCAATAAGCATCAAAGTTTTCTGTTGGTTGATATTTGAAGTCTGAGCGAACAAATCGATTCAAGCTGCCTTCAACTTGACCGAGCAGTTGAGCGGCTAAGATTTTCTCATCAACCGGGAATGATTTCCCTTCACGAAGCTTTCTTTCACGCAGGATCTGGCGAAGTTGCGTCTCAATGCGTTCGAAAAGTTGGTTGATGCGATCACGCAGGCGTTCATTTTCAAACATTAGAGCATGACCAGATAAAATTCGAGTCAGGCCTGGGTTACGTTCTGAGAAAACTAAGATAAGTTGTAGTACTAGGCGTATGCGCTCTAGCGTGTCTTTCTCTTCATCCAGAATACGGTTGATTCGAGACATCAACGCTTCTTCAATGAACTCGATCAGGCCTTCAAACATGCGGGCTTTGCTTGGGAAGTGGCGGTATAACGCAGCTTCAGAAACACCCACTTGCTTGGCCAACTTTACCGTTGTGATACGAGAAGCACCTTCGGTCGATTCCAACATTTGTGCGAGAGCTTGTAGGATTTCTTCACGACGGTTTGATTTTCGAGTACCAGCCATCTATTTACTTCCTTTCCTAAAGATGAGGATTGAGTGAAGAAGGATTATAAACACCATTCAATTCTGTTTCCTAGTTTTGTAAGCCCTAGGTCAACAGAATCGAGAGGTGTCAGCAGATTATCAGAGCAAATTTGTGCGTTTATACATTAATAAGCTGTTGGATCTGATCGAGGATCTGGAAACCAAGTGTGTCTTTGCTTTCCAGTGGCAGAGATTTATCGCCGCCTTTCCAATAAAGGTGCAGCTCATTGCTACTGCTATTGAAGCCTTGGCCTTCAACTGAGACGTCGTTGGCGCAGATCATATCGAGGTTCTTTCTTTCCAGTTTACCGCGTGCGTACTTCTCAACATCTTGAGTTTCTGCTGCGAAGCCGACAGTAAATGGGCGACCTTCGGTCATTGAAGCGACAGAAGCGACAATATCTGGGTTTTTAACCATTTGAATGGTCATGTCGTCTTTACCGTCGACCTTTTTAAGCTTTTGGTCTGCAATGGTCTCAGGGCGGTAATCGGCAACCGCGGCGCAGCTGATGAAAATATCGTGTTGAGAAGCGTTAGCAGTAACGGCATCAAACATCTGTTGTGCGCTGTCGACATCAATACGATTAACTTTATTTGGCGTTGCTAATGAAACAGGGCCGCTGATTAGAGTCACTGTTGCGCCTTGTTTCGCGGCTGCTTCAGCCAGTGCATAGCCCATCTTGCCCGAGCTGTGGTTGGTAATGTAACGCACCGGGTCAATCGCTTCACGAGTCGGGCCTGCAGTAATAAGCACAAAACGGCCAGCAAGTGGCTTAGGTTGGAAGAAGTCTTCACAGCGGTGCACGAGCTGCATAGGCTCTAGCATGCGACCCATTCCCACATCACCACACGCTTGTTCGCCAGCCGCCGGTCCCCAAATCTCACAACCACGACGTTTTAGTGTTGCGATGTTCTCTTGAGTGGCAGGGTGGCTGTACATCTGTTGGTTCATTGCCGGAGATACCGCAACTGGCGCATCGGTTGCTAGAACCAAAGTGGTCAGTAGGTCGTTACCCATGCCAGCTGTCATGCGCGCAATCAGATCAGCGGTTGCTGGCGCTAGTAATACCAAATCAGCCCATTTTGCGAGCTCGATGTGCCCCATGGAAGCCTCAGCAGCAGGATCAAGCAAACTATCAGACACTGGCCTTCCAGAGACGGCTTGCATGGTGAGAGGAGTGATGAACTCCTTGGCTGCATTTGTCATCACGACTTGTACTTGCGCCCCACGCTCAATTAAGCGTCGAGTCAGTTCGGCACATTTATACGCAGCGATACCACCACTAATGCCAAGTAGGATTTTTTTCCCAGCTAGGCCTTGTAGGTCAGCGTTATCCAGTTGATTAACCAATGTTTGCATGATTCTGTTCCTTAATTTCTCTGCGACTTACGATATCAGAACAAAGGATTAGTGCCTAGAAGCAGAATTAGAACAGATTTGACGCTCATCAAGTTGGTGTTATCAAACTTATCAATTACACGGTTTTGCTAGTGACTCGTTTCCTTTTATCTCTACCGAAGGATCTCCGATTATGATCTCATTAAGGTGGTGGGTCGTGTTCATGACTAGTGATTAGTTTTTATATGCCAATAGATAAAATGCCTGCCGAATCGATGCCGAGAGAAAAGTTATTGAGTCGAGGGCCTGATTCTTTGAGTGATGCGGAATTGCTCGCGATATTTCTGCGAACAGGGACACAAGGAATGAACGTGTTGGAACTTGCTGACAAGTTGATCAAAGACTTTGGCTCGCTCCGTCATCTTTTTTCAGCAACGCAGGAAGAATTTTGTGCCCATAAAGGGATGGGGCAGGCCAAGTATGTTCAATTACAGGCTGTATTAGAGATGACGCAGCGTTATCTAGCAGAGACTTTATCTCGTGGAGATGCGCTCACGAGCCCTAGCCATACTAAGCTTTATCTTTCGAGCATGTTGCGTGATCGCCAGCGAGAAGCCTTCTATATATTGTTCCTCGATAACCAAAATAGGGTAATCAAAGACGAAGTTATGTTTGAAGGAACCATCGATGCCGCATCGGTTTACCCGCGGGAAGTGGTTAAACGGTCACTTCATCACAATGCGGCGGCATTAATCTTAGCTCATAACCATCCTTCGGGTGTTGCGGAACCCAGCCAAGCGGATAGGCGGATTACACGCCGATTAACCGATGCATTAGCGCTGGTGGACATACGAATACTCGACCATTTTGTGGTTGGAGATGGCGAAGTTGTCTCTTTTGCAGAGCGTGGATGGATTTGAATCACATTTTAGGTTGTTAGTTGCGTTAAATCTGCTATTATTCCGCCCACATTTTTAGACCTAAAATCAGCTCTGATTACTCAAGCAAGCTGCGCTGCACAAAAAAAGATCACGAAATCCGTAAAAAGGATCTGTTCGGGTCTTGAGCAATGCGTGTCAAGTTAGTATAATGCGCGACCTTTGATAGCCTTGTATGGATTTTCCATAACGGTTTTTACCTTCTATTTTAATTGATAGAGAGGTTCGGCCACCAAGGTTGATATCGAGCTGAAACGATTGGAGAAGACATTCATGTCCCGAGTATGCCAAGTAACTGGTAAGCGTCCAGTAACGGGTAACAACCGTTCACACGCACGCAATGCTACTAAGCGCCGTTTTCTGCCGAACCTACAAACTCATCGTTTCTGGGTAGAGAGCGAAAAACGTTTTGTTAAACTACGTCTAACTGCTAAAGGCATGCGTATCATTGATAAGAAAGGCATCGATGCTGTTCTTGTTGATATCCGTGCACGTGGCGAAAACGTTTAAGAGGAATTAAGCAATGGCTAAAGGCATTCGTGAGAAAATTCGTCTAGTATCTTCTGCAGGTACTGGTCACTTCTACACAACTGATAAGAACAAGCGTAACATGCCAGGCAAATTTGAGATCAAAAAGTTTGATCCAGTAGTTCGCCAACACGTTATGTACAAAGAAGCTAAAATCAAGTAATTGATGCTTTTTTTGCTCTTCTTCAGTAGAAGAAAGAATTGAAAAACCCAGTTTAATCGCTGGGTTTTTTTATATCTAAAATTTGAGGAACTCAATTATTCTTGCTTGATATAGCCTCTGATAGATAGAAATCTGTACAACATAGAAAGTATTGCCACTTTCACGATATACTGAATGTTCAATAGGTTAGATGAGCAGAATCAGATGAGATATCGTGGACGCCGGTGGAACAACATACTCATGTTCAGTGTGATCGCTTTTATTGGCGTGTTAAACCTTCCAACATTGATCAAAGCGTACCTTATCGAGCCTGAACCGCAGGTTGATAGCCCTTATCCTTATCTCCTGAACCCAACAGCAAAGCTTCAAGCGTTACACTTTGCTAAGTGGTCTGTCATTCAACAAGATAATCAATGGGTTTACCAGTTCGAAGATACTGACTTTCCTCAAGCCACCAATGCACAAGAGCTGTCACAACGTTGGAAAGAGCTTGTGGGCACGGAAGTCGACTCACAGACCTACACAGACCTTACGCCTCGGTTAAATACACCACACACCATCGAAGTATGGTATCAAGACCAAGAAGAGCCCCAGCGTATTACCTATTATCAATTGCCTGAGTTCTGGTTGTTAAAAAACTGGAATGATCAGTGGTTGGCGGTGTCTATTGAAGAGAGCTACCTGTTTCCAAGCTTTAACGCTAACCACTCCTCTAAATCGGACGACTAACTATGCCTGAATTACCCGAAGTCGAAGTAAGCCGTATGGGGATCTCGCCTCATTTAGTTGGCGAGACCATTAAAACCCTTACTTTTCGCACGCCTAAGCTGCGTTGGGATATCCCACAAGAGTTAAAAGCATTAGAAGGGCAGATGATTCGCTCCATCTCGCGCCGTGCAAAGTACCTATTGATTGAAACGGATACTGGCACTGCCATTGTTCACCTTGGTATGTCTGGCTCACTACGCGTATTAGACGCTGACTTTCCAGCAGCCAAGCACGATCACGTGGATCTTAAGCTCACCAATGGCAAAGTATTGCGCTACAACGACCCTCGCCGCTTTGGCGCTTGGTTGTGGTCGGCGCCTGATGAAGTCCACTCTGTGTTGCTTGGTTCTGGTCCTGAGCCGTTAACGGACGACTTTAACGCTGACTACATTGCTGAGAAAGCAGAAAAGCGTAAAGTGGCCGTCAAGCAGTTCATCATGGACAACAAAGTGGTGGTTGGTGTGGGTAATATCTATGCCAATGAAGCGCTATTTGCTTCACGTATTAGCCCTTTGCGCCCTGCAAGCAAAGTGACAAAACAAGAGTGGGTCTTGTTGACCAAAGAGATCAAACAAGTGCTCGCCACCGCCATTAAACAAGGTGGTACTACGCTGAAAGATTTTTCTCAGGCTGATGGTAAACCAGGCTACTTCGCACAAGAGCTGCAAGTGTATGGTAAAGCAGGTGAAAAGTGTCCAAGCTGCGAAGCATTGATTCAAGAGCTAAAAATCGGACAGCGCAATACGTTTTATTGCGAAGAGTGCCAAAAGTAAACAAAACTGAATAAAAATCTTGATTGCTGTGCACAAAAGCGGCTCAATGATATACTTTTTGCAGTATTTAACCGCTTCAGACATATTTGCTATGATAAATCGCCAGACAAACTATTATCACCTTCTTAAACTAATTGCCTCACTAGTTGTGATGGCAACATGCTTGCTTTCTATTTCACGTGGCATGTTTTTACACTTGATTGCAGATGATGTATTGCTCAAGCAACACAGTGACGATATTTTCCAAGCGTTCTTTGTTGGAGCAAGATATGATTTAAAAGTGACAGCAATAGGTTTTGCTCCCATCTTTTTAACTGGTTTGATTACCGCGCAATTTCAAAACGTTTTTGGTGTTTGGAGAAAGTGGGCACCATATTACTCATTAGTTATTTTCTTTTTAATAACCGCATTCTCGATCGGCAATTACTACTATTATGTGACGTACGGAAATTACATAGACCTTTTTGCATTCGGGATTTTCGATGATGATACCTCAGCTATTTTGGGAGATGCTTGGAGGAGTTATCCTATTGTCTGGTCTTTCTTAGGCTCTATAGCAATTGCTTGTTTTTTTATGTGGGTTCATAGAAAGCTTGACCATAAGCTAATTAGTGGTTCTTCTTCAAGAAAACCTAAAGTCTGGCAAACGACAGTAGTTGTTATCTCGGTTGTCGCTGTCTACTTTGTGGCAGCTAGAGGTTCGATTGGCTCATTACCTCTCAAACGGTACCATGCAAATGTTTCCCAATATAAAGCCCTTAATATTGTGACGCCCAATGCATTTATGGCTATTGATTGGGCTCGATCAGATTACAAGGGCCAATCAAAAATTGAGCCTGTTGATAAGAGCGAGCTAGAACAACAGATGCTACAAGTGCTTGGCCAAACAACACCACATTACCCGCTGCCTATCAATCACTATTTAGAGAAAAACCAACCACATGTTGTAATGGCATTGATGGAAAGTATGGGCACCAATGTTCTGTTAGAAGATGACCAAGGCAGAAACGATATGCTAGGAGCGCTTCGTCCTCATTTTGAAAATGATTTTGTATTTGAAAGGTTTGTATCTGGTGGTAGTGGCACACTTGAAAGCATCATGATGATGTTGTTTTATAGCCCGATCCCAACAATTGCTCATAACAATTATCAAAAAGTGGCTTTAGAAAGCTCTGCCGTTTTGCCATATAAAGAAGCTGGCTATGAAGTGATTTTTTTGACTGGGGGAAATGGGATGTGGCGAAACCTGTCGAATTACCTTCCGGTGCAGGGGTTCGATAAGGTGCTAGATGAAAATGATATCAAAAAGGCCATTCCAGATGCTGCTAGTCAAGCATCAACATGGGGAGTTCCTGATGAGTATACTTTTCAATATGCAGAAGAGTTGCTAAAGAATGCCACTCAGCCAACCATGCTGTATATCTTAACTGTGACAAATCACCCTCCGTATAAAGCGCCTTCTGGCTACAAGGCTAGCTCAATAACGGTTAGCGATAGGTTAGATGAGCTTATGGGGCCTTTAGCAAAAGATGCTGACGCCATGTTGAAGACTTACCAATATGCTAACGATTCGCTAGGTCGATTTATTAGCAGTATTAAGCACTCTTCATTAGGCCAAAAAACTTTGATAGCAGCAACTGGTGATCACCGCGCTCGTTCGATTGCGACAACACGGAAGGATGAAATTGCTGTATCGGAAGGCGTTCCCTTTTATATGTATGTCCCACCGAAAATTTTAGACCAAGTTGAATATAACTACGATCCCCAAAGAGTAGGTTCGCACAAAGATGTGTTTCCAACACTATACCATTACAGCTTGTCCGGTAGAGAGTATGTGTCTTTGGCTGGTAATAATATGCTGAACAGCTTAGATATAAATGAATTTGGTTACAATCAATCTCGAACTATTACTCCAAATGGTGTGTTTTTTAATGATGACCCCACTCTAGTGTACCCTTGGCGAGATGGAGCCCAGAATGAACTAAGTGGAAAAGAAAATACGGACTCTAATATTATTGGATATAAAGTTCTTTTAGATATGTATTTGAGAAGCTTAGTTGTTAAGTGATTAAGCGAGAAATAAAAATAGAGGGTTCACTTTATGCTACAAGAAAAACATTTGATTGTTGGATACAGCAGTCATATCTTTGTAAATTTGTATATAGACATGTTGATTAATAAGTGTGCCATTCATAAAAAGAATTTATATTTTTTGACATTGGACAATAATGTTATAAAAAATTCAATCATTGAAAGCAAATATTATAAAGATTTCTCTCTAGAAGAGATATCCTCGGCTAAAAGCATTACATTCATATCATTGAATAAAAATAATAGTTTTTTATTCAATGACATTTGTTCTTTCAATGAGACTTCTATCGAAAAAATATACGTACATTTAACCGAAGATGAATTAACTCGTTGGGTTAAAACTAAGAGTAAAAATGGTTTTTTGAAAGTAACGCCTCGTAATTATATGTCTGATGATTGTATAACAGTCTTGAAAAAAATAAGAAATTTCATAGCAGCAGAAAAAGCATTTAATCAAGATTTACAATACGTTTTAGAAAGGAGTGATTTTAACATTACGGATGCGCGAGATGCATTCTCTGTTATGCCGACTAAAGAATTAGAAAAATTTCAAGAGTTGTATAAATTAAAATCACAGGCGATAAATCCCGAGGAAAAAATATTAATAGGAGCTAAACGTGGGGTGTTTACACTTTCTGAAACTATTAGTATTTTAAATGATCTTGATAAAAAAGGTGCTTTGCTAGATTACAAGTACATGATATTTACTTACAATAAAAGGCGGAAATATAGAATTCTTCTGGATGTTTACTGTGCCTACTTAAGATTTTTCAAAAGGAAAAATATTGATATTAGTTTCCCAACAGTAACGAATGGTGTTACGTACAACGCCCTAGTTATGTCTTGCAACCATATAATATTGCAAGACAGAGGTAGTATGACAACAATAAAGGAGTATATAAGAATGGAGCGGGGTATAGTGCATGTGCGAGATAAATCACGAAATTATAGAGAGCTTACTGAAACTATTGGTGTACAAGTTGAAAGTTATCAAAACTTTTCAGAATTGGCTTCAAATATTGTAAATAGTAAGATAAATATCAAGGAAAACAGTCTACTTGTAGTCAATTTCTTTAATAAGAGTTTTGAACGTTTAAGAAAGGTTTACTCTTGATAAGTCTATTTTTAAGTTAAGATTTTTGTTATGAATATTGCGGAATTAAAATTATCTGATGCTCTAGAAATTGCACGAGGTTCTGAACGCGTGGTTTATGTTCATCCAGAAAACCCAAGTTTGTGCATAAAAATTCGATACCAAACTAAACGGTCAAGAAACGAAAGTGAACGTGAGTTCTCTTATATGCAATCACTAAAGAAAAGAATGGATATTTCAGATTTACCCTTTGCTTTACCTATAGAATGGGTGGACACTAACTTAGGCTGTGGCTTGGTGTGTCCATTAATAAAAGGCGAAGATGGAAAGATAGCTAAGAACTTAGCGAAAGATCGAACTCATCCTAAGCTTGAGTTACTAGTCGATGAATTCTGCCGAAAGCTTATATCAAAAAAAATATCTGTCATAGATCTTGTATCAGGTAATTTAGTTATTGCCTATTACCAAGGAAGAGAGCAGGTTGTGATGATTGACGGTTTTGGTTTTACTAATGACTTTCTTAAACTCCTCTACCACATATCACCTGCCATCACTCAAAGGCAAACTCAGCGCAGAGTTGCTTTGCTTAAAAAGAGATTTGGTTTCAATTAGTTTTAGTAAAGGGCGTAATTATGCAAAAAATTCTTGTAGTACGTAATGACAAAATTGGTGATTTCATGCTCGCATGGCCAAGCTTTGCAATGTTAAAGGTGTCCTTACCTAATACTCATATTACTGCATTGGTTCCTAAATATACTGTCGCGCTTGCGGAACTTTGCCCATGGATAGACTCAGTATTGCTCGATCCAACAGAGAACTCGAGTAAAGAAGAACAAAAAAAACTGTTAGAAAAAATAAAGACTGAAAAGTTTGATGTTTCAATTAACTTCTTTTCAACAGCATATAACGCCAAGTTAGTGTGGAAAGCTAAAATACCTTATCGTTTGGCACCTGCAACCAAGTTTACCCAAATCCTATACAACAAACGAATTGTTCAGCGTCGTTCTAAATCATTAAAATCAGAATATGAGTACAACTTAGACTTAGTTCGTTCTTTTCTAGATGATATTAATAAACCGATCGTAGAACCTAGTACCCCGTATTTAACTTTTTCTGAGAGTGAACTAATTACTCAAAAGAACAAGCTTGCTGAAATACTAGAGCTTGATAAAAATAGGTCATGGTTGTTTGTACATGCTGGAACTGGTGGTTCAGCTAACAATTTATCACTTAACCAATACAGGGATCTTATTGCTGGCTTGGCGGCAAAGTTCGAAATAGTACTTACAGCTGGCCCTGGAGAAGAAGGTAAGGCACAAGAACTGAAAAATTTGTTAGCTAAAATAGACGTTGAAGCTCGTGTTTATGACAAAAATGACGGTTTGGTAGACTTTTCTCGCTCGCTAGCATGTGCTGATTTATTTACTGCAGGGTCAACAGGCCCATTACACATTGCTGCTGCTCTTGACGTACCTACAATTGGGTTCTTTCCGAGTAAAAGGTCAGCAACACCTTTACGTTGGCGTCCATTAAACTCAGTTGACACGCATATCGCCTTTTGTCCTCAAAATGCAAGCAGTAGAGGTGAACAAGATGATTTGACTCGCATAGATATTTCATACGTGCTTGAAACAATAGAGCCATGGATAAGCAATCTAAAGTCCTCAGTTAAAGGAATGTAACGTAAGCGTGTCATGAACACCGCATTCTAATCCTTCAGCACGAAGAATAAGATCAACTCTCCAACCCAAAGGAGAGTTGAAATGGCAAAACGACGTACCAACCTAGAATGGCAATCACTGTTTGAGCAATATGAAAGCAGCAGTGTTACCCAACGCGCTTTTTGTGAAGAGCATGGACTGAGTTTATCCACGTTCTTTGCCAAACGGCGTCAACTCCAAACAGCAAGCCAATCGGAATCTGTCGGATTTGTTAAAGCCGAAATCGTTGAAAAGACAACCAAGTATCAGGCCCAGATAGCTACGGCGAACATGACACTTCTCATCAATGATGTGGAGCTGAGCATTCCTCAAGGCACGCCAGCCACCTATCTTGCTGAACTCATTGGAGCGTTGTCATGAAAGGTATGCTCAGCGCTCCAGACATTTACCTTTATCGTGAAAGCGTCGATTTTAGAAAGTCCATCAACGGCCTTGCAGCGATTATCGAAAATGATACTGACTTGCCTCTTGGCAGCGGTGCGCTGTTCCTGTTTACCAATAAACAGCGCGATAAGATTAAAGTGTTGTACTGGGATAAAACAGGCTTCGCCCTCTGGTATAAACGCCTTGAAAAAGCCAAGTATAAGTGGCCTTCAAAAGAGAAAAATCAGGTGTTTACCCTCACTCAATTTGAGCTTGACAGACTGCTTTCAGGCTTCACAATTATCGGCCACGAACCCATCAAAATAAACGATTTTACAATGAGTTAATCGAGAATAAGGCCTTATTCTCCAAGCGTTAACGGCACGATTTTAGTATAATCAATGCTATGAAAAAGACGCCAAATATCGACCCAGAAAGCCAAGATGTTGCCGAGCTACAAGCGATGGTAGCTGCTCTGATGTCGGAGAAAAATGAGTGGAAACAAGAGCGCCAATCGCTGCTTGAACAACTCAAACTCGCCTTCGACCGTCAGTTCGCGAAACGCTCGGAGGCATTAAAGCCTTACGATGAATCACAAGGTGACCTCTTCAACGAAGCGGAATGTGAAGCCGTTAAAGAAGACGAGGTTGAGGTGACAACCACGACCACAACGAAAAAGCGCGGTAAACGTAAACCTCTGCCTAAGACCTTGCCTCGTGAGGTTATCGAACTTGATATAGACGACCATGAAAAGCAGTGCGCTTGCTGCAATCATAGCCTGCATAAAATCGGGGAAGACCGCAGCGAGAAGCTAGAGTTCACGCCAGCGGTACTCAAAGTGTTGGAATATGTTCGTCCTAAGTACGCTTGCCGCCAGTGCGAGAAAACAGGCGACAGCAGCCGAATCGTTCAGAAGCTATCCCCTCAGAGCCTCATCCCTAAAAGCTTCGCCACAGAAAGTTTGCTGACCAACATCATTCTTGGAAAATACCAATACGCGATGCCACTTTACCGTCAAGAATCGCTGTTTACCCAGTCGGGTATCGAGCTATCACGTACCACCATGGCTAGGTGGGTCATCCAAGTCAGTGAGAAGTTCGCCCCGCTGTATGCCGCCTTGAAAGAGCACCTACTTCAACAAGTGGTGGTTCAAGCGGATGAAACGCCGCTCAATGTGCTCAAAGAAGAGAAGCAGTGTTATATGTGGCTCTACTGCTCAGGCGCTGACTCACCCGAAGCGGCACTGCCGAATGTGAAAAATATTGCCTTGTACGACTATCAAAACAGTCGCGCGAGGGCGTGTCCCGTGGACTTTTTAGGTGACTACAACGGTTATCTACAAACCGATGGCTACGCGGCTTATGATGGACTTCATCACGTCACCAAGGTAGGGTGCTTAGCGCATGCTCGTCGCAAGTTCATGGATGCTAAAAAGCTTCAAGGGAAAGGTAAATCGGGCAAGGCTGATAAGGCGCTGGCTAAAATCCAAAAACTCTACGGGATAGAATCACGCTTAAAAGGTGCGCCTGCCCAAGAGCGAAAAGCAGAGCGTCAAGCGCTTGCCAAGCCGATACTGGATGAGCTTTACCAATGGATGACGACCCAGAAGGTGATTGGCTCTAGCCCACTAGGCAAAGCGATAAAATATACGCTTGGGCAGTGGTCAAAGCTTATTCGTTATATCGACGATGGTCACTTATCTATTGATAATAATCGCGCTGAACGCGCAATTAAACCACTGGTCATTGGCAGGAAGAACTGGCTGTTCTCTAACACACCAAACGGTGCTGATGCGAGCGCGATGCTTTACAGCATCATCGAGACCGCGAAAGCCAACGGTCTTATCCTCTACGACTACATGGTCAAGTGCATGAAAGAGCTGGCGAAAGCTGAGCCTGATATCGACGCACTCCTGCCTTGGAACTTCAAACACTGACAAGTCGCCCCGTGGGTTCATGGGGCGGATACAATGTAACTAGATTTTATCTTGATCAGACTGAGATCGTGTATGGGTTCTCTCCCATAAATCGGCATATTTTACAAAGGTGGAATGTGCCGATAATAAAGAAATGAGTAAGCCTTGCTTACCATCTAAAAAGCCAGCTCTAAGGAAATACATCTTTATAAAACATCCAACAGAGTGAAAGAGACCTTGAGTTAAACTTGCTGTCTTACCTTGTTTTTCTCGTTGATCTGCCCAAGCTTTCGCATAGCCAGCTGATTTTAAAAGGTAATGATTCATATCATTATAGGTATAATGCACAAGGTCTCCTTGTAATATCTTCACTTGCACATCTTTTGTAACGTAAACCTTTTCGTGTACTAGAGCGTCATTATAGCCTGTTAAACGGGTGCGATATAAGCGCAAAACTTTATCTGGATACCAACCACAATGGCGTATGTATCGACCAAAAACCCAGCTTAATCGAGTCAATCCATATACAGTGTTTGAATTGTCAGAATTGACCGCCTCTAAAATACTCAGTTTTAGTTCAGGGGTAACTCGCTCATCTGCATCAAGCCAAAGGACGTAATCCGATTCGACATGCTGTTGTGCAAGTTGCCTTTGCATCCCAAATCCAGGCCAATCAAAATTAACAAAAAACTTGTCCGTAAAACTCCTAGCTATTTGCTCAGTACCGTCGGTGCTCCCTGAGTCTAGAATCACTATTTCGTCAACCCAATCACTGACTGTATCTAGGCATGCTTTTAGGTGTTGTGCTTCATTTTTTACGATAAGAGCTACCGCAATTGTTGGTTTACTTGCCATTTGAGTTCCTGAGCTAATCTTATCGCAATAGGTTTAATTCTTGGGTGACTTTATCAAACATTTTAATGACCGAATCAGAAGAGATTCTATTCATCGCATTTTTATCTTTTGCACGTGCTCGCCAGCTTAATTGGGTCAAATCTTTGCCTGTCTCCTCTAAAATGGCTTCCTCATAGGCTGAAACTACATAGTCTAGGTAACGGAATGGCCCGGTTCGATTGGGGTTGTGATGAGCATACAAACCGATAACCGGCGTTGCCATTGTATTTGCCATGTGAGTAGGACCTGTGTCAGGAGCGATGATTAAATCAGCCTTATCAATGAGAGCAAGCATCTCTTTTAATGAGCTTTTTCCAACAAGGTCAGTAACACTCTCGTTTAGACCACCTTGCACCTCTTGTGCTAGTTCAAGTTCTACTTTAGCGGGACTGCCTGCGAGAAGAACGTTCCAACCATGACCTAAAGCGTGATTAATTACATCTTGATAGCCACTGGCATTCCAGTTTTTATATGACTTGCTAGCAGCAGGTACTACGACCAAATTCGGCTTTTCATTAGAAATGTGCTTTGATGCCCACTCTAGGTCTGTTGAGGAGTAGTGAAGGCCCCATACCGGTTGCATGTTCGTTATACCTAAAGTTTTGCCAAAGGCTAGTAAGCCATCGAGCACGTGCATAGTATTTGGTGATGGCACTTTGATGTTAGTAAACAAGGTTTGAAAGTCTTGGCTCCTACTGCTATCAAACCCAAGTTTATAACGGGATTTGATGCCTAAGGTTGCTAAACTAGCGCGCAAAGCATATTGCATATGCAGTAAGGCGTCGAAGTGATAATTTCTGAGAGCTTTCCAAAGGTTTATATACGCTTTCCAGCCTCCACTCTTATCAAACGTAACAACTTTTATGCCTTCTAGCTCGGAGATTAACTTGCTCTCTAGATGACCTGTTACCCAGACGATTTCAGTCGATGGCCATTGTCTTTGAATTGCCTTGACGGCAGCGACCGTATTGCAAACATCACCGATAGCGGAAAGTCTTAAAATACAGAGCGAATTAGGTGGTTGGCGAAACAAAGTCATGTATTAGTTTTCAGTTAGCGAGGAAGTATGAATTATGCAGAGTTATAGTAAAAATGTAAAATTCAATAGCAACATGACCCAGTCTTTTATTGGGTTAAAAGTAGGTTTTGCTCTCAGATATACAAACACATAGGACAAACAATGTGGTTTCGTTATAATGATCTGTACTAGATTCTGCACTGCCTCCGCCTCAGATAGTTTGCGACTAGAACTGAGAATTAACACGATACTTTTTTCTTGCAGTATGGTGTTACTTGCGTTTACTAGAATTAGGAAAGGCGTCTAGTCTCGATTGTTTCACCAAGAGCTAAAGTGCTTGACAGACAGTGGATAGCAAAAGTCCACCTCATTTGAATTTCAAAAATAAAGAAAACAGAGAAACTCATCCAATGAATTCTATTTTACCCCTCATCGGTCGTACCGATGCTTTGTTTACTCAAGACATCGGTCAGCATGAAGCTGAGCTATCTCGTATTGTTTCTGAATCCCGCTTCCTTGTACTTGGTGGCGCAGGCTCCATTGGCCAAGCGGTTACTAAAGAGATCTTTAAACGCAACCCTAATAAATTGCATGTTGTTGATATCAGTGAAAATAACATGGTGGAGGTGGTTCGAGATATTCGTAGCTCTTTTGGTTACATCGATGGTGACTTTCAAACTTTTGCTCTTGATATCGGTTCGATTGAGTATGATGCGTTCATTAAGGCAGATGGCCAATACGATTACGTATTGAACTTATCGGCACTTAAGCATGTCCGTAGTGAAAAAGATCCGTACACGCTAATGCGAATGATCGATGTGAATGTGTTTAATACTGATAAAACTATTCAACAATCGATTGATGCTGGGGCGAAGAAATATTTCTGTGTCTCGACAGATAAAGCGGCAAATCCAGTCAATATGATGGGAGCATCAAAGCGTATTATGGAGATGTTCCTAATGCGTAAAAGTGAAGAGATGGCTATCTCGACAGCACGTTTTGCTAACGTGGCATTCTCTGATGGTTCCCTATTACACGGCTTTAACCAACGCCTATTGAAAAACCAACCTATCGTGGCGCCAAATGACATTAAACGCTACTTCGTTACGCCTCAAGAGTCTGGTGAGTTATGCTTAATGTCGTGTATTTTTGGTGAAAACAGAGACATCTTCTTCCCTAAACTTAGTGAAGCACTTCACTTAATCTCATTTGCAGATATTGCTGTGAAGTACCTTGAGCAACGCGGTTACGAACCTCATCTTTGTGAAAGCGAAGATGAAGCCCGTGAGTTGGCGAAAACACTTCCATCACAAGGCAAGTGGCCTTGTTTGTTTACGTCTAGTGACACTACTGGTGAGAAAGACTTTGAAGAGTTTTTTACCGATAAAGAAACACTCGATATGGAGCGTTTTGCAAACCTAGGCATTATTAAAAACGACCCTTTGTATCAGCAAGAGTTACTGAATTTATTTGAAAGTACAATTGGTCAAATGAAATCAGATCGAGAGTGGAGCAAAGAGCAAATCGTCGAGCTATTCTTTACTATGATTCCTGACTTTGGACACAAAGAAACAGGCAAATATCTAGACAGTAAAATGTAGGAGAGAACATGAAACCTGCATCATTAGTTGAATTTGTTCGTGATACTTACCAAACCAATGAGTTTGTTCCTTTGCATGCGCCAACATTCAATGGCAACGAGAAAGCTTACGTCACAGAAACCATTGAGAGTACGTTTGTCTCAAGTGTTGGTAAATTTGTGGATGAGTTTGAATCGAAGATTGAAGCTTACACCGGAAGTGCTAAGGCGGTAGCTGCTGTCAATGGCACCGCAGCTCTACATGCAGCACTCTATATGGCGGGCGTACAACGCGGTGATTTGGTTGTTACACAAGCTTTGACCTTCGTTGCGACTTGCAATGCCCTGTATCACATGGGTGCAGAGCCAATTTTTGTTGATATATCTCCGGTAAGCTTAGGCTTGTGCCCTAAAGCGGTTGACCACTATCTAACACAACACGCTGAGTTGACTGAAAAAGGTTGTATCCATAGACAAACAAGACAACGCATCCGCGCTGTGGTTCCGATGCATACTTTCGGCCACCCTGTCGAACTCGATGAGTTAGTCGCCGTATGTTTAAAGTGGCAACTGGTCTTAGTGGAAGATGCAGCAGAAAGTTTGGGCTCTTTCTATAAAGGCCAACATACAGGTACATTCGGTGATTATGCTGCGATCAGCTTTAATGGCAATAAAGTTATTACAACCGGTGGCGGTGGTATGATTCTGTGTAAAACTCAAGAGCAGGGTGCTCGTACTAAGCACGTGACCACGACAGCTAAGGTCCCACACCCTTTTGAGTTTTATCATGATGAGCCTGGCTTCAATTATCGAATGCCAAATTTGAATGCCGCATTGGGTTGTGCACAAATGGAAGTGCTCGAATCATACCTAGCTCAGAAGCGCCAATTGGCTGAACAATACCAACATTTTTTCTCCGGTTCAGAATTTACATTCGTGACAGAGCCAGAATACGCGACATCGAATTATTGGCTGAATGCGATTATTTGCCCAGACACAGCATCACGAGCACAAATTTTGGAAGAAACCAACTCTGCGGGTGTCATGACGCGTCCTATTTGGCAGTTGATGCATCGTCTTCCTATGTTCGAGAACGCATTGCGTGGTGACTTGACGCAGTCTGAGTTTATTGAAGCGCATTTGATCAACATTCCGAGCACACCCATTCAACTGTCTAAAGGCGCTTAATGGAAAACAAGATTCAGAAAGTAGCGGTTTTTACTGGAACAAGAGCAGAGTATGGTCTGCTCTTTTGGCTTTTGAAAGATATTCAAAGTGATCCCGATTTAACACTGCAGCTTCTCGTTTCGGGGATGCACCTTTCGCCGGAGTTTGGGGAGACCTATCAGCAGATAGAAAAAGATGGATTTAAGATTGATGAAAAAATTGAAATCCTGCTTTCGTCTGATTCTGCCGTAGGTACAGCTAAAAGTATGGGCCTTGGTGTCCTTGGATTTTCGGACTCTTTAGCACGTCTACAGCCTGATGTATTGGTTATACTTGGCGATCGCTTTGAGGCATTAGCCGCTGCTCAAACGGCGATGATTTTGCGTATTCCTATTGTTCACTTGCATGGTGGTGAAATTACAGAAGGCGCATACGATGATGCGATTCGTCATGCAATTACCAAACTGAGCTACCTGCATGGTACGTCGACAGACGAATATCGTCAGCGCGTGATTCAATTGGGTGAGGCACCTGAGCGAGTAAGAAATGTCGGTGCAATAGGCCTTGACCACCTTAAACGTGCTGACTTCATGTCATTGGGCGAGTTGGGGGAATCTCTCAACTTTTCTTTGACTAAACCGTTTTTCTTGGTGACTTATCATCCGGTGACACTCGGCAATGAAGCACCTGAAGAGGCATTCCAAGCTTTATTGGATGCTTTAAACTGTTTCCCAGAGCATCAAGTTATCCTCACTTACCCAAATGCTGATGATGGTGGTCGCCGCATTATCCCAATGCTAGAAGCTTACGCCGCGAGCCAACCTGATCGCGTATTAGCAATTCCTTCGCTTGGGCAAGTGCGTTACCTCAGTGCAGTTAAATATGCAGCGGCTGTGATTGGCAACTCTTCTAGCGGTATTATTGAAGTACCGGCATTTGATGTCCCCACTGTTAATATTGGATCTCGCCAGAAAGGTCGCTTGGCAGCAAAAAGCGTGCTGCATTGTGAGTCGAACAGAGCTGATATTGAGCGAGCTATCAGATCTGCGAATGAACGTGAGTATAAGGATACTGCGGAAGAGATAGAGAATCCGTACGGACAAGGAAACACCAGTGAAAAAGTGATCGAGATGATCAAAACTCTGGATTTCAATCCATGCAAAACCTTCCACGATTTACCGAACTGAGAGCTATACATTTAGCTTTTAGTAACAAATAACGAAAGAGAGAGCGGTATGACTCTGATTATTGCCGAAGCAGGCGTAAACCATAATGGTGATGAAAAACTGGCATTTGAGCTTGTTGATGCAGCCTATCAAGCGGGTGCTGATATTGTAAAGTTTCAGACGTTTAAGGCAAAAAACCTTGTAACTGAAGACGCGAAACAGGCGGAATATCAGGCTGCCAACACGCAGAAACAAGAGTCGCAATTAGCTATGCTTAGTCGCTTAGAGCTCTCTTATGATGCTCACCATCAATTGGTTAAGCATTGTGAGCAACTCGGTATTGAGTTTTTATCAACCGCTTTTGATTCAGAAAGCCTAGATTTTTTAGTAAACGATCTAGGGTTAACTCGCTTGAAGTTGCCTTCTGGTGAACTTACTAATGCCCCTCTCGTACTAGAACATGCTCGAACTGGGTGTGATTTGATTGTCTCCACTGGTATGGCGACACTATCGGAAATTGAAATCGCGCTAGGTGTGATTGCATTTGGTTACACTGCTGATGACAACGCCATACCTTCTGTGCAGGCCTTCCAGGAAGCTTATGCCTCTGATAAAGGTCAACAAGCGCTTAAGAGTAAGGTCACAATCTTGCACTGCACGACTGAATACCCAGCACCAATGGAAGAGATTAACCTTAAAGCAATGAACACTTTAGGTCGTGCGTTTGACCTGCCTGCAGGTTATTCAGACCACAGTCAAGGTATTACGATTCCTATTGCAGCTGTTGCTCGCGGTGCGGTGTTGATTGAAAAGCACTTTACGCTAGATAACAACATGGAAGGACCGGATCACAAAGCTTCTCTTGAACCTCAAGACTTAACGGCCATGGTCAGCGCAATTCGACAGGTCGAGTTGGCATTAGGGAGTAACGTAAAAACACCGACGGTATCAGAAGTGAAAAATAAAGCGGTCGCAAGGAAAAGTCTGGTTGCTGCGTGTGATATTACCGAAGGTGAGGCGTTTTCGTCAGAAAATATCACCATTAAGAGACCGGGTCATGGCATGTCACCTTATCGCTATTGGGATATGCTTGAACGCTCTTCTTCTAAAGCTTATCAAGCTGGAGAGCTGATCTTTGAATAATGCTGCTTCTATGTTGCCTATTGTGCTAATCGGAGGGGGAGGTCATGCGAGCGTGCTTGCAGATATATTGCTTCGCCAAGGGCGTGAGATAGTCGCGGTGATTTGCCCTGATGATGTCTCCCAGCGTCGGATTTTCTCGGGGATTAAGCAGTTTCTCAAAGATAGTGACGTAGAACAGTTTTCTCCCAATGACGTTAGACTGGTGTTGGGTATTGGTGCGATGCCTAAATCTAACTTGCGGGAAAAGATAGCGAGTTACTTCATTGGATTAGGCTATCGATTTGAAAATGTCATTGCTGAAACTGCATTTGTCTCTGAATATGCAACTATAGAAAATGGTGTTCAAATTATGGAAGGAGCTGTTATACAAACAGGTGCGTCCATAGGGCAACATAGCATTATCAATACGAGTGTACTTGTAGAGCACGACTGCCAGATTGGCACCTACAACCATCTTGCTCCGAAAGCGACTTTGTGTGGTCAAGTAGAAACCCAGTATGGTTGTTATATAGGAGCGAATGCGACTGTGATACAAGGTATCACTTTAGGTGCGCTCTCAATTGTTGGAGCGGGTGCTATTTTAACGAAACCCCTACCAGCGCAAAGCATATGTTATCCTTTTAGATGTATAATCGAGCCATATTAGCTTACTGTAAGCTACCAAGCATTCAAGAAATTAAAATTAGGTGTGCCATGAGTCATTGTTGGAATAATGTGCTAATAAAACCTGATAGCACAATTCGAGACGCGTTAGAAATCATTAATAATGAAGCGTTAAGAGTGGTGTTGGTTGTTGATCAAGAACAAGCGTTACTTGGTGTTGTGACAGACGGCGATATTCGACGTGGTTTACTAAATAACTTGCCGTTGACTGAATCCGTATCAAAGGTGATGAACACTAATCCAACGACAGCACTAGAAGGCTCTTCTCGAGAAGAGTTGATTGGTCTAATGGACAATCGCGGAATATTGTCGGTTCCGTTACTCGATGCAAGTGATAAAGTTGTTGGTCTTGAAACTCTTCATGGTGCACTTCACCAGCCTAAACATCAGAACCCAGTGTTTATTATGGCTGGTGGGTTTGGTACGCGACTTAAACCGCTTACTGATGTGTGTCCAAAACCTATGCTGCATATTGGCAATAAGCCAATTTTGGAAACCGTGATCCGCAGTTTTATCAAGGCAGGTTTTGTTAACTTCTACATTTCGACTCACTACATGCCAGAGCTAATCCAACAACATTTTGGTGATGGCTCAGAGTTAGGGATTAATATTACTTATGTGCATGAGGAATCTCCTCTAGGTACAGGCGGTGCACTTGGTTTGTTACCAGATAGTCTTCCTAAAGACCTTCCGTTGATTATGATGAATGGTGATGTCTTGACGAAAGTGGATTTTCAACGATTATTAGAATTTCACACTGAGAACCAAGCTGACGCGACAATGTGTGTTCGTGAGTATGATTATCAGATTCCTTATGGGGTAATCAATGGTGAAGGCAATAAAATCACCAGTATGGTTGAAAAGCCAATTCAACGTTTTTTTGTGAATGCTGGTATTTATGTAGTGTCACCTGAAGTGATCGCTTCTGTACCTGAAAACTATCGAATTGATATGCCAACATTGCTCGAAGAGCATATGAATCTACGTGACAATATTTTAATGTTTCCAATTCATGAATACTGGCTGGATATTGGTCGTATGGATGATTTTAATCGTGCACAAGCCGATATTCATAACCTAGAGATGTTTTGATGATTAACACTAAAAAAATATTGGCATTTATCCCTGCTCGCGGCGGTAGTAAGAGGCTGCCAAGAAAAAATATACTTCCTTTAGCGGGAAAACCATTAATAGGATGGTCAATTGAAGCAGCCAAAGATAGCAAATATATAAACCAAATATTTATTAGTACAGATGATCAAGAGATTGCAGAGGTGGCACAGAGCTTTGGAATAGATGTGCCAGAATTGAGGCCAAGTCACTTGGCGTCGGATACCGCTTCTACAGCTGACGTTTTGACGTACACACTGGAAAAATTTGGGAATAATGTTGATATCGTAGTTTTACTTCAACCAACATCTCCGTTACGTACCGCGGTACATATTGACCAAGCTTTGGAATTATTTGTGAAAAAGCAAGCTTCTTCTGTTGTTTCTGTTACTCCATGCGAGCATCCACCTACTTGGTCGAACACTTTACCTGATGATGGTTCGTTGGGAGAGTTTGTTCGCCCTGAAGCCTTGAAACGCTCTCAGGATTTGGAGGGATTTTACCGATTTAATGGGGCGATTTATATATTTGATGTTCGTAAATTTCTTAAATGTCGAGATATATGTTATACGAATGAATCTTTTGCTTATGTTATGGAAAATAAAGACTCATTCGATATCGACCAGCAATTAGATTTTGATTTGGCAGAGTTTTTTATCAATAAAAGGCTCTGATTCTAATTATAGGTCTTTAAAGTTATTTATTTTTTTTATATTAATAGATTTAAATTGCCTCTTTAATTCTTCTCGCAATACTTTGTCAGGGTAGTCATCGGATATCGTATAAATAGGCATGTCTGGATAAAGTAGTCTACAAGTAAACATTACTGTTGAATAAGTACCTACGAATCCTGATAGTTCAATTTTTTTGTCGATTAATTCTATTTCCAGAGGATATTCACTTCGGTGATATATTATATATTCTTTGTTTTCTAAAGTTCTCCTTACTTCATCTCGCTCTGTTCTATGAGGGAAGTATATTATTTTCCTGCTACTAGACATCGCAAGGCTATCTAGACTTTCTATGTAGTCAGCGACAGACTTTTGATGCTTATCTCCTATAGCTCCTTGTCCTATATACCCAATTGGAGCATCTGGATTAAAAAGACTAGGGTTTCCATATTCAGACTTCAATCTCCCAAGCGTATTTTTATGAACAGTGTGACCTTGGAAATTAAAGCTAAATATTGTAAATAGCTCAAGATTCTCTGATTGTTGCAAGTGTCCAATTGGCTTACAACCATTTAACCTTATGACTAAATCTTGAATTAATCTAGGGCGGTAAAAAGCGGACTTTTTTTGAATGTATTTAGGATATTCAGCTAATGTAAGAGTACCATCGTCAAAGTATATTTCTTTTTCTATTTCTAGGTTTTTTATAATTAGATTCTTTCTCCAGCTAGTGTATTCCGAGTAAAAGAAGTAATTAACCCTCCCCCCATAGGTTATTTTTTTTATTTTTTTTATCGCATTTGGGATATTGATGCTACGGTTCTTTCTGCTAACTTCTACAACATGAGTCCAATCTGTTTCTGAAAATAATTGCCTTTGATGTAGTTTACCAATTTCGGTATCTTGGTTGACTAAAAGAAGAATATTTTTTTTACAATGAAAATACTCCTTCGCCTCAAGTGCGCATATATATTGAAAAGGTGATGTGACTAGGAATAAATTCATTTATTTATTGTCCAAAATAGAAATGGTTTTTTGTAATGCTCCGATATTATGAGAAACAACGGATAGAGAGTTGTTAATGCACTCTTGAATATCTTCATGTTTTCTAAAGTAGTCACTGACTGATTTAGCTATCTCATCTTTATATCGAATGATTGTAATCCCTTGAACCTGAATTAACTCATCGACAATAGATTTAAAATTGAAGTAGCTTGGTCCTATAATGACAGGGACTTCAAGTGCTATAGGTTCCAATACATTATGCCCTCCAACTTTATCTCCTAGTAAACTTCCACCCATAAAGCACACATCGGCTGCGCGCATCAGTGTTAGCATCTCACCCATAGTATCACCAAGGTAGACTTGAGTTTCTGCGGTGATGGTTTGGTTAGAAGTTCGTCTTACACTGTTAAAATTAGCATTGTTACTAAGTTCAAAGACGCTATCAAATCGCTCTGGGTGACGAGGGACAAGAATGAGTAACGCGTTAGGGTGTGATTCTAAAACTTTTTCATGAGCCTTTAGCACTTGCTCATCCTCACCCTTATGAGTGCTAGCAGCTATCCAAACTGGGCGACTTTCGCCGAGTTCCTTCCTTAGTGTTTTGCCTTTTTCTCTGACTTCATCTGATATCTGTATATCAAACTTAATTGAACCAGTAATAGCCAGCTTGTTTTTATCTACACCTAAACGTTCGAAACGTGCAGCGTCAGATTTAGTTTGGCAAAGTATGTTGGTCAGACAAGGTTCGATGATGTTGAAGACGGGTTGAAACTTTGAGTAATTATTTCGAGATTTCTCAGATAGCCTTGCGTTCACGACCGTTATTGGCACACCAAACTTAGATACTTGATGAAGTGTATTCGGCCAAAGCTCGGTTTCGATAATCAACATTTGTGTTGGGCTCACCGCTTTTAGAAAGCCCTTAACAGCAAAGCCAAAATCGATCGGCATGTAACGATGTTCAACGAGATCACCTAGTTTTCCGATTTGTTCAGCACCAGTGCTCGTCGTTGTAGTCACCAGAATAGTTTGCTTAGGGTGTCTTTTTTTTAATTCTTTGATAAGTGGTATTGCAGCAATACTCTCGCCAACAGAGACAGCATGAATCCAGATAGGGCGAAGATTGGTTGTCAATTTCGGTGTGATACCGAAATGTTCCGCCCATCGCTTACCGTATGCTGGCTTGCTCGAGTGACTTCGATACAGGCTGTAAAGCAGAAAAGGTGCAGCTAGTGTCAGTAGGGCCGTGTATATAAAGCGGATGATCACTGGTTAATTTCTCAACTTTGCCTGGTAAGTTTCAAGGCGTGCTAGAACTCTATCAGGGTGTAATTCATTCATACATTTATTGTGGCCTAATGGACACTCTCGTTTTGCGCAAGGTGAGCATTCAATCTCTGTGTACACAATATCTTTGTTATCAGTTAACGGTGGTGCATATTTCGGTGTTGTTGGGCCGTATATTCCTACAACATGGCAGCCTAATGCCGAAGCGACATGCAGTAAACCAGAGTCATTGCCGACTATACTTTCACATGCAGCAAGAAGATCGACGGCTTCTATTAGAGAGGTTTTACCAGCCAAGATAGACAACTGTGGATGTAGCTCATTTGGAACAAGATCATATAAGGTTTGACATGCATCAAGATCACCTTGAGAACCAAATATCCAAACTTGATAACCCTTTCTACACATTTTCTCGGCGACTTGAGCATAATAATGTTCTGGCCACTTTTTTGCAGAGCCAAATGCAGCCCCTGGGCACAGCCCGATTATTTTTGAACTTGTATCTAAGTCATATTTTTTGAGTGTGTCTAACTGTATTTGTTTATCAATGTGTAATTTGGGGTAAGGTGATTTTTCTATTCCGCCAAAAACCTCTGAACCCGTCATATCCTTTTTTGGGTAAGCCAGTGCGTAATATCGTTCTGTCATATATTGGAACGATTTCATGTTCGATCTTAAATCAGTGAGTAACCCGTAGCGGAACTCACCTCTCCACCCAATACGATTAGGGATAGCAGCAAACCAAGGTATGAGTGCAGACTTCGCCGATTTAGGCAAAACGTAAGCATGCGTATAGCCCGCATTTTTTAACTGTTTTCCCAGCGCACGTCGCTTCCAAAATTCAAATTGTCCGTGTCCTAGCGGCATGTCAATTGCTGAGTTTACTTCAGGCATTCTATCTAAGATAGGCATACACCATTTTGGAGCCATTACATCAATGACGCATTCAGGAAAACGTTTTTTTAGGGTGATATACAAGGATTGACTCATTACCATATCACCAATCCATGACGGCCCAATTACGAGTATTTTCATGAGTTTAATCTACCTCTTGTATGCGGTTTTCATTATTTATTACGGTGAATAGTGAAGATATAATAACTAACCCAACCACATACAGTAGCATGCCGGAATGATGATTAAGATAATTTTGAGTCAAGCAATAACCCATTACTGAAGCGACATGCACTAAGCCAAGTATGGCGACGAGTTTAACCTGTGGCTTCTTAGTTGAAACAGTTTCTCTCAATTTGGTTATGAAAAACCAACTGCTAGTCGAAAACATGAATATGATAGCCGTGAGGCCAACTAGTCCTTTTGTCTGAAGCATTTCGAGGTATTGGTTATGAGCCCCAATATGTCTCAAGATAGCTGGATTGCTCAGCTTAGCTTCTACTTGTCTTTCTTTGTCAGCTTGGCGACCCGAACGACCAACCCCTAATATAGGGTGTTCTAAAAAAGAGAAGTAAGCGCCTTGCCAAAGTGTTAGCCTCGCTCCACTTGAGTTATCGATTTCGATATGGCCTGTATTGTAGAGTTGCAGCTCCTTCGCCATCGTTTGTATACGAGGTTGAATTTGTGGGTAACCTAAAGTACCGATGATCGAGAACGCAATAATCACTCCTAAAGTAACTTTTTTGGTAAAAATCGAGCGATAAAGAAATGCGATACCTAAAAGTATAAATGGGGTCGCTAGCCAAGCTCCTCGGCCTCCAGAGAGTAGGCTTGCTGTTAGCGCCATAACACCACCCAAGCACGCTACTGCTAACAAATATTTTAGCGTTTTGGTTGAACTGGTGAGAACAGAGTCTTGATACTTTAGTTGCTCTAAAGCAAAGCCTGCCACAACGCAAGATAAGCAAGAAACCCATGCAGCCATCCCTGATGACTGGATGACCATAAAACCATGGCCATAGAATGCTCTAGTCTCAAAAGCCACCTGAAAGTACAGAGCTACCAGTCCAGTTACTATTCCCCCAATAGGAATAGCCCATAAGACAGCTTGCAAATTGGGTGGGTATTTAATTAATGCCATCAACACCAATACTGCAAATACAGCTCGGCTCGGCATATCGAGTATGCTTGCTGTTTCATCGTGATATATAAACGAAATGACATAAGCTAAAAAGTAAACGAAGAGTCCGGTTACTAACCATGTGAAAGGTTTTAGGCTGCTGAAACTGAGTCTATTCAATAGAATTAATGCTAAAGATAGAGTTAGCAGGCCAAACGGTGCTAGTCTGTAAGACTCGCCTTGAATGTTCATAATTATGAAAAAAGCCATACACAAAGAGGTTGTTGCTGCAGCTATCAATGTTTTTTTATCCAATTTAGTAATCACTTGGTTATACTTTCCAATCATTATCATATTTTTTGATAGCATCTCGATAAACTCGGCGGCCATCTTGTTGCGAATTAAATAACCGTAAAATCCACATATACTGTTCTGGCTTTGATTTAACGAAGGTCTCAATAACTCGGTTCATTTGCCTTGCGTCCTCGCTCTCGGTATCTTGCCATTCTAGTACCGATTGCAGTTCGAGAACATATTGGCCTGTTTTTTGATCGATTGAGGCAAACAAAGGAATAACCTTAGCTTTAGATAGCTTAGATAATTTGGTTATTCCGGGTAGAGTTGCCTTTTTTGTGGCAAAAAAATCTACAAATTCACTTAATTCAGGGCCATGATCTTGATCTGGCAAATAGTATCCGAGATAACCACTTTTGATTGATTTTATGAATGGTTTGATGCCTCCGCTACGCTCGTAAACTCGCCCCCCATATTGCACGCGCTGTCTGTGCATTAACCAATCGCTGACTTCATTCTTCTGTCTTTTAGCCATGGCTGAGACAGGCAAGCCTTTTGACGCTAGAAACACTGCCGGTATGTCAATTGCCCAGCTATGTGGCACCAGCAAAATGACATTGTCACCGTTATCCAGATGTTTAGTTAGGTGCTCTTCACCTTCAAAGCGACATTGAGTTTGAAGCCATTCTTTCGATCGCACAGTTAAAAGTCCGAATCTCAGTATGAATACACCTGCAGTATAGAGAGTTTGATAAATCAATTGCTCACGCTCAGCAAAGCTTTTCTCTGGAAAAGCCAGATGAAAGTTTACTCGAGCTCTGTGTGCTGGCCCCTTTTGCGACTTAGATAATCGTCTTGCAAAAAAGTTCGCCAATGCATGGTGAAATGAAATAGGAAGCAATGAAACAGGAAACATCAACAATACAATAAACCATGTTCCCCAGTATTTAGGTGCCAAAAAAGCCCACTGAAAAGTAGGGTCATAAGCTTTTGGGTCATAATCGTTTCTGCTAATCATAAGGTCTTTATTTTAGAAAATTGAGCTGTTTGGCATTATTTGCCCTGCTTTGAAAGAGGCTAAATACAATAGGAGGTTTAGATACCTCACCTTTGTTTGAGCAGCGTTGATTCATATTAATCTTAGTAAAAAGTACTGAGCGAACCAATGTTGTCATCGCGAAAAATTGGAGAATTCCAACTGTTGTCTTAGGCCTACATACTTGTATGTGCTAAGTGTTTTTCAACGCCAACCATGCCAGCATCGCAAATTACGGTGATCATAAAACTTCCTTGATGCAAAATGTTAGGTGGATTATATCAGGTAAACAACAACGGAGTCAGTACCGTTTCACTACTCATAAATAGGTCTACATTTACCGTGGTCGCTATTTATTACTTAGTTTTTGATTGATTTTGGCATTGATGGCCTTAGGTACAAATTGGGTTATATCACCACCATGAATAGCCACCTCTCGAACCAAAGTTGAAGATAAGAACGCATATTCTTCAGCTGGTGTTAAGAAGATACTTTCCAAATCGGGTTTTAACCTGCGATACATGGTGGTCAACCCAAACTCATACTCAAAATCCATGGTAGTTCTAAGGCCGCGAACGAGTACATTTGCCTTTTGTTGCTGAGCAAAATCAACCAGCAACCCACTAAACCCCTCAACGGATACATTAGAGTAGGGTTGGCAGACTTCTTTAAGAAGTGAGACACGTTCATCCAAGCTAAATAGTGTGTTCTTGCTAGGACTAGCTGCTACGCCTATTACTACATGATCAAACAATTGAGAAGCACGCTCTATGATATCGATATGACCATTAGTCACAGGATCAAAAGTACCGGGGTAAATAGCTTTCTTCATGGTTTCTTTTTTCACTATGCTTGAAATAGGCCTCAAATATAATGCATTGTGGGTGAGTTACAAAATAAAGACTCAAAAAATATGCTGAAATGATGCAGAGAGATCGGATGGATGTAAAATAGCAACTTAACGCTGAGAACTCACTTAACGACTGGCATAGATATGACACATAATAACCACGGTAAACCGGGTAACACAGGATTGATACGTATCATTAAAGCGACAGGTTATTCCATACAAGGCTTGAAAGCTGCCTTCAAACATGAAGCTGCGATTCGACAAGAGATAGCTTTACTCGTTATTGCTATAGTGCTTGTGACGTTCCTTGATGTCTCAATGATAGAGCGAGTTGCTCTGATCGGAACCGTGGTTCTCGTGTTGATTGTGGAGCTGATTAATTCTGCAATAGAGGCTGTCGTAGATCGTATAGGTATTGAATTACATGAGTTGAGTGGTAGAGCAAAAGACATAGGTTCGGCGGCTGTTATGGTCGCATTGATGTTTGCCATGTTCACGTGGTGTTACATTCTTTTCTTCTAGGTCAGGTATACTATGAAATACTTTGAAAGTAATGATGTGCATATTTGGTTCGATGAGTCCCGAGTTAATATTACCCCGTCATTGCTATTTGATATCACTTATTGGCAAAAGAATAATGCAATTATCGGCAGTGCAGAAGGGCGAGGTACAACATGGTTCGTCGATTTAAAAGGTATTCCGGCAGCATTTCGCCATTATCGTCGTGGTGGCTTGTTCGGAAAACTAATTAAAGACAGTTACTGGTTTACAACCTTAGAAAATACTCGCAGTTATGCTGAATATCAACTATTGAGTGAGTTAAGCTCTGCTGGTGTTAACGTACCTAAGCCAATTGCGGCACGTGCCCAGAAGAACGGTTTAACTTATCAAGCGGATTTACTGACTGATAAAATACACAATGCAAAAGATTTAGTCGATTTGCTTTTAGATCGAGCGCTGGCTCAAGAGCAGTATCATCAAATTGGCCAAGAAATTCAGAAGATGCATAGGGTGGGTGTGAATCACACAGACCTGAATATTCATAATATTTTGCTTGATGACCAAGGCAATGCTTGGATCATCGATTTTGACAAATGCTATAAGCAATTAGGCGACAGTTGGAAGGAATCAAATTTAGATAGGCTACTCCGATCATTCAGGAAAGAGCTGGATAAGCGACATATCCATTGGCAAGAATCTGACTTTAAATCGCTGCTGGCTGGTTATCACTCGGTAATATAAAGCCCATATCCATGAGCTTATCGTATCATTTTTTCTTACCCATAGACCTTCAGGGCGAACTATCTATTAGTTCTACGCCCTGTTACCTATTAATTACATCCATATATTCTGCAACGCCTTGCGCTACGGTTTTAAATACCACATCACAGCCTGCTGCTCGAAGCTTCGTAAGGTCAGCTTGAGTAAACTCTTGGTAAGCGCCTTTCAAATGCTCAGGGAAAGGAATCGTTTCAATCTCGCCTTTACCATGGTGCGTGATTACTGCTTTTGCGACTTCTTCAAAAGACTCTGCGTTGCCTGTACCTAGGTTAAAGATGCCAGAAACACCATTTTTTAAGAACCACAGGTTTACTGCTGCAACATCACCGACATAAACAAAATCACGCTGGAATGTTTCGCTACCTGCGAACAGTTTAGGGTTCTCACCAGCATTCATTTGGTTGTTTAGGTGGAAAGCAACAGAGGCCATGCTGCCTTTGTGATCTTCACGGGGGCCGTAAACATTGAAATAACGGAAACCAGTAATTTGAGGTAACGTCTCATTATGCGCTACAGCATCCGCGGTTAGGCGACGAACGTAGTTATCAAATTGTTGTTTAGAGTAACCGTAGACATTTAATGCGCCTTCATACTCTTTCTCTTCGATGAACGTCTCTGTCTCACCGTAAGTTGCAGCTGAAGAGGCATATAGGAAGGGGATTTCACGCTCAACACAGTAATGCAGTAACTCTTTTGAGTACTCATAGTTGTTGAGCATCATGTATTTACCATCCCACTCGGTCGTTGCCGAACAAGCACCTTCATGGAAAATAGCTTCAATAGGGCCGAAATCATCGCCAGCCATAACTTGAGTTAGGAAGTCGTCGCGATCCATGTAGTCAGTGATGTCTAGGTCTACAAGGTTCTTGAACTTTTTACCGTTCTTGAGGTTGTCGACAACTAGAATATCGTTGTGGCCTGCGTCATTGAGTGCTTTCACAATATTGCTGCCGATCATGCCAGCACCACCAGTTACGATAATCATATTTTTCCTACTCTTTTGAATATAAAACTACCGCGAGTATAGCAAGGAATGACAAAGACGGGCTAGTGGAATAATTCCTTAAGCAGAGTATGATATGAGCAGATTAGTCTTAGGTAAGTGCGCAGTAAGCACTCGAAATTATAGGTATTATCATGAAAATTGCAGTTGCGGGTACCGGTTATGTAGGTTTATCCAATGCGATGTTGTTGGCGCAGAATCATGATGTTGTTGCAGTTGATATCGTCGAAGAAAAGGTATCGATGTTGAACAACAAGCAATCGCCAATCATGGATGTAGAGATTGAAGAGTTTTTGGCTAATCGTGCTTTGAGTTTTCAAGCCACAACCGATAAGCAAGCGTATCAAGATGCAGATTTCGTTATTATCGCTACGCCAACCGACTATGACCCGAAAACGAACTACTTTAATACCAGTTCTGTAGAGTCGGTGATTCGTGACGTAATGATGGTTAACCCGAATGCCGTCATGGTGATCAAATCAACGGTACCTGTTGGTTATACTGAGCGTGTTAAGCAAGATTTAAACTGTGAAAACATTATGTTCTCGCCAGAATTTTTACGTGAAGGCAAAGCCCTGTAAGACAACCTACACCCATCACGCATTATTGTTGGTGAGTGTTCGGAACGCGCTAAAGTATTTGCTAATCTTCTGGTGGAAGGCGCAGAAAAAGAGAATATCGACGTACTGTTTACTCACTCCACAGAAGCGGAAGCAGTAAAGCTCTTCTCGAATACCTACTTGGCGATGCGTGTTTCTTATTTCAATGAGCTCGACTCTTACGCCGAAGCGCATGGCTTGGATTCTCGTCAGATCATCGAAGGTGTGGGTTTAGACCCTCGAATTGGCAATCATTACAACAATCCTTCATTTGGTTACGGTGCTTACTGCTTACCGAAAGACACCAAGCAGTTATTAGCTAACTATCAAGATGTACCAAACAACATTGTGGGCGCTATTGTTGACGCTAACCGCACCCGTAAAGATTTTATTGCGGAGTCCATTATTAAGCGCTCGCCTAAAATTGTAGGTATCTATCGCTTGATCATGAAGGCCGGCTCGGACAACTTCCGTGCGTCGTCGATTCAAGGCATCATGAAGCGTTTGAAAGCTAAAGGTATAGAAGTGGTTGTGTTCGAACCTGTGTTGGAAGAAGAGCATTTCTTTAACTCGAAGGTTTATTCTGATCTGGAAGAATTTAAAGCCGTATCGGATGTGATTGTATCCAACAGAATGGTCGATGAAATATCAGACGTTGCAGATAAGGTTTACACGCGAGACCTCTTTGGCAGTGATTGATCAAAGGTATTATGGATTGAAGGTGAATTTTAGCGCTTGCTAATTCGACCAGATGTTATCAGCTCGATCTATCCGCTTAGTGGCGATATACTGAACCACTAAACGGATAGGGATACTAATAACTAATGAAAACACGTGACAAGATTGTTTACGCTGCTCTAGAGCTTTTTAATGAGCACGGCGAGCGTAGTATTACGACCAATCATATTGCTGAGCATATCGAGATTAGCCCTGGTAACCTCTACTACCACTTCCGTAACAAACAAGAAATTGTACGTGACATCTTTACGCTCTATTCAACAGAGTTGCTTGAAAGGTTCACACCGATTCAAGGCCAACAAGAAAGCCTGACGTTACTAAAGACTTACTTAGATTCTATCTTCACACTGATGTGGAAGTACCGATTCTTCTATGCGAATCTGCCTGAAATATTGTCACGTGATGAAAAACTCCACCTTGATTACATGGCCGTACAAGAAAAGCTGCAAACGAATCTTGTCGATATCATGCGAGCCTTCGTTGAGTTGAACCTGCTCAAAGCAACGGATACGGAAATGAAATCGATGGTGACGTCTCTTCACTTGATTGCATCAGGTTGGTTGGCGTATCAATCTGCGATGTCTCCAAAAGCTCAAATTACCGAGCAAGTGGTTCATCAAGGAATGCTGCAGATGATCGCGACGGTTAAACCGATTGCGACAGCTCAAGGTTTTGAGCAGCTGACATTATTGGAAGATGGTGTAAGGGCGTTGAACTCTAAATAGAAAGAGACGAGTAAGCGATATACGGGATTCGAAGAAAGATACTCGAATCCCGTATCTGCCCTTTATCGAACCAACCAACTCTTTGGATTCTGAGCTTGGCTGTTTCTACGAATTTCAAAGTACAATGATGGGCGTGTTTGGCCGCCAGTGTCACCTGCAAGCGCGATGGCTTCACCCGCTTTAACCTTGTCACCTTCTTTCTTCAGTAGTGCTTGGTTAAAGCCATAGAGCGTCATATCACCTTTACCATGGTCGAGAAGAACCACTAAACCATAGCCTCGCAGATACTCGGAAAATACCACCGTACCTGAGTAAACGGATTTTACCTGCTGACCGTACTTGGCGTTGATCACCATGCCTTTCCAGTTAATTTGCCCCGTTTGACGTGAACCGTAGTTATGTAGAACTTTATCTTTGATCGGCCAAGGCAGTTTGCCTTTACGCTTAGCTAAACCGTCCATAGGTACAGCATTACGTCTTTCTCGAGCTGCCTTCTCTGCTTTCGCTATTTCAGCTTTAAGGCGCGTTTCATTGCGCTGAAGTTCTGCCAAATAGTTTTTGTCACCCGAAATGTTCTTCTTGATGCTACCAACAGTTTTCTTACGTTGTGTTTGGGTTTTGGCTAAAGTATCGCGCTTGGTGGTTTGTTGTTTTAACAGGGTCGCGATTTGCTCTTGTTCAAGTTGGCGCTGCTTATGGCTTTCTTCTAGATCAAGTTGAGTTTGTTCAATCGTTTTGATTTTTGCAGAGCGGGCTTTGGCAAGATGTTGGTAATAATGGCTGATGCGATCTTCTTCGACACCTGTATTGAGGATGTGCGATGAGGCTTTAGCGCGGCTTGTCATGTAGTAAGTTTGAATTAGTTGCTCTAGCTTATCGGTATGGACTTTTTTCTGCGCTGTGAGCGCTTTTATCTTGGTGTCTAAGTTCGCAATATTAGCATTAGCGGTATTCAGCTGCTTTTTACTGTCTAGGATAGCTTTTTCAAGCGAAGCAATGGAGAGCTCTTGTTTTTTGAGGCTCGCTTGTAGGCTATCGAGTTTTTTCTGTTGTGAGGATAGATTCTTTTGTTGGCGAGATATCTCGCTAGATACACCTTTCAGTTCACCTTGAGATGCAGCAAATGACGATGTAGATAAAAGAGCAACACAGAGGCTCGCTGATATCAGGAGAGTTGAACTAATGGCTCGAATTTGTTTCATCATTATCGTCATTTAGTTGTTATTCATCTACTTGTAGGTTGTTTATGTTTTATGCGAATCTCATTGATGCTCGTTTTCCGCTACTGCTGGTTAAATCCCATCACCATGAATAAAGTTCTGTGAACGACCGTTGAATCCCTGATCCATGTCTAAAGATGGTTTGTCAGTTTTAGGTTTACCTACGATCTTTGCTGGCACGCCCGCCACGGTAGTATGAGGTGGTACAGCCTGCAGAACTACAGAGCAAGAGCCAATCTTAGCGCCTTCACCCACTTCAATATTGCCAAGGATTTTAGCGCCGGCACCAATCATCACGCCTTCACGGATTTTAGGGTGACGATCACCGCCTTCTTTACCGGTACCGCCGAGAGTAACATCTTGAAGGATGGATACGTCGTTTTCGACCACCGCCGTTTCACCGATAACAATACCCGTCGCGTGGTCGAGCATGATGGCTTTGCCGATACGCGCTGCAGGGTGAATATCCACTTGGCAAGCAACTGAAATTTGGTTCTGTAGGTAAGTGGCAAGCGCAATACGACCTTGCTTCCACAACCAGTTAGCCACTCGGTAACCTTGAAGAGCGTGGTAGCCTTTTAGATAAAGCAGAGGCATCGAGTACATCTCAACCGCAGGATCTCGGTTTACCGTCGCACAGATATCACAAGCAGCCGCATCAATAATCGATTGATCTTGCTTGAATGCTTGTTCAACCACCTCACGCACCGCCATTGCGGGCATTGAAGCCGTCTTTAGCTTATTGGCTAGGATATAACTTAATGCAGCGCCTAAGCTTTCGTGGTTGATAATGGTGGCATGGTAAAAACTCGCAAGCATAGGTTCTTGCTCTGACTGCTGTCGAGCTTCCTTCACAATGCATTGCCAAACCTTTTGCTGTTCACAGTGTTTCATTTTTCCATCCATTTTATCTATTTCATTCCACGACTTAATAAGCGATGTTATCGCTCTGACTTCTTGTCTCGAGCAAGCAGATCTTGTGCCGCTAAGTGGGCATCTTTCCCTTGATACAGCACTTGATAGATTTGTTCAACAATTGGCATCTCAACGCCCATACGTTCGGATAGTAACCAAACTTCTTTAGTGTTGCGATAGCCTTCGACCACTTGGCCGATCTCTTCTTGTGCAGTATCGACGTCTTTACCTGAACCTAAAGCCAATCCAAAACGACGGTTACGTGATTGGTTATCAGTACAGGTTAGTACTAGATCGCCCAGCCCTGCCATACCCATAAAGGTTTCGGGTTGTGCACCCAGTGCAGCACCTAAGCGACTCATTTCAGCTAAGCCACGCGTGATCAGTGCAGTACGAGCATTGGCACCAAAACCAATGCCATCCGACATGCCTGCGCCAATTGCGATAACATTTTTCACCGCGCCTCCAAGTTGCATACCGATGAAATCAGAGTTTGCGTATACGCGGAATGTTTTACCGCAGTGGATCTTCTCTTGCAGCTCTTCTAAGAATACTTCATCTGGTGAAGCGACAGAGATAGCCGTTGGCATGCCCATCGCTAACTCTTTGGCGAAGGTCGGTCCTGATAGAACCGCTAACGAGTAACCATCACCCAGCACATCATGCGCGACATCTTTAAGCAGGCGGCCGGTCTCTGGCTCTAAGCCTTTGGTCGCCCAACAGATGCGAGAGTCTGAGGCTAAGTAAGGTTTAACGCTATTAAGCACAACGCCAAATACGTGGCTCGGGACTACAAGTAAAAGGTCTCGGCTTGAAGTCACTGCTTTTTCTAAGTCTGATTCAATGATCAGGCTTTCTGGGAATTCTATATTTGGTAGAAACTCATTATTAGCGCGCTCAGATTCAAGGCGAGCCATATGAGCAGGGTCATGCCCCCAAAGAACAACGTTTGCACCGTTACGCGCTAGAGATATCGCTAAAGAGGTTCCGTAAGAACCTGCACCAATGACAGTCATGGCTATCTCTTTGCCGTAAGCGCTGTCTTTACCGTAAGCGTCTGTCGTGTTCGTCGGGCGAGTTTTTTCTGTCATGCTTCCACCTAAAAATATTGAGGGAAATCGAAGAATTCTGGAAAAGCTTTCCACTAAAATAAGAAGAGCTTTCAACTTTAGTACAGTGTAAAGAAAAAATGCACATCGCAGAAGTTGCGATGTGCATTTAAAAGCGAACTAGCGCTTGAATCGTTAGAGTTAAGTTCTACTTTGAGACTTAAGCCTGTTCGCCTTCAGCTTGCTGAGCTTGGTTCTGTAGGTAGTTCATGAACAAAGCATCGAAGTTTACAGGTGCTAGGTTCAGTTGTGGGAACGTACCTTTAACCACTAGGCTAGAAATCGTTTCACGAGCGTATGGGAACAGGATGTTCGGGCAGAATGCACCAAGGCAATGAGCCAGTTGACCAGCTTCCATTTCGCTTGCAGAGAAGATACCGCCTTGTTGAACTTCACAAAGGAATGCAGTGTCTTCTGCGTTCTTAACGGTAACCGTTAGACGTAGAATTACTTCGTACACGCCTTCACCAAGCTCACGACTTTGAGTGTCTAGGTCCAGCTTTACATCTGGGTTCCACTCTTTTTGAAACATGTCTGGAGAGTTTGGCGCTTCGAAAGATACGTCTTTTAGGAAGATACGTTGGATTGCGAAGTTTTGTTGTGCGTCTTGTTGTGCTGCTTCAGCCATTTTCTTGTCCTTAAAAATTTATAATTAGGTTTTGTTCGTCATATTCGCTGGACAAAACCTTAAAGTCATATTCGTGTAATTAGGTCAGCTTACTTTTTGCCTTTAACTATTTCTTACCTTTAACCAAAGGTAGGTTAGCTTCGCTCCAAGCCACTAAACCACTTTTCAGTACGCTTACGTTTTCGAAACCTGCTTTAACCAGTAGGTTAGCGCTTTCTTGAGCAGTTTGACCTGTCTTGCATACTACGATGATTGGGTCTGCTTTGTGGCTTTCAAGGCTACCAAAGCTATTTGCTTTGATATCTGACGGTAAAATGTGAACTGCGTCCGTAATATGGCCCTTTTTGAACTCATCCTTAGTACGAATATCAACCACAACACCGTTTTCACGGTTAATCATGTGTGTAGTTTGCGCTGCCGTGATCTCTTTGTAGGCTGCGTTTGATGTCTTGATAACGTTCGCAATGATGGCAACAACTAAGCCGATCCATACGATGGCTAAAATCATATTCTCTTGAACAAATGGAACTAACTCTTGCATATCTTGAACTCTTATTCGTTATTGGGCGAAAAATTATAGGTCAGGAGTATAGCGAGATTTGGAGTTTAGTGTATATAGAGTTCTCGAACTTTGAACAAACCCATGAGTAAAAACTACGATTTTTTTGATTATAATTTCTGATACATAGATAATAGTCGCATTTACATTTTTGAATTTAAACGCGTAGTGTGGTTGCCGCTTTGTTACCAAAGGGCGGTAGCGTACCTAGTGGGGTTGCTACTCCGAGTTAAGTTTATGATTTTTAACATTTATGCAGGGGGGTTCTGTGAAGGTATTGGTCACCGGTGGTGCTGGTTTTATCGGCTCAGCAGTTATACGTCATATAATAAATAGTACATCTGACAGCGTGGTCAACGTTGATAAACTCACTTATGCAGGTAACTTAGAATCCCTTATTGATGTTGATTCGAGCGAAAGGTATACCTTTGAAAAGGTTGACATCTGTAACCGTGCAGAGCTCGACCGTGTTTTTGCAGAGCATAAACCGGATGCAGTAATGCACCTAGCCGCTGAGTCACATGTTGATCGCTCAATCACTGGCCCAGCTGCATTCATCGAAACGAACGTAGTTGGAACATATGCGTTATTGGAAGCGACGCGCGAGTACTGGAATAAACTTGAGGAACAAGCAATAGCAGAGTTTCGCTTCCATCACATCTCTACAGACGAAGTTTATGGTGACCTTCCTCACCCAGATGAAGTCCCAGAGGGAACTGAGCTCCCAATGTTCTTAGAGACGACATCTTATGAACCATCTAGCCCTTACTCTGCTTCAAAAGCATCAAGTGACCATTTGGTGCGTGCATGGCTTCGTACTTATGGTCTGCCAACTATTGTCACTAATTGCTCAAATAACTATGGCCCATATCACTTCCCTGAAAAACTAATACCTCTGGTTATCCTTAATGCTATTGAAGGTAAAGACTTACCCATTTACGGCAAAGGCGATCAAATCCGCGATTGGCTGTTTGTGGAAGATCACGCGCGCGCTCTATACAAAGTAGTAACCGAAGGTAAGGTTGGTGAGACTTACAACATTGGTGGTCATAACGAGAAGAAAAACATCGACGTTGTGAATACGATTTGTGACATCCTTGATGCGTTAGTACCAAAAGAGACCAAATACTCAGAGCAAATCACCTACGTTCAAGACCGCCCTGGTCATGACCGTCGCTACGCCATTGACTCATCTAAAATGCAACGTGAATTGGGTTGGACACCGGAGGAGACTTTCGAAACAGGTCTTCGTAAGACTGTACAATGGTACCTAGACAACCCAAAGTGGTGTCAAAATGTGCAAGATGGCAGTTACCAACGTGAGCGTCTAGGCGTAGTAACAGGGGATATGGAGTAATGAAAGGTATCGTATTAGCTGGTGGCTCTGGTACTCGTCTGTACCCTCTGACACGTGGCGTGTCGAAACAACTCTTGCCAATTTATGACAAGCCTATGGTGTTTTACCCGATTTCTACATTAATGCTTGCTGGTATTAAAGATATTTTGATCATCACGACACCAGAAGACAATGCTGGCTTTCAGCGTTTACTTGGTGATGGCTCTGATTTTGGTATTAACCTCGAGTATGCAATCCAACCAAGTCCTGATGGTTTAGCTCAAGCTTTCATTGTTGGTGAAGAGTTTATTGGTGATGACAGTGTGTGTTTGGTCCTAGGTGATAACATATTCTACGGTCAGTCATTTTCACAAACCTTAAAAAATGCAGCTTCAAGAGAGTCAGGTGCTACAGTCTTTGGCTATCAAGTTAAGGATCCAGAGCGCTTTGGTGTCGTTGAATTTGATGAAGATATGAAAGCGGTATCTATCGAAGAGAAGCCAGAAAAACCAAAATCTAATTATGCAGTAACAGGTTTATATTTTTACGATAATCGTGTAGTGGAAATGGCCAAGCAAGTTAAGCCATCTCATCGTGGAGAATTAGAAATTACAACGCTTAATGAGATGTACCTTAATGATGGCTCACTGAGCGTAGAATTACTTGGTCGTGGTTTTGCTTGGTTAGATACAGGTACACATGAGAGTCTTCATGAAGCTTCTTCCTTTGTACAAACAATTGAACATGTTCAAGGTTTAAAAGTGGCTTGTTTAGAAGAAATAGCATGGCGTAATGGGTGGTTGAGTGATGAGCAAGTTCTGACTTTGGCTAAGCCAATGATGAAAAATGAGTACGGAGAATATCTGACTCGTTTAGTACATTACAAGAAGAGGGCAATGACTTAATGCGCGTATTAATTACAGGCTGTCAAGGCCAAGTAGGTACCTGTTTAACCGAACAGCTAAACCACAATGAAAATACGACAGTATTAGCTTTGGATAGAGAGCACCTCGATATCACGAATCAAGATGAAGTTATTGCTATTATTTCTGAGTTTCAGCCGACCATCATCATTAACGCAGCTGCACATACTGCAGTTGATAAAGCTGAAGAGGAAGTTGAGCTCTCTTATGCGATAAATCGTGATGGTCCCAAGAATCTAGCACAAGCCGCACAAAACATTGGTGCGGCAATTATGCATATTTCCACAGACTATGTCTTTGAAGGTAATAAAACCGGGGACTATATAGAGACAGATACGACAAACCCTCAAGGTGTTTACGGTGAAAGTAAACTGGCGGGGGAAGTTGCGGTTGCACAGTCATGTGATAAGCACATCATTCTTCGTACCGCATGGGTTTTTGGTGAGAGTGGTAACAATTTTGTAAAAACTATGCTCCGTTTAGGCCAGACTAGAGACGCGTTGAGTATTGTCGGTGACCAGTTTGGTGGGCCAACTTATGCAGGTGATATTGCAAGTACATTGATTCAAATCGCGAAACGCATTACCCAAGGAAGTAAGATTGAATATGGCGTTTACCACTACTCGGGTTTGCCTCATGTGAGCTGGTTTGATTTCGCTGAAGCGATTTTTGATGTTGCTGTTCAACAAAAGCTTCTAGAGAGGAAGCCGACTCTAACAAGTATTAACACTGACCAATACCCAACACCGGCAAAGCGTCCAAATAACTCCCGCTTAAGTAACCAGAAAATTAGGGCAAATTTCTCTATCGAAGCGAGTGATTGGCAGGCGGCTTTAAACAATATTCAAGCGTATACTGGATAATAAAAATGAAAGTAATCGATACACGCATTCCAGATGTGAAAATTATAGAACCAAGTGTGTTTGGTGATGAGCGTGGTTTCTTTATGGAGACCTGGAATCAAAAGCAATTTGAAGAGTTAGTGACAGGTAAACCAACCAAATTTGTACAAGATAATCACTCAAAGTCGAAGAAAGGGATTTTGCGAGGTTTACACTACCAAACTGAAAATACACAAGGTAAGTTGGTTCGAGTGGTGTCTGGTGAAGTGTTTGATGTTGCCGTTGATATTCGTCAAGGTTCGCCGACGTTTGGTCAATGGGTTGGTGAGTATTTGTCTGCAGAGAATAAGCGTCAATTGTGGATTCCAGAAGGCTTTGCACATGGTTTTTATGTGACGAGCGACGGTGCTGAATTTGTTTATAAGTGTACAGATTATTATAACCCAAAAGCTGAAGTTTCGATTAAATGGGATGATAATATAATTGATATTAATTGGCCTTTACGTGAAAAAAAATTGATTGTTTCAGAAAAAGACAACCTTGCTTTATCTTTCGAAGATTTTATCAATAATACATATGGTTAAAAGAGACTGTTATATGAATCAGTATAAAATATTGAGAATAACTGAATTGATATGGACGAAGGCTACATTGAACCTCAGGTCAGAAGCGTCTGTAAACTACCTTAGCTATGTCTGGTGGTTAGTGGAGCCACTACTTCACATGCTAGTATATTATTTAGTATTTTCATTTTTTTTAAATCATGGTACAGACGATTATGTTCCATTCTTACTCAGTGGTTTAATTCCTTGGCTTTGGTTTTCTAAAAGCATATCTCACGCGATGAGTAGCATAGTTCAAGGGCGGAATCTTATGAATCAGCTCTATATACCTAAGGTTTTCTTTCCGCTGACATGTTTGATACAAGACTTTATAAAGCAAATTATAGTATTTTTTATCCTACTAGTTTTTCTTATTCTATATGGATATGAACCTAGTACTCTCTGGTGGTATTTTTTAGTTATAGTAATAATTCAGGCTGTTTTCACATTTGCCGCTGGTATGATTTCTGCCATTTTAGTGCCATTTATTCGTGATTTTTCTATTATCATTCCTACATTTTTGCAATTCTTGATGTTTGCTTCTGGTATTTTTTTTGAAACGAATAATATGTCTGAACAAACGAAAAGTATATTTTTCTTAAATCCGTTGGCTGTAATAATTGATTGCTATCGAGACGTATTAATTAGAGGTGATATACCAAACTTTTCGAATGTTTTATACGTTAGTGTTTTAGCAATCTCAATGCTACTTGTTGCACTTTTCCTATATAAGAAACTAGAGTATAGAGTCCCAAGGGTGGTGTTGGAATGATTGATTCTAAAGATTTAGCTATTTCCTTGAAGAATGTAAATGTTACTTATCAAGAAAGAAAGGGGTTAAAAAGAATAGATAGCCACTCGGCTTTGAAAGATGTCTCATTCGATATCTTTAAAGGTGAGAAACTTGGTGTCATAGGTCGAAATGGCGCAGGGAAATCAACATTGTTGAGACTTTTGACAGGTATTATCAAACCAGATGCTGGAGAGGTGGTACATAATGTTGAAAGTGTATCTTTAATGGCCTTGTCCGCTGGTTTTGATAATAACCTTTCGGGTCGACAAAACGCAATTATATCTGGAATGTTGCTTGGCTACCGAAAAAAAGAAATATTGATGAAACTTGAAGATATTAAAATATTCTCTGAGTTAGACTCTTTTTTTGATAAGCCAGTTAAAACTTATTCTTCCGGTATGCGGGCTAGACTAGGTTTTTCCATTGCTATGTATACTTCGCCAGATGTACTTCTGATTGATGAGGTATTAGCTGTTGGTGATGTAGACTTTAGGAATAAAGCAGAGTCTGCACTTAAAGATAAATTAGATTCAAATATTACAGTCGTCTTGGTTAGTCATTCGCAAGTACAAGTGTCAAAATTAGCCGATAGGGTCATCTGGATAGAAAACGGTGTGGTAAGGGAACAAGGTCTACCTAAAGAGGTGTTTCCTCTCTATAACATGAGTTTTTTATTTGATAAGTTGAACCTTAAAATATCTAATTTTGTGCTGGATGAAGATTATATATTTATATTTGAAAACTTGCGTCTTGAAAATGGTATTGTGTTTTTTGATTGTGCTTTCATTGATAAAAGATCCTATAATAGGGATGCACTAGTTGTTGATACACTAGGTTCAACAAGGCTGAATGGGCCGACTGAAACTGTGAGCTACGGCAATAAATTCCCTCAATTCAAGCAAGCTCAAAAATGTCGTTTCTGCGGTGGGAAATTCAATATAGGTGAGCCTAATAACATTTATGTCTTTACTGGAGAGGAAAAAAGAAAAGTGTTAACAATTACGTTGGAATATTATGAAAGATAATAACTTAGAATGTTATAAGAACCTAGTTGATAAAGTTGACATTGTTTCTTTTGATATATTTGATACTGCTATCTTTCGGGACGTAATTAATCCAGTAGATATATTTAAAATTATCGAACAGTTCAAAGGGTTAGATGGGTTCTATAATAGACGCATGTTGGCAGAAAAAAATGCAAGAAAAAGCAGTTCTGAAGAAGATGTCTCAATAGAAGAAATATATCGTTTTCTTCCTTATGAATCTGATCTGGAAAAAAGAACCGAATTGGATTTTTGTTCCCAGAACAGTGTAATCTTCGAAGTGTATAAATATGCCCTTAAAAAAGGGAAAAAAATATTCTTTATTTCAGATATGTATCTTGACGAAGAAACCATAAGTAACATGCTGCATAAATGCGGTTATACAACATATGATCAGCTACATATATCGGGTGTTTTAAAGAAAAGTAAAGCTACAGGTAGTCTGTATGATTATGTCAGGTCTATTAATCAGCTTTCTCCCCAAAAATGGCTTCATATAGGTGATAACCTGATATCTGACATTAGCAATGCAAAAAGCAAGGGGTTACTTACTCTTCATTATGTAGCAGTTAGAGAAAAATATAAAAACCTGATATCTACAGTATCTTCAGTTGAGAAATCAATAATAAGAGCAATTCAGATAAATTACTTAGAAAACAATCAGCAGATAAGCTATTGGAATAAATTCTCAGTACTTAATGTTAGTCATATGATGTATTTATTTACATCTTGGATTGTTGATAATGTGAAGGATAAAAATTACAAGAATATTCACTTCCTATCTAGAGATGGCTATATACCTTTTGAGATATATGAAATAATTCAAAGCTGTTATAACGAACTACCTAAGCCTAACTATCTTTATGCTTCTAGAAGTGTTTTTCAGTACAGTGAATTACTCCAATATAATAAAGATGATTGTGTCGATTTTATGACAGCAATTAATCCTGCATTAGGCTACTACATTACACCTAGACAAGTATTCTCTAGATATAATTTGGACATGGACAAGGTCTTGTCGGTGTGTTTAGGGTTGGGCTTAGATATTGATGAAGAGATACAGACAAAGCAAAGGCAATTGCTTTTAAAAAAGGCAGTAGTTGAACTTTTTGATCAGATTAAAGCGACCAACTCAAGAAATGACTCAGAATTGAGGGAGTATCTCAAACAGTCTGGCGTTGCTAATGGTACAAATAAAGACTGTTTGGTTGATGTTGGTTGGCGAGGTTCGATACACAAATCGATCGAGAAAATAAAAGCTGTAGAAATGGATGGCTTTTATTTTGGAACGATTCCACAAGTGTATTCTGAGATTAAAAGTCGCACATTTGGTTATGCCTTTAATTTAGGTTTGCCAGGCAGCACTTATGAAGAGATCAATCGCAACATTATGATGTTCGAGTTCATCTTCTCTGCTCCTCATGGGAGCTTGGTAGGGTTTAAAAAAGATGCGAATAATGAAGGTGCAATCACCCCTATCTTAGAAGAGTCGTGCCAACAAAGTGATAATCTAAAGGTCAAAAAAGAAATACGGAACGGTGTTATTGATATTGCTAATGAGCTAGTTAAGTATCACAACTATATTAAAAGTTGCTCAATTAAAGAGTCGACTAAAGAATATTTAAACTTTATTGATAATCAGGAAGTTGGGGATCTTATTGCTTTTTCTAAAGTAAATGAATCGCTCGGTGTGTCATTTTCTGAACAAGGGAGTCCGTTTGTATCATGTTACAATCAGGAAGAATTTAATGAAAACTATAAATTATTGATTAAAAATTCAATGCGCAATTTATGGAAGGGGGCTATATTAATTGATGAAGGAAAAGGTAGGAAAAACCTAAAGGCAAGAGTCTATACCTATATGTTAAAAAACCACAATGGCGTCAAGCCAAAGTTAATTAGAATAATGAAGAAAATAAATGAATCTTAAAAATATTAAACAACGGCTGTATAAAGAGCTAGTTTCAAAAAATAAATATATCGAGAACGATTTTCTTTCTGCTGTTGGAGATACTAAAAATAGATTGACTCTACAAGTTGTTTTTTTTGTGCTTGTATTAAATGTCAAGTATCGCTTACTTCGAAAGAAAAACAACCTTTCCTACTTGTTGGGGTTAAACACACCCAGATTGAATGTTGCTTGTCTTAGAGGGCCTGAATCTAACCTGAGTCGTCGTTCAAAATCACAACACTTCGCAAAAAAACTGTTGGACTACGATGTTGTCTCATTCGATATATTTGACACTTTAGTTACTCGCCCGATTAGTGAACCAAGTGATATGTTTATTTTTATGGAAAATGAACTAAATATACAAGGTTTTAGCAAGAAAAGAGTAGAAGTTGAACAAAGCCTACGTTCAATAAAATATGAAAATTCTGGTGGGGCAAGTAGAGAAATAAAATTAATTGAAATTTATAATGAACTAAGCAATAAAGTAGGTATCGATGCAACATATGGTATGGAGTTAGAGCTAAAATTTGAGTTGGAGTTTTGTTCTACGAACCAATATATGTTGGAGGTTTTAGAAATATTGAAAGCAAATAATAAGCCTTGTATTGCGATATCAGATATGTTTTTTCCAAAGGAATATATCGAAAAAATCTTGTCAAAAAACGGTTTATTAGATTATTTCGACCGAGTTTATATCTCATGTGAGTATGAAAAAAGTAAACGAGACATGGGGCTATATGAAGTTGCAGATGCTGATTTTGTCCAAGGAAGAAAAACTGCTCATATTGGTGATCACTACTTGACCGACTTTACTCATGCAAAAGACTTTGGTTGGGACTCATACCACTATCGAAACATCCATTCATATGGTAAAAAACATCGTGCTAATTTTATGTCAAACATGATATCTACAGCTTATGCTGGTATTGTTGACCAAAAGTTGCATACAACACACGAGGTGTTTTCACCCCATTATGAGTTCGGTTATATCTACGGCGGACTATTTTTATATGGATACTGCAACCATATTGATAAGTTTTCTAAGGATAATGGGATCGATAAGATATTATTTTTATCGAGAGATGGTGATGTATTGATAAAAGCATACCAAAAATATTTTGGTTCTATACCTTCGGAGTACTGTCTTTGGTCAAGAAACCCATCAAGGATAATAGCATCTTTCCAGAATCGCTCTGATTATTTGAAGCAATATATTCATGATAAAGTTCACGAAGGGTTTACTCTTGCAGATGTATTGGAAAGTATGCAGCTTTCAGACTTTGCCGAGAAGTTAGACGACTATTCGTTCAACTCCAAATCTATCCTCAATTTAGATAATGCGCTACAATTTGAAAACTTCATTATTGATCATTGGGAAGATATTTTATCTTCTTATGAAAAATATAAATCAGGAACTGAAAAGTACCTAAGACAAGTTATCGGCGACTCGAAACATATATTGGTTGTTGATATCGGATGGCATGGTTCCAGTCCTATAAGCCTTAAAACAATAATTGAAGATATCTATTCAATAGACTGTAAAGTTACAGGGATGCTAGCAGCTACTGCGAATAAAAATAGAGACTATTTAACTCCAATGTTAATGTCAGGTAAGGTCAATACTTATTTATTTTCACCAATAGATAATCGAGAGTTAATGATTAGGCATTCAAAAGTGCGATTGTCTAATGTAATGATGGAGTTGTTTCTTACTGCGAATCATCCAAGTGTACGCGCGATAACGGTAGATAAAGATGATGAGTTAGAGTTTGAGTTCGATATTCCTGAAGTTGAGAACTATCCAATAATTAAGGACGTTCAAGCGGGGATGCTTGATTTTTGTTCTGACTATGATTCAAAATTTAAGGAATACCCTTATATGAAAAACATTCCGGGAAGAGATGCTTACGGACCTATCTACCATATTATAAAGAACAACACATATATTAAAAAGTATTTTAGTGACTATAAATATAATCGTTTGGTCGGAAATATGAAGCAAGAAAACATGAAGCGCCTTGGCGATATTTTAGGTTGAATTTAATATGATATATTACTATGCACTAAGCTCTTATCAGGTTTTGGGTTGTATTTCTCATAAACTAAAATATCATTATGATGATCAAGCTGTTATTTTGGTTTCGAAAGTTAACTATTATCATGATTCTATATGCTATAACTTAGAAAAAACGGGCATCTTTAAAGAGGTTCATGCTGTAGATGATAATTTAGCTAAGTCTTATTTGAATAGAACTATTACACCTGATGAAGCAGATTATGATGATCTAAAATCTAGCTTATCAAGTTTTCGGACTAATGCTCCGAGTATTTATCCAATCGAATTCGCTACTGGACATAAATATTATACTTACCTTGATCATTGGCCTCTTGGTATTTTACTCAAGCTTAATGATATTCCATATAGTTTTCTTGAAGATGGCGCTGGAATGTTTTTTAGGTACGATAGAGCGCTTGATATGCTCAAGTCCACGGATGATTATATATATAGATTGACAATAAAGTTAGGGTTAATAGGGCGAAACCCTTTGGTTGAGAATATTTATTTGGATACGAACTCGCAGCCGAATAATAAAAATAATGAAGATGAGTACAAGAATCTTGTTGACTTTAATTTGGAGAAAGTACTTGATGAACTGTCTCTTGTTGATGTTGAACTTATTCTCTCCGTCTTCGGTGCTCATAAGCAAGAGGTGGATGAAGGGGAAACATCAACCTTGTTCCTAACCCAGAACTTTGTCAATCTGAATTTATTGTCAATGGAAGAACAGAAAAATTTATTTACCTTACTAGTGGACTATTTTTCTGATGGGAACCAACTATATATAAAACCTCATCCATTCGACTTTCACCCCAATTATGATGATTGGTTCGATAATGCAATAGTCATCGATAAGAAAGTACCGTCGGAATTGCTTAGGTTTATAATTCCGAAGAATTTTGACCAAGGGTTAACTGCTTCCTCAACAGGTATTCATGCTTTATCAAACATAATAGGAAAGAGTTTAGTTTTTGATGATGACATTCATATAGCATATACCGGAATGCATAGGTTGTTTGTTACTTTATCCATGCTTAAGTTTATTTCAGCTGATAAAATTGTTTTTGTTAATACCAAATGTAAGCAAATCCTTAACTTTAATCAATATTTCGGTCTTGATATCGACATTTGTGAAAGCATCGATTCAGTGCACGCCTCTTATCGTGGTAGTCTAGTTTTGGAATCTGTTGAAGATGCATCAGAATATTTCACACAAATAGAAAGACTTAAGTATGTGGACAACATATTCATACTTAATTCTGAAAAGAGTGATATGACATTTTTACCGAATGTAGACAGTACTGACTTCTACTTATATCATCAGGTTATACAAGCTGCTAAGCAAAAAAATGATGGTTCAATAACTATTTCAGAAGAGGATGTTTTTGTAATGTCTCGTAATAAAAAATCAAATGAAGAACTTCTCAAGTTCGAGCTAGAGAAATATTTTTCTAATAGTAACGAGCAAATAAGAGTTTCGTATAATATTGATGATCAATATCTTTCTAAGAGATTTAATCGAGCGTTAGTCCGCTCACTAGAGGCCAGAATATTAGAACAGGAAAAACTAATTTCTAAGTTAAAAAATAAGGAAATCATATGAGCAAGGTCGTTGCATTTGTACCAGTCAAGTTAAATAATCAACGTTTCCAAGGGAAAAACATAAAAAAGCTAGATAACGGTAAGCCATTAATTAGCTATATTTTAGAAACTTTAACAAAGTCAGCCTGCTTAGATGAAATTTATGTTTATTGTAGTAGTGAAGAGATTATAGAGTATTTACCTGAAGGAGTTCATTTTCTAAAAAGATCGGAATCTCTTGATCAAGATACAACGTTAATTAATGACGTTATGAGCTCTTTTTCGAGAGACGTTGACTCTGATATTTATGTACTTGCGCATGCTACGGCTCCGTTTATAAAGCGTGAATCTATTGAAAAAGCTGTTAACGCAGTTGCTACTGGAGAGTTTGACTCTGCTTTAACTGTAGAAGAAAAAAATGAGTTTCTTTGGTTGGATAACAGAGGACCTTCAAATTATGACAAAAAAACAATCCCTAGAACTCAAGATCTAGAAGCGTTTTATATTGAAACAACTGGATTGTATGTATATAAAAAAGAAGTTGTACAAGCGGAACGAAGAATTGGTGACCGACCGACTTTGATTCCAGTCGATAAGATTGAATCTATAGATATAAATGAGGAAATAGATTTCATAATCGCAAACGCAATATCAAAAGTTCTCTAAGGCTTACTATGAAATTATTGATTAATATTATTAAAGATAACTTGGGCACAATTTTGAGTTTGAGACAACTCAAGGAAATGAAAGACGATGGGAGCTTCGTATCTAAGGGTGATTTGCTTGTTGAAAGTTTGGTTAATGACTTTGTGACTGAACACTATCCAGGACATACTCTAATATCTGAAGAAATGCATTGCTCTGGAGCTTACGAAGAATTTGAATGGAATGAGAATGGTTCTTATGTTGTTTTAGACCCAATTGATGGGACTGAAAACTTTGTCAGTGGTTTAAAAGAATGGGGCGTGGGTATTTCAGTCTTTACTGATGGCGAACATGTTGAATCTTTGATCTATCTTCCAGAGCTTGACGACTATGCTTTGTCGGGTGAAAAGCAAATTCAATATGAATCAAGAATTGTTGGTTTGTCTTCCTCGCTGACTAAGTCTGACCTCGTTAACTTGGAAGAGGGCTTTGAGTATAGGATCATAGGGTGTTCTATGTACAATACTCTTAACGCTGTCCGAGGGGCTTACAAACGTTTTGAAAATGTAAAAGGCGTTAACTGCTGGGATATTTTACCTGGCTTGAACCTAGCATTAGAGAATAACAAAAAAGTACTTGTCGACGGGAAACCATACCAAGGTCAACTACTGTTTCCTACGCAAAAGTATAAGATAGTGATAGAGAGCGATTAATTATGTTATTACTTGACCCCGTATTTAGTAGTTTTGAAAAATCTGGCAAGACTAAAATTGCAGTTATAGGAAAAGGTTCATCTTTAGACTCTATCGAGTTAGATAAACTAGCTGAATTCTTTGTTATAAATATTAACGACTCAGAAACTATCTACCCTGGAGATATTGGTATCTACCATTATAAATGGGTTGAGGAATTTTTATCAGAACAAGGGGGGAAGTGTCCACTATATGTGACTTCTTTACCTGCTGATAATACTAATAGTCTAAAAGTTGAGCACCTATATGAAGGCCCTGAACATCTTGCTCCAATACAAGAGCGGTTTTTTGATGCGGACTTTTACTTAGAAGATGCTACTATTATTTCTGCTCTGAAATTGTGTAATCTAATTTCAGATTATACCAGAACCAAAATCCCTGTTTATTTGCTTGGGTTTGATTTCACTCTGACTTCCGGATATTCTAAATATACAGAAGGTCGTATAGCTTTTGGTGAAGATAACTTTATAGAAAGTTTGTTAAATAATCAGAAGGCTTATCTAGAACTTATTTTAGAGGCGAAGAAGCATCTATCCATAGAAATAGTACACATTGGCTACTGTTCTTTTAGTTCTTCAACCCCAGAATTGTTTAACAAGAAAAACTTCTCTAAAGGTATGTTAAATGTTCGCGATACCTCAGAATATAAAGTACCAGATAGAGAATTTAATGTTCAAGTGATTGCAGAGATTACTACAAACCATTTCGGCGATTTAGACTTATTAAAGAAAATGATTATTTCTGCGTCGGAATCTGGTGCTGATTGTATAAAATTGCAAAAACGTAATGTATCTACATTTTATTCACCAGAAGAACTTGCTAAGCCTTATTCATCCCCATTTGGAGACACGTTTGGGGATTACAGAAGGGGCTTAGAACTCGACGCTGATGCTTTTATGAAAGTTGATCAATGGTGTAAAGAATACGGTATAAAATGGTTTGTATCTGTCTTAGATATTGAGTCATATCATTTCATGAAGCAATTCAACCCTTACATGTTGAAACTTCCTTCAACAATTTCTGAGCACAAAGATTTATTAGAACTGGTTGCTAAAGAGTACAAAGGAGCTGTCGTTATTTCTACTGGAATGACAGATACTGCATACGAAGAGTATATTCTGAATCAGTTTTCTAATTGTAAGGAATTGTACTTATTACAATGCGTCTCTTCTTACCCTACTGCTAATGAAGATGCAAATGTTGGTGTTGTTAGGCATTATAGTGAACTTGCTTCTACCTATACCAATGTTCTTCCTGGCTACTCAAGTCACGATATTGGCTCACTCTGCTGCCAATTAGCTGTAGCTGCAGGTGCCGTAATGGTTGAAAAGCATGTTAAGTATGGCAATACCCCATGGGCTCACTTTGACAATGTGGCTATTGATATGCTAACTGATAATTTTAAGAGTTTTGTCAGTGACATTAGGTTAGCTGAGGTATGTACGGGCTCTAATAAAAAGTCAGTTCTTGAAAGTGAACACCACAAGTATAAGATATCCAAATAATGAAAATTGGTGTAATTATATGTATTTACAAGCCTCATTATTCTATGCTCGAGGAGCAAGTGCGAAGTATAAGCAATCAGCGTAAAAAAGTTGATACTATTTATTTTTTCGATGATTCGCCAGAAGAAGCATTTGAGTCAAATTGTAAATTTATATCTGAGTTGTTCACTGATCCTCAGGCACCATCTTTCGAGGCCCATCAAGGGCCTCGAAAGGGAGTTATTGAGAACTTTCTTTCGGCACTCAATTATGTGAAAGAAGATGTAATATTTTTCAGTGATCAAGATGATACATGGTTACCTAATAAAGTTGAGCTATTTGCTAAAGAGTTTGAACATACCAAAGAAGCAAAGTTAGTATTCTCTGATGCTAAGGTAGTGAGTGAAGACTTAACAAATTTATCTGATAGTTTTATTCGGTATCTAGATTTACCTCACCTTGTTATTGAAGATGATACAATATTAGTTAAAAATTGCGTCCAAGGCGCAAGTATGGCGATTAATTCAACTTTGGCCGATATTGTTTTGGAATCTAGCTCATATGTTGATAATAAAAATATTCCGATGCATGATTGGTGGATAGCGGTTTTAGCAAGGTTTTTTGGCGAATATACTTATATCAATGAGCCTACATTACTATATAGACAACATGAGAATAACTTGGTTGGGGCTAATAGACGAACACTTAAAGATAGATTTAGGTTGGATTACTTAATTGTTTTATATAAAGTTTTATATCAAACATATAAAGTGAATGAAATATATTACTCAAGTAGCGATAAAGTTCACCTTAGAAGGTTGAAAATCAGAGGTGTTAGCTTTGTTAAAATTATAATAATCAAAACAGTTTCATTCTTTTCTTATTTAAATTCACGGTTAGGTTGAATTGATAATGTAAAATATGTGACTGATGTATGAAGTTAACTTTTTATTGAAAAAAATAAGTTATAGTACTCTTGATGTAGTATAAAAATGTTTTCGAAAATAAATTTCGGTTTGAATGTCGTGCTAAATGCAACCCTTTAAATTGAGGGTAGTAAATTATATTTATATTAGCTTCTTTTGCTCTTCTGCAAATGTCAACATCTTCAAAGTACATAAAGTATTTCTCATCAAAGCCTTGTAACTGCTTGAAAGTTTTGTACTGGAATAATAGAAAGGAACCGGCCGCCCAGTCTATTTTTATTGGTGATGTAATTTCACTTTTGTCATAATAATCTGTCCGTTTTATTCCTAAAATACTTTTAATAGGATTTGCTAGTGATGGAAATTTCCGAATTGAGTTATCGAATTCAGTCATTTGTCTATTTTTAAATAAGTTTATCGTTGAAATAGGGACTGCATTTTTAGTGACTTGATTAAGAAGTTCATTGATAACGGTGCTTATGATTTCCACATCTGGGTTAAGTACTAAAAAATGGTCATTTTCTTTCATCCCTAGCTCTTGCTCTGCATAATGAAATGTTTCATTGTTATTTTCAGCAAACCCTTTTGTATCAACTCCTTGTATTAAAATAATATTTGAGTCAAGGCAGTATTCTTTTAAAACCTCAGTTGCAGTAGTGTTTGATTTGATAATGACTGTATGTTCTTTAGCAAAGCTTTTAAGAGTTGAGCTTGAACAGATCATGTTATCGTGCATATGATTTACAACTGATATATATAATGCCATTTAAAAGCCTCTATTTTGGTTTATACCCGGTTGGTGAGTCGAGCAAAATTTTCATTATACATTCTTCATCGAAGTTATGGCAGCATGCATCTAGTCGGCTTAGGAGAGGGTGCATTTCGTTCCAATTTAACATTTGTTCTTTTGCTGTCATAATCTTTTTATGCCCACTCCCTTCAACGTTGTCCCCTATCAGCAACTCTTCATAGAGTTTTTCTCCAGGACGTAATCCAGTGAACTTTATACTAATGTCACCTTCTTGGGAGGCTCCTTCAATGTTTTCTTGCATGCCCATCAAATGAATCATACGTTTTGCCAAGTCTAGAATCTTAACCGGTTCGCCCATATCAAGAACAAAGACTTGTCCGTTGTGGCCCATTGCACCAGCTTGGATAACAAGCTGAGCGGCTTCAGGAATTAGCATAAAGTAGCGAATGATATCTGGGTGAGTTACGGTTACCGGACCACCACACTTAATTTGCTTTTTAAACAGTGGAACAACGGATCCTGAAGATCCTAAAACATTGCCAAAGCGTACCATTGTGAAATTGGTGGTGTCTTGCTTATCTGCCAACGCTTGAAGAACCAACTCAGCCATACGCTTGGTCGCGCCCATTACGTTAGTTGGTCTTACTGCTTTATCTGTTGAGATGAGAGTAAAGTTCTTTACACCTGTTTGGATTGCAGCTTCAGCGCAAGCAAGTGTCCCAAACACATTGTTGCGAACACCTTCAACAATATTATCTTCAACTAAAGGGACATGTTTATAAGCTGCAGCATGGTAAACCGTTTCAATTCCGTGAGCTATCATCAGTTTTTCTAAGCGGTTTTGTCTCTGAACGGAGCCTAGAGCTGCGACTATTCGAGTCTCGCTTTTTAAGTTGATTTTAGTCGAATTTAGTTCTTGATCGATTTTGTAAAGGTTGTATTCATTTAGCTCAAACAAAACGAGTGTTTTGGGTTTTTGTGACATGATTTGGCGACATAACTCAGAGCCGATAGATCCTCCGGCGCCAGTAACCATCACATTCTTATTAAAAATGTTTTGTGCTAGAAGTGCCTTGTCAGGGTCCACTGCAGCTCTTCCGAGTAGATCTGCAACGTCTAAGTCTTTTACGTCAGTTGCTGTAGCTTTTCCTGCCGCAATATCTTCTACTGATGGAACGGATTGCACTGCGATTGGCCAATGTGACAATTTTTCAACCAATCTCAAACGCTCCCCTTTATTAATCCCATTAATTGCTAAAAGTAGTTTTACGGGTTGATAAAGTGATTGGAGGTGTTCAAATTCACTTGGGTGATGGACTTTAAGTCCAAATAATATTTGACCTGATTTTGTTGGATCATCATCAAGTAATACGACTGGATTGTATTCGTCTCCCTGAATCAGAGCATACGTTAAGTCACGACCAGTCGCTCCTGCGCCATAAATAAAGACATTGGGTTTCTGGCGTTTAAACCAGTGATAATAAATTGAACGGATGAGTATTCTGGGGCCACCTAACGTCAGGGTTGCTAAACCAGCATATATAAACGGAACACTTCTAGGTATGAATGAGTGGAAAAAAAAGCCACTCATTATTAAAGCGAGGGTTGAAATTATAACGCCAAAGAAAATGTTGCCCACGGCTGGTAGCATCATATAACGCAAGACCGCTCGGTACATTCCTAATTTAACAAAACTATAAATTGTGATTGATACCGTCGCAAATAGTGTAATTAGTTCTTCAATTTCGACTTCAAAAAAGGCATTTCCAAGCCTTAAGGCGATAGCTAGATAGAGGGAGATAATGATAGCGAAAATATCATAGCCAATACTGATAAAACGCTTATTTTTGCGCTTGGCATTTAATAGTTGCTGTAGTGGCCTGATCATTGCGTCCCTTAGTATGCGACTGAGTATATCAAATTTAATATTTATAGTTTTTTAGAAGGTATTTTAATGCTCTTAAGTGCGGTACGCTAGTTTAAATTGATGGTTATGCGGTACTCTATTGTTTTATTGCTATGCTTGCTCGTTATTTGCTCGTCATTTGTTCGGTTGAGGTCGCTTTGTTATGAATATCCTAGTCACAGGTAGCACTGGTTTTGTAGGTTCTAGAATTGTTGAGTTAGCTAGAGAGCGTGACTGGGCAGTCATTCCGGTTGTGCGTAAGCAAATAGAGCCACTAACTAATAGCTTGCTTATCCCTTCCATTGATGCTTCTACCGATTGGTCTAGTGCATTCGAAGGTGTGGATTGTGTTGTTCATTGTGCTGCTCGAGTGCATCAAATGAATGAGAGTGCGCAAGGTGCTTTAACTGCCTATCGAGATATCAACACCCTTGGCACTTTGAACCTAGCGAAGCAAGCCGCTGAAGCGGGCGTTAAAAGGTTTGTATTTGTCAGCTCTATTAAAGTTAACGGTGAATTTAGTGAGCCAAATTTACCCTTTGAGCCGAATTTAAAGAATACTCCGCAAGACCCTTATGGCTTGAGCAAGTATGAAGCTGAAGTTGAGCTGGCTAAGCTTTCAAAAGATACAGGGCTAGAAGTGGTTATCATCAGGCCTCCATTAGTTTATGGGCCTGGCGTCAAAGCAAATTTCTTATCTATGATGCGTTTGATTGATAAAGGCATTCCGTTACCGTTTGGTGCTATAAAGAACCAGAGAAGCTTGGTTTATTTGGATAATTTGTCCGATTTGATACTAACTTGTTGCGAGCACCCTTCAGCTCCGGGCTATACCTTCTTAGCTTCTGATGATCAGGATGTATCGACAACTCAATTGATGCAAACCATCGCTCATACTATGGGGAAATCACCGCGATTAATTCCAATCCCAATGTCTTGGATACAAGCTGGATCGTCAGCTTTAAAAAAGAAGCACATAGCTCAAAGGATCTGTGGCAACCTCCAGGTTGAGATAGGTTTGACGAAAGAGACCTTGGGATGGAAACCCCCTGTAAGTTTTGAGCAAGGGATCAAAAGAACCGTAGAAGCTTACTTGAAGTCGCATTGATGCGTTTTTAGGTAGTTTATGGCTTTCTTATCCATAAATTCTTCAGGTATCCTTTATTGATTAGTGGTGCTTATAGTGCCCCCACGTTTTCAATCCGAATTTGATAGGACACATATTTTGATTCGTTTGTTAGATTTTACTTTTGCTTTCTTTGGCCTGTTGTTTCTATGGCCAGTATTTCTCGTGATTTGTATCCTTGGTTACTTTGATACGGGGTCGCCTGTCTTTTTTCAAACACGAGTAGGGCGCAACAAAAAACCATTCACTTTAGTAAAATTTCGCACCATGCCAGTGGAAACAAAATCTGTTGCGACTCATCTAGTTGGAGCGAGTTCTGTGACTAAGCTCGGTGGATTCCTGCGTAAGACCAAGCTTGATGAGCTGCCTCAGCTGTACAACGTACTTAAAGGTGAAATGAGCTTAGTCGGTCCAAGGCCATGTTTGTTCAACCAAAAAGAACTGATCGATGAGAGGGAGTCAAGAGGGGTTCTCTCTGTTAGGCCTGGTGTAACGGGTTTAGCTCAAATTAATGATATCGATATGTCGACACCTAAGTTGCTGGCGGAGTGGGATAAAAAGATGATTCAAAAGTTATCAGTAAAACTCTATTTTCTTTATATTATACAGACAGTTTCAGGCAAGGGTTCTGGAGATAGGGTGTAGTGAGGAATAGCCTAGGTAAGTCGAGCGGATTAATTAAGCAGGGGGTTCAACTTGGTTCTCTTAAGGTTACAGGGGCAATCGGGGCTTTACTAGTTAACTTATTACTGGTTCGCTTATATCAACCAGAGATTATTGGGCAATATTTTATTTCTCTCGGTATTCTTGTTTTTGTATCACAATTGGCTACATTGGGAGGGGGGCGATTACTCGTAAAGAATATTGCCGCCAGTTATGACTTAAAAGAAAAATACTGCGCTATTTCTGCTGCTTTTTTGCTTTCCTTATTGGGTGCATTGATCTGTTTTGGATTGTATTTTGGGGTGTTAGTTAGGTTGCTTGACTTAACTGTTGAACTAGGTTTATTTGAAATATACGCAATGTCATTGTTTTTTTTAACGATGACTATATTTCAAGGTCATAATAAAGCTCCTTTGGGGGCGTTTTTTCAATTTGTTTTACAACCTTTTATATTTGTTGTTTTAGTTCTGAGTGTACCTAAATATTCTCTTATTAAATTGTATTCTTTTAGTGTCTTTTTGACGCTAGTTATTGCGCTAGGTTATTTGATTAAAATGGGTGATATAGGGTTTAGTCGAATATCAGTTGCTGAGTTAAATAAGACATTCAAAAGCACATTGCCATACCTGTCGATTATGGTTCTTGGTCTTGCGGTTACACATCTGGTGCTGCCTTTATCTTCATTTTGGTTAGATGATAAGAGTATTGCAGTGATGGGAGTTACTGCTCGTTTAATGAATGTTTTGTTCTTTGTAGTTGTTGGAGCAAGAATATTACTCTTACCTCGTTTTACTAAAGCGGTGAGTCTTAAAGATTCAAAAGCAGTATTGAAGTTGGGTTATGTGGGGGCATTCTTTCCTGTCGTTACCATGCTGTTTGGTGTAATGATTATATTTGTTTCCAGTGAAGATATTATGAGGATGTTTGGGGAGGAGTATGTATCTTTTCATGAATTATTGATTTATAGCTCACTATTGCTGATTCCTGCAGCTTTTTTGGGGTGGACTGAAAGCTTTTTAATAGCCCAAAATAAATTAGGCTATATTACTATTTCAACAATTATGTCAGCACTAGTCGTTTTTGTTTTACTCGCTGTGTTAACTATTAACTATGGAGTATGGGGGGCTGTGTTAACCTCGATTGGAGGAAAAACTATTTATACTTTATTCACGGCTTACTTTTCATGTAATTTTCAAAGGAGCGTACAGAAAAGTTAATTCTTATATTGAGCAATTAAAACAATATCACCGCTGTGTGTGAATAGTTTTGACTTTACTATTGACCATAAGGTTCCCAATACTCGGTGTTTTTTACCTGATTTTATTCTTCTATCTTGATCAAAATATAGTGCTTTTACTTCAAAGTTCAATCCTTTGATAAGCTTTACAAAGGTGATTGGTGTAAAAGTGTAATAGTGGTCATTACTGACTTTTTCTCTTTGTAGTAATAGAGCGGGGAGCGCATGTTTTATATTGTATGCATTTGGTACCGCAAAAATAACTTGTTTGGTTTTTACAGTGTTCATTACTTTGTTTATGAAGCCCGTTAAATCAATCATATGCTCTAAAACATGAGACAAAACGACATAATCATACTCTTCCTCTAGATACTTACTTTGACCGTTGAATATGTCGCAATGATCAACATGGTATCCTTTTTCTTGCAGTAATTTAACGCCCTTTTCATTGATATCAAGTCCTGCCGTATAGCTGGCTTTCTGGGAAATATTGTGGAATTGATGTTCTCCTTGTTCTATGTACTTTTGCATAGAGAGCATATCAATCATATCTACACAGCCAACCACTAAAACTCGCTTATCTTCACATAGTTCCGGGATTGAGTGTCGTCGGATATCTAGTACCGCCACTTTTTTAAATGAAAGTTGAGCATTATCCCCAACTTTAGTGGATGTAGTTATTATGTTCACTATTGTTTCCTTTTATTAGTTAGGAGGTTGTAATTCTTGAAGTAAATGTTGGTGATAAAGGACAACATCACTGGCTTTCCAGTCTTGATAAAAACAGTTTCCATAAAGGGTTACTGGTTTTTCAAGGAGTAAAGAATGTAACCCTCCAGTGGAGTTTATTGTATATATATGCTCACTTTGAAGAACGCTTTCAAGTAAAGCTCCTTGGTTGCAAATGAGGATGCCTTCTTGTTTACAAAAATGGATTTGTTCCTGTATTACGCAAAGTTGTTTTTCTCCAGGGTGAAGCCGAACGATAAGGGGGAGTCCTTTTGATTCTGAGTCTTGGCGTGCTTTTTTAATTGAGTCAATGGCATTTGTATTAGATTGAAATAGAGTTTGTGAATCTTGTGCTACTTGACCTATGAATAAATTGAAGTTACTTGGGCGTTGTAAGCTCTTATGGCTATGAATTACCTTTCTAACTCGATAGATCTCTATTGCTGTTTTTAATTGCTGCAAGGGCGATGAATGAGGTGCTGTTGTTTTTAGACAATAAAAGCCTATCAGGTTCACAAACTGTTCTAGAGCTTTGCTTAATATTGATGAGTCAACGTGTGGTGGACGAAAAGTTAGTAATCGTTTTTTTAGCAGTTCTATTTCTCTAGGCATCACAGTACGAGTTCTTCGTAATTCTTCTATTTTATGATGATGATCTGCATCCGCATTTACCCCTGTATAACTTGACTGGTATTTATTCGGGAAATTAGCTATTTCAAAGTAACGAATATTATGATGTGTAGTCTTTATTTCTAAAGCGACGTATTGAAACCCTGAGAATACCCATAGTTCATCATTTGGTTCTACTAATTTTTTAAAGTTACTTCGGTTAATACCATATTGATATTCTCTTTGTCCCTTAATCTCTTCAATGCTTGACTGCACTGTGTTTTTCTTAACTTTACTTTGTCTAAGTAAAATATGGCTGCCAGGATACTTTTTTGTTTTTGCTAGCGTATAGGTATAGATGTTCGAATGAAGTACATAAGAGGGTGTAGTATTTTCATTCTTAAGGACTCGTTGGAAAAATTCAAGTCGAGTGGCATTGTCAATGAGTATATGTACTACTTTTTTTTGCTTCATTACGCAGACCCATCAGTTGTTAGTAAGGTCCTAACCGTTTTTATTGCGATAGTTAAATCTAACTCGAAGCTGTAGTGCTTAATATAATAGAGATCATAACCTAGCTTTGTCTGCGTTGATTCTGAATTGTCGGTATATCCTTGATTTATCTGTGCCCAGCCGGTGACTCCTGGCTTTACCGTGTGGCGATAGTTGTAAAATGGGATTTTCTGTTTGTAGGACTTAACAAATTCAGGTTGCTCAGGTCGAGGGCCAATTAGGGACATATCTCCCTTTAATACATTATAAAACTGCGGTATTTCATCCAATCTAAATTTTCTTAACCAAGCACCAATAAAATGAATTCGATGTTTTTCTTGAGTAGCAAATTGTGTACTTTTGATTGATGCTAAATTGTACATGGTTCTGAATTTATACAGAGTAAATGTTGTGCCATTTTTGCCAACTCGAGTTTGGGTGTATATTACTTTTCCTGGATCTTGTATATAAAGTAGAGCTGAAATAATAGAGCATAAAATAAGAGTTATAGGCAAAAATAGTAAGATAAGAGTTGCTTCTAGTACCGACTTTATTTTTAAGTATCTAGAGTTTGGGATGAGAGATTGTAAGGTGGTTTCGGATAAATGAGTAGTTGATACTTGTTTATTTAATCGCTCAGTAATCACTTCTGAATGATAAACGGGTATTTGAGCAAGAGCACAATCTGCAAGGAATTGAGCTGTATCTCTTGAGTGTATTTCATGGAGATTAGTAACCAGTCCATCGGAGTTTTTTTTGATTTGATGTAGTGATATGTCTTTTTGATACTGATATACGGTAATGTTTTTATAACGTGAGTCAACATTATCTACTGACCCAGCAAGAGAATATAGTGTAATTTTTTGTTTTTTATGTAAACGATAATAGATGAGAATCCAAATAAAGGTTAAGGCAGCCCCTATAAGCAAAGCAGGACGAGAGTAATCTATTCGGATGAGTGTAATAAATAGAGCTGAAACGCCATAACTACTTATCAGTGTAATAATGAACTCATGCTGTTTATTTGAAAATAGTCTATTTTTTGATGGAAGAGTATAAGTAGTTAATAAAAATACAAACATAACCAAAACCATAGAATTAAGAACAGTGTTTGGTAAATGAGAGTATGTGAATAGACACCAACTTGTTATGATTAATTGAATGCTAAGAAGTGCCAATGAATGTTGGATCGTATAAAGCTTCATAGTAATTCGTATATTGTATTTCCTGTGGTGGAGTGTATCAAAATTTTAGGTTAGCTGCGAGGTTATAAGGTGCAGGTTTTTCCTAAATTTAGGGAGCTTAATCTCAATTTTCGACCTGTTTTACTCAGCTTTCATTCCAAGATCTAGATTAATGACCAAACTTAGTAAATCCTGGGTCACTGACGTTTGGATTGGTGAAGGAGCATGCTAACAATGACAACAACACAACCATTGCGGATCTAGTTTGACTCATGCGAACTAGCTCATTAACCAAGCGTGCATTGTTACTAGTTCCGATAATGGAGGCCAGCATTCTGGGAATTGGTTATCATCGGGAGCTAGGTGTTAGTTGTCAGAATTTATATGCTTCAAACTAGCATTGGTAAAAAGGGTGCTTCGATCATAAGTATTCTCTTTTAGATAGCGTTGTATGAAGAGTTAGAACCTTACGTGCTGATGCGTGAATTTAAGAAGCAACAACACTCAAGTTTGTTAGACTTATCCGATAAACAAAGCTTTAAGCAAGCTGGCCTGATGGATTAGCGATCACCGAATACTTAGCCTCTGCGGAATTATTTATAAAAACTTTAATTTGGAAATAAAGCATTGGTCACCATCAAATGACGCTTTTTTTCATATTCGATCATCCTACCTGCGCCCTTTCTTGATCTTCCGCTACAGTTTTGACTGTAAACTGTAGTAAAATTACGCTAATTTGTTTTTATACCGATTTATTTTGAATTGAACGAGGTCAGTCCTATGTCAGCTAAGAAGCCAATGGCTCTAGTGATCCTTGACGGTTACGGTTACCGTGAAGACAACCAAGACAACGCTATCGCGAACGCTAAGACTCCAGTTTTAGACGGTCTTATTGCTAACCAACCTAACACGCTAATCTCGGCTTCTGGCTTAGATGTAGGCCTACCTGATGGCCAAATGGGTAACTCTGAAGTGGGTCACACCAACATTGGTGCGGGTCGCGTGGTATACCAAGATCTTACTCGTATCACTAAGTCAATTTCAGATGGCGAATTCGGCCAAACTGAAACGCTAGTGAACGCTATCGATAAAGCGGTGAAAGCTGAGAAAGCGGTTCACATCATGGGCCTTATGTCTCCAGGTGGCGTTCACTCTCATGAAGATCACATCTACGCAGCTGTTGAAATGGCAGCAGAGCGTGGCGCAGAGAAAATCTACCTGCATGCATTCCTAGACGGCCGTGATACGCCGCCACGCAGCGCAGAAAACACACTAGCACGCTTCCAAGAACTGTTCGCTAAGCTAGGTAAAGGCCGTGTGGCTTCGCTTATTGGTCGTTACTACGCAATGGACCGTGATAACAACTGGGATCGCGTTCAAGAATCTTACGACCTGCTGACTCAAGCAAAAGCAGAGTTCACATTCGACACTGCAGTAGCTGGCCTAGAAGCGGCTTACGCTCGTGACGAAAACGATGAGTTCGTTAAAGCGACGGAAATCAAAGCAGAAGGCGAAGAGTCTGCCGCTATCGTTGATGGCGATGCGGTAATCTTCATGAACTACCGTGCTGACCGTGCTCGTGAAATTACACGTGCATTCGTTCCTGATTTCGACGGTTTTGCTCGTAACGTATTCCCAGCGATCGATTTCGTAATGCTGACTCAATACGCGGCAGACATTCCACTTCTATGTGCATTCCCACCGGCTTCTCTAGAGAACACTTACGGTGAATGGCTATCGAAGGAAGGTAAAACACAGCTACGTATCTCTGAAACAGAGAAATACGCGCACGTGACGTTCTTCTTCAACGGTGGTAAAGAAGACGAGTTTGAAGGCGAAGAGCGCCAGCTTGTTGCTTCTCCAAAAGTAGCAACGTACGACCTACAGCCAGAAATGAGCGCACCAGAGCTAACTGAAAAGCTAGTTGCAGCAATCAAAGGCGGCAAATACGACGCGATCGTTTGTAACTTCCCTAACTGTGACATGGTTGGCCACACTGGCGTTTACGATGCAGCAGTTAAAGCCGTAGAGTCGCTAGACGAATGTCTTGGTAAAGTGGTTGAAGCAATCAAAGAAGCTGACGGCCAACTGCTTATCACCGCAGACCACGGTAACGCAGAAATGATGGTTAACCCAGAAACGGGTGGCATCCACACTGCACATACTAACTTACCAGTGCCGCTTATCTACGTAGGTAACAAAGACGTTGAGTTCAAAGAGGGCGGTAAACTGTCTGACTTAGCACCAACGATGCTTTCTTTATCTGGTATCGCAATCCCGGCAGAAATGTCAGGTGATGTGATCGTTAAGTAATTAAATAGTTGTTTGGCTCAGCGGTTCACGTTGAGCTTTAACGATTTTGAAAGCCCGCACTTAAAAGTGCGGGCTTTTTTATAGATGTGAGATACGAGTAAGCGAGATGAGAAGAGCTTAAGAACGGATGCGTGATGTGAGATACGGGTAAACGAGTAGCGAAGAGCTTAAGGACAGGTATTGGGTAAGAAAAACATGCAGGGGAGAACATAAGGGCACGACCTTAAACAAAAGACGAAAAGAACAGTCTTGATGAATATCGAAAGAGTGACATTTCTTGAATGATTAGGTAGCTTAAGGCTCATACTATACTTGTCTTTTACCTTATATTTAGGCTGTTTATATGAACTCAAACCCAGACCGTTGGAAGCAACGACTGCAAAACTTAATGAAAGCGCAGCAAAGGCTTGAGAGAGCGTGCTCACAAGATAGCTACAATGAGTTAGAGCTCGCTGGGTTAGTACAAACTTTTGAATTTTCTTTCGAACTGACATGGAAGACCCTTAAAGACTTACTTGAGTTTGAAGGGTTTGATGTGGCTTCGCCGAGGAGCGTTTTTCGTACGGCCTTAGAGGCTAAGCACCTGTCTTCGGAGCAGTGTGAGATTATGCTTGAAGCACTCATAAAACGAAATTTATTGTCCCACACCTATGATGAGGAAAATGTCCTTGAAGCTCAGTCACTGATCTTAGAGTCATTTTCACCAGTGATAGGGCAAGTCACACTCTATTTAAAGCTTAAATGTGATCAAGAGGGTCAATGCGAACAAGAGGTTAAATGTGATCGATAGTTATTTGGTTAAACCAGACTCGGTCGGCCTTAAGCCTCATCAGTATCAGTTGATTGAGGATATTGTTTTGAGTCATGCCGCAGTCATTCATGCCTGGGTATTCGGTTCTAGAGCCCTTGGAACTTATAAAGATAACTCCGACATCGATATTGTTATCGAGGGGCATGGGATTTCGTTAAGTGTCGTCGCAGGCTTGCAAGATCGTTTAGAACAATCGTCACTTCCGTTCAAGGTTGACTTGCTCGTTAAACATAGAATTACATCGAATGAGCTACTTGCCCATATTGACACTTATGGGATTAAACTAAAGTAACCGAACGTATTATTATCAGCGTAACGGTGATGTTGATTCTTGAACCGATTGTTTACGTTTTGCCAGTTTATCTCGAATCTGAGTACCTGAATTGACTCGGTCATGTTTTTTATCATCAATAGAAAACGATAATAGTTTCATTGGCGCTATAGCTCCATCTCTACGCTTTCGATCTTCATAAGATTCAATCGTATCAGTGGACATTACCATCACCTCTTTGTATGAAATTTTAAATATAGACTATATGTTGTCTGGTGATAATGGCGCTTCTTGATGGCGAAATTTTATATTATTGATCTAGTGAGATAAGGTTTACTTCTTTTTATTTAAGATCGAACGCTCAAAATCTAACAACCACTCTTTACGGTTCATACCACCGGTGTAGCCGGTTAATGTGCCATTTGCGCCGATGACTCGATGGCAAGGTACAACAATACTAAATGGGTTCTTGCCGTTCGCACCACCCACTGCTCTTACGGCTTTTGGGTTGTCCATTCTCTTTGCTTGCTCACCGTAACTGATGGTTTCGCCATAAGGAATGGTTGTTAAAGCCTGCCAAGCTACTTTTTGAAACTCAGTGCTTTTTATCGCTCTTAATGGCAAATCGAATTCTATTCGATGACCTGCGAAGTACTCATCTAACTGTTTCGCTGCCAGTTGGCAAAGGTCATCTGGATTGCTAATCATTAGCTCTTCGTGATTTACATGGTCAATTTCAATAAGCGACACACCATTGCTAACAATGATCATCTTGCCAATCGGCGCGTCATAAAGCACTTTGTAAGTGGTATCTTCCATGTCATCTTCCTTTTTTTAGTCTTTTTCTGCTCTCAAGCTCTTCGAATCTCGTAACTGCTCTTAAGCTCTTAAATCTTTTCGCATCACGGTTACTCGCATCTCGTATCTGCTCTTATATCTTTTCGCATCCCGTATCTGCTCTTATATCTTTTCGTATCCCGCATCTGCTTTACCCCTTACACGAAGCGCAAACAAGTACCCTGAAATACCGCCGACAATGTTCCCCAAGGCTAAGCCTATAAACAGCCCTTCGACACCATCAATTTGGCTGCCTATCCAAGCGAATGGCAAGGTAAAGACAAACAAACGCATGAAGCTCCATTGAAAGGCTTTGAGTGGTTGATGCATCGCATTCATCCCACTGATCAGCATCATCACAATGCCTTGGAATCCATAGCTAAAGGGCACGACTAACAGGTAATGCCACAATATGCCTCGGACGGATTCTTCTTGAGAGAACAGGGCAGCCAAAGGAATGCTCAACGGCACCATCATTAAGAAAATCAAACCTTGGAACATCACAGCAAAACGCATACTCAGAAACAGTGCCTTAAAACTGCGTTGTGGGTTGTTTGCGCCAAAGTTCTGCGCCATGAAAGGCGTAAGCGCCGAAGTAAGAGACATCAACACAATGATAAGAATGGACTCGATACGTTGCGCTGCGCCATACGCCGCCACGGCTTCAGTCCCTTGTTTGGCCAGCATCATCATGATGATAGCGCCGGCAAGTGGGTTCAGAGCGTTAGACAAAGCCGCTGGGGTGCCTATTTTTAAGATCTGTCGCCAGTCACTGACGATGTTTGTCAGCTTAGGCGGCGCAAGCAGTTTTTCTCGCACCATCAATACGTAGAGTGAGCCACACAAAGCACCAAACCAACTGAAACCACTGGCAATCGCAGCGCCTTGAATCCCCAGTTCAGGAAAAGGCCCATACCCGAAGATGAGTAGCGGATCTAAAACGCCATTGATAAGGCCAGCCAGTAGCATAATCTTGGCGGGTGTTTTAGTATCGCCGCTGGCACGAATGGCGCTGTTGCCTGCCATGGGGATGACCAAAAATGGGATCGCGAGATACCACACCGACATGTATTCCGATATCAGCGGCAACAACTCTTGCTTTGCTCCTAGCAGGGTAAACATAGGTTCTAAGGCGATAATACCTAATGTAGACGCGCAGCCGACCAGAAGCAGAGCCAGCAATAAGCCATGACAGGTAAAGCGTGCTGCATTTTGTGCGCTGCCTTGGCCAAGCAATCGACCGATACATGTCGATAAGCCAATACCAATCCCCATGGTGATGCAGTTGATGGCAAAGGTGACTGGAAAGGTAAAACTCACCGCGGCTAAGGCTTGGGTGCCAAGCAATGAGATGAAGAAAGTATCGACGAGGTTAAACATCAAGATCGCCACCATACCGAATATGGTCGGTATGGTCATGGTACGCAATGTACTCTCAATTGGGGCAGTTAATAGCCCGTGCTTATCTTGCATGCAAAACGCCGGTAGAAACCAAAAGCGTAGGATAAACAGATGCGGGATACGAGTAAACGAAAAGCAGGGAAAGATGAGGGGTGAGAATCTGCACTTTAGCTCACAATTTTTTCGTTCCCCCCTTGGGATCTTTCACATCGCCCCCAACATATTGTTTGACCCACGCTAATCGTGGCAACTATCAAAATTTAAATGGAAATTATCAGGAGATAAGACCGATGAATATCCGTCCTCTACATGACCGAGTTATCGTTGAGCGCCAAGAAGTTGAATCTAAATCTGCTGGTGGCATCGTTCTAACTGGTTCTGCCGCAGAAAAATCGACTCGCGGTATCATTCTAGCTGTTGGCAAAGGCCGCATTCTAGAAAACGGTTCAGTGCAACCGTTGGACGTAAAAGTTGGCGATACCGTTATCTTTGCTGAAGGTTACGGCACGAAAACTGAAAAAATCGACGGCAAAGAAGTTCTGATTATGTCTGAAAACGACATCATGGCGATCGTCGAGTAATCTATTTTTCATTTAACTCTCAGTAAAAGTTATCAGAGCCAGTATTGGATGATTCATATCGTCATTCCAGAAATGAGGAACGAATTATCTGGAATCTAAACAGAGTGCGATTTGAGTAGATTCTGAATCACGTTCGTCCCTCACTGTTCAGAATGACGCGATAACGCTGAGACGCCCCGAAACAAAGAATTTGAAAGGAAATTAAGATGGCTGCTAAAGACGTTAAATTTGGTAATGACGCACGTATTAAAATGCTAGAAGGTGTAAACGTTCTGGCTGACGCAGTAAAAGTAACGCTAGGTCCTAAAGGCCGTAACGTTGTTCTAGACAAATCATTTGGCGCACCAACGATCACTAAAGATGGTGTTTCAGTTGCACGTGAAATCGAACTTGAAGACAAGTTCCAAAACATGGGCGCGCAAATGGTTAAAGAAGTGGCTTCGCAAGCGAATGACGCGGCGGGCGACGGTACGACTACAGCAACAGTTCTTGCTCAAGCAATCATCACTGAAGGCTTAAAAGCCGTTGCTGCTGGCATGAATCCAATGGATCTTAAGCGCGGTATCGACAAAGCAGTTATCGCTGCAGTTGAAGAGCTAAAAGGCCTTTCTGTTCCATGCGCAGATACAAAAGCTATCGCGCAAGTAGGTACTATCTCTGCGAACTCTGATTCGACAGTAGGTAACATCATTGCTGAAGCGATGGAAAAAGTAGGTCGTGATGGCGTAATCACGGTTGAAGAAGGTCAGGCTCTACAAGACGAGCTAGACGTAGTTGAAGGTATGCAGTTCGACCGTGGTTACCTATCTCCTTACTTCATCAACAACCAAGAAGCGGGTTCTGTTGATCTAGAAAGCCCATTCATTCTTCTTATCGACAAGAAAGTTTCGAACATCCGTGAACTTCTTCCGACTCTAGAAGCAGTTGCTAAGGCATCTCGTCCACTTCTTATCATCGCTGAAGATGTAGAAGGCGAAGCGCTTGCAACTCTAGTTGTGAACAACATGCGTGGCATCGTTAAAGTGGCTGCTGTTAAAGCGCCTGGTTTCGGTGACCGTCGTAAGTCTATGCTGCAAGACATCGCTATCCTAACGGGCGGTACGGTTATCTCTGAAGAGATCGGCCTAGACCTAGAGAAAGTAACGCTAGAAGACCTAGGTCAAGCTAAGCGTGTAACTATCACTAAAGAAAACTCAACCATCATCGATGGCGCGGGCGAAGAAACAATGATCCAAGGTCGTGTTTCTCAAATCCGTCAACAAATCGAAGATGCAACGTCTGACTACGACAAAGAGAAACTTCAAGAGCGCGTAGCTAAGCTAGCTGGCGGTGTTGCAGTAATCAAAGTGGGCGCTGCAACTGAAGTTGAGATGAAAGAGAAGAAAGACCGCGTAGAAGATGCACTTCATGCAACTCGCGCTGCAGTTGAAGAAGGTGTGGTTGCTGGTGGTGGTGTTGCACTTATCCGCGCTGCATCTAAAGTTGCTGGCCTTGAAGGTGACAACGAAGAGCAAAACGTCGGTATCCGTGTTGCACTACGTGCAATGGAAGCGCCTATCCGTCAAATCACTAAGAACGCAGGTGATGAAGAATCTGTTGTTGCTAACAACGTTCGTGCTGGCGAAGGTAACTACGGTTACAACGCGGCGACTGGCGAATACGGCGACATGATTGCAATGGGTATCCTAGATCCAACTAAGGTAACTCGCTCTGCACTTCAGTTCGCAGCGTCAGTTGCTGGTCTTATGATCACAACAGAAGCGATGATCACTGATAAGCCACAAGATTCTGGCCCTGCAATGCCTGATATGGGTGGCATGGGCGGTATGGGTGGCATGGGCGGCATGATGTAATCATCCCCCTTTCTCTATAGCAGAGAAAGTCACACATAAGCTTTAGAAAACGGAGACTTCGGTCTCCGTTTTTTTGCTCTTAAGCCTTATTTATTCGCATCCCGTATCTGTATTTCAGCTTCACCATCACCCTTTTTTCCAAAGCTCCTTGGTCAGCCTGCCTTGTGCGTAAACTGTTGTTCATCAATTTTTTGCAGCATCATGTCACGCTTAAATGGTTTTGGAAGATAATCGTTCATTCCACACTCGAAGCAACGTTTAATATCATCATCGAGCACGGATGCCGTTAAAGCGAGGATATGTGTTGCCTGAAGTTGCAGGTTTTCTTCATAGCGCCTGATTCGCTCTGTTGCCTCAAAGCCATCTACATTCGGCATCATGCAGTCCATCAAGATAAGGCCGATGTCTTGATGATGCTCTTTATATAAATCAATCGCTTCTTGTCCATCATTGGCAACCCAATATTCAATCCCTAACTTATCTAAATTGATACATACCACCTTCTGGTTTACGCGGTTATCTTCAACTACGAGGACTTTTTGACGTACAGTCGCTTCTATCGGCTCAGGTTGATGTTGAGGGGGTTGTGGCTGTGACCTTTCAAGCACGGAGTTCAACATGCTACTTAAGCGGGAACCGAGCATAGGAAGAGTCACATAGCCTGAGATAAAATGACACTCACTCATAGGATCACTAAGATTATCTTTCACTATGATGATTTTCACCTCTGGTGCTAAGCGATGCAGTGTTTTGGCTTGGTTAATATCTTCCATCAAAGCGATCTCTGGGAGGTCAGTTGCCGCCAAGTTTGTTTCGATTGATTTTAGTTGTGGTGAGTAACCAAGGCGGAACAAGTCATCGAGTAAAAGTTTCGATGGCGCATCTGAATAATAGACAACGGTTTGTTTACGATTTTTATGTTCAGAATGATCTGATGGCACTACGGTTAATTGGAAATGAAAGCAACTGCCCACGTCTTTCTCTGACTCAACGTTTATCGAGCCTCCCATCATTTCCACCATACGTGACGAAATACTAAGCCCTAATCCGGTCCCCGCAATATTGGAGGTGATGTTGGTATCTTCTTGGCAAAACGCTTTGAAAATGTGCTCTTGTTGGTCTGCTGCGATACCAATACCCGTATCTCGAACAGAAAACTCGACCACACACTCTGTTTCCAATGATGGAAGCCGTTTAGCGGTGAATACGATAGAGCCTTGTTCTGTAAATTTGATCGCATTTGAGGCTAAATTCATCAACACTTGGCGAATTTTATTCCCATCAACATGAATGTACTCTGGGAGCTCGCCATCAATTTCAACTTCCAACTTAATCTGCTTTTGATAAGCTTTAGAAGAAATCAGAGTAACGCTATCAAACAGCAGCTCTCTTAAGTCTGTCGTATGTGGATTAATTTCCAGTTTACCCGATTCAATTTTGGACAGATCGAGAACATCGTTGATCAACATAAGTAAGGTTTGAGAAGAGGTATAGATAGTCCCAAGGCAGTCTTTCTGTTCTGCGGATAGTTTGGTTTCTGCCAGTATTTCTGACATACCAATCACGCCATTAAGCGGTGTCCGTATCTCATGAGACATATTGGCAAGAAAGGCACTTTTTGCACGGTTTGCTTGTCGTGCTTTCTCTTGTGAAACAATCAATTGAGTTTCAAGTTGACTGGCACGCCACACAACATAAAGCAGCACCAGTAACGTCACCCCTCCTAATGCGGCTGTCGATAAGTAGCTGTACGACTTTATCTGCGTCAGGCTCTCTGCGATCTGCTTGGGTGTTTCGGTGAAAAGTAAGTTGAGCTCATCTTCAACATGATAAATACTGCTGGTGAGTTCTCCTTTGAGGCCGCTATCAGAGCTGTACCCGACACTCTTTAACCCTCGCTGCAATCGCCAAAAGTGGCGTTTAAAATTATTAAACGAAGCTAATGCACTGATCGTTCGGGAATTCTGTTCTATTTCATCTTGGATTTTGAACAATGAATCGACAATCTTATCTAATGTTGTCTGATCAAAATCGGTAAAGAACTGATACATGAGATCTTGTGTTTCTAAAGTCAATTCTTCAAGCTGCACATTATTGGATTCATGTACGAAGCGCTCAAGTGTCAACGCTGCATTTTTTAGTTTCTCAATGAGCCCAATTTGGTCCCTCTTGCCATGTATGCTGACTAACTCAAGGGCTAATAATGTAAAGGCGGTGTGGTACTCGTCGAGATACTCGACAACTTTGGCATAATTAAAAGAAATATTGAGGTCGCTTCGTACGATTTTCCCATCGATCTCAGCCAGCTTTTCGATCAGCTGACTTCGCTTTATATTGAGTTGTTCTTGAATCTCTGGTTGCCTTGTGGAAACAAACTGCTGCTCTTGTCGTCTGACAGAGAGCATAACGCTATAAGCTTCAGAAAGACTGAGCTGGAGATTAATCATGTCCTGCTCTTTGTTCTTCAGAGCATGGCTAACATAGATATAGAGGCCTAAAAATAACACGATAGCCAAAAAACCACGCGAAATAATCGCTTTAATGGTCTGTTTATTCGTAGGTTCCTTAATCATGCTATTCCCACTGTTTCATATCGTTCTATTCCTATATTAGAATTTAGTTTATTTTCAGAATTTTACGAACATTAGTTTTTGAATACCTGAGGTCTGTTGAGCTTTTATCAATAAATTTTTTAGGATGACATCGCTTTAGATGCGGCAATAAGTGTGTGGGCTATAAGCTTGTGAAACATGTTGATTTTCTCGCCTAGATTTTTGTTTGGAATAATAAGCGTTAGAGCGGAGGTTTCGGTCTCTGTTTTTTTTGCTTTTCGCATCTCGTTCACTCGAATCCCGCATCTGCTCTTAACCATTGCTCTTTATGATTTAGCGGCTTATATTCAACAGTACAGTTATTACATTGATTTAACATGGGTAGCTGTTGAATAAAGGACAATAAATGCTTGATTAAAAATGGATTAATCAAGTGACAATAAGTCAGTGGAGACTCCCCAATGAAAAAACTACTTTCAGTACTTGCTGTGTCTGCAGCAGTAATGGCACCGGCGGCATTTGCTTCTTCGCCTGTTATGTTTTCAACGATCAATGGCTTCAACGCACCTGACTCAGACGCTGTTGGCGGTGTGCGCTTGGCTTTACTTCACGGACAAGTGAACGACCTTAAAGGTCTTGATCTTGCTGTTGTTGGTATGTCTGAGACGCAAACGACCACAGGTGTGAACCTGGGTATTTTGGGTGCATCAAAAGTGAACCAAGAAATGACCGGTGCATCTCTAGGTTTCTTCAACTGGAACACGGGTAAAACAACGGGTGTTAACCTTGGTGCTGTGAACATTACTAATGATGTGAAAGGCGCGAACGTGAGTTTCGTCAACTACTCAGAAGGTAACACTATGGTTGATGTTGGCGCTGCGAACCTTTCAGAAGTGTCTACGGTTCAGGTTGGTATCTTCAACAAAACCAACAAAATCGAAGGCGTACAAGTTGGTCTGATCAACTGTGCTGACAACGGTTTCTTCCCGTGCTTCCCGATTGTAAACTTTGCTAAATAACGCTGTCGTTTAGCCTTTGGTTCTCCCATTGGCGAGCAACGTTCAGTTAGTGCATTAGCTTTTAGTTACGCATACGCGATTAAAGACTAAGCCTATCAACGCCTAAACCCTTGTTTGGGCGTTATTACATTCAATTCTACTTCCACGATAAACTTCTCAAATTACCCAATAAGCATGTTGTTTTATATTTGTTGTTGCGATGTTTGAATTTATAGGTACAATGTGCGATAAATTCCCAATGATGATTTATATGCTTTGATTAACCACCATACCGTCGATTTTAAAAAGGCTTTCTTAGGCCTGACCGCCAGTTTTTTAGTAGTTTTGAGCTTGTTGCTCGTTGATTCAGCGGAAGAATCAGATAAACAGTATGGAATGGAAAACCAAGGCGTAACACGCTCTTTAGCGGAGCTCACACAGATCATAAATGCGCTTGAGTACAACATCACTGCGCTTTATCCACTGCATGGGGATACCTACGTATTCTCGCATGACAAAAAGATCGAGGGTGAGACGTGTTACTTCACCAGTGAGGAGCAACATGCCCCTCGTTTTGATTTTATGTTCTCTGGCCCTCGCGAGATGTGCAACCCGGAATCGGACCTTTATACCGAAGCGGGTAAGCGCCTGTTCATCGCGCCGACCATGGCTTATTTTGCCAATACCATTGATACCATCTCTGCGATTTATTTCATTTCAAAAGAGAAATTCATTATCTCTTCGCCTTCTGATTTTGCCAGTTACATTAAGGGCGACACCTTTGATTCGGTTGTGAATAGCAGGCCTTATTGGGTGAACACGATTCGCTTTGGCTTAGCTCAAGGGCAAGACCAAGTGGTGTATACCGGCCAATATGATGACTACCTGACAGGTCAGAAAGTGGTGACCTTAACCAAAGGAATCTACGTTAATGGTGAGTTTAAAGGGGTGTTGGGTGTCGATGGTTATGTCTCGAACCTAGTATCGAACCCTACCCATGGCTATAAAGTCACCAGTACTCGAGGCGCAAACAAATACGGGTTTATGGATTTTACGTATTCCAAGCCTCTGTATGTTGATGACATTAACACCCAGCTATATCTGAGTATTGAAGAAGATAAGAACGAGCACTTTCTGCATGTATTGGAGATGGAAAGAGTCCAGTTTGTCATATTATTAGCGTTGTATTTCATCTTGTCTTTATGGCTGTGGCGTGTATATATCAAACAAGAGCACAAGCGGTTGAATGATTTAGCGATGCTTGACCCTATGACGGGGCTAATGAATCGACGCGGCTTTGAAGCTCGATTATTGGCTCAGGATGAGCAGCCGATTATTGGTGTTGGTGTGTTTGATATCGATGATTTTAAAGTGGTTAATGATCAGTATGGCCACAAAACGGGGGACGAGGTGATTTGCCATGTTGCTCAGTTGATGCTGAACAGCGTTAGGCAGCAAGACATCGTGGCACGGTTTGGCGGTGAAGAGTTTGTTGTCGCGATCACGGGTGAGTCTTCGGAGTTGCTTTCATCGATCTTTGAGCGAATTCAAAATGATATTAGCCTGCAAAGTTATCGATGCCCAACAGGTGACAAGGTGAATATCTCAGTGTCTGGTGGCGCGACGCTTTACTCTTTGTATAAGTTCGACAGCGTAGGGCACTTGTGGGAAAACCAGAGTATTCGTTCGTCTGATGAGCAGCTCTATAAGGCAAAGGCTGCGGGTAAGAATCAGGTGTGTATTCAGGTGTATTAAGTTCTCCCAAAATAATGCGAAGCCTAGTCGTTTGACTAGGCTTCTTTGTATCATTGGCATTACCACTAAGGCTATCAAGTGCTGCGCTATTTCTTCACGCGACCTTTTCGCATCCACTTTTGGTGCACACCACGACGCAGGCTCTGGAAGCTGTTTTCCACTTTATCGACACCAAGCAGAATCACTAGCGCCATTAGCGTGATAATGACCGATTGGGAAAGATGCCCTAGTGCGATCATCATACCTAATGCTGCGAGTACCCAGATAATTGCGGCTGAAGTCACGCCATGAATCTTGCCATCCAGTGTCATCATTACACCAGCCCCAAGAAATCCAACACCCGTAATTATCTGACCAAGCACACGAGCTTGATCGAGTGTGTTGGGGGATAGGCTGATCGCCATGGTGAGGAAGAAATAGGTACCACTGATGATCAGAATCGACGTTCGGATTCCGACGGGTTTACCGCGTGTTTGCCTTTCGATTCCGATTAAAGAACCACACAGCATGCATGCAGCGAGGCCTGCCCAGCTAAAGGGGGCAAGGTTGAGAGTTTGTTCTATAAATTGTGACATATCACCCCTCCTAAAAATTTAGAATAGAGCCGAGTATGCTAATAATAGACCGGACGATCGAACAAAAACTTTTTGTCTTAACGATTGATAAAGATTACTTAAAACCTAGCAGCCGCTTGTTGTTAAGGTGAAGGCTGGTGTCGTGGTCTCTGTCGCTTCTTGGTACTCAATACGATAAGAAGCGACCATTGCTCTAGATAGAGTTATTCAATATGTAGGTCGAGTGGTGTCTTACTAGTGCGGCCGCCAATTTCACGAGTTAACTTAGGTACGAGGTAGCCAGAAACCTCAGAGATTAATCCCTTAAAGTGACGCTTGGCTTCTTCATCTGAAATATAGAAATGAGCGGCGCCCTGAACCTTATCAAGTACATGCATATAGTAAGGTAAAACACCGACGTCGAATAGCTTTTCGCTTAATTCTTTCAATGAGTTAGCGCTGTTATTTACGCCTTTAAGCATCACGCCTTGGTTGAGCAGAGTCGCACCACTTAACTTAAGCTTGTGGAAAGCTTGTTTGAGCTCTAAGTTAATTTCGTTGGCATGGTTAATATGGCTCACCATCACCACATTAAGGCGAGTTTGAGCTAACAATTGGCATAGTTCATCCGTTACTCGAGCGGGAATCACAACCGGTAATCGGCTATGAATTCGAACTGTTTTCACATGTGGAATTTGTGCGATAGCATGAATTAGCCACTCTAGTTCGCTGTCTTTTGCCATCAGTGGATCGCCACCCGACAAGATAACTTCGTTGATCTCTGGGTGAGCAGCCACATAGTCGAGGCTGGTTTGCCAAACAGACTTCGAGCCCTTGTTATCTTGGTAAGGGAAGTGACGACGGAAGCAGTAGCGGCAGTTAATCGCACAACCGCCTTTCACAATCATCAGTGCACGGTTCTTGTATTTGTGCAGTAGCCCAGGAATGGCGTTGTCTTGCTCTTCCAGTGGATCAGCGGAATAGCCTTGGTGTACCTCAAACTCTTCGCTTAGCGGTAAAATTTGTCGTAGCAATGGATCGTGTGGGTTGCCTTTTTCCATTCGTTCGACAAAGCTAAGAGGTACCCGAAGTGCAAATAACTCACGAGCAGCGAAGCCTGCTTGCCATGGTGTTGGGTCTATTTCCAATGCCTCAAGCAGTTTTGTCGGGTCAGAGATCGCATTCGATAGTTGTTTGAGCCAGTTTTGCTCAACAGATTCGACTTTTCGGGTTATGATATGCGGCATTGAAATTAACTCAAAGATGTGGAAGAGAAAATCATGGCGTCAGTAAGCACCAATGAATTCAAAGGCGGTTTAAAATTCATGTTAGATAATGAGCCTTGCGCAATTATCGACAATGAATACGTTAAGCCAGGTAAAGGCCAAGCGTTTAACCGTGTAAAACTTCGTAAACTGCTGTCAGGCAAAGTGTTAGAGAAAACATTCAAATCAGGCGAAAGCTTCGAGCTTGCAGATGTTGTTGACGTTGAACTAGGTTACCTATACAACGATGGCGAATTCTACCACTTCATGAACAACGAAACATTTGAGCAAATTGCAGCAGACGTAAAAGCAGTCGCTGACTCAGCAAAATGGTTAGTTGAAAATGACGTTTGTACTCTAACGTTGTGGAATGATAACCCTATCACTGTTACTCCGCCAAACTTTGTTGAGATCGAAGTAACTGAAACCGATCCTGGCCTGAAAGGCGACACACAAGGTACTGGCGGTAAGCCTGCAACTCTAGCAACTGGCGCGGTAGTTCGCGTACCTCTATTCATCGCAATCGGTGAAGTTGTTAAAGTTGATACTCGTACTGGCGAATACGTTGGTCGTGTGAAGTAATTGACTTCAAGTATCTGAAAAAGGTCGCTTAGGCGGCCTTTTTTTGTATCCCAAGATCAGATTCGCGTAAACGAGATGCGGGATGCGGGATGCGAGATACGAAGAGCTGGAAGAGCAGATATGTGTGAACGAGATGCGAGATACGAAAAGCAGGAAGATCAGAGCCGAGTCAGAGAGATAAGATATTCAACAAATAACAAAAAAGCAGAGCTGGATAACCTAGCTCTGCTTTCGTTTTTCTGCTCTTAAGCTCTTCGATACTCGATTACTCGATTACTCGATTACTCGATTACTCGATTACTCGATTACTCGATTACTCGATTACTCGAATCCCGTATCTGCTTTTAGATCATAAAGATGAAGATAACAGACAGTGCGCTGATTAGGCCTGCAACGAAGTAGCAGCCCACTTTACCTGCAACGCCGACGTGGAACTTAAGGTCGTGCATGCCGTGGTGAAGACGGTGCATTGCGTGCCACATTGGCAGTGCTAGCGTACCGATGATGAATAGCGCACCGATAATGCTGGTGGCAAACTCAGAGACGCGCTCGTAGCTCATTGCGTCCGCATCGATGATGCCCATTGGCACTAAGATACCTAACACTAGAACCGTGATTGGTGTGATCATCGCAAACCAAGTACCGCCAGCGCCAAATAGGCCCCACCAGATTGGCTCATCAGAGCGTTGTGGGTTGTGGTTAACAGGTTTTACTTTGTAATTTGTGTTCATAACGAAAGCTCCTTACACCACAACAAGAACGATTAAAGAAATAAAAGCCACCGCTGCCCACTGGGTCAGTACGATGATTTTTTTATCAACCAATTTGCCTTTAAGACGGATTGGCATTACTTGAGGCATCATGCTGAAGAAGGTTTGAGCGTGCAGCAAGCTGCCTAGCAGTGCCACGATGTTGATACCAACGACGATAGGGTTAGCCATAAAGCTCAACCAACCAGCCCAAGCTTCAGGACCTTTCACTAGTGCACCCAAACCGAAGGTTAGGAACAGAGTGAATAAAATCAAAGGCAGTACAGTCGCTTCACGTAGCATGTAGAAGCGGTAGAACGGATGGTTGCTCCACCACGTTCTCTTCATCTCACGAACATAAGGCTTACGATTGCTCATATTATGCCTCCTCTGCTGTTTTTACTTGCGATCCGTCTGGCTTGAACATCGAGATAACGAAGTCCATTGAAGACTCAACTTTACCTTGGTTTACTGCAGCCGCTGGGTCTACTTTCTTCGGACATACGTCAGAACAGTAACCTACAAACGTACAGCCCCAAGCGCCATTGTCGCCATTGATAAGCTTCATACGTTCGGCTTTACCATTGTCACGGCTATCTAGGTTGTAGCGGTGAGCAAGAGCAAGTGCCGCAGGGCCGATGAACTCAGGGTTTAGACCAAACTGAGGACATGCTGCGTAACACAAACCACAGTTGATGCAGCCAGCGAACTGTTTGTATTTCGCCATTTGCTCTGGAGTTTGGATGTTTGTGCCGTCTTCTGGCTTACGGTCGTTACCGATGATGTAAGGCTTGATCGCTTCAAGGCGCTCGATGAACGGCGTCATGTCGACAATCAAATCTTTTTCGATTGGGAAGTTAGCCAAAGGCTCAATTTTGAAGCCGTTTGGATAATCACGTAAGAAGCTCTTACACGCCAGTTTTGGCACGCCATCAACCATGATGCCGCAAGAACCACAAATCGCCATACGACAAGACCAACGGTAAGACAGGTCTTTATCTAGGTTGTCTTTGATGTAACCGATCGCATCAAGTACTGACATGGTTTCATCAAACGGAACTTCAAAGGTTTGAAAGTGAGGTTCTGCGTCGTGCTCAGGATCATAACGCAGGATTTCAATTTTTTGGATTCGATTCGCTGACATTATGCTTGCTCCTCTTCGCTCTTCTTAGCATTCTCTTCTGCTGCTTTTTCAGCGGCAGCGGCTTTCTCTGCAGCTTCACCGTACAGACGAGCTTTAGGTTGAGATTTGGTGATCTTAACGCCACTGTAGTCGATGGTTGGTGCTGCATCTTCGTTGTAGAACGATAGAGAGTGTTTCAGGAAGTTCACGTCATCACGTTCTGTGCAGTTGTCGTCTAGACGTTGGTGTGCACCGCGAGACTCTTTACGAAGGATCGCTGAGTGAACCATCGCTTCTGCAACTTCAAGGCCGTAACCCACTTCGATAGCGTAAAGTAGGTCAGTGTTGAATACTTTGCCTTTGTCTTTAATGCTGATCTTCTTGTAGCGAGCTTTCAGTTCAGTGAGTTTGTCGATGGTCTTTTGCATCAAGTCTTCTTGACGGTAGATACCACAACCCGCTTCCATGGTGTGACCCATTTCAGTACGGATATCAGCCCAGTTCTCGTCGCCTTCTTGAGCCAAGATGCCTGCGATGCGATCTTCAACCGCTTTCACTTGCTTAGCGATAGACTCTTCGTTCCAGCCTTTGAATTCAGCAGCGCGTTTCACCGCTTCTTCACCAGCAACGCGGCCAAATACCACGAACTCAGCCAGAGAGTTAGAACCTAGGCGGTTTGCACCGTGCAGACCAACTGAAGCACATTCACCAACAGCGAATAGGCCTTTAATGCGAGTTTCACAGGTACCGTTAGTTTCAATACCACCCATGGTGTAGTGAACGGTCGGGCGAATCGGGATTGGCTCTTTTGCTGGGTCGACGTTTACGTACGCTTTTGCAAGCTCACAGATGAACGGAAGACGCTCTTGCAGGTACTCTTCACCAAGGTGGCGAAGGTCAAGGTGTACGACATCACCAAGTGGGTGCTTGATGGTGTTGCCTTTCTGCTGCTCGTGCCAGAATGCTTGAGAAACTTTGTCACGAGGACCCAGTTCCATGTATTTGTTCTTCGGCTCGCCCACTGGAGTTTCAGGGCCCATGCCGTAATCTTGTAGGTAACGGTAGCCGTTCTTGTTGACGATGATACCGCCTTCACCACGACAACCTTCGGTCATCAAGATGCCAGTGCCCGGTAGGCCTGTTGGGTGGTATTGAACGAACTCCATATCACGCAGTGGCACACCGTGGCGATAAGCCATTGCCATACCGTCGCCCGTTACGATGCCGCCGTTGGTATTGCAGTGGTAAACACGACCTGCGCCACCCGTTGCTAACACAACAGATTTCGCTTTGATCGTAACAAGTTCACCTTCAGACATGTGAATCGCGATTAGGCCTTGTACTTCGCCATCTTCAACGCCGCTCTGGTTTTCTACGAGAAGGTCCACCACAAAGTACTCATCAAATCGTTTGATTGTGTCGTACTTCATCGAAGTCTGGAACAGAGTATGAAGCATGTGGAAGCCGGTTTTATCCGCTGCGAACCACGTTCTCTCTACCTTCATACCGCCGAATCGGCGTACGTTTACTTCACCGTTTTCTTTACGACTCCATGGGCAGCCCCATTGTTCCATTTGGATCATTTCGCGAGTCGAGTTTTCAACAAAGTATTCAACAACATCCTGTTCACATAGCCAGTCGCCACCGCCAACAGTATCGTTGAAGTGGTTATCTAGGCTATCTTCGTCTTTAATTACCGCTGCTGAACCGCCTTCTGCTGCCACCGTGTGCGAACGCATTGGGTAAACTTTAGAAATCAGTGCTACTTCCAATTCAGGATTAGCTTCAGCTGCTGCAATTGCTGTACGAAGACCAGCGCCGCCTGCGCCGATGACTGCGATATCTGTGGTAATTGTCTTCACAGTTATTCTCCAGTGTGATGCGGAGTATTCCGCTTGTTATTATAAAAAGCATTTAGAGAGTACTTAAACGGCATCAACCGTTTATCACCCCTAAGCCTTAAGTGGTAGGTTCAGTGTAAGAGAGGAAGGTATTCGAAAAGTTGATGCATTTGGGTTTTTAGGTCGGTAATGCATATGGAGGCATAGAAATTATAGGTTATGTGACTGCAATCACGGCAATGAATTGTTGATAACGTTTAACCCACAGGGTGGGTGTTAACGGCTTGTTGAGTATGATTTTTGTTATCAATGTTGATGTGAAATCTGTATTGATAATTGTATTGTAGAACGTAATTTTCTGGCTTCATTAAAACAACATTTTGCTTTCACGAATAGAAAGATAGAAGCTTACAAAAGCGATGAAAGGTGGTAATTTTCGTCGCCTAGAATTCAGTAATATGGAACTCAATAATGCACTCTACATGGCAACCGGCCGCAACCATTAAACAGTTAAAGCAACGTGCTGATATCCTTAATCAAATTCGTCAGTTCTTTGTTGAGCGAAACGTGATGGAAGTGGATACGCCTGCGATGAGCCACGCCACGGTGACGGACGTGCATTTGCATACTTTCAAAACTGAATTCGTAGGGCCGGGTTATGCGCACGGTCAGCCTCTGTTCTTTATGACTAGCCCTGAGTTTCATATGAAACGTCTATTAGCGGCGGGCAGTGGCTGTATTTACCAAATTTGTAAGTCTTTCCGTAACGAAGAAAATGGCCGTTACCACAACCCTGAGTTCACCATGTTGGAGTGGTATCGCGTTGGCTTTGATCACCATGACCTGATGGATGAAATGGATTTGCTGTTACAGCAGGTACTTAAATCGGGCTCAGCAGAGCGAATGACTTACCAACAAGCCTTTATTGACGTGTTAGGTGTGTGTCCCCTGGAAGATTCGATGGCTACGCTAAAGCAAGCCGCAGCAAAACTTGGGCTCAGCGATATAGCTGACCCTGAAGAAGATCGTGATACCTTGCTGCAGTTGCTGTTTAGTATTGGGGTTGAAGCCAAAATAGGGCAACAAGTCCCTGCGTTTGTTTATGACTTTCCGGCTTCACAAGCGGCATTGGCTAAGATTAATCCTGAGGATTCGCGAGTGGCGGATCGCTTTGAGGTGTATTTCAAAGGCATCGAGTTAGCAAACGGCTTCCATGAGCTAGATAAACCACAAGAGCAGCTCAAGCGCTTTGAAGATGACAATGCCAAACGTATTGAGATGGGCTTATCGCCTCAACCGATTGACCATCACTTGATTGAGGCATTAAAAGCGGGCTTACCAGACTGTGCGGGTGTTGCTTTAGGTATTGATCGTCTGATCATGCTGGCGTTAGGTTATGACCACATCGATGACGTGACGGCTTTTCCTTTCCCACGTTCTTAGCTCTCTGTTCAGTTAGTCTTACTTACTGTTTGACTAACTGACTTGAATCCCAGTACCACTATCTTACTAGAATACCAGTACCCACTACGGCAACAATGGCACCGATCCAAGCGTAGGCATTTGGTCTCTGTTTGGTGTACAGCCAAAGTATTGGTAACAACATGATAGGTGTGGTTGAAGACAACAGAGCAACCATGCCGACATTTCCTTCTTGCAGTGCATACAAGATCAGCGTCATTCCCACCGCCATAGCAAGAAAGCCGTTCACTGCGGTAATCGCGAATATTTGACCATTCATCGGGTTAATTGCGCGTGAGAGCTTAGCGCCAGTTAGACGAAATGCGGAGTGAGCAACAAAAGCGGTGATCATACGAATCGCTGAAGCGGCAACAGGGTCTATGCTGGTTTGCATCACGGGTTTTGCAATAATACCGCCCAAGGCTTGGCAGATAGCCGCTGTGATTCCGAGAGCTACACCAATCCACACGGTGCCCTTGATGGTTTCGAGTTGGTTGTTGGCTTGTCCTCGACGACCAAAGAATATCGCGGTTAATACACCACTGAACACCAAAGCCGAGCCAATCAGCTCCACCGAAGTCATGCTTTCGCTAAATAGGAAGTAACCAAGAATTGTCGAGAACACGGCGTGACAAGAGAACAGCAAACCTGCTTGGCGCGGTCCCATTCTGTTCAAACAAGCAAATAGGGCGGTATCACCAATGAAGATGCCAATTAGCCCAGACAGCATCATCGGCGTGACTAGGTCTGCTTCGACCGTTGACCAGCCACCAGTAAACCAAGCCATGCTCGATAAGATGATAGCAGTGCAACCCATGCGCCAACGGCTATAGGCGAAAGAACCTAAGTGTTGAGCAGGCTTTACTGACATCAGGCTCGCGATAGCCCAAAGAAAAGCGGCAGCAAGAGCCAGCCATTCGAATCCCATCTGAATAACATCCTTGTGTCTGGGATAAATTAGCTCATCAATATGCATTAAACCGGACTGAGAACAAAGTGATTCTTGTGAAAAGAGTCACTTTGTTTCAGTTATCGGTTTACGTCACCTGCCGCTCGGTGGTGAGGTTTAACTTATGTTGCTTGAGATGAGTTATACCTTAAAGCGCTCCACATCTCGGCGCATCGACTCGGCAGCGTTACTCATTTCATTTGAGCTATTGCGGCTGCTTTCAGCTTGTTGTGCAAGATCGTCGGAGGCATCCTTGATTCCTTGCGTATTACGACTGATGTCTTCGCTTACTGCGCGTTGCTCTTCGGCAGCACTCGCTATTTGCAGCGCCATATCGTTGATTTCAGTGATCGCTTGGGTGATTTTAGAGAGGCTGCCATGAGCTTGCTCTGCGAAGCCAACGCTGTTCTCTGCCAGTTGGGTGCTGGTGGTCATGCTTTCAACGGCATGTTCGGTATTCTTCTGTAACGTATCAATCATCACGCGGATTTCTTCGGTCGAGCCATGCGTTCTTTGGCTAAGCACTCGCACTTCATCGGCGACAACCGCAAACCCACGACCTTGTTCACCTGCACGAGCCGCTTCAATTGCAGCATTTAATGCCAATAGATTGGTTTGTTCGGCAATGCCTTGAATGGTGGACAGGATCTGGTTGATGCTTTGCGCGTTGTTTTCCAGTTCTCGAATAACATTGGCAGCGTCTTCAACTTGAGTTGCAAGACCAGTAATCGCATCGCGGTTTTGTTGGATGACCTCTTGGCCTTCGTTACAAGCGGTGGCTGACGCTTGAGAGGCGGAGGCTGTGAGTTCGGCATGGCTAGCCACTTCAGCTGCCGTGGCTGACATCTCATGAATCGCGGTCGCTATTTGATTGATATCGTTTTGCTGATTCTCAACTCGAATGGATGATTGGGTAGCCAGTTGATTGGCTTTTTCTGCATGATTGTTGAGATCGTGGCTGTGCTCTATCACGCCCTTCAACATGCTTTGCATCTGGCTTAAGAACTGGTTTACAAGCTCGGCAAGTTTGCCAATCTCATCCATACGCGTGATATCAATACGCTGAGTGAGGTCGCCTCTGCCTTGAGCCAGCTGAGTCAGTGCTTCTGATAAGGTTTGTAGTGGGGAAAGTAGGCGGTTGATCACCATTGTGCTCGCAATCGAAATCACGATGTACAAAATCAAAGAAGTCAGGGAGATAAATTGAATCGCGTCAGAGACCGCAGAAAATGCCATTTCCTTATCGATAACAATACCCAGTGACCAATCGGTATTCGGGACATTGGCAATATAGACCATTTTATCCCCTTGGCCAGGCCAAGTTAGCGTGGTGATCATTTGGCCTTGGATCAGTTGCGACACCTTATTGGCCGTTAGTTCTGGGTTCAAACTGGTTAGTGGTTTCTGACTTAGCTCTTCATCACTGTAGGCAACGATGTTGTTGTTACCATCGATTAAAAACGCAAAGCCATCGTTATCGAGTTTCACGTTCAGCACGGTGTCGATAATGCTGGTCACAGTTAAATCTGCCGCGAGGACACCTTGTCTATCGCTATTGAATGCTTTTGCAAAGCTGATGACAATGCTGCCGTCAAAGTCTTGATAAGGTTCAGTAATGACGAGGTCTGATGTTGCGTTGGCATCTTTATACCAAGGGCGGGTGCGTGGGTCGTAGCCTGCTGGCCAATCTTCACCTTTGTCGCCATACGCGATAGTGCCGTCGCTGAATCCGGCATAAACAGACAAGAATTGTCCAGCTTGTTTGGTGATTAGCAACTCGCGGTCAGAGTTACTGTTGCTTGAAATGGTCGGTTCATTAGCAAGCATCATATCGCTGCGAGTCGAGAGCCAATCGGCAATATAATTCGTCGTGCCAGCACTGACATTTCTCATTTCTTGGTTGATCGCGACTTCAGTTTCTTGAGTCAGTTGATTAACCGATATCCAGGCTTGAGCGCCACTCACGACGGCAATAATGACCGCAATTGCGATCTGAATTTTAAATTTAATCGTATGTCTCAAGGTCCATTCCTCTCTGATTAGACAAAACCTAACTACGTTGACGTACTTAATAATGAATTGATGTGTCTTTGATTGGCGTATAGTGCCGCTGTCTTAAGTTGAATGACTGTGTTTAAAATCATAAATTCTAAATATATTTACTCTGCTTTTTGTAAAACAGTGAAGTAATATCACAGTTACCTATTGATTGAAATGTCATTTAATTGCTTGAGGTGGAGTGGTATAGATCGAAAAAAGCGCCAAATTTACATTCAGCGCTTTAGTTAGGATTAAAGGGGAGCGTTAACGCTTACTAGGTGATGATAAACAGGGCGAGGTAAACCATCAGCAAGCCCAAAATACCTAAGATGATGCCCATCTTCGCCATGTCTTTGCTTTCGATAAGCCCGGTCGAGTAGGCCAGTGAGTTTGGTGGTGTCGATACGGGCAGAATCATGCCAAGTGACGCAGAGAAGGCGACCACAACCAGCAAGCCTTGCAGACCACCAATCGCAACTAGGCTTTCCATGGAAGCACCAATTGCAGCGGCTATCGGCATCAGCAAGTTGGCCGTCGCAGTGTTTGACATGAAGTTCGCCATTAACCAACACACGATAGACAATGTCAGTACCACAGCTGCAGGTGAGAGCGATTCATAGTCAATTGCGTGTGCGAGTGCAGCGGCTAAGCCTGTTTTATCTAAGCCAATACCAATCGCAATACCACCTGCGACCAGCCACAACACATCCCAGTTAATCAGCTTGAGCTCTTCTTTGCCCATGATGCCAGTGAGCGTAAACACAGCCAGTGGAATGATAGACACGACATAGGTGTTCATGCCGTGCAGTTTGGTGGTCATCCACAATAAGATTGTCGCAGCGAAGGTGATGTAAACCACAATCGCTCGCCAGCTCTTTCTAAATTGTCCATCAAGCTTGAGCACCATGTTTCTTTCTTTAGAAGGGAAGAGTTTTTGTAGAAGAAACCAAGCGATGGTGAGTTGGATGATCACAAAGGGTAAGCCCATCATCATCCAGCTGAGGAAGTCGATGGTATTTTCACCCGTTAGGTATTGCAGCGCGATGGCATTGGGCGGTGTACCGATTGGGGTTGCGATACCGCCAGTATTGGCAGCAATTGGAATACACAACACGAGCGCTTTGATACCCATATCGCCTTTTGGTGCAGATGCCACGATAGGGCCGAGCAGCGCAAGCATCATTACCGTCGTTGCGGTATTTGACATGAACATTGAGAACACGGCGGTGATCAGCATTAAGCCGAGCATAATGAAGCGCGGTTCTGTACCAAATGGTTTAAGTAGCACTCGAGCTAGGTTGTTATCGAGTTCATACTTGGATGCGGATATCGCAAGAGCAAAACCACCCATGAAAAGGATGATGATTGGTGACGAAAATGCACCGAAGATGTCGGTATATTTGATTAACTCACCGAGATCGTGCCCCGCTGGTGGATTTCTAAATAGGTGTAAACCTTTGTCAGATATCATCACTAGTTCAAGCGCAATGATCAAAATGGAAGTGGCGAATACCGGAACAGGTTCAAGCACCCACAGCAGGGCTGCTAATAAGAATATCGCCAACAGGCGGTGTTGAATCAGCGTGAGATCATCGATTGGTATTGAATCTATCGGCATGAATAACACGCCTAAGGGAATCGCAAAACAAATCAACAGCTTGACCAGAACGCCAACATTGAGTTTAGGCATGTACAAAGACCCTATAAATAAAATATCTTCAAATAGAGTAAGTTATCTGGATTTCTGGTACTTGGAGACGGGTTGGAAAATCAAAAAGTTGTTTAAGGTTTCGACAGTTGTTTTGTTTTTGGTCAATCTTTTATCTGGGCAATTAGAGACAAGAGTGAGAAGCAGCAGGTGGCTGGGCAGGGTTTGAAAGATTGAGTTGTTAGAGCTTGAGTAGCAAATGAATCGGTAGAGTTAAGAAAAAGGCGGTTTCTTCTCTGAAATAGAAAAAGTAACGCGCCTTGAAAGCTTAAATGAGTTAACTCAAATTGTTAAGCTTGGTCAGTGTTCTCAGCAGAATCGGTAACAACATCGTCATTTGCTTGCGCTTCTTTGCCAGCAATGTGCGCGAAAGGTGTACCAAGAACCGTTTTCTCGCCATTTTGCATAGTGTCGTCAAACTTGATCGCATCTTTAGCGAACAGGTTGATAACGGTTGAACCAAGCTTAAAGCGGCCCATCTCTTCGCCTTTCTTCAAGATGATTGCTTTGTCACCTTGTGCAGGGTAATCCCATTTGTAAACCGAGTTACCACGAGGTGGGGTGATGGTACCTGCCCATACTTGCTCGATGCTACCTACGATCGTTGCGCCAACCAGCACTTGTGCCATTGGGCCAAATTCCGTATCGAAGATACAAACGACACGCTCATTACGTGCGAATAGGTTTGGAACGTTTTCTGCCGTTAACGGGTTAACTGAGAAAAGGTCACCTGGAACGTAGATCATCTGGCGCAGTGTGCCGTCGCATGGCATGTGCACGCGGTGGTAATCACTTGGAGACAGGTAAAGCGTTGCGAATTCACCGTCTTTAAATTCATCCGCTAGCGCAGCATCACCACCCAATAGCTCGCGAGCTGAGTAGTTATGGCCTTTCGCTTGAATCAGTTGACCGTCAGTAATTGGGCCAAATTGGCTCACACGTGCATCTGCAGGGTGAACAATAACAGACTCACCTTCAGCGATAGGACGCATGCCTTCTTTCAATTCACGCACGAAGAATTCATTGAATGTTTTAAAGTGTTTTGGATCGCTATGCAGAGCTTCATCCATGTTCACTTTGTATTGCTTGATGAACCAGTTGATGATCGCTGTCGTTAAGCCGCCCGCTTTAGCAGACGCAAGTTTGCCGACTAGGCGAGTTAATCCATGTTGTGGAATCCAGTACTGCAATCCAACTTTAATCTTATCCATTGTATTAATTTTCCAATGCTAATTGTTTTTCAATTAAATCTGTCGATGACGGTTTAGGGCGCGAGATGTTACTTAAATTCGCGCCAATTGTCAGTAAATGCACACATTTGTTCACAAAAACGCGATTAGAGATCGGCTTTTTTGTTGCGTGAATACTGACGGTTATCTTTGTTACTCGCCATGCTTTCAATGATGCGGTGGTAGTTGTCGAAACGTAATCGACTGATCTTTCCGTTTTCTACCGCTTCGCGCAGGATGCAGCCTGGGTCATCAATGTGTTTACAGTCACGGAACTTACAACCGCCAAGGTAAGGCTTGAACTCGATAAAGGCTTCAGTGATTTCGTCGGCCTCTAGGTGCCATAGGCCGAATTCACGCACTCCTGGTGAATCAATCAGATCACCACCAGAAGGGAAGTGGTATAAACGAGCTGCCGTGGTTGTGTGCTGACCAAGACCTGAGTTCTCAGAGACTTCGCCTTCTTCAATGTCTAGCGTAGGCATTAATGCATTCACTAGGCTTGATTTACCCACACCCGATTGACCAACAAAGATGTTGATACGGTCTTTGAGTTCAGCTTCCAGCTCTTTGATGCCGTAGCCAGACTCTTTACTCACGAACATCACTTTATAGCCGATCTTCTCGTACTCTTTAAGTGTTTCACGGTATTCAGCAATCTGCTCATCAGTCAGTAGATCGACCTTGTTCAGTACAACAAGCGGCGCGATGTTTACCGTTTCTGAAGCAATTAGGTAACGGTCGATAATATTAAGTGATAGCTCTGGTAGCACAGCCGATACGATAACCATTTGGTCGACGTTCGCAGCTACTGGCTTTAGGCCATCGTAGTAATCAGGGCGAGTCAGCATTGAAGTTCTCGGCTCAACCGCTTCCACAACGCCAGAAATACCGGCCATTGATTCTAAGCCTGCGCGCCAAGTCACTCGGTCACCAGAAACTAAAGTCTCGATACTACGGCGTAAGTTACAACGATGAACTTCGTTAGTTTCAAGATCTTCGATATCAGCATGTTGGCCAAAGCGCGTAATCACGAGTCCGCTTTTGGTTCCGCCAAGCATGTTCTCATCCCATTGGATAGAATCTTCTTTCTTGAGTCGCTTGTTCTGGTTGCTACGTACACGACGTACTTGACCTTTGGTTAACTTCTTTTTTTTAGCCACAATTTTTCACTTAACACATCTAACTTGATGATTGGGGACTCAAACAGGATGTTGCTGGTACCACGTGATTTCGATGGTCCTAAAGCTAGTTTGAGTATAGTTATTTGGGTATAGTACCTCTTTTACACATAAACAAATAGGCGACGCCTTATGTCCTTTAGCGATCAGAACCTTATTTGGGTTGATCTAGAGATGACAGGACTTGATCCTGAAACTCATAAAATCATTGAAATTGCTACTATCGTTACTGATAGTGAGCTTAACATCCTGGCTGAAGGACCTGTTTTGGCTATTCACCAACCTCAGAGTGAATTGGACAAGATGGACGAGTGGTGTACAACGACTCACACTGGCAGCGGCCTCGTGAAGCGAATTCAAGAAAGCACGGTTTCAGAGCAAGATGCCATCCAACAAACCATTGAGTTTCTTGAAAAATGGGTACCAAAAGGTAAGTCACCAATTTGTGGCAACAGCATTGGTCAAGACCGTCGTTTCCTATACAAGCACATGCCAGAGTTAGAAGAGTACTTCCACTACCGCTATGTTGACGTAAGCACTCTGAAAGAGCTGACTCGTCGTTGGAAACCTGAAGTGTTAGATGGTTTTTCTAAGTCGGGAAGTCACCTTGCGTTAGACGATATTCGAGAGTCGATCGCCGAGCTGCAGTACTACCGAAAAACGATTATTAACATCTAGTCGAATAAAATGATCACGTTTATCTAACTTTTCAGGGACATAAGAGCCGTTTTTTTTGCAAATCTGTGTGCTTTTACAGCAGTTGAGTAAAAAGTTTCGTAATTTTGCATTAAGGACTTGCATCACAAAAAAATGCTCTTATAATTCGCAGCCCTGAACGGAGAAAGACGTTTTCAGATTGCGATACTAGCTCAGTTGGTAGAGCGCAACCTTGCCAAGGTTGAGGTCATCGGTTCGAACCCGATGTATCGCTCCAATTTGTAGGTTACGGCGAAAGCGGTAATCGAAAGGTGAAAGACCTTTTATAATGCGATACTAGCTCAGTTGGTAGAGCGCAACCTTGCCAAGGTTGAGGTCATCGGTTCGAACCCGATGTATCGCTCCAAATTCTCTCTCACGCTTTATGCTGAAGATGAAAATGGTTTAGTCTCATTGTCTTAAACAATGCATCCGGACGCGGGATGGAGCAGTTTGGTAGCTCGTCGGGCTCATAACCCGAAGGTCGTCGGTTCAAATCCGGCTCCCGCAACCACATTACAGTTAGGCGCTATCTGTTGCCCAAGGCAGTATGAGCAGCGACTAACTAATGCGATACTAGCTCAGTTGGTAGAGCGCAACCTTGCCAAGGTTGAGGTCATCGGTTCGAACCCGATGTATCGCTCCAAATTCTCTCTCACGCTTTATGCTGAAGATGAAAATGGTTTAGTCTCATTGTCTTAAACAATGCATCCGGACGCGGGATGGAGCAGTTTGGTAGCTCGTCGGGCTCATAACCCGAAGGTCGTCGGTTCAAATCCGGCTCCCGCAACCACATTACAGTTAAGCGCTATCTGTTGCCCAAGGCAGTAAGAGCAGCGAATAACTAATGCGATACTAGCTCAGTTGGTAGAGCGCAACCTTGCCAAGGTTGAGGTCATCGGTTCGAACCCGATGTATCGCTCCAAATTCTATTCTTAGAGCTTTGCTCAGAATGAAAATGGTTTAGTCTCATTGTCTTAAACAATGCATTCGGACGCGGGATGGAGCAGTTTGGTAGCTCGTCGGGCTCATAACCCGAAGGTCGTCGGTTCAAATCCGGCTCCCGCAACCACATTACAGTTAAGCGCTATCTGTTGCCCAAGGCAGTAAGAGCAGCGAATAACTAATGCGATACTAGCTCAGTTGGTAGAGCGCAACCTTGCCAAGGTTGAGGTCATCGGTTCGAACCCGATGTATCGCTCCAAATTCTATTCTTAGAGCTTTGCTCAGAATGAAAATGGTTTAGTCTCATTGTCTTAAACAATGCATTCGGACGCGGGATGGAGCAGTTTGGTAGCTCGTCGGGCTCATAACCCGAAGGTCGTCGGTTCAAATCCGGCTCCCGCAACCACATTACAGTTAAGCGCTATCTGTTGTCCAAGGCAGTAAGAGCAGCGATTAACTAATGCGATACTAGCTCAGTTGGTAGAGCGCAACCTTGCCAAGGTTGAGGTCATCGGTTCGAACCCGATGTATCGCTCCACTTTCTTTTCGAAGAGAGAGGGAAGAATCATCAACTTAATTGATGCGTCCGGACGCGGGATGGAGCAGTTTGGTAGCTCGTCGGGCTCATAACCCGAAGGTCGTCGGTTCAAATCCGGCTCCCGCAACCACATTACAGTTAAGCGCTATCTGTTGCCCAAGGCAGTAAGAGCAGCGACTAACTAATGCGATACTAGCTCAGTTGGTAGAGCGCAACCTTGCCAAGGTTGAGGTCATCGGTTCGAACCCGATGTATCGCTCCAAATTCTCTCTTTTTAGAGAACAGAGTCATTAACTTAAATAATGCATTCGGACGCGGGATGGAGCAGTTTGGTAGCTCGTCGGGCTCATAACCCGAAGGTCGTCGGTTCAAATCCGGCTCCCGCAACCACATTACAGTTAAACGCGATAGCGGTTAACTTATGCGATACTAGCTCAGTTGGTAGAGCGCAACCTTGCCAAGGTTGAGGTCATCGGTTCGAACCCGATGTATCGCTCCAATTTAAAGAATCATCAACTTAATTGATGCATCCGGACGCGGGATGGAGCAGTTTGGTAGCTCGTCGGGCTCATAACCCGAAGGTCGTCGGTTCAAATCCGGCTCCCGCAACCACATTACAGTTAAACGCGATAGCGGTTAACTTATGCGATACTAGCTCAGTTGGTAGAGCGCAACCTTGCCAAGGTTGAGGTCATCGGTTCGAACCCGATGTATCGCTCCAGCTTTCTTCTAAAAAAGCTAATAAATACTTTAAACCTCTGTGTTTAAAGGCGACCACAAAGGTCACGCTCTTTCTTTAATGCTGCGAAGCATAATCCCCCCAAAAAAGCAAATAATCCTCCATCATGGTGGATATTTTTTTGTCTTAAATTTTTCTTAGCAACTGGAATGCTAGTAAATATCAGGTCTCTGAAGCAGACACTTGAGGTTTTTCACATCTATAAACAGACTTATCCACAAAATGTTAGGTGTGGATAACTTGGTTGATAAAGTTGTTTCAGGCTTAATTCTTTACCTATCCCTAAAAGATCTTTCTTGTTTTCAATATATTAGATGAATTGCAGCGTTCGTAACTTGTTGTTTTTTATCAAGTTGGATGCCTATCTTGGATTTAATAAAAGATCGTTAACTTGTTGTTTTTTGATCTTAATCATTTATCGGTACTGTGTTTAACTTTGCTCGGGTGTCGGAAGTTTACGAGAGTTCTGAATTTTTTCCACATTGTTAGAATTGAGAACAAGGTCAAACATTGTTCTAAAATTATGTGCAACGAGTTGTCTTAAATGTTGGACTGTTAGTGGGGGCTCGCTTGCCATATATTGGTATATAAAGCGTTAAGCGTCTCTTGGTAGTCCTTTCTCTACTATACGTATCAGTCTGTGCTTTTTGGTGGAGATTTTGCTGTTACTTTTTTGCACACAGCTATTTTTCTGCGTAGAGCTATCTTCTTGCACACTGCTAGCTTTGGGTAACTGCTGTAGTTGTTTATTCAAAGCCCACTCAATATGCACATCAAGCATTTCGTTTTTGCCTTGATGAGACTCCAGGGTTTCAATAATGCGTTGTTGAAATGGTGCATTGCCCATCGCAACAAAGATATTGCGTAACCACTGGGTGTGGCCGATACGTCTGATTGCTGAGCCTTCCATTTTCTTTAGGAAGGTTGCTTCGTCCCAACTTGAAAGTGAAACCAGATCGGCTTCTTGGAAATCTTCTCTGCGGTGAAAGTCTGTTTGCTCTGTGAGTTCGGCATGACGATTCCACGGGCAAACTAACTGACAATCATCGCAACCGTAGATACGGTTACCAATGGCATCTCTATACTCTTCAGGGATCACACCATCATATTCAATGGTTAAGTACGAAATACATTTGCGCGCATCAACCACGCCATCAGCAATAATGGCACCCGTTGGGCAAGAAGTGATACATGCGGTGCATTTGCCGCACTCATCAACACTGGGTTCATCCGTGGGAAGAGGGATGTTAACCAACAGCTCCCCTAGAAAGAACCAAGAGCCAGCGTCTTTATCAAGAATTAATGAGTGTTTACCTGTCCAGCCCAACCCTGCTTTTTGAGCGAGTGGTCTTTCCAAAATGGGCGCTGAATCGACGAAAGGGCGTGAGTCTAAACCCTCGACCTCTTTTTCAATTCTTTGTCCTAGCTTTTTCAACTGGTTACGGAACAATTTGTGATAGTCGCGGCCTAAAGAATAGCGGCTGATGTAGCCTTGAGTGGTATCGCTTAGGTTAGAGGCGAACTGAGCTTCTGGTGGTAGGTAGTTCATTCGAGCGCTGATCACTCGAATTGTGCCTGGGTGAAGTTCATCAGGACGTGCACGCATCATCCCATGTCGAGCCATCCAATCCATTTCGCCGTGGTTGCCTGCATCTAGCCATGCTTGAAGAGGGGCTTCGTGTTCACTTAAATCAACATCGCAGATGCCAACTTTTTGAAAGCCCAGCTCTTTTCCCCAGATTTTAATTTTTTCAGCAAGATGGTCTAGATTCATGGCTTATTTCTTATTTTCTCTGTTTTACAATTAGAGATAAGGCTAATTAAAATTAGGTTCGGCAAAAATGGGGGCGGATCTTAACGGATCTTAGTGGTGTTGACCAGAACAGACGCGTTTTGATCAGTATTTTTCATAGAACTTACACTTGAGTGCTTGTCTCCCAAAAGCATCACGGTTTACTATTCTTGTTCTTTTGATTTTTATATAGTCAACGATCGATTTTTAGAGAACGTATTCATGAGCACTAAACAATTTACTTTGAAAGATGAACAAGCAACGATTCAACTAGGAACGGAGCTTTCTAATCTTTGCTCACAGCAGACAACGATTTATCTGCATGGTGATCTTGGCGCAGGTAAAACGACGTTTAGTCGCGGCTTTGTAAAAGCACTTGGTCATCAAGGAAATGTAAAAAGCCCAACGTATACTCTAGTTGAACCTTATCAACTTGCAGATTGGCAGGTGTATCATTTTGATCTTTACCGCCTAGCCGATCCTGAAGAACTCGAGTTTATGGGAATTCGTGACTATTTTACGCCGGATGCTATCTGTTTGGTTGAGTGGCCTGAGAAAGGTTATGGGATGCTACCAGAAGCCGATTTGGATATTGATATTCGTTACCAAGACGATCACCGTGTTGTTTCTTTAACCGCTAATAGTGAATACGGACAGCGCTTACTTAGTCAGTTGGAGTTATGTTGATTTCTAAACGCCTTATTTCAACAGTGGCCATGATGGCTGCTGTTTTTTCTATACTGTTTTCTTCACTTGTTTCTGCAAACTCACTGAAAAGTTTAAGGGTTTGGCCTTCTCCAGAAGAAACTCGTGTGGTTATCGACTTAAAATCAGAAGCGGACTTTAGCTATTTCACCCTGAGTAGCCCGAGTCGCTTAGTGGTTGATTTAAAAAATACCAGTCTTGCGACTAAGTTACCGGTCGAGGTGAAAGACAGCCCTGTTCTATCTAAGATTCGTAAGAGCTCACCGCCAGACAAAAACACCTATCGCTTGGTTTTTGAGTTAAAGAAGTCGTCTAAAGCAGAATTATTCAAACTGAGCCCGACCCCAGGTGGTCAGTATGGACACCGTTTGGTGATCGACTTACCTCATGGTGCGGCAAGTAAAGCGACATCGACACCGAGTAAGCCAACGGTAAGTAAGAACATTAATCAGGTTAAGCGCCAGAAAGATATTCTAATTGTGATTGATCCTGGCCACGGTGGTGAAGACCCAGGTTCGATTGGTCCTACGCGTAAATACGAAAAAGACGCGACTCTGAGTATTTCTAAGAAGTTAGCAGCTCAACTGAATGCGGTCCCGGGGATCAAAACTCGTATGACTCGTAATGCTGATTACTTTGTGAACCTGAATCGACGTGTTGCGATTGCTCGAGAGAATGAAGCTCACCTGTTGATCTCTATTCACGCCGACGCCTTTACGACGCCTCAACCAAGAGGTGGTTCAGTGTTTGTATTGAACACTCGACGCGCAAATACAGAGATCTCTCGTTGGATTGAGAATAAAGAGAAACAGTCTGAATTGCTTGGTGGTAGCGGTGCAGCGTTCACAAGCAATATTGATGATAAGAACGTAAACCAAACCCTGCTTGATTTGCAGTTTAGCCACTCTCAAAAAGAGGGCTACAAACTGGCAACGGCAATTCTGTCTGAAATGGGTAAGGTTGCGAAACTGCACAATAGCAAGCCGATTAACACCAGCTTAGCCGTATTACGTTCACCACAGATCCCATCAGTACTGGTAGAGACAGGTTTTATTTCGAATCCGACGGAAGAGAAGCTTCTTTTCCAACGTTCGCACCAAGATAAATTGGCACGAGCAGTGACTAAAGCGGTGGTTAAGTATTTGAAGGCTAACCCGCCTGAAGGGATTATCTTGTCTAACGCAACGTCATCAACGGGCAGCGTGAGCCAACATAAAGTCTCTCGTGGTGAGTCTTTGTCTGTGATTGCGAGCAAGTATGGTACGTCGACACAGACGTTGATGAAGTTCAACAATCTGAAATCGAGCAGCCTAGCAATTGGTCAAGTACTTAAGATTCCAGGCAGTGCTTCAACTTCATCATCAAGCAGTGCGGTTCAAACTAAGACCATCACTCACACGGTTAAGTCTGGAGAGTACCTAGGTAAGATCGCCAGCCGCTATAAAGTGTCGGTGGCTGATATTAAACGTGAGAACCGTTTGAAATCAGAGACGGTGAGAGTAGGCCAAAAATTACGTATTACGGTTGAAGTTAAAGATGTTCCTCTGCGCAAACACAAAGTTGCAAGAGGTGATTACCTTGGCAAGATAGCTTCGAAATACGGCGTGAGCGTCAACAGCATTCGCCAAGCGAATAAGCTAAGATCTGACAGTCTAGCTATCGGCCAAGTGTTGATTATTCCTCACAAGTAGTCTTGGGAATGCTAAACAGCTTCAGGTATATCAATGATAAAAAATAAGAACTAGTGCAAACGTAGCAGCGTTTCCATCAATGGCAGTAAGGTAGCTATAAATATGACGATCAAAATACTGCCAGCTCGGTTAGCTAACCAAATCGCAGCGGGTGAGGTGGTAGAAAGACCCGCTTCTGTTGTAAAAGAGTTGGTTGAGAACAGTTTGGATTCTGGTGCGACACGTATCGATATTGATATCGAGAAAGGTGGCGCCAAGATGATCCGCGTTCGTGACAATGGTAAAGGCATCGTAAAAGATGAGCTTGCCTTGGCACTGAGTCGTCATGCTACCTCCAAAATCCACACTCTTGATGACCTAGAGGCGATCGTCAGCCTCGGTTTCCGTGGTGAAGCGCTGGCGAGTATTAGCTCGGTTGCGCGCTTGACCATGACTTCACGCCCTGCCACTCAAGATCAAGCTTGGGCAGCACACAGTGAAGGTCGTGATATGCAGGTAAAACTGCAGCCAGCAGCACACCCAATTGGTACTTCGGTTGAGGTGTTGGATCTGTTCTTCAATACGCCAGCACGCCGCAAATTCTTACGCACCGAGAAAACTGAATTCACCCATATTGATGAGTTGCTTAAACGCATCGCATTGAGTCGTTTTGATGTGACGATCAACCTTCGTCATAACGGCAAGATGATTCGTCAGTACCGCGCTGCAAAAACACAAGTTCAAGCAGAAAAGCGCATCGCTGCGGTATGTGGCAATCCTTTTGTTCGTCATATGCTTAAGATCGAACTTGAGCATCAAGGCCTAAAACTTCATGGCTGGATCACCACGCCAGAAGGAGCAAGACAACAAAGCGACCTGCAATACTGCTATGTGAATGGTCGTATGATGCGTGACAAGCTGATCAATCATGCGATTCGTCAAAGCTACGAAACCAGCCTGCGTCCAGACCAATTCGCGACGTATGTGTTGTTCATTGAACTCGACCCACATCAGGTGGACGTGAATGTCCACCCTGCAAAACATGAAGTGCGTTTTCATCAAGCGCGCCTTGTGCATGACTTTATTTACCAAGCATTGAGTGATGGTTTAGCACAGAGCAAGCAGATCGATGCTGCACCAATCAATCAGTCGGCTTTTCATCAGTCAGAAGTGATTCATCATCAGCAAGATAGTACGAGCTCTGCAGTTGATGGTGTTGCAAGTTTCGCTGAGCCAGAAAGCGTAATGCCTAGCAGTTCGGATCAAACCCAAGTTTCGGATAGGGTGCGACACGCTATTGAGCAAACGCCTGCCTACCCGAGAAAAGCAGAATCAGAGCACGCTTTTGATAAGCCTCAACACAGCGTTAATGATGGTGGGCGACACTATGTTTCATCAATTAGCCCAAGCTCATCAACCAGTCCAAGTTCATTAGCTGGCCGAAGCTCGGCTACTAGTGACAGCAGTTTTACCGGTTCCTCTCGCCAAGAGTGGATAGAGTCTCGACCTGTTCCGAGAAAAGAGAAAGAGCCACACCAACATCATGGTGAACCCGCGCCATCTAAGCGAGAAGTGAAAGCCTATAAAGAGCTTCTGAAAACGCCAGATTTTGATGAGCAAGTTGTACAGCCTTCACTTTCTCAAGAGCATGCGGCACCAGTAGAAACCAGAGACAACTTAGAAAATAAAGAAAATAAAGAAGCTAAGCCTGCTCAACAGAATCCTGTTCATTTAAAGCCAAGAGCACCTGTAACGGACTTGGGCAAAGCGGTCTCGATTGTGGAACGTCAGTATCTGGTAATGGGCAATAAGAACGGCAGTGTGCTGGTTTCCTTGGCTAAGGCTGAGTTATTGCGTGTTGTTGGTCAGCTTGATACTCGAGGTGGTGCGTTAAAAAGCCAACCACTATTGGTGCCTTTATCGATTAAGCTGGGTAGTGAACTTGTCGAAGTTGCTAAGGCGCTGAGTCAAACTCTGGCATTACTGGGGATTGAGCTTAAGGCGCGAAACAGCGAGGCGGTAATGGTGATGGGCGTGCCTTCTCCTTTAAGGCAGCAAAACTTACAAATTTTGATCCCAGATCTGTTATCTTACGCGGCTTCATTAAACGCTCAGATTGTTGATAAACACTCGGCTAATGTTTCTAACGACCTATTGCCATCATTGGTCAACTGGATCGGGATTCAAACCGCACAAGTAAAAAGCGACTACACTTTATCTGAAGCGGTTCAACTAGTTGGGGAACTAGAACAACTTTGGCATGGTCTACTTCCATTAGATGATCCAGAGTTTGTTAATCCTATCGACTTTTCAGCGACTATAGCCGCGTTTACGGTTTAATTTTTTCGCGACGACCTTTGTCTTTTTAGCTGAATACGTCGCGACACAAAGCCCTTTGCTAAAAAGCGCTAAAACAGAGAAGCAAATACAAAATATCATGACTGAAAAATTACCTTTAGCGTTGTTTTTAATGGGCCCAACGGCGTCAGGAAAAACAGATTTAGCTATCCGCTTACGTCAGAAATACCCTGTAGAGATCATCAGCGTCGATTCGGCATTGATCTACAAAGACATGGATATTGGTACCGCTAAACCGGATGCGGAAGAGCTTGAGCTCGCGCCTCATCGCTTGATTGATATTTTGGATCCAAGCGAAGCGTATTCTGCGGCAGATTTTCGTCGTGATGCGATCAATGAAATGAATAAGATTGTAGCGGAAGGCAAAATCCCGTTACTTGTTGGTGGCACAATGCTGTACTACAAAGCATTGTTGGAAGGTTTATCGCCATTACCAGCCGCGGATCAAGAGATTCGTAAGCAGATTGAAGCGGAATCTATCGAACAAGGTTGGCAGGCATTGCACGATCAATTAAGAGAGATAGATCCCGTATCCGCTGAAAGAATACACCCAAATGATCCACAAAGGCTTTCAAGGGCATTGGAAGTTTACCGAATTTCGGGTAAAACATTAACAGAGCTAACTCAAACGAAAGGCGATAGCCTGCCATTTCGTGTAAAACAATTTGCAATAGCTCCCAAGGAAAGGACTGAACTCCATCGCCGCATTGAGCTGCGTTTCGAGAAGATGATAGAAGCTGGGTTTGAAGATGAAATGAAGGCGTTGTACGCCAGAGAAGATCTTCACCCTGAACTGCCATCGATCCGATGCGTTGGTTATAGGCAGATGTGGGATTATTTAGACGGTAATTGTGATTTAGACGAAGCGGTTTTCCGTGGTGTCTGTGCAACCCGTCAGTTGGCCAAGCGACAAATCACCTGGTTGCGCAGTTGGGATGATTTAACTTGGTTAGATAGCGAAAACATTGATCAAGCGTTAGAAACTCTTTCAGATGCAATAGCATCTGATTAGTATTGCTGTGTATAATGTGATCGCTTTTGCGTGAATATACTCTGGAAAGGATCCGTTATTGAGGCTTTTAAAAATCACAGCCTTTCAATAACAACGGAGTTTTTTTATTCATTTAGCTCAGATGCAAAGGCCGCACCTTTTTGTGCACCACTAGCTAAATAATTACAACAAAATACAAATAAGGAAAATAAAATGGCTAAGGGGCAATCGCTACAAGACCCATTCCTAAATGCACTCCGTCGTGAGCGCATTCCAGTCTCTATCTATCTTGTTAACGGCATTAAGCTGCAAGGTCAGATCGAGTCTTTCGATCAATTCGTGATCTTATTGAAGAACACAGTAAACCAAATGGTTTACAAGCATGCGATTTCTACTGTGGTACCTGCTCGCGCAGTTAGTCACCACAGCGGCGAGCAACGCACGCCATCTGATCGTCCAGAGAAGACTGAAGATTAATCGTTCAATTTGTACAGCTTGCGCTGTAATAAGGAGTTGGTTGCTTGTTTGACCGTTATGAATCCGGCGAGCGAGCCGTACTTGTTCATATCAACTTCACGCAAGAGGGAGAATGGGAAGATCTAAGCGAATGTGAAATGCTGGTCTCCTCAGCGGGGGTAGAAACGCTACAAGTGATTACTGGTAGCCGACAATCCCCACTCCCTAAATACTACGTTGGAGAAGGTAAAGCCCTAGAAATCGCACAAGCTGTTCAGCTAACCGGTGCTGAAATTGTGATTTTTAACCACTCCCTCTCTCCTGCCCAAGAGCGCAACCTCGAGCAATTGTGTAAATGTCGTGTGATTGATCGCACGGGTTTGATCTTAGATATCTTTGCACAACGTGCGCGAACTCATGAAGGTAAGCTACAAGTTGAGCTCGCTCAGCTTCGTCATATCTCTACTCGACTGATTCGTGGTTGGACTCACCTTGAAAGGCAGAAAGGTGGTATTGGTCTTCGTGGTCCAGGTGAAACTCAACTGGAAACCGATCGACGTTTGTTGCGTGACCGTATAAAGGCAATACTACGTCGTTTAGCGAAAGTCGCTAAGCAGCGTGAACAAGGACGACGTGCTCGTAATCGAGCTGAAATCCCAACAATTTCTTTGGTTGGTTATACCAACGCAGGGAAATCAACACTTTTCAATCGCATCACAAGTGCTGGTGTTTATGCGGCAGACCAACTGTTTGCAACCCTAGACCCAACACTACGTAAGATTGATTTGGCAGATGTCGGGCCTGCAATTCTCGCAGATACCGTAGGTTTTATCCGTCATCTACCACACGACTTGGTCGCTGCGTTCAAGGCAACATTACAAGAGACGCAGGAAGCTGACATTTTGTTACATGTTGTTGATGCCAGTGATGACCGTTTTCGTGAGAACATTCAGGCTGTTCATGAAGTATTAGAAGAAATCGATGCTCATGAAGTGCCAACCCTTGTAGTCATGAACAAAATTGACTGCATGGAAGACCAAAAACCTCGAATTGAAAGAGACGAAGAGGGCGCACCTCGCGCTGTTTGGGTTTCTGCAATGGAAGGAGAAGGTATTGAGCTACTGTTTGAAGCTTTAACTGAGCGTTTAGCTAGCCAGATGGTTCAATTCCGGTTGTGTATTCCACATCAACATCAGGGTCGCATTCGCAGCTTATTCTTCGAGATGAAATGTATTCAACAGGAAGAGTATGATGAAAATGGTAACTTGTTGATAGATATCCGAATGCAACAAATAGATTGGTCTAAACTTGAAAAAAGAGAAGGGGCGCTCTTAGGTGACTTTATCGTTACCAAAGAGACTGCTACAGTATAACGTCATATCAAATGATGGAGCTTTCTAATGGCGTGGAATGAGCCTGGAAATAACAACAACGGCGATAATAACGGCCGCGATAATGACCCTTGGGGTAATAAAAATAATCGCGGCGGCCGAGATCAAGGACCGCCAGATCTAGACGAAGTGTTTAGTAAACTAAGTCAAAAGTTAGGTGGCAAGTTTGGTAAAAAAGGTGGCAACGGCAACGGACCATCTATTGGTGGTGGCGGTGCAATTGGCTTTGGTGTCATTGCCGTTATTGCTATTGCTATCTGGTTCTTCGCTGGTTTCTACACCGTTGGCGAAGCAGAAAGAGCAGTAGTACTTCGACTGGGTCAGTTCGACCGTATCGAAGAACCTGGTCTTAACTGGCACCCACGCTTCATCGATGAAATCAGTGATGAGCAACTAGTAAACGTTCAAGCGATTCGTTCTCTACGTGCTGCTGGCACGATGCTAACGAAAGATGAAAACGTTGTGACCGTTGAAATGGGTGTTCAATACCGTGTTTCTGACCCATACAAGTACTTGTATCGTGTAACGAATGCAGACGACAGTTTACGTCAAGCAACCGATTCCGCGCTTCGTGCGGTAATTGGTGACTCACTAATGGATAGTATCCTGACAAGTGGTCGTCAGCAGATTCGTCAAAGCACTCAAGAAACGTTGAACCGTATTATTGATAGCTACGATATGGGTATTCTGATTGTTGATGTGAACTTCCAGTCAGCACGTCCACCTGAGCAAGTGAAAGATGCATTTGATGATGCTATCGCGGCTCGTGAGGATGAAGAGCGTTTTGAACGTGAAGCTGAAGCTTACCGAAATGACATTCTTCCAAAAGCAACAGGTCGTGCTGAGCGTTTGAAGAAAGAAGCGGTGGGTTACTCAGAGCGCACAGTTAATGGTGCTCTAGGTCAAGTTGCTCAATTCGAGAAACTGCTACCTGAATACCAAGCTGCTCCTGAAGTAACACGTAACCGTATGTACCTAGATACAATGGAAAAAGTGTACTCAAGCACATCGAAAGTCCTGATTGATTCTGAATCAAGCGGTAACTTGCTATACCTACCAATTGATAAGCTAGGCGCACAAGGTGGTTCTCAGTCGGGCTCTCGCCCTGCAAAAGCATCATCAACTTACGATCAAATTGAGTTAGAAACTCAAGCGGATCCAAAGCCTAGCACTCAAACTCGTTCAGACAGTTCACGCCAAGGGAGATACTAATAATGCGTAAATTAATGATCCCTGTATTAGTTGTGACGATTGCCCTTCTATTGATGTCAGTGTTTGTGATTCAAGAAGGTGAGCGTGGCATGGTAATTCGTTTTGGTCGAGTTCTCGATGACAACGGCGTATCACGAATCTATGAACCAGGTCTGCACTTTAAACTACCGATGTTTGATCGCGTAAAAGTACTTGATGCTCGTATTCAAACGATGGATGGCCGTTCTGACCGTTTCGTAACATCAGAGAAAAAAGACGTTCTAATTGATACTTACGCAAAATGGCGTATTGCTGATTTTGGACGTTTCTATCTGAGTACCGGTGGCGGTAATATCATGACGGCAGAAGCACTTCTTGAGCGTAAAGTGACAGATGTTCTTCGTTCTGAAATTGGTTCTCGTGAAATTAAGCAGATCGTGTCAGGCCCTCGCAACAAGGACATCCTGCCAGACTCTGCTGATAGCGAAGTCGTCACAACGGTAGCGGCTGCAGAAGCACTAGAAGTTGATGGCGAACGCGATAAGATCATGGAAAACGTTTTGTCTGGAACGGCAGAAAGTGCGATGGCTGATTTAGGTGTTGAAGTTGTTGATTTTCGTATGAAGAAGATTAACCTTCCTGACGAAATCAGTGAATCTATCTACCGCCGTATGCGTGCAGAACGTGAATCGGTTGCTCGTAGACACCGTTCTCAAGGTCGTGAGAAAGCGGAAGTTATCCGTGCTCAAGCTGAGCTAGAAGTGGCAACAGTTCTTGCTGAAGCTGACCGTACAGCTCGAATCACTCGTGGTGATGCGGATGCAGAAGCAGCGAAGATCTACTCTGATGCGTTCAGCAAAGATCCTGAGTTCTACGGCTTCATGCGTTCATTGCAAGCTTATGAGACATCATTTAGCGATAAGAGCGACATTCTAGTACTGGATCCGAAGACTGACTTCTTCCAATACATGAATCAAGCAAGCGGCGCTCCAGCAAAATAAGCTGATGCGTTAGCGAATGCTTAGCTTAATAAGCAAAATACGTTAAAACTTAAAAGGCTCCCATTGTGGGAGCCTTTTTGTTTTCTATGACTTCTTTCAGGAGGAGACATGTTTGTGGATTCACTATTGGGGCGCGAGGGAAGGCGCTTAACAGCGTTCTACTTATAGAAACCTAGCGGTAGGTCATGAAAGCGATAACCGCTCCAGCCATCACAAGACAGCCTCCAATGCGGCGCAGTTGCGTGTCTGGTTGCTCGCTCAGTTGCGCGACCATGTTTCTCCAGCCATTGGGTGCAATCAAGGGGCCGAGCCCTTCCACAATAAGTACGAGCCCAATAGCGAGCCAAATTGATTGAGACATGGTTCTGCCTTTTGTCTGTAAAAAAGCAATGATATCAGTATCTTTACACATCTTCCCCCAGTTATGGCTGGTTTATTTTTGTACAGCGTTAACGTTTATGAACAAAAAGTGACTGCAAGAAGTGTGATTCAGTGCTAGAATCCATTTTTAATTAGCAACAGAAATTGGAAAGATGGGAAATAACGTAGTCGTTCTAGGCACCCAATGGGGTGATGAAGGTAAAGGTAAAATCGTTGACCTTTTAACTGAAGATGCAAAATACGTGGTTCGCTACCAAGGCGGTCACAATGCAGGTCACACACTTGTAATTGACGGTGAAAAAACCGTTCTTCACTTAATTCCATCAGGCATCCTACGTAATAACGTTAAATGTGTTATTGGTAACGGTGTAGTATTATCGCCTGACGCACTTCTAAAAGAAATGAAGCCTCTTGAAGATCGCGGTATTCCAGTACGTGAACGTCTTTTCATCTCTGAAGCTTGTCCTCTAATTCTTCCGTACCACATTGCAATCGACAACGCGCGTGAAATCGCTCGTGGCGCTAAAGCTATCGGTACAACGGGTCGTGGTATCGGTCCTGCTTACGAAGATAAAGTTGCTCGTCGCGGTCTACGCGTTGGCGACCTTTTCGATAAAGAAGCATTTGCTGAGAAGCTAAAAGAAGTGATGGAATTCCACAACTTCCAACTAGAGCACTTCTACAAAGCTGAAACAGTAAGCTACGAAGAAGTTCTTGAGCAAGCGATGAGCTACGCAGACATGTTAACTGCGATGGTTATCGACGTAACTGACGAACTAGACGCAGCACGTAAGCGCGGCGACAAGATCATGTTCGAAGGTGCTCAAGGTACGCTACTAGATATCGACCACGGTACTTACCCATACGTAACGTCTTCTAACACGACTGCTGGTGGTGTTGCTGCAGGTTCTGGTTTCGGTCCTCGTCACATCGGTTACATCCTTGGTATTACTAAGGCTTACTGTACTCGTGTTGGTTCAGGTCCATTCCCTACTGAGCTATACGATGGCCTTGAGAAGCAAGACCCAGTTGGTAAACACCTAGGCGATGTTGGTCACGAGTTTGGCGCAACAACTGGTCGTCTACGTCGTACTGGTTGGTTCGATGCTGTTGCTATGCGTCGTGCAATCCAAATCAACTCTCTATCTGGTATGTGTCTAACTAAACTAGACGTTCTAGATGGCCTAGAAGAACTAAAAATCTGTACTGGTTACAAGATGAAAGATGGTTCTATCCTAGAAGTTTCTCCAATGGCTGCTGAGTCATTCGAAGAAGCGACGCCAATCTACGAAACAATGCCTGGTTGGTCTGAAAACACATTTGGTGCTAAATCTATCGACGCGCTTCCACAAGCTGCTCTAGATTACATCAAGCGTATCGAAGACCTAACTGGCGTTCCAATTGATATCGTATCAACTGGCCCAGATCGTAACGAAACTATCATCAAGGTTCACCCATACGGCGCATAATGCCTGCTGAGTGATTACCAGGCACGAACAGTGCTTTGATAATAAAATAGTTTTCTAAAAGCCGACTTTATTAAGTCGGCTTTTTAATACCTGCAATTTAGCCGTTCACTCTTTGATGGTGATCTTTTAAGCGTCATCAGGCAAAATATTGCCCATTAGCGGCAAGTTTTGTCTAAAGCCGTCGGGGTTATTGCCGATACAGATATCATGGAAAGTGAAGTTCACCCTGTTTTGTGCGTGTAGAAATCCTCTGCATTCCTCAATAGATAACTTTAGCGACAGATAATAGAGTGCAGGTATGAAGCTACGAATTGTGGCAGCTTCATTAATAATGGCGCTGAGCTCACCCTTGAGTCATGCTAATTTGGCTGATGTGGGAGAGCCCGTTCCAATATATACAGAAGCTGAACTGATTAATTTAATCGAAAATAATCAACATCTAGAGCGAGTGAAAGCTGATAAGTGCCAGTTAGTTGAAGATATCGTTGCTCGTGCAACGCGTATTAGCTTGCCTTCTTATGAGTTTTTATACGGTGATATGTTGGCTTGGGGTGTGTGTGTTCCACAAGATGTAGAGCTTGGCCTTTACTATATGGAAAACGCGGCACATCAAGGTTTACCCGCTGCATTAGAGCAGTTAGGTCGTTATTACTCTCGTGGTACTTTGGTACAACAAGATCAAGAGCGTGCGATTCCGTATCTACGTGAAGCGGCCTCTATGGGCAACTTAAGTGCGAGCATTCACTTAGCGGAACTCTTGTTACGTGATTACGGTAGCCCGTTAGATTATGAAGATGCTTACCGCTGGTTATACAACTCGGTGACTGCGGATGACAGGCAACACAAACGCATCACCGTGCTTCGTAGCGGTCTGGAACAGAGAATGCCGGACAATATTATCGCTCGAGCAAAACGTCGAGACGTGTTCTGGTAATTACGAATATTAATTAAGGTTAGATGGTGAACGACTGCACTCGTTAACCATCTATCTTGATATAGAAAGATACCGTATTAAAAAGGCCTCGTAGGTAAATACCTATGAGGCCTTTTTTGATCTTAACGGTAAACCGTTTATCTCACTCGGTGGCGTTATTGAACAACTTCACCAGATTCAATCACCGTCTTACGAACAACCTTGGTGAAATCGAGTGCTTCTTGGCGGATCTTATCTTCGTCTACCGTTAGCATGTCGCGATCTTGCATGATGATCTTGCCATCAACGATGGAGTGACGAACATTGCCTGAGTTAGCTGAGTACACCAGTGCTGAGTATGGGTTGTAGACCGGAACCATATTTGGCGCCTTAGTATCGATCACTATGATGTCAGCCAGTTTGCCTGCTTCAAGAGAACCGATCTTATCTTCCATGTGCAGCGCTTTTGCTGCACCCATTGTCGCCATGTCGATCACTTTGATCGGCGGCATCGCAGCACGATCTTTGTTAACTAGCTTGTGAACTTTAGCGACTTGGTTGAACTCATCAATGGTGCTCAGTGTGTTACCAGACATTGGGCCATCAGTACCTAAACCGATACGCACGTTCTCGTCATACATCTTAAGGGCAGGTGATACACCTTTTGCTGACTTGATGTTAGCACTCATGTTATGAGCCACGCCCATATCCGATTTCTTCACCAGTTCGATATCATGTTCGTCAACGAGGATCATGTGTGCACCCACCAAGTTCTTGTTGAGTGCGCCAATGCTGTCCATGTATTGAACCGGGGACAATCCATCAGAACGCTCTGCGATTTTCTCTTCTTCACGGTGTGATTCTGCAAGGTGAATCATTACTGGAACATCTAACTCTAGGGAGAGCTTAGATATTTTCTGCAGGATCTCTGTGGTGTTGGTGTAAGGCGCATGTGGGGCAAACGCTGGTGTGATGCGTGGGTGATCTTTGTATTCTTCAATGAAGTTCAACGCGTACTTAATGCCTTCTTCTGCGTTGGCAGCGTCGGCTACAGGGAACTTAATCACCGTTTCACCTAGGATGGCACGCATACCGATCTTATCGACGGTTTTTGCGACTTCATCTTCGAAGTAGTACATGTCGGCGTAAGTGGTCACACCGCCTTTCACCATTTCAACGTTACCTAGGTTGGCACCAATGCGTACCATGTCTCGCGATACTAGCTTCTTCTCTAGCGGGAAGATGTAGCGGTGTAGGCGATCTGGCACATCATCGGCCAACGAACGAAAAACTGTCATTGATACATGAGTATGAGTATTGATGAGACCCGGCATAACGATATCGCCATCAACGTCTAACACTTGCTTAGCTTGGTACTGCTTTTCTAGTGAAGGATCTCCAACCGCAATGATTTTGTTGTCTTTGACCACAACACTACCGCTTTCATAAACCGTTTTGTCTTGGTTCATGGTTAGAACCATCGCATCGGTAATCATCAGGTCAGCCTTTTCCATTGCCGAACTTGCGAATGGGAACAGCGCTAGGCTCGCCATAGCTGAAGCCAATAAAGTGCGTTTTAGTTTCATATCATACCCAGAACAGGAGTTGGCAAAGTGCGTGGATAATAGTGTATTTCATTCATGGCGCAAACGTTTGTTTTATCGTTTGCTTGAAATTTTGATGATAATCCACGTCTATGAAGCGATGTTTCACAAAGTGAAGATATGTATCAATCTGAGGTTATTTGAGTGTTTTCTAAAGCATATCTGTAGCTTACCCCTAGCATCAGATATACTAGGGGTATATACCTTCCTTGCTTAAGCAGGCCCGCCTATGTCAAAAAACACACCAACGTCAGAAAACACGACAGCGACAACCACTGTTGATCCTTTTGCCGACCGAGAGTCGAAAAATTACGATAACCCAGTACCAAGCCGAGAGTTCATTATTTCGTTTTTAACAGACGCGAATATTCCGATGAACCGCAACGATCTATTCGAAGCTTTGGGTCTTGCTGGAGAGGAACAATATGAAGGGCTGCGTCGTCGTTTACGTGCAATGGAGCGTGATGGACAGCTTATCTTTACTCGTCGTCAGTGCTACGCATTGCCTGAGAAGATGGAACTGATCAAAGGCTATGTGATTGGTCATAAAGACGGTCATGGTTGGGTTCGCCCAGACGGCAGTGTGGGTAAAGACAATGATATCGTGCTGCCGCATCATCAGATGAAAACCATCATGCACGGTGATTACGTATTGGTTCAGCCTACTGACAACAGTAAGCGTGGCCGTCGTGAAGGTCGCTTGGTTCGTGTGCTTGAAGAGCGTAAAACGCCACTTGTTGGTCGCTTCTTCCTAGAGTACGGCCATTCTTACGTTGTTGCTGATGATTCGCGTATTAGTCACGACATCCAGATCCCTACTGAGCATAAAGGCGGTGCTCGAATGGGTAATGTGGTTGTGATTGAAATTACGGATCGCGGTGGTCGTTCTCGTAACATGATGGGGAAAGTAACCGAAGTTCTTGGTGAAAACATGGCGCCGGGTATGGAAACGCAGATTGCGATCCGTACTCACCAGATCCCACAAGAGTGGCCTGAAGCGGTAGATAAGCAAATCGAAAACCTAGGTGAGCATGTTCCTGAAGAAGCAAAAGAAGGACGTGTAGACCTGCGTAAACTGCCATTGGTTACCATTGATGGTGAAGATGCGCGTGACTTCGATGATGCGGTTTACTGTGAAGCGAAGAAAGGCGGCGGCTGGCGTCTATGGGTAGCGATTGCTGACGTAAGTTACTACGTTCGCCCAGATACAGCGCTAGACAAAGAAGCGATTAACCGTGGTAACTCGGTATACTTCCCGTCACAAGTCGTGCCAATGCTGCCAGAAGTGCTTTCAAATGGTTTGTGTTCATTGAACCCTCAGGTAGACCGTTTATGTATGGTGTGTGAGATGACTATCTCAGACAAAGGTAAACTGTCAGGCTACAAGCACTACGAAGCGGTAATGAATTCTCATGCTCGTCTTACTTATAACAAAGTAGGCGCGATCTTAGATGGCAATGAAGAATTACGTGAGCGTTACGAACCTGAAGTACCACATCTTGAAGAGCTTCATAAGATGTATAAGGTGCTTAAGAAAACGCGTGACGAACGTGGTGCGATTGAATTTGAAACGGTAGAAACTAAGTTTATCTTCAATGCGGATCGTAAGATCGACCGTATTGAACCGGTAATTCGTAACGATGCACACAAGATCATCGAAGAGTGTATGATTCTTGCGAATATCGCATCGGCATCTTACGTAGAAAAAGCGAAAGAGCCTGCGCTGTACCGTGTTCACGAAACTCCGGGCGAAGAGCGCTTAATGGGCTTCAAGAGCTTTTTAAGTGAATTAGGTTTAACACTGGAAGGTGGTCTGTCGCCATCACCAGTAGACTATGCACAACTGATGCAACAGATTAATGAACGTGAAGATCGTGAATTAATCCAAACTATGCTGCTACGCTCAATGAAGCAAGCGGTATACAACGCGGATAACGCGGGTCACTTTGGTTTAGCTCTTAAACGCTATGCTCACTTTACCTCGCCAATTCGTCGTTACCCAGATTTGCTATTGCACCGTGCGATTAAGTACCTTATTGCGAAAGAAGAAGGTCGTAACAGCGAACGTTGGACGCCAACTGGTGGTTACCACTACACTTTCGATGATATGGACTTCTACGGCGAGCAGTGTTCAATGACTGAACGTCGTGCTGATGACGCAACGCGTGAAGTAAACGACTGGTTGAAGTGTGAATACATGCAAGACCATGTCGGTGAGGTGATGGATGGTGTGATTGCCAACGTGACTGGTTTTGGCTTCTTTGTTCGTCTAACTGAACTGCACATTGATGGCTTGGTACACATCTCAGCGCTAGCGAATGATTACTACCAATTTGATGCTGTTGGTCAGCGTCTAGTGGGTGAAAGTTCAGGTAATATCTACCGCTTGGGTGATTCGGTTAAAGTGAAGGTTTCTGCGGTTAATTTAGAAACTCGCCAAATCGACTTTGACTTAGAAGACACTGATCGTCAGCCGCGTGGCAAAGGCAAAACAGCCAAGAAGCGTGCAGCCGAAGCGATGAAAAAGGCGAAAAGCAAGAAGCGCTCAGCAGTGAAGAGTAATAAGCCAGGTGTATCAGCGAAGCCTATGGTTGAGCCAACTAAGCGACCTGACGGAAGCAGCGAAGGCCCTGCTAAGAAGAAAAAGCCAGCGAATAAAACCGGTGCTGCTAAAGCTCGCGCTAAGAAAAAGCGTGCTGCAACCCGTAAGCCAAAGGCTGATAAGTCTTAAAACTGATAAATCTTAAGGCTAATAGGGCGCTCTGCTAATCAGGTTTAGCGCCTAACTGATTTAATTTAATGCGAGAGTATCAGGCGTAAGACGCTACTCTCGAAATGAACAACACAGAGAGGGATGCATCGGCATTGATGTCATTCTTCTCTGAGCAATAAGAGTAACTTGAGACAATGAGTAACGAATTTATTTACGGTATTCACGCGGTGAAAGCCGTACTAGAAAAAGATCCTGCACGTTTTATCGAAGCGTATGTATTGAAAGGTCGCCAAGACGAGCGTCTTCTTCCATTACTGAACCAACTGCAACAGTTTGGTGTGTCGATTCAACAGATGGGTCGTAAGCCGTTGGATGAAAAAGCACAAGGTGCGAATCACCAAGGTCTTATTGCTAAGGTGAAGCCTGCTAAGCAGCTTAATGAAACTCACCTAGACGATATCCTAGCGCAGCACGAACAGCCTTTGCTGTTAGTTCTAGACGGCGTAACAGACCCTCATAACCTAGGCGCTTGTCTACGTAACGCGGATGCCGCAGGTGTCGCTGCTGTTATCGTACCTAAAGATCGCTCTTCGCCGTTAACAGCAACGGTAAGCAAGGTTGCATGTGGCGCAGCTGAAACGGTTCCTCTCGTGCGCGTAACCAACCTAGCTCGCACAATGCGTGCACTGCAAGAGCAGGGCGTATGGTTTGTGGGTACGGCAGGTGAAGCAACGCATGATATCTATCAAGCGAAGCTAACGGGTCCTCTTGCGGTAGTTATGGGTGCAGAAGGTGACGGTATGCGTCGTTTAACTCGTGAAACTTGCGATGATCTGATTAAGATTCCAATGGCAGGTAGCGTATCGAGCTTAAATGTTTCTGTGGCGTCGGGTATTTGCCTGTTCGAAGCGGTAAGACAGCGTTTAGCTCAGTAATGCGTTAACGCTGCTTTAAGTCTATGAATTTATTAGCGCTCACCACTTGCTGGTGGGCGTTTCTTTTTAGGCTGTTATAGCAAAATCCATCGGTTTGTCGGATGGCTAGATGGCGACAGAAAAACTGTTTCATTATTCACCAAATAGCGCTTGCCAATACCGGGTTCTTTCTATAACATTTGCCGTCCTTAAAACTCGGTCATTTATCTTTAGTTCCTTGCTTCCTCTGGACGACCGGGCCACTCGTGGAAGCTAATAATCCGTAAGGAGCAACCAAATGCGTCATTACGAAATCGTATTCATGGTTCACCCTGATCAAAGCGAGCAAGTTGCTGGCATGATCGAGCGTTACACTGGTTCTATCACTGAAGCTGGCGGTACTATCCACCGTCTAGAAGACTGGGGTCGTCGTCAAATGGCTTACCCAATCAACAAGCTTCACAAAGCTCACTACGTTCTTATGAACGTTGAAGCTGGTCAAGAAGTGATTGACGAGCTAGAAACTGCTTTCCGTTTCAACGATGCAGTTCTACGTAACATGATCATGCGCACTAAAGGCGCTGTGACTGAGCAATCTATTATGCTTAAGCAAAAAGAAGAGCGTGCAGAGCGTGCTCCTCGTCGCGAAGAGCGTACAGAAGCTAAACCAGAAGCAGCTGCTGAGTAATTCTTTTTTGGCTTAACGCCTTAAAAAATTCTCAACTTGTTTTAGGTCATTGATAGTTATTTCGATAATTGTGAAAGACCGCTTTACTAAATTTAAGATCAGGAGATAGCCCATGGCTCGTTTCTTCCGTCGTCGTAAATTCTGCCGTTTCACTGCAGAAGGCGTACAAGAGATTGACTACAAAGACGTAGCAACTCTTAAAAACTACATCACTGAAGCTGGTAAAATCGTACCTAGCCGTATCACTGGTACAAGCGCTAAGTACCAGCGTCAACTAGCTCGCGCTATCAAGCGTTCTCGTTACCTAGCTCTACTACCGTACACTGACAAGCATCAGTAATCGGTAATAGTTAATAATAGTTTAAGAGGACTAAGATAATGCAAGTTATTCTACTTGATAAGATCGGTAACCTAGGTGGCCTTGGCGACCAAGTAAACGTTAAATCTGGTTACGCTCGTAACTTCCTTATCCCACAGGGTAAAGCAGTTATGGCAACTAAAGACAACGTTGCTATGTTCGAAACTCGTCGTGCTGAACTAGAAGCTAAAGTTGCTGAGCAACTAGCTGCTGCTGAAGCTCGTGCAGAGAGCGTTAACACTCTAGAAGGCGTTACAATCGCTTCTAAAGCTGGTGACGAAGGTAAACTATTCGGTTCTATCGGTACTCGTGACATCGCTGACGCTATTACAGCGGCAGGTGTTGCAGTAGCTAAGAGCGAAGTACGCCTACCTGAAGGCGCTCTACGTAACATCGGCGAATTCGAAGTAAGCATCCAACTTCACTCTGAAGTTTTTGCTACTGCGAAAATCGCTATCGTTGCAGCTGAGTAATTTCAGTACCAAGACGAATTCTTTCTTTTGAAAGTTTTAAACACCAGCTTCGGCTGGTGTTTTTTTATGTCTGGAATATAGGAAAGTACAAGGAAGGGCTACAGTAGGTAAAAAGCTTACGGTGATCCATAAGCTGTTATTGCTGAACAAGTTGTTCTCAAGGTTAGAGGTGGCCTAAGATTAGAACTGGAAGAGCAAGTTGATCGATAGAACAGAGTCTTGTTTGCTTAAGCCTTCAGGCACTTTATCGTGGTACTGGCGAGAGTGAGCGATCTTCAGCGCGATATTGTCAGTAATATCGTTGATGGCTTCTAACTCAGTATCAAACTTTAGGTTACTGTGACCAGAGACAAGCGTCACGTCTGCCTTGAGTTGCAAGTTCTTCAATACCTGCCAAGACGTATTCACGTTGCCACGAAAAATCGCTTCTTCAACAATCTCAGGGAAGATGATGTCATCATCGTCGATCTCATCGAGGTTTGGCTCTTGGTAACGAAAACCTGGGCCCACTTCGACTTCCAATACAAACTCTTCGGTATTCGAAAACTGGTAACCCAGACCACTCGAAATTGTGTAGTCCTTAAAGTAAGCACTGTATCTCGAGTCGACTCCTTTGAAACTGCCGTAAAGGTAGGTTTTAGGACTTAACTTGTAGTCACTCTGAGCCGAGTAAGTCGATTGCCTTTTATCTTCCTCACCATCTTTATAGAGATTGTAGTATTTCCATTCGCCACTGGTTCTATGACGACCAGCTGTATACTCACCGTTCAGGCGTGCGTTAAGCGATCGTGAATCCGAATTACCAGTATGCGACTGATATCCAAATTCGACCTCAGTCTTTAGTGGGTTAGGCAGCTCTGTATCAGCCGTATCACTTGGTGCGATATCCAACTCTTTTTCTTCAGGTGTCGGTGCAACGACGATCGGCTCAGCTGTAGTTTCTGGTACTACTATAGAGTCGAGAATAGAATCAACAGAGGTATTAGCATCAACAGAGGCTTTAGTATCATCAGCTAAGGCCATCGGAGCGCTCAGGAGACCGATGCTTAGAAGACTAGAGCTTAGAAGACCAGTGCTCAGAGCCAATAATTTGGACACGCATACCTCTAGTTATACAGTGAGTGAATGGCAGGATCGTAATGCTACCCTTGGTTAATTCCGTCAGCAATAGGTAAATTCTTCCTGAAGAATAAAACAAACTCATAGGATCGGATTACAAACGGATGTTCTTGGGTATAATGAACGATCATTATTAGTTATTGAGTGTAGTCATAGTGGATACCAAAAGTCAGAAATCAGCCAACGATCAGGTGGACGCCATCAAGGTCCCGCCACATTCATTAGAAGCTGAGCAATCTGTTATTGGCGGTTTGTTATTAGATAACGAACGCTGGGATACAGTTGCCGAAAAGGTTGTGGCCAAAGACTTTTATAGCCGTCCTCACCGTCTGATCTTTGAAGCGGTAAAGGATATCCTTGAAGAAAGTTCTCCTCTGGATCTTATTACACTCTCTGAACATTTAGAGCTGCGTGAGCAACTTGAAGAAGTGGGTGGCTTTGCTTACCTTGCTGACTTAGCGAAAAACACACCAAGTGCCGCAAACATCAATGCGTATGCGGATATCGTAGCGCAACGTGCACTTGTTCGTAGCCTGATTGGTGTCGCGAATGAGATTGCTGATTCTGGTTATGACCCTCAAGGTCGTACTTCGGAAGAGCTGGTTGATCTTGCTGAAAGTAAAGTCTTCGCGATTGCCGAAGGCCGTGCAAGTGAAAACGAAGGTCCACAAAACGTTGATAGCATTCTAGAGAAGACGCTAGAACGTATCGAGATCCTATACAAAACGCCGCAAGATGGTGTGACAGGTGTCGATACTGGCTTCAACGACCTCAACAAGAAAACAGCAGGTCTACAAGGCTCTGACTTAATTATTGTTGCTGCTCGTCCATCGATGGGTAAAACCACATTTGCGATGAACTTGTGTGAAAACGCGGCGATGAAGCAAGACAAACCGGTTTTAATCTTCTCGCTAGAGATGCCAGCCGAACAGCTGATGATGCGTATGCTTGCGTCACTTTCTCGCGTAGACCAAACCAAGATTCGTACTGGTCAGCTAGATGATGAAGATTGGGCTCGTATCTCGTCGAGTATGGGTATTCTTATGGATAAGAAGAATATGTATATCGATGACAGCTCGGGTCTAACGCCAACAGAAGTGCGTTCTCGTGCTCGACGTATCGCTCGTGAACACGATGGTATCTCTATGATCATGATAGATTACCTTCAATTAATGCGTGTACCTTCGTTATCTGATAACCGTACTCTTGAAATCGCCGAGATTTCTCGCTCATTGAAAGCGTTAGCAAAAGAGCTCAACGTTCCGGTTGTGGCACTTTCTCAGCTTAACCGTTCCCTAGAGCAACGTGCTGATAAGCGCCCAGTAAACTCGGATTTGCGTGAATCAGGTTCGATTGAGCAAGATGCCGATTTGATCATGTTCATCTATCGTGATGAGGTTTATAACCCAGATAGTTCCTTGAAAGGCATTGCTGAGATCATCCTTGGTAAGCAACGTAACGGTCCGATCGGTTCTGTTCGTCTTACGTTCCAAGGCCAACACTCCCGATTTGATAACTATGCAGGCCCTGCATTTGATGATGAGTAATCGCTAATGACTTACATGAAAGCGGCGACGGCGAGCATTGACTTAAACGCGCTCGAACATAACCTGAACCAGATAAAGTCGAAGGCTCCTCAGTGCAAGGTCATGTCTGTTGTGAAAGCCAATGGCTACGGACACGGCTTACTGCATATAGCCAAGCATTCAAAAAGCTCTGATGCTTTTGGTGTGGCGCGTATTGAAGAAGCGTTACAACTTCGTGCTGGTGGCATTGTTAAACCTATTTTGTTGCTGGAAGGATTTTACTCTTCGGGCGATTTGCCAATCTTGGTGACCAATAACATTCAAACGGTGGTGCATTGTGAAGAGCAATTAAGCGCGCTAGAGAATGCGGATTTGGAAACACCCGTTGTGGTATGGCTAAAAGTCGACAGTGGTATGCACCGATTAGGTGTTCGCCCTGAGCAATACCAAAACTTTGTTGAGCGTTTGCATCAATGTGCGAATGTTGCCAAACCTCTACGTTACATGAGCCACTTCGGTTGTGCTGATGAACTGGATAGAGCAACCACCGTTGAACAGACAGAGCTTTTCTTGTCGCTTACTGAAGGTTGTGAAGGGGAGCGTTCACTTGCTGCCTCTGCGGGTTTACTCGCTTGGCCAGACAGCCACCTTGATTGGGTTCGTCCGGGAATCATCTCTTATGGTGTTTCTCCGTTTGTTGATAAATCAGCGCAAGAGCTGGGCTTTTTGCCGGTGATGACTCTGACTTCACACTTAATTGCGGTTCGTGATGTGAAGGCTGGTGAAAGTGTGGGTTATGGTGGTAACTGGACCAGTGAGCGTGATACCAAGGTTGGTGTTATCGCAATTGGTTACGGCGATGGTTATCCTCGTACTGCACCTAACGGTACTCCAGTGTTCGTTAACGGTCGAAAAGTACCGATCGCAGGACGTGTGTCAATGGACATGCTAACGGTTGATCTAGGCCCTGATGCGGCAGATAAAGTCGGCGATGAAGCGACTCTGTGGGGTAAAGATTTACCTTCAGAAGAAGTGGCTGAACATATCGGCACTATCGCTTACGAGTTAGTCACTAAGCTGACTTCGCGTGTTGCGATGGAATATGTGAAGTAATCATGGATCTTGATAAGTAAATTATGTTCAAGCGAACGACTCGAAGCTGGCTAATGTCTGCAATGACATTACTCGGTGTCAGCTTTTCTTCTTCCGCTGTGAGTGAAGAAAAAGATTCAGCCTTTGTTCCTTTCTACTTCAGCACCGAAACCATGGGTAACACCTTTGGGGTTGCGGGTGTCGCAAAGGGTGTTTGGCAACCTCAAGCCGCTCTGTTTGGTATGGCACTCTATTCAGACAAAGACAGTTACGTCGGTTTTCTATCGGCTTTTAACTATGCCTTGTCTGAGAACGTATTGTTTAGCACTCAGATGTATCAAGCGCGCTTCAACGACAACCCGTATTACATTGGTTCTCAAGGCGATAATGATTCATCTATCGATGACAAAACCATTGCTGATGGCTTAGAGCAAAACTATCAGTTTGAGTTTAAGTATTTGCTACCTTGGGGCAACGTTGCAGAACACGGTTTACTCGGTGCTTTTCAGCCAATCAAAGATGTGAGCTTTGCTTCGCCAATCGAATCGGGTGTCAGTTCGATTCTATTTACGCCTTTTTATACTGCTCGCGAGTTGGAAGGTTTAAATAATACCGAGGAGGCAACAGGCTTTAGTTTGGCGTTTGATTGGGATAACCGTGATAGCACACGCAACCCGACCAGAGGTTCTCACACTAACCTTGAGTTCACCACTGGCGCAGAGAGTTGGTCTAACGATGACTTGTGGCTTAAGTGGACCTTCCAAAATAGCCAGTACTTTGCTTTAGGTCCTTTAGGGGACTTATTCGATCAACAAGTTTTAGCATTTGATTTCTATACCGCTGACACGCCAACGTGGGATAACTGCTCTGGGCAAGATTGTGCTCGCCCACCAGAAACGGAGCAAGCTCGATTGGGTGGCTTGTATCGTTTACGAGGTTATACCGGAGGTCGTTATCACGGTCGCTCTGCAGTTCATTATTCTGCTGAGTACCGAGTACTTCCTGACTGGCAACCACTTGGCGATATCCCACTGATAAACTACTACGATTTGCCTTGGTGGCAATGGGTAGCGTTTGCTGAATTAGGGCGCGTTGCCGATGAGTACGACATCAAAACACTGCACTCGGACATGAAATGGAGCTTAGGTGGCGCGGTGCGTTTCCAAGTGGAAGGTATTGTTGTACGTGCTGAGTTGGCGCGAGGTGGTGACGAAGGGGCCTTTAGGGTTATGATAAACCAGCCCTTCTAAACCTTTCGGCCTACAGTAGGCCAAATACTATTTTTATAAGAGTGGTCGTGGAAACACACCACTCTTTTTTATTAACAAGATATTGTTTTTATTAAGGAGATCTTGTTTTCAAGCAGTCTACTCACCTTGCATCGTAGCAATCACAGTTCGGCTTCCACCACAATCTCGGTGCTCTCCTAAGTAAATACCCTGCCATGTTCCTAAAGCTAAACGACCATTGCTAATTGGTATTGTCACACTGGTGCCAAGTGTCGATGCTTTAATGTGGGCAGGCATGTCATCATCACCTTCATAGGTGTGTCTGTAGTAGGGCGCTCGCTCTGGGACAAACTTATTAAAGTGCGACTCCATATCGGTACGGACGGTAGGATCAGCGTTCTCGTTTAGCGTGAGGCTGGCAGAGGTATGTTGGATAAAAAGATGTAATAAACCAACAGATAGAGAATTGATATCGTGTATCTGTTGTTCAATTTCATCAGTAATGAGATGAAATCCACGCTTTCTTGCATTTAGGTGTATAGTCTTCTGAATCCACATACGCCATCCTTTATAATGTGTTTGGAAAAAAAGTGGTTTAACGCTATCTTTTGAACTTGAATTTATCAGCTATCGCTCACATTTAATTATGTTAGAGCCTGAGTCAGCATCGATCTCTCTATCAGGAAATCGAATCCTGATTTATCTCAAGGTGGCGCTCTTCATATACGGCATAATACGTCGTGAAAAAAAATTACAAAGAATCTTTCAGTGGTGACGCGGTTTGGTCATCACAGAAAAATATAAACTTTCGCCTAATCGGGGGTTCTATTCATCACCCAGGTGACGTTTAGAATAAAACCTACAGTAACATCGGGATAGATACCATGTTGAAAAATATCAACCCAACGCAAACACAAGCGTGGAAAGCTCTAACGGCACATTTTGAGTCTGCTCAAGATATGGATATGAAAGAGCTGTTTGCTCAAGATGCAAAGCGTTTCGAGAGCTTTTCTACTCGTTTCGGTTCTGACATCTTAGTGGATTACTCTAAGAACCTTATCGATGCTGAAACTATGCAGCACCTATTTGCTCTTGCGAACGAGACTGAAGTTAAGTCTGCAATCGAAGCAATGTTCGGTGGTGATGCAATCAACAAGACTGAAGGTCGTTCAGTACTTCACACTGCTCTACGTAACCGTAGCGACAAGCCAGTAATGGTTGACGGCAAAGACGTAATGCCAGCAGTTAACGCTGTACTAGCAAAAATGGAACTGTTCACACACCGCATCGTTTCTGGTGAGTGGAAAGGTTACACAGGTAAAGAGATCACTGATGTTGTAAACATCGGTATCGGCGGTTCGGATCTTGGTCCATACATGGTGACTGAAGCACTAACGCCATACAAAACTCGCCTAAACATGCACTTCGTTTCTAACGTAGATGGCACTCACATCGTTGAGACACTTAAGCCTCTTAACCCAGAAACAACGCTATTCTTAGTGGCATCTAAAACATTCACGACTCAAGAAACAATGACTAACGCGCACTCTGCACGTGATTGGTTTTTGGCTGAAGCGGGTGACAACGCACACGTAGCTAAACACTTCGCAGCACTATCAACTAACGCAACTGCGGTAGCTGAGTTTGGTATTGATACTGACAACATGTTCGAATTCTGGGACTGGGTTGGTGGTCGTTACTCACTATGGTCTGCAATCGGTCTTTCTATCTCACTATCTGTTGGCTTCGATAACTTCGTTGAGCTACTAGAAGGTGCTCACGAGATGGATAACCACTTTGCTTCAACTGAGTTTGAAAGCAACATTCCAGTAATCCTTGCGCTTATCGGTATTTGGTATAACAACTTCCACGGCGCTGAGTCAGAAGCAATTCTACCTTACGACCAGTACATGCACCGTTTTGCAGCTTACTTCCAGCAAGGCAACATGGAATCAAACGGTAAGTTTGTAGACCGTGAAGGCAACCCGGTAGAGTACCAAACAGGTCCTATCATCTGGGGCGAACCTGGTACAAACGGTCAGCATGCTTTCTACCAACTGATTCACCAAGGCACTAAGCTGATCCCATCAGACTTCATTGCTCCTGCTATCAGCCACAACCCAGCATCTGATCACCACCAGAAGCTAATGTCTAACTTCTTTGCTCAAACTGAAGCACTAGCATTCGGTAAGACAAAAGAGACAGTGGAAGCTGAATTCCTAGCGGCTGGCAAAACAGCTGAAGAAGTGGCTGAGCTTGTACCTTTCAAAGTATTTGAAGGTAACCGTCCAACGAACTCTATTCTTGTTAAGCAAATCAACCCTCGCTCTTTAGGTAACCTAATCGCGATGTACGAGCACAAGATCTTCGTTCAAGGCGTTATCTGGAACATCTTCAGCTTCGACCAATGGGGTGTAGAACTTGGTAAGCAACTAGCAAACCAAATTCTTCCAGAGCTTGCTGACGATGCTCAAGTAACGTCTCACGACAGCTCAACTAACGGTCTAATCAACGCATTTAAAGCGCTTAAAGCTTAATTGAGTTGATAGCACCAAAAAAACGCCAACCTTCGGGTTGGCGCTTTTGTATCTGTATAGCAAGCATTGGTTAAATCGCAGGTAATAAAAAAGGCTGGCATGATGCCAACCTTCTTTGATTTGATACTCAGTACTGCTAGAAATAAACAGCTGTTATTCGAAACAGATCTCGATGAAAGCATTACCCCATTGAGATGAGAAAGGCATGATGATGATTGCCCCATCACACTTGTGACGAATCGTATGACCTTTACCGGAAACCACGATTGGTGTTGCCATATCGAAGTCAAAACCGCTTTCCGCAAGAATACGTTTCGCACCGCCAGTCACCATGTTAGTGATTTCACCCACCATATCGGTCACTTCTTCGTTGAGGCCGTTTGGTCGTTCACCAAGCATGTTTTCCATGATTTCGAGAGCGAGACCTTCATCAAAGGTGATCGACATAGAGCCACGAGATTGTGTACCCACCATACCAATTAGGCCGGATACATCACCACGAGCGATTTCATCTTTCTTAACTCTCGGTTTTTGTGGCTTCAATTCTAGAGAAGCCATCGTTTTTAATACGTTCATCAAAGAAGCTAAAAACGGGTTTACAAATTCAGCGCGCATAATGTTCTTCTATAATCTTATTCTTTCATCTCGGAGGAGCAAGATTGGCAAATGCCATGCGATTCAATGACATGATTCGTCAATTGAAAGCCATGCTTCTCAGCGTTACTGGCGAGTAGGGTGACAAGCGCATCGTTCTGCAGTTCTATCACAGTGCCACATTTATCGCAGATCAGTAGTTGGGAGAAATGTTTGTTGGCATTGCAAGAGCAGCAGCATATGAAGCTATTGGTTGACTCAACTCTGTGAATGAAACCTTGCTCCAACAAGAAATCCAAAGCGCGATATACTGTAGGTGGCTTGGCTTGCGGTTCACTGACTTTCAACTGCTCTAATAATTCATAAGCACTGGAGGCTTTTTTATTAGAGAGGATGAGCTCAAACACTCGCTTTCTTTGAGGTGTTAATCTAACGCCTCGCGATGCGCATATCCCTTCAACTTGCTCTATTAATGTGTGGTCCAAATTTTTCACCATTCAATCGGACATCCCTAATCAAACCTTATTTCTAGGTTACTACGTTTTGGGAGCCAATGATTTCTATTAAAGTCAGGTACAGAGCGTATTGTGACCCACGACTTTGAATAAGACAAGGTAACTCAAAATGACAGTGTGACTCAAGGCATAACTGATTAATGAGGTTGAATTAGAGATCTGGTGAATAGGTTTATAAAAAAGTATGAGGTAAAGTTGATATGACATCTTCATTTGAGTTCAATTTAGCTCAATTAATTTTTCTTACAATAATGTGCTGTTTTAAATCACATTTCTTATCGCATATTGTTCCTTATTCGCTAAAATCGATGCCTAATATAGACTAGAAGAAGACTATTGACCCCTCCTGTCAACATGAGCTTGTCATGGTGTATTGTAGTTTTAGTCTTTAATTTCAAATGCTTGGAGTTAAGCTGTGGAGCAAGTAAACAAAGAATCATTTCTGAAACTGTTGTCCATCTATAATCAAAGAGAAAAACGTTATCAACAACGTTTGGATGACTTTAAGGCCATGAGGGATAAGCTTGAAGAAGTGGAAGAACCAAGAGTTAAAAAAAATGAGCTATACATCAAACTGGCTATAGCCGCAGCTATTATTTTAGTCATCGCCTTTATCTTTATTTAAGTCGTCAAATTGGAAGGGAATAAAATGAAAAAGCATTTTGACGCTTTGGCTAAAGCTTCATTAGAAAGTAGTCATCTTAACCTTGGTGAATGGTATGAAAGCTATGGTTTAGCACTGCACTTATTCAAGTCTGATAGCAAAATTTACACAAAGGCGATGAAAAAGCGAGACGGTCATAAAAAGCACATTGCAAAATATATTGAACCTAAGTTACTCACCACGGAAGGAGTAACTGAGGAGTTTAAAAAAATAATGCGTTGGAAGACCTTTGTTGAACGATGGGACGCATATTACGAACCTATTGCAAAGCCTCAAGATCGCGTGCATCACTTGTCTGCAGTATTGGAGGCTTTGTCCGGTGAAGATGTTCCACGAGCTTTAATCGAAATCGATAATTTGCCGGTTGACTACTTGATCAACGATACTTTTTGGGGCGAGGTCATTCTCTTTATCGTTGCCGCAAGATCAGGAGATCAAGAGCAGGCCCGATCAATAACGCAAGAACTGTACAACATGGCGCAGAGCGATCACAACACAGCGTTACTTAGCCATTTGTTACCAGCTTTATGTAAGAAATATTTAGATGAAGAGTATTATCCATGGCAAATGAAGGCTCGTGTAGTGAACTGGAATGGAGAAACTTATCATTGTGTTCCGGTATTAATACACAACTTTGATGCTTTTGGTGGTCAAGAGTACATAAACCATACTCCTGTCAGACAACGTGCTCGCGTTGAAAGAAAACATAGCGTGGATTACGTGTATTCTACAGACCGTTATGGAAACCGAGGTCAAAGCATCGCGAGTGCGACTGCTAATGTTGGAATCGCCGTAGCGAGTGCGACAGGTAAAGTTATCGGCCATACTTTGCTTTTGGGCGCCGCAGGGGCGATATATCTAGCGTTAGCCGGTAAGATTCGAGTAAATCACTACAATAATTCCAATCATAAGATAGTCTTAAATCGTAAGACCGAGATGCCTGTCAATTCGTGTGGTTATATCGTGACTAAACAGAACAGTACTATTGAACCATGGCAGGATGAAGAGGGGAGCGAAAGCATAGACAATAGCTTTTCGTTTTTGAACTTCACAGATGGTTTGGCTTATCCATGTCGAAAGGGGTATGACATCCCAGATGAACAAGGGCTTATTCAATTATTATTTGATGAAATAATGTAATCATGATTTGTATTTATGAGTTTTTGAGCCTTTGCTTTCAATCAAATTAAACCATTAAACACGTCCACTCCAACAACATATCAACAATCGAAATCAATGGTTGGAGTCATCATATATTAGCACTTTGCGGTCTCCGTGCTTGGAGGCCGACTTTGTCGTGCTCAGCGTGTGAAACCCAGTTATGTCACATATAAGCTACCAACGGATAAGGATCTCATGTTTTCACCACCTTCACGTGTAACCACGCTTTCAAGAGGGCTGCTTGTCACTACTATTGCTCTTATTCAGGGATGTTCATCTACAGATAAAGTAACACCACCACAACCAACCTTGGAGGGAGGGCTTGGATTACCTGCAGATGCAAAACTAATCTCGAATCATAACTCAGCAGAGGGGCGAGAAATGTTTCGTGATATGCAGTTGGCGTTAAAATCGCGCAATCTTTATCAAACCATGGGAGGGGATATCTCTTACATCAAAGGACAGTGCCCTATTGATGTTATCGCCCACCGTGGCAGCTCTAATTATGCTGAAAACTCTCGTAATGCGATTCAAATGGCGGCGGTAAGTGGTTTTGATGGAGCAGAAATTGATGTGATGCTGACGCGTGATAAAGATTGGGTTGTACATCACGACATAGAAACAGGAAGAGCAACCGCTCGTAGTGATGGTAAGCGATATCGCGTGAGTCGTATGAAGAGTAGTGAGTGGAACTCTCTGAGTGGAAGGAGCCCTGACGGAACATTAGATGGGTATCGTCCCGCTTATTTCAATGAAGCCGTGAATGATTGGTACCATTACGCAACGATTGAACAACCCCTTAATATTGAAATAAAAACATCAGATGGCTCCATGGAAGATTTGTTTAAACTCGACGAAATGGCCAGACAAAGTCTCCCCTATAGAAACTATTTTTATTCATCAATGGATATGGACGTTCTGAAAAAAATGCGGGAAATCAATTCAAGTGTTTATCTTGGGTATGTGTGGGAAGCGCATTCAACGTCGGTTGCTAAATTTAAAAAAGATGCAAAGCGAGGCATGGGTTCTGATGATTATTATCAGAAAAATAAAAAGAATATCGATCGCGCCTTTGCTATGGAGGGGCGTTATCGTAAGCATAAGCCCAAACATTCCGCTAAAACGGTAAAACGAATACTTGGCCCCAATAGTGGATTACATGTTGATATAAGAAGTTACCGACAATATGCGACAATTTACAGCCGTGCGAAAGCGCAAGGTATGAAGGTGGTGACTTATACGATTAACGGAACGGATTACCACCAAGATCAATTGGTCTCGTTAGCTAAGGCAGGTCGACCTCTACCAGATGAGGCGATCATGGATACCAGTAAGTTCTCTATTTGTCAGCAGCTTGCTCCACAGCTTGTCGTTCAATCAAATGGCTACCAACCCACAACGTTAGCAGGCGAAACCGTTGCTGGCCTACCCAATGACGCTGATTTTCACCGACTCTATGAACAAATAGATTACCTCAAAGATGGCCATTACATCACTAACCGAGGTCTCATTAGGAGTGTGTCATATTCCAAGCCTGCTAGCGTGAAAGGTGTGAAAAAAAGAACGCAAACAACGCAGAGCGCGAAGCCAGCAGTGCTGTTTGATATTCAAGATGAAGATTTAAATTTAAGTAACGATGCGATCAGCATTTCGATGCCGACAGAAAAATGATGTTTGATGAGAACAGGGATAGACAAATTATGGAAGCGTTAAGATGAAACCAGTTCCTAGCCAGGACGTAATAACCACAAATAATAAGAAGCCGAAATGGTTGGCTGTTTTGTTGTTTTTTTGTTCACTTCTTTATCTTTTTCCTGAAGTCGCTTTCAACGCCAAGTTGGTTGAAATTGCGGGTGGAATCGATGTTAGTGATGCTCAATTACATAAAACGGAGCTATTTGGCCGAACCATCTCAGGGATCGGGGTGACTTTAATTGTTGCGGATTTTCTACTTAAAGGATGGCTGACCACGACGAAGTTTCGCGCTATTTCATCGTTGGTCGTGATTACAGCTTTGGTTTGGCCAACGGTTTTTTTTGGTCAAAAGGCGGTAATAGATAAATGGTTGATTGAACCGAGTAGTGCAAAGCAGAGACAGGAGGCTTTCTTTTCCTCTGTACTGCGATCTAGTTTAGCGATGAATGCGATTAATATCGAAGGGATCCCTTATAACTCAGAGGCGAGTACCGAGTCGTCAGAAATGACTTTTCTCGCTTTGATCGGTGGGTTGGTTTACAGCAATGATGCATTCTTAAGTCATATTGATGATAAGAAAGTTCAAATTTTGGATCGTTATATTCAAAATCGAGCAAACGCCAATTTCGATGAGCACTATGCGAACTATAAAGTATTACGGAGTGAAGTTCAGCAATCGTGGCATCAATATCAAAAACATGTTGGGGCGTATAATCAGACGGTAGAGTCTCGCCATCAAAAGGCCAATCAAGCGTGGGAAGAGGTCGAGTCGACCGTCGCGACGGGGTATCGTGATTATCAACAGGCGAGTAAGGCCTATTTAACGAGAGCAGAGGCGAGAGCACAAAGAGTTGCACAACCTATTTTTGACCTATTTGATGATAAAGAACGCTGTTATAAACGCAAAGGAAGCTCAAGAGCCAATTGTATCAGCCGCATTGAAGATCGCTATGAACGCTTATTAAAAGATAACTCGATTCCCCACCAACCGATGGATTATTGGTTAGAGAAAACCTTTCGACGAACGAAAGGTGAAACATCTTGGGGGGAAGCATTCGGTTCTCTAGGCTTATCAGTTATCCAAGCCGGTATTGAGCAGGCGACAGGGCAAGCTGGAGAAGCCATTCAAGATAAAACGTATACCAATAGTGTCGCTCATTACACACCACGAATACTGGCAGTGTGGCAAAAACAGTTCTTAAAAGAGACCGGTTATCCTATGGGAATCGACTCTATGTCGGAGTTTCGCTCCCACTCTACAACAGCAAGTAAGGTTCGTACTCAAGTTCATCGAAAGGGGATCCATTTAGACTCCAATTGGCAAATAAACCAAATTAGCGTGTTTAAAAATGCAGTCAGAAACAAAGTTATGAAGGACACCAAAGCTCGTTGGCATGCCGAGGCAAAGCAGCGGGGTTACGACATTGAACCGAACTTATCTTGGAATGATTTTCAAAAAGTAGCCGAAGTTCAGCAACAAATAAAGAATCGTATGGGCGAACGTTATTACGTCGAGCCCATGATGGCGACGTGGAATAATAAGCAATTTTACCAACAGGTTATTGTTCCAAATGTGAGGCGTGAGAGAGATTATTGGCTAGGTTATATTGAGGCGTCACGCGCTCAGTTTGCTGATGATGGCCCTTATGCTGAACAAGGCAAAGCGGCATTGCGTTCTATCATTGTGCCGCCAATATCAATGGGACTATCGCTATTTCTCGTTGTCCTAACGGTGTTTAAGCTGCCAGGAAAATTTATCGTGTTGATGAATTACCATAAACCACGGCCAGCACCGAACTTGAAGAGCAAGGCTCTGAATATAGGCAGCTCGTTTATCGTCATATTCGTTATTCTTGTTGTGCCTGTGAATGTATTTTCATCCAAGTACACTCAAACGGACTCAACGATTGGCTTTTTCTTAGAGCAAGTCAGTGACACACTATCTCCGTCGGCTTCTTATGCCGTTCGTTGGGTGATACATACTCAACCGTTGATTCATCCACTTGGCGCTCAAATAGACAAAAGTATGCGTATTACTGATGGGTTTTCTACCTCTTTGGAGCATTCGGTAGCGGAGTTGGATGGTGTTTTTGCTCGTTATTTAACTCAGCGTGCTGAGAGCGAACCGGTGAGTTCAGCTAAAAACAATAATGAAGCCCAAACGGAGTTTCCTATGTACATCAATTCAAATGCACAGAACCAACCGGGTTTTAAGGTTCGAATAATGAATATTAAGCCTAGGTACCAAGCCGGTATGCGATTGCCAGAGGGTAATTATGATGTTGAGGTCCGTGCCAATGGATACCAACCAAAGCGTTTATGGGTAAAGCACAGTAAAGGAAAAGCCTCTCACCGAATCGAACTTGAAAAGTTGGTTATTTAAGTCCGCGTCATAGAAAGTGAACAGAAGAAAATGATCTGCTCCTTCCACTAAAAAGGGTTTAGCGTTACTTGGCGCGGGAGCTGCTTTGGTAGCTGGTCACCCTGAACTTATCACCGCGAGCGTATCGGCAGACGGTGTTCAATTCGGTGGCATTATTGGCGCAAGTGCTCCAATAGTATTTGGCCTATGGGAAACCCTACGCAATGAGTTCAAGTAAATGGCAGAGTATCAAGCCATTATAATTGCAGTGATTACCGGAGGAATATCGAGTATTGCAACGATAGCCGCTGTGAAAGTTGATATGAGCTGGGTGAAAATGTCACAGAAAGAACAAAAGCAGGAGATCAACGAGTTAGAGAAAAGAACAAGAACGGTAGAAATCAAGCTTCAAGGGCTAAAAGATAAGTCTTGAATATGCAACAAAGTAAAAAACTTATAGCAATTATGATATATTGCTATAAGTTTATGGTTTATTAGAAGAAGATTTTACTTGGATACCCTTTTAGCTGAAGCACCTAGACATAAAAAAGTTCTATGGGGTGTAGCTCGATATTCATGGATAGGTGCGGCCTTGAGTGCTATGGGTTTTGCATATATTGCAGTTCCAGCAGAGCTTCAGGCGAGTGTTAGAGGTTTTGTTCCTGTTGAGTTGAGAATATTTATGCTCGATTTGTTAGGTGCGAAAGAGTGGTTATTGGTACTCCTCTCTCTTACTGTTTTCTTCGCTATTTGGGGAACCGTAGCTCCATACGCAAGTCTGAGTGTATTGAAGAACAAATTTACAAAACTTGGCGAACAACATAGAGATCTTCGTGAAGAACATGATTCGTTGCAATCAAAGTACGATGAAAGGCTGTTAGATTGTTATCAAATATTTAGTGATTACATTTACATAATTTTCAAGTATTTAAAGCTAACGAGCAATGAACGTATTAGTATATATAGAGTGGAGTTAGGGCACTTTAGGTGTATTGGACGATATTCTTTGAATGAGAGTTTTAAATCCAAGCCTGAACGAATGTATTCGAAGTCCTATGGTTACTTGGCTAAAGCATGGGAACAAGGTGGTGTTACTGATGCTACTTCACCTTGTCCTAAAACGAGTCTAGCGGATTATATAAAGTACCACGCTAGTAAGTTCGGAGTTCCAGAAGACGTCATTCGAAACAGCAATATGAAAAGTAGGTCGTTCTGTGCGATTCGTATTCTAGATACAAAACGAGATGCGTTGGCAGTTATTGTGTTTGAATCTACCAATAGTAATGGATTACCTTTTAGTAAGATTAATCGATGCATAAATGATGATGAGAGACGTAAGCTTTCATTTTTAATGGAAGGGCTTAGTAGTCATATGGTCTCAATTGAGATCGCTCACAAGGAGGGTTTCTAATGATTAATAAATTTATTATTTTAGTTAAATACTTTCTACAAAACTATCCAAATAAAGATGAATTATCGGCTTCCAGATTAACAAAAATGGTCTACTTGTCAGATTGGCGAAATGCGCTTGTGAATAACAAGCAGCTAACTGAAACTAAATGGTTTTTTGATCATTACGGTCCTTATGTCGATACCTTGAAGGAATCGTGTAACGCCAATTCAGGAATTACGTCTTATACTTCTCGCAACATGTATGGAAAGAAGAAAACTTGTTTCACATTAAACGATGATAGTTCTGACTACATGGCGCATTTATCAATATCAGAAAAGGAAATTTTGGACTTTGTTATTGAGAAAACAAAGACTAAAAATTACGATGAATTTATCAAATTAGTGTATTCAACGTATCCTGTAGCTAATAGTGAGAAATACTGCTCGCTAAATCTGACTTTGATGGCGAATGAGTACAAAGATATGCTGGATTCTCCGACAAAATATCACCATTAACTTTTAAGCTCAAAATTACAATGTTGTGATTTTGAGCTCAGAGTATGTTTGGTGTTTAACTTATTTTTCATGCAGTTTGTGTGGGAAAAGCTGGGTGTAAACTTGCCATAGAATGTTCAAGTTTCTATGCCCTGTTACTTGGGCTACTTCTTCAATCGAGTAGCCTTTTTCAAATAACCGACTTGCCCCCTCTCTTCGCAAGTCGTGATACCTCAAGTCTTCAATACCCAATTCGTTCCTGACTCGCTGAAAGCCTGCGCTAACACTACGTGAGTTGTACGGGAAAATGAGCTCGCCTTTGTTTGGTTGTTTTAGTGCGATCTCAAATGACTCACCAAGCAACGGCACAATCATGTGATTGCCTTCTTTCTTCCTTGGGTCTTTTCTGTCTCTGACGAGTATTGTTTTATGCTCTCGGTTAAGGTCTTCCCAGCGCAGCTTACAGACTTCACCAATTCGCATACAAGTAAGAATACTGAACTCAAGAATATCGGTGAATGGGATTCGAGTTGTGCCGTTTGGCCTGAAAGACTCACGTTGTTCTAATCCAAGCTTTAAGAGTTTCAGTTCTTCAGAAGTTGGGCGACGTGTTCGTTTCTGACTCTTACCGACTAACCCCATATCAATCAGAACGGGTACGGCTTCATCAAATATCTGGTGATTGGTGTCGATGTTGAAGACAGGCTTAGACTTTTTCATTACAGAACGTAGGTAAGCAATATCATGATAAATCGTTGCGGGTTTGGCTCCTGCGCCTCTTCTGTTTTTACAGTGCTCGATTGGACTGATTAAGCAGCCTTAGCAAGGGCTGAGCTAGTTTGAGGGGTACTATAGGAGTACTAGTTAGAAGTTTTGCTTCTCCAGAAAAGACAAAACCCCCGCCTAAGCGAGGGTCTTTACAGCAGCACCACGCGGGCTTGTTATCGCCTGATAAGTGGGCTGGCTACATTTCAAAAATGTAGTCTTAGCGCTCCGTTTTGGCGTAAACCAAAGAAGCTTTGACAAGATGATCATATGTTGCAGACTGGGAAAAAGCAAATACATTTATACGATATACGTACAATTTTTAGTAATTAGGAGTAATTACAGTAGATTAGAGGTGATCGCTTAAATTGCCCAAATGTAAGCCATGCAGAACGCAGGAGTAGACCTTCTTCATGCTTTCTCTACCTAATCTATTTTTGAAGTAGACTCGCTTCCCATTATCCACTCCAAGAGATACATAGTTAAAACGTTCGAAGCTAAGTGTATAAATCATGTCAGCCTTAACCCAAGTTGTCCCTCTGCTAAAAAACTTATTTCTAGGCAATTGGTTGTCTTCTAACTGCATATGGTAGTTTTGTGGTTTCTCAGGAGCGACAGTGCTCAATGCAACGACGGTTACCAGTTGATGACCGTCAGGCTTAGTGCCTACAACCAAAACGGGGCGATTCTTTACCATTTCAGGCTGCTTTAAGCCGTAAAAATCACACATAAGTATTTGCCCTACTTTAGGGGAAAATTTAATAGCCAACTCTAATAACCTCTATATTATCTGACCTGACCAAACCACCTCACCAATGATTTGAAAGTCTTTGTGCTCTAAATCTTTTTTGCTGATCTCCCACGTTTTATAAATTGGGTTATCGCTTACTACCTCGATTCCTTCAGGTAAGAATTGCAGACGCTTAACCAACAAGGCGCCTTCAAACCGAAATACATAGATCCCATCTGACGCAAAATCATCAATTTTATTGACCATAACCAAGCTTTGGTTTTTGAGCGTTGGCGCCATGCTGTCACCACGAACAGACAAGAGGAATACATTTTCTGGTTTGTAACCGAGATCTTTACGCAGGTATTTTTCGCTGAAGAGGAGAGCGGTGGAGGGATCTTCGTTTTCGACAAGTGAACCTGAACCCGCACTGGCTTCGACTTCATAGAGTTTGACTGAGACATACCCTCTGCTGGTAGGAGCAAGGCTACCGTGCAAGGAGATTTCTTCAGCTTTCGTGATTATGTGTTTCGGTATTTTTCCACGAGCACGCCAGTTCTGAATGGTAGACGACGAAACTCCTAAGCTTTCTGCCAAATCGATATTCCGAATCGTGCCGGTCATCTTTTTTAATTCTAATAATTTATCATCAATTATGTCCATGCTCCCTCCCTTTGGAGTCAATAAAGTGCTTATATAATTACAATTGAGCGTTTAAATTGCTTTTTGAGCTCATTATATGCTCATTCGTGAGTGAGCAAGATTAGAGCTACTTAATTGCTCTAGATCGTCTTGAATAAACCAGAGTATCACAGGTGACCAGATGAATATGTACTTCGCATTGCTGGCTCGTTTCGAGAGTCCGACAGTTGAATTAAAGGCCGTAAGTCAGGAGTTTTTTGGGATTTTGCCGAAAACCGCAGAGCAGAAAGCTAAGGCGTATGACTTTCCTGTTCCTACTTTCAAACTACGCGACTCTGAACGGAGTCCAACGCTGATCAGGGTGGAAGATCTAGCTATGTATATCGAGAAACGATATGAGCTAGCAAAAACCGATTGGCAATCAGTGAATGGATGAGGAGGAATTATGGAAACCCCTATGCATTCTATCAACATCGATTTTACTCATTCCAGTGAAGCTAAGTTGTTACATCGATTAATTGAAAGCCAGTTGAGCCCATCTATTGGGTCCGAGGAGGATAGTTATCTCTCTGTTGTTTTAGGCCAATTTGAAGAAGCAATTGAATTACTTGAAAGTCTGGAGGTGTAGATATGCAAACACCAACAGAGATTCGATTCGATGAGCTGAAATTGATGATTAAGCGCTATCAATATCGTCATGCAAAGTCGCCTCGTCAACGCGAGTTGATTGAGCAACAAGCTAAATTGATAAGTAAGCGAGTATCGAGCTATGCAAGACACAAATCTTAATGTAGAGGAGCAGCTCAAAGAGCAGGCCAGCCGTGATGAAGCGACTCGTTTTTCTCTAGAGACGTCAATTGGTCATCATTTTTTTAAGCTGCTCCCCCGTGTTGTTCAGGAGGATATTGAACATCAACTTATCAAGCGTAAAAAGCGTAAGAATCCTGATAGAAAAAATCTCGAACTCTTTACTGTTGATGTGTTCAGTCATGCCCTAAAACTTTCACCCATTATTGAAGATAAGTTTCCCTTTGCAGATGCTCGTAAAGAGGCTAAACCCAAACCAGTCGTGTGCTCAGAGTTGCGACCGTACATTCAACTTGATCACTTTACGCTGACCAATGACGAAGCGTTGGAACGTTTGGCGTTAAACCTGACCGAAGTGTTCCACTATGACATCCGCCAAGTAGAGCTAAAGGAAAGCTACTTGTCTGCTTTAGATATGGCTTATCAAGCGATTGAAACCCAGATGAAGGAAATCCACCTTGAGCCTCCGAAGTTATATATTACCGAACAGATGCCGATTGAGGATTGTGAGCGTGAATACGAAAGTGCAATTCGTCGTTGTTTGGATGTTCGATATTTAGTGCGCAAGCTCATTTATCTACGGAATCAATATATTGAGTTCGCTCAAATAGCACTTGAGCGGGTTGGGGGCGAAAAAGCGCAAAGAAGTTACGTATCGAGTCGTTCATTTGAAATGTGGCGCCGCAAGCAGATAGAAGCCGAAAATTATGTTCAGTCGATGGTTGTCGTCAGTGAAGAGACCGACACCGTTTTTGATTTGAGTGAAGTGGTGAAACGAACGACGGCGAATCATGAAAATCGTCGTATTGAGCTGGTGGTACGTTCTAGAGGTGACGAAGAAAGAGCGATCGATTTAGGTTATGAAGGGGTGTTTATTACTTGGACTTTACCGGGAAAGTATCACCGAAGCTCAAAGCATTGGATTGGGTGTACACCGAAAGAAGCCCATATAAATTTGATGGCTCAGTGGAAAAGAGCGAGAGCTCTCTTCAAAAAACATCAAGTTGATTGGTTTGGTCTTCGGGTGGCGGAACCACATAAAGATGGGACTCCTCACGCGCATTTGTTTTTGTATTGTCCTAAACAGCAGCTTGAGCAACTAGTGGATATATGCCGTCAGATCGCTATAGAGGAAGATAATGAAGAGCTTAAAACAAAGGAACTTCAGGAAAAACGTTTCTTGGCTAAGCAATGTGATCCATCGAAAGGGACGGCAACGGGCTACATCATTAAATACATTTCCAAAAACATTAATGGTGCTCATATGCCAGAGAAAGAAGCGGATGAAAATGCTTTATCGGCTCGTGCATGGGCATCAATTCATAGAATTAAGCAATTTTCTCAATCGGGCTCTCCTGCAGTGGGGCTTTGGCGTCAACTCCGAAGAGCTAAACCATTAGATACCGCATTCGATGAAGAACTTGATTCACTTCGTGCTCACGCTGATAACTCTAGATGGAAGGGGTTTTGTGAATTAGGTAACAAAGCCAAATTAGCCTATGAAGAGCAGTTTAATAAGTACGGTGAGAAGACCAAACGTGTGGTTGGTTTTCGTTGGTTCGGAAAACTTATTGAGACATGCAGCGAGCACTTTCGATTGGTTAAAAAATCGGACCTGAAGCAAGTGCAAGAAGCGCGGAGCGCTTTACCTTGGAGCACTGAAAATAAGTGTAACCCACCGCCGAAAATGGAGATATCCCCGCTCGAAAAAGCGTTGATGGACGTGACGGGTTGGAGCGTAAAAGGGGTTCAATGCTTACTCAAACCGCTGTCGATGGGGGCGAAAATCCCCATTGATAAGCACACCACTCTCAGCCTGATAAATGGAAGGTTGGGAGTGACTTAACCCACGCCAACGATGTGAATCAGGGGCCTTTTATCCAATACCAACGTCGAGAGACAGAGGAAGACAATGAAAAGACTATCGCTTGAGGAGTGTCAACGAGATTTAGCCGCCCTCGATGCGGCTGATAAGCTGACCGCCAGCCTAAAAGTGGAAATTGACCGTTTTAAAGAAATGGACACCGGCGCACTCATGAAAAAAGCCATGGGAATGTTGGTGAGTGGCAACCTTTCACTGGAGGCGTTAGGCCTTCCCGTTAACTTGTTTGAGCAGCTTGAACACCTCGAAAAGCTCAATGGGGTGGCTCGCCTGAAATACCGCTCAGTCGTGGAGGCTCAAAAGCAGCAGCTTGATGAGATTGAAAGTGCAGAGGTGGAGCATGGCTGAACATAAAAACCCAATCCGTGGGTATATATCTTGTCCAGTTTGTCAGTCGGTCGCCAGCGCCCATCAAGTGGGGGAAGGGAAGCTCATCGCTACAGGGGAACCGCCCAAAAACAGCCGCAACATTGGATTGATGTATTACCGTTGCCCGAAGTGCGGTAACAGCTCACATAGCCATGAAGTGACTAAGTTCATTAAAGCGAATCTTGTCGCTGACTCAACCGAACTTCAGCCGACGGTCACCGAGAAACCGTTGGTGGTTGATCCGGTTTTGATAACCGAACCTAACCGAACAGAGGTAACCGAACTAGCCGAGGGGTTAACCGAACCGGAAGAAACACAGGAAACCAGTAAAGACGCGGTTTCCAACCGAGAGGTAACCGAAACCGCCGACGATGAAGAAGCTGAAAACACCCAAAGCACGTTTTCCTTTAAACGAGTCATAACAGCGTTGGTGTCGGTTATCTTCCTCCTCTGGGCATTTTCTCAACTGCTACCTAAACCGAAAGCCACAACCGAACCAACGCAAGGGGGTGAGCATGGAGCAAACGAATGAGGTCTTGTTGGATGAGCCTACGGCGTTGGATGATTGGGGAGATTTTGGGGCGGTCATTGAGCAGCTTGAACAGCAAGAGCAAGGTGAGACCGATTCGGTTAGTCTAACCGATTCAACCGAAGCGGTAACCGAAGATAAAACCGAAGCCATGGCGGGGTTACTGAATATTGTGTTCGCCTTGACCGAACAAGCCACGTCCATTATTTCAGGGGTTGAGTTTGAATTTGACGGTAAAGGTAAACAAGCCGTCATTGATGCCGCGCAACCGGTCTTTGCCAAACATGGTTCAACCTTGATGGGAGTGTTTGGGGACTACATCGAAGAGGCCACGTTACTGCTGGCTGTTTTGGGCTTGATCTACATGTCTAAACAACAAATGGCCGTCTTGATACAAGCTAAGGAGGTCGAGGGTGAACAAACCAAAACCCCTAGCCCTACCGAATCCCGTTAACGCTAACCCATCCTTTGATGCCGAACACACCCTCTATGTAGCGGGAACGGGAGGAGGAAAAACCTCAGCCGTTAAGTATTTAGGGTTAATCCCTAAAACCGCACAAGCGGTCTTTTTTGACCCCTACGCCAATTACGCGGGGAGTAAGTTTCAAGGGCAAATGTGCCACGGCACGAAGTCACGTCTAGCGTTTGTGAAATCGCTGGTGATGGCGCGTCATCGTGGCGGCTCGTTTAAGTTGGCGTACGTACCAGCCAATGGGGCAACCTATGAAGAGTTGGAATTTTTCGCGTCAGTGGTGTGGTCGGTCGGTAACGGCCGAGCAAGCCGGCTCTATACGGTGATTGAAGAGTTAGCCTCCTGCGTAGAAACCTCTGGCAAACTTCGAGGTCGTGCGGGTGAGCTGTTGCGTGGCGGGCGTCAGTATGGCCTTGTGGTGCACTCCATATTTCAACGAGGTCAAGAGGTACCGAAAACCGTGACCGAGCAATCCAGTGTTTGGTGGGTGGGCGCAGTTAATTCTCTGAGTGATGCTCAATGGATCGCGGATAAACGCGGGTTGGATGTGAATACTATTGCGACGTTGAAATCCGCTAAGGTCAACAAGCAACGTATCGGGAAACCGATCGCGGAATACCTCTTGATCCGTGATGGTATTGGTAATATTGAGCATAAGGCGTTGAACTGTCAGTCAGGCTCAACACTCAATTTGAACTACCGGTAACCGCCCTTTTTAACCTATAGGTTACCCATCTAACCTATAGGTAACGCTTCCTTTCTTTTTCAACCTTTTTCCTCTTTGATAAACACTTCATTTGATTATTCAAGATCCAACGTCGAGAGACAGGGGAGTGTATGAAAGCTCAGCATAAAAACATCTTGATTGCTGTTGTCCTGACCTTACTGATGATTGCCATCATTAATAACGTCTCAACGTTAGAAGCAGTCAAACAACTCATCAACGGCAAACGTGGCTGGTTTTAAGGAGAGACAAACATGTCAGTAAAACCAATCAAACTGAATTCCATGGTCGGGGCCGCTTGGGGACAAAAAGGCACGCTGCCTATTCCTGTTGGGCCGACTTACCATGAGTTAGTGTTAGAGACGAATGCCGAGGCCGCCGAGATTGAACGCTTGTCTATTACGCTGAACGCAGAAGAAATCTATGTCTTAACGGGCAGTGAGATCCTCATGTTAGAGCGTTACAAGCAACGTGCTCATACCACCGGCCATTACGTGATCCCATTCAGTGACATTACCGCTCGCACTAAAAATGGGGTTCGTTACACAGGACTGGTGACAGAAGCGGGCGATAACATCCATTTGGATGTTCAGTTCAAGGCGAAATCCGGCGGCGATCCCCTGTCTATTCAGGTTCATGCTTGGGTCACCAATGCGCAACCTGCCCGAATCTTGGTTCCAATGATAAAGCGTGAAACCATGCCAGCGAACGCAGAAGGGGTAAACGAATTTACGAGCTTAGTCTCAAGTCCGTTAATCAGCTTGCGTCGTGCGCACTTTATGCACGCGGGGATCACTAAGCTAGAGGTGGAACGTGACTTTGTGAAAGAGTACGAAGCCAACAAATTCATCAATGAAGCGAACGCCAAACGAAACGAACGTACCCCGCAAGCGGGTTACTTTCACTTTGATCCGATTGTGCGTGGTTTTTCTATTGATGAGCTCTTCCCAACACAACACAGCTCTAATTTGAAATTTTCAGTGACCACGAGTGACGTTGCCGGCTCAATTCCTATTTTGATTGAATCGGTCAAAGTGGTTCGCCCTGAAATGCTCGCAGGTAAATACTAAGGAGCACGCATGAGCTTTTTTGATGACCTGTTGGAGTTTGGTGAAGGGGCACTCGATAGCGTGGGAGAAAATGCCGATTGGTTATTTGGTCACAACGCGAATTCGTCTAATCCCAACACCACGCAGCAGCCAAACACCCCAGTGGTCGACAATAATGGCAATGCCGTGACAACGCCACAAGGTGGCGCTGTCGTGGCGAAAGATAACACCTTACTTTATGTCGGTGGTGGGATAGCGGCGCTCTTGGTGGTGGTTCTTCTCATTGTTCTCTTCAAGGATTAGCGCATGCCATTACTTTTTATCGGTTTGGGCGGTCTGGGTCTAGGAACGGCACTCGGGTTTGGAGTGAGTCAGGGGCTCAAAAAAACCTTAACTGCGACTGCGGTGATGGCTTTGCTCTACCTTGCCTATAAATCGGGAGTATTTCGCTAATGCTAGGCTCACTCACCTCTTTAACGGGGGGCGGAGGCTTGACGGGGGGCTCATCGGGACCTGCAACGTCTGGGAACACCTCCAATACCACCAATAACAGCGGCTTTACGGCCGGCGCAATGAACTTTGGCAGTCATAACGGCATACCGTGGTGGGGAATAGCGCTCGTGGCGCTTTTTGCGCTGTATGTTTTTACTCGAAAGTAACTTAATTCCTGAAACGTGGGGAAACGCCAAGCCGAAGTTAACTAAAGCGCTTGGTGACTACATCAAGCAAGCTGAAATTGAAGTGAAAGCGGGGCGAGAGTCCCTCTATCGAGTCGAAGACACGTTCATGTTGTTACGCGGCGAGCAATCCCCCTCCGGCGCTAAGGAGTTGGTTGTGGTGGCTTTAGCGGGTGACATGGCCATCGGGACGCTCAGTGCTCTCAATCACGGAGTGGCGAATGGGTTTGATTCGATTCGCGCTCACTTTAATCAGCGCGGCGCTTATCGCTACATTCAACGTAAATTGCAATTGCCCGTGCGAGAGATTGAGACCCACAAGAATGAGCACGTATTACAAATAAGGTTTGATGACATGGGTGGACGGAGTAAATCAAAGAGCAATGCGAAAACCATCACCACGACCACCAACAAAAACAACAGTCTGGGCATTGGTGGTGATAACAACGGCTTTGCTCTGTCAGGGATAGAAAACTCTGACATTAATTTAAGCATGACGGACCACGGTGCCATGGCGGTGGCGGGTAAGACCGCAGAAGAGGCGTTTAACTTTGGCAATAACGCCTTAGATTTGGCGTCAGATAGCGTAGATGCATCGCTTGGTTTTGGTGAAAGCGCACTGGATGGCGCGTTTAGCTTTGGTGAGAGTGCATTAGGGTCCAACGCTGCTCTGAGTGAGTATGCGATAGGGGCAAACACGAACCTGAGTGAGCACGCGATAGATTCCATTAAATCCATGGCAGGTCAACAAACGGAAACCACCAAAGCCGCGATTGCCATGGCGAACGCGTCCAAAGCAAGAGAGCAAACGGGTGAGAACGAAAGCAATAATGAGCTGTTGAAAAACGTGTCTCTTATGGTGGGCATTCTCGGCACGTTAATGACCATGGCCTATTTAGTCTCGGGGCGTAAGAAATGAAACAACTCCATACCCTAAGCGCGGGCGAACGCGTTCAGTTTAACGCAGGTCAGGCTGGCAAATACCTCATCATTCGTGAAGCCAGCCATTCCCTCATGCTTCGCGGAGACGCGTTACGTCCTACAGAAATCGGGCGGAGTGATACGGTGGATATCACTCGTTTTGATGAGCTTGAACTTTTTAACCATCAGGCGGAACCGGTCACGGTTGAATATCAAGTGGCGGACATTCCCATCAGCACCAAATCTCAAAACATCGATATTAATAATTCCGTCACGATTAGCGAAATCTTAACCCCCATCACTGTCAGTGCCGTTCAAGCAGAAGTGAAGACGCGCATTCAAAATGACACGCTAACTGTGAAGAAGCTTGCTGACCTTTACACCTTGCAAAAGATCGATACGGGCTATCTGGATTTAACGGGAGATGAACAAAGCATTGCGGGAAATGAAGAGCGGAAAGGACTCTTTATTCAAACCTATCAAGATAATGATCGCTCTGTTTTGGTTCAAGGGTTGATTGAGGTTGTCGCCGGTGGTCATGTCCTTATCAAAAGCAATGAAGCCATTACATTGGAAGGCGTTGCTGGGGATGGTGTTCGTATTGGGGAGTTTATCTAATGTTTGAACTTCACAATCCTATTGGCAGTCGTGGTGATAAGACGGGAAACGGTGGTTTTCAGTCATTAGTATTAAGCAACCAGTATGCTCAAGTTTCAGATGCCACAAACCGAAAAGTAGAGTTTTCTCTGTCAGATGATGTAGAGCTACTGGAAGTACGAGTGGGTTGGTCGGATAGCGAAAATTCAAGGAACTTAGATCAAGTCTCCTTTTGGTCTCAATGCTTTGATGATCATGACGAGATGATAGCTAATAGCCATAGGGCAATGGTAGTTCCCTTTGTGGCTGGCTTTTCAAGGCGATTTTATTTCATTCCTATTTTGACACCGAGCAACGCGAAAAAAATCATATTTACTTGCAATTATATTGATATTCAAGTGTGCATTGTGTCTCGAACGACCTTTAAGGAGTTAGAGCGATGATACAGGTCGATACGCAGGGGCGAATTGTCACGATTAACGCGCCTCAAGCGTCAACTCAATTAATCAGTTTAGAGGTCCAACTGACGCAAGACGTCGCCCTTAATCCCGAACTCTACCGATGGACTGGTGAGGCTTTTGTCCTGTCACTAGAGGCTCAACAAAATAAAGAGCAATCTGAAAGGCGCACAAAGGCTAAACATTACCTTAATGCGACCGATTTTTACTTAGTCCGTAAAGTAGAAACCGGCGCAGACGTCCCCCAAGAGGTTCTCTCCAAGCGCGAAACCGCTCGATCGTTACTCGTGACCCTGTTACCGGACTTTGAATAATGACCATTCAAAAGTTGAGTGCGCTCGTTGTGCTCTTCACTTTACTAGGAGTGTATTTCATGAACAAAAAAACCGTGGATAAGGCACTTAGTCAGTTTGCGTTATCAGCAAGAAGTGAGTCACGCATGATTGGGGTTCATGGCGATCTCAAGCGCGTGGTTCGCAGGGCGATAGAGTTAACCCCGTTTGATTTTGGGATTACCTCGGGAAAGCGAACGGCCGAAGAGCAAAACGCCCTCTTCAAAAAAGGCGCCAGCCAATTAGACGGCTACAGCAAAAAAAGCCGGCACCAAACGGGGCATGCGATTGATTTTGTCGTGTATGACGAAAACAACAAAGTCACATGGGGCTTTAGTTATTACGAGCAAGTCAGTTGGGCGTTTAAACAAGCGGCGCAAGAGCTGAATGTCCCTATTGTCTGGGGTGGGGATTGGGTTAGCTTTAAAGATGGGCCTCATGTGGAGCTCGATAAACGGGTTTATGCATGATAGGCGCCATCGCAAACCTCATCACTGGCGGCATTGATGCCTATAAGCAGCACGGCCTCAATAAAGCGAATGCCCTCAAGCGACAAGATGAGCTTGAGCAAGAGCGTCACCGAGCTCAAGTGAAGCGTTTACAGTCTGGGGATGAAAAGGCCGCTGATTTGGATAGGGTGAGCCTCAAAGATCGTGGCCTTAAAGATGAGTTCATTCTCTTGGTGGTGTTTGTTCCTCTGATTTTATCGTTTATCCCAGACTATGCCGAGTATGTGCAAGAAGGCTTCAAAGCGTTGGAATTTGTGCCTGAGTACTATTGGTACATAGTGGGCGCAGTGGTCATCGACACGTTTGGTTTTCGCTCTATGGTGCGTTACTTACTGGAGTTCTTTTCATTTAAATTCAGGGGTAAGTAATGGAGCTACTCGTCTCACTGAACAGCATGGGCTTATCACCGACCTGGATAGCGTTACTCGTTGTGTTATGGAAGCAAGATAAACGCTTAACCATCATTGAAACAATTTTAGAGGGTAAAAAGAATGGCTAAAACAGGGGGCAAAAGAAGCGGTACGTTAAAAAATGGGTATCGCTTTGTCAAAGATGGGCGTGTTGTGAAAGCAAAACTCACTTCATAAATCACACTGAAATTATAATTATTTATTATTTTATCTTATTTGCGATTGCTAGTTTTTGCTCGAGCTTTTGTAAATAAGGATAATTGAGATGAAAGGATCAACAGTATTTTTAATTACGTCTGTATTACTTCTAGTAGGAGGTTGTGGCGGCGGTGATGAGGACAGTTCGACCTCAGAAAGCAATGATTCATTTTCAAACAATGGGATTTATTTTAATAGTACAGATTTTGCGGTGCTGTTAGTTGATTCTTCTCGTTCTGAAAATAATTTGATTGTGGGGGATTTCGGAAGTGATAGCGTCTATTTTACCGATAGCGCGACTACAACCAAGAATCAGATGAAGGCCGTAGGTGTAACGTATGCTGACGAGGTTGATTTCTTGAAAGATAGCAGCCAAGAAATAACAGCAGACTTTAATGATACCTCTGTGGAGCTAAAAGCTACTTTTAACGGTAGGAACTTAGCGTACTCGATGAACAAAGTTTCAGATTCTTTGCCGTTGGCTGAAATTGTAGGAACGCATACTGATACTGATGGTACTACTTGGGAAATCTTTGCTGACGGTTCATTTATTGTTAATGGTATTTGTACTGTTACTGGAAATTTAGTGCGTAAGGGAGCGTATTTCAATGTAGAAAAAGCAAGTGCTACATCATGTGCTTTGACGCAAATGAATGGGGCATATAGTGGGGTACTCCTCACTGTGCAGCATCAGGGAATTGATTACTTGGCAGGACTTTTAGGAAGTGAGACAGCTTTACTTTGGGGTAGTGCTCCAAAGAGTTGATAGAAAGATATTCAAAAGCCATTTTGCTACTTGATATAGTGTTTAATTAGCAAAATCGATACTGATAGACCACTCAGGTGCTCACACCTATTTTGTTTTTGGGTGTGAGACCCATAATCGCTTTACGGGTTTAAATTTTATTTATTATGCAGTTTATGTGGAAATAGCTGAGTATAAACTTGCCATAAAATATTCAAGTTTCGATGCCCAGTTACTTGAGCTACTTCTTCAATGGAGTACCCTTTCTCAAACAATCGACTCGCTCCCTCTCTTCTTAAATCGTGGTACCTCAAATCCTCAATACCTAATTCGTTCCTAACTCTCTGAAACCCCGTGCTCACACTTCGTGAGTTGTACGGGAAAATAAGCTCACCTTTATTTGGCTGCTTTAGCACGATCTCAAATGACTCACCAAGCAACGGCACAATCATATGATTACCTTCTTTCTTCCTTGGGTCTTTTCTATCTCTAACGAGTATCGTTTTGTGTTCTTGATTGAGGTCTTCCCAACGTAGCTTGCAGACTTCACCAATTCGCATACAAGTAAGAATGCTGAACTCAAGAATATCGGTGAACGGGATTCGAGTTGTGCCGTTTGGCCGGAAAGATTCACGTTGTTCTAATCCAAGCTTTAAGAGTTTCAGTTCTTCAGATGTGGGGCGGCGTGTTCGTTTCTGACTTTTACCGACTAACCCCATATCAATCAGAACAGGTACGGCTTCATCAAATATCTGGTGATTGGTGTCGATGTTGAAGACAGGCTTAGACTTTTTCATTACAGAACGTAGGTAAGCAATATCATGATAAATCGTTGCGGGTTTGGTTCCTGCGCCTTTTCTGTTTTTACAGTGCTCGATTAAGTCGCTAGTTCGTAGCTGATTACTCTCAACTTGGGCGATGTCGCAATCCCTAAGCATCTTAATCACATAGCGTTTGGTGCGGCCTGTATTGTCCCAAAGATCTCGTTCGGACATGAATAAATCGAGGAGTACCGAAAGGGGGACTGTTTTTGGCTGATTGAGTACCCCTTGAGCTTCTAGTTCAGCTACCCTTTTTTTACCGAAAGATTTAGCGAGTGCTTTCTTTTTTAGAGTTTTGCTTTCCCTGTGTATAATGCGCGAATTCTTTTTAACGATGATTGTTACCTTGAACCTTGGTTCACCGCTTTTTAGCTTTCTGGTCTCGATGGTATAACTTGCCATTGTCCAACTCCTAAAGGGGTACTTGAGGGGTACTACAGGAAGTAATTCCGTTTAATTCTAGGTAATTCACTGTATGTTTGTACAGTATTAATTGAGACTGAATCATGACAAACACTAATAAAACCAGTAAATACGCTAGTAACCGACTTTCTGTTGCACCCATGCTCGATTGGACTGACCGCCACTGTCGTTACTTTCACCGTTTGCTTTCTCAGCAGACTCTTCTGTACACGGAAATGGTAACAACGGGCGCGATCTTACATGGTAAGGGCGACTTCCTAGAATATAACGAGCAAGAACATCCTCTTGCACTTCAACTCGGTGGTTCAAACCCGGTTGATCTTGCGGCTTGTGCCAAGCTTGCTGGTGAGCGTGGTTACGATGAAGTGAATCTTAACGTAGGTTGCCCTTCAGACCGAGTTCAGAATGGTCGATTTGGTGCATGCTTGATGGCTGAGCCCGAGTTGGTGGCAGATTGTGTTTCAGCGATGAAAGAAGTCACTGATATTCCAATTACCGTGAAAACGCGTATCGGTATCGATGACCAAGACTCTTATGAGTTTCTAACTAAGTTTGTTTCGACGGTTTCTGAAAAAGGTGGCTGTGAGCAATTTACTATTCACGCGCGTAAAGCGTGGTTGAGTGGCCTTAGCCCGAAAGAGAACCGTGAGATCCCACCGCTAGATTATGATCGTGCATACCAAATCAAGAAAGATTTCTCTGATCTGGTGATTGCCGTGAATGGTGGCATTACTACTCTTGAGCAAACTAAGGAGCACTTGCAACACCTTGATGGTGTGATGATTGGTCGTGAGGCTTACCATAGCCCATTTATTTTGGCTGAAGTTGATCAACAGATCTTTGGTTTAGACACACCAATTAAGAAGCGCTCACAGGTTGTCGAAGAGATGTACCCGTACATCGAGCGTGAACTTTCAAATGGCGCAAGCTTAGGTCACATATCTCGTCACATGCTTGGTTTGTTTCAAAGCATGCCTGGTGCAAGACAATGGCGTCGCTACATCAGTGAAAACGCACATAAGAAAGGTGCAGGTATTGAAGTGATGCAAACAGCATTGGCTAAGATCCCTAAAGAGCTAAATGTTTAAGCTCCCTCTAAGTTAAAAACTTAAGGTTAAATTCGCCACTAGAGGTTAAATTTACCACTATAAGTTTCCGAAAAGCCACGCATGAAGATGTGTGGCTTTTTATTTATCTGATAAATAAGGATTTTATAGGGTTGGCATACTTGGTATGGAAGCTGCAATGTTAGAAAGTAGGAAAGATAGGTCATTAACTCATTAGGGAGACCATTATGTTTGAATTAATATTTGTTCTTATTTTCGTTGCGACTCTACTTGTCACTGGTATTACGTTTATGACGGTATTGGCTGCAACCGGAGTGGCGTTATTAGTCATGTTGGTCTTAGGTATGATGGGCGTCGTGTTTAAGTTACTGCCTTGGTTGATCGTGATTGCAATCGGTGTGTGGTTTTTCAAAAATTTTGTACACAGTTCTAACCAGAGACGTTACTAAGGTCATCGTGCCGTCAAATCTTTACTCGTCAGCGGTTTATCGTTTTAGAATTTAAGATGTGTGGTAGAATTTTCCCCAATAATCTATGAATGTGCATACAATTAGCACTACGATATGGAATTGGAGCTATCTCAAATGAATAAAATGCCATTAATTGCTTTAGTGGGAATGCTATCTTTAAGTTCAGCAGTGTCTGCTGAAGAAGAGTTTTCTTACACGGCTAAAGTCGGTGCCGATATGTGGTGGGGAAGTACAAAGCTAAACGAAGTTAGACAAGATGACGATTCTAACTCACCTTCGTTGTATTTCGCATTTGAGCATAATGCCCCGATGCTACCAAACGCTAGCTTTCGCTATACTTCTGTTGATGCAGATTCATTGGCTTTCGATAAGTACGACTACACCTTCTATTACACGTTGTTAGATCACAAGCAGATGAACTTCGATGCGGGTGTGACGTTTACTCAATACTCAAACTCGAATTACATTGAACCAAAAGCAACAGGTGCGAAAACATCGACGTTTGATGAGTTCACGTGGAGCTTCTACGGTAACGCAGAGATCAATGTGCCGGACACTAACTTCGATATCATTGGTACGATGGAGTTCGGTGATAGCAGTGGTATTAAGAGCACTGACTTGATGGCGGGTGTTCAGTACCGAATTCCAGTATCAGAATCTGAAATTGCCCTGCGTGGTGGTTACCGTGTTATCGATTTAGATTCGGATGAGTTCTTTAGCTCAGAACTAGGCAAGAGCTTTGTCATGGTCGATGGTTGGTTTGCTGGTGCTGAAGTGCGCTTCTAGGCCATATAAAGCAAATTTAGAACGAATTTTAAGAACGCCACTTTATTAAGTGGCGTTTTTTTATATCTATTGATTATATCTTTCTGGAATTAGTTAGCACATTCATCACTTTCGACCATCCTTAATACAGAGAGCCAATTTGCGTCTATTCTTATAAGGTCTATGTAGTGAGGTCAAAGCAAGGGATGGAATATGACACTCAATGAATTACGAAATTTATATAGAGAAAATCTGTTAGTTGAAGCGATCATAGAGCCCTCAATTCAAGAAGGGTCTTGGGTTGTGGAGTTTCGCCATATGGGAGGTGGCTTTGTTCTGCTTACTGATGTTCATGGTGAAGAGTGCCATTACGCGGATTTAGACCTAGCATCTAAATCGGCAATGGCGGTTGGCTTTCAGCAAGTGCGTATTGAAAACCAGTAAGTCAATTTGCGTTTCAATCGGTTTTTACTTCCAAAAAGTTATAAAACATACTTTTCTATTCTTTCTTGTTATTAAAAGGAGTGGTTAATCTATCGTCACGCAATGATTAGGGATGTCGTGACCATGTCTTTAAATAAGAAAGAGTCTTCACAAAATAATAATGCACAGTCTGGGGCTAATGAGTTACCTGGGCTAGCAGCACCACTTAATGACCAACAATTGGGTCATCTTCAGCAAACTGTTTCTGAACTGTCTTCACAGCAACTGGCATGGGTCAGTGGTTACCTTTGGGGAGTGAGCCAAGCTCAGCCTGTCGGTGCTGCTGCGCCAATCGCTCAAGCGGCCGCTGCAGTAGCGGCTAAGCCAGCGGGTAAGCTCAGCATTATCTTCGCTTCTCAAACCGGTAATGCTAAAGGCGTCGCTGAATCGCTAGAGGCAGAAGCAAAAGCCTTAGGTATCGCCGTCGAGCTTTTCGATGCGAGTGATTATAAAGGTAAGAACCTAGCCAAAGAGACACACGTCATTTTCGTCGCTTCAACCAATGGTGAGGGCGAAGCCCCTGATAACGCGATTGAGTTGCATGAATTCCTTCAATCGAAGAAAGCGCCAAAATTATCAAACCTACAATACGGTGTGATTGGTTTAGGTGACTCAAGCTATGAGTTCTTCTGCCAAACGGCTAAAGACTTCGATAACTTCCTCGCTAAGCTTGGTGCTAAATCGTTTGTCGACCGTCTTGATTGTGATGTTGATTACGAAGAATCAGCAACGGAATGGCGCGCTAAAGCATTAGAGCAAGTAAAAGAGACGCTATCGACAGGTGCCGAGGCTGATATCGTTCAGTTACCAGTAGGCCAAGCAGCTGCCGGTCATTCGCAATACACCAAACAAAATCCATATACAGCGACACTATTAACCAGTCAAAAGATCACGGGTCGTGACTCGGGTAAAGATGTTCGTCATATCGAGATTGATCTTGATGAGTCGGGCATTACCTACCAACCCGGCGATGCGCTAGGCGTATGGTATGAAAACAGTTCAGAACTCGCAAATCAGATTCTTTCTAAGGTTGGGTTATCGGGTATCGAAAGTGTCGATGTCGATGGTGAGAATCTATCTATCCATAGTGCGCTAGTGAGTAAATTTGAGATTACCACTTCAAACCCTCAACTTGTGACTAAGTTTGCTGAGTTATCGGGCAGCAAGAAGTTAATCAAGCTGGTGGAAGATAAAGACAAGCTTCGTGAATACGCGGGTAATACTCAAGTTGTCGATGTTTTAGCTGAGAAGAAAACTAAGCTATCGGCTGATGAGTTAATTGGCCTGTTACGTAAGCTGACACCGCGTCTCTATTCTATTGCATCAAGCCAAGCAGAAGTAGATGAAGAAGTTCACTTGACGGTTGGTTTGGTTGAATACCAAAAAGGCGAAGAGTCTCGTTTAGGCGGAGCTTCTAGCTTCTTAGCTCAACGTCTTGAAGAGGGTGGTGAAGTGAAGGTGTTTGTTGAGAACAACAATAACTTCAAATTACCACAAGACGACAATACACCAATCATCATGGTCGGCCCGGGTACCGGTATCGCACCGTTCCGCAGTTTTGTTCAAGAGCGTGAAAACAATGATGCTGAAGGAAAAAGCTGGTTGTTCTTTGGTGACCGTACCTTTACTCAAGATTTCTTATACCAAGTTGAATGGCAAAAGTACCTCAAGTCTGGCGCGCTAACTAAGCTCGATGTTGCCTTTAGCCGTGACCAAAAAGAAAAGGTTTATGTTCAGGACCGTTTAATCGAACAAGCAGAGCAGGTGTGGCAATGGCTGCAAGAGGGCGCGTACCTCTATGTCTGTGGCGATGCGACTCGAATGGCTAAAGATGTTCATGAAGCGTTAGTTTCGATAGCGGAAAAGCATGGCAACCAGAGCCGCGAGCAAGCTGAACAATATATTAATGATTTACGTAAAGCGAAACGTTACCAAAGGGATGTGTACTAATGAGCAAGCAAGTAATAGAGCAAGAAGTGCTAGGTCAAGTACTTGGACCTTTGGCTGACAATGAGCGTCTTAAGCGTGAAAGTAATAACCTACGCGGTACGATTGAACAAGATCTCCAAGACCGCATAACAGGTGGCTTTACTGCTGATAACTTTCAGTTGATTCGTTTCCACGGTATGTATCAACAAGACGACCGTGATATTCGTAACGAACGTACCAAACAAAAGCTCGAACCGTTACATAACGTCATGCTTCGTGCTCGTATGCCTGGTGGCATCATTACCCCTAAGCAGTGGTTGGCGATTGATAAGTTCGCAGACGAAAGTACCTCTTACGGTTCAATTCGTCTAACAACTCGTCAAACGTTTCAGTTCCACGGTGTCTTGAAGCCGAACATTAAGTTGATGCACCAAACGCTAAATAGCATTGGCATTGATTCAATTGCGACAGCGGGTGATGTAAACCGAAATGTTCTATGTACGACAAACCCGGTTGAATCTGAACTTCATCAAGAAGCTTACGAGTGGGCGAAAAAGATCAGTGAACATCTATTACCGAAGACTCGTGCTTATGCAGAAATCTGGTTAGATGGTGAAAAACTAGAAACAACGGATGAAGAACCTATCCTTGGTAGCAACTACCTACCGCGTAAGTTCAAGACGACGGTTGTCATTCCTCCGCAAAATGATGTGGACGTCCATGCTAACGATCTTAACTTTGTTGCTATTGCTGAAGACGGAAAGCTGGTGGGCTTTAATGTGTTAGTCGGTGGCGGTCTTGCTATGACACATGGTGATACCTCTACTTATGCACGTAAAGCTGACGACTTTGGTTTTGTGCCATTAGATAAAACGTTAGATGTAGCAGCGGCGGTGGTAACGACTCAGCGTGACTGGGGTAACCGTTCAAACCGTAAGAATGCAAAAACCAAATACACACTAGACCGTGTTGGTATTGATGTATTCAAAGCAGAAGTAGAAAAGCGTGCAGGCGTAGAATTTTCTGAAAGCCGTCCTTATGAGTTTACTGGCCGTGGTGATCGCATTGGTTGGGCGGAAGGCATTGATGGTAAGCACCACTTGGCGTTATTCATCGAGAATGGTCGTTTACTTGATTTTCCGGGTAAAGCTCTGAAAACAGGTGTTGCTGAAATAGCGAAGATCCACAAAGGTGACTTCCGCATGACTGCAAACCAAAACCTAATTGTTGCGGGTGTGTCGACGAGTCAAAAGGCCAAGATTGAAAAACTGGCGCGTCAATATGGCTTGATGGATGATGCTGTTTCAGAGCAACGTAAAAACTCAATGGCGTGTGTGGCTTTCCCAACATGTCCTTTAGCAATGGCAGAAGCTGAGCGCTTTCTTCCTGAGTTTGTAACGGATGTTGAAGACATTCTGAAAAAACATGGATTACCAGAAGAAGATAACATCATCCTTCGAATCACAGGTTGTCCAAACGGTTGTGGTCGTGCAATGTTGGCTGAACTTGGTTTAGTGGGTAAGGCTCCGGGGCGTTACAACATGCACCTAGGTGGCAACAAGGCCGGAACTCGTATCCCTAAGATGTATAAAGAGAACATCACATCAGCTCAGATCTTAGAAGAGATTGATGCGCTGGTGGGACGTTGGGCTACAGAACGCAACGACAAAGAAGGGTTCGGTGATTTTACAATCCGAGCTGGCATCATCGAAGAGGTGATCATTTCCAAGAGGGATCTGCATGCATAATTCTGTCGCTTCAAAATTGAAGTTAGCAGAGCTACTCGCATTGACTAAGACGGAGCAAATACTTCGTCTTGGACAAATCAACGCAGAGTTAGAGCAGCTAACCGCATTAGAAAGAGTTAAGTGGGCTTTAGATAATTTAGAAGGGACACATGTTGTGTCTTCTAGTTTCGGAATCCAAGCAGCATTGATGTTGCACCTAGTGACCCAAGCAAAACCAGATATTCCGGTTATTTTGACTGACACAGGGTATCTATTTCCGGAGACCTATCGCTTTATTGATGAGTTAAGTCAGAAGTTGACTCTAAACCTTCAAGTCTTTCGCGCCCAACAGAGCCCTAATTGGCAAGAAGCGCAATATGGAAAACTTTGGGATCAAGGTATAGAAGGGATAGAGAAGTACAACAAGCTTAATAAAGTTGAACCGATGAGAAGAGCGTTGGATGAGCTCGAGGCTGGGACATGGTTTTCCGGTTTAAGAAGAGAGCAATCTCAATCGCGTGCAAATTTGCCAATCTTATCTATCCAAAATGGTGTGTTTAAATTTTTGCCGGTAATCGATTGGACGAATAAAGATGTTCACTATTACCTAGAAGAGCATGGTCTCGGTTATCACCCGCTTCGAGAGCAGGGTTACCTTTCTGTTGGAGATACACATACAACTAAGAAGTGGGAACCGGGTATGACTGAAGAGGAAACTCGTTTTAATGGGTTGAAACGCGAATGTGGTCTCCATGAAGATGATGGAGAGCAATATGGTTCTGGGATTTAGACTCGTTGCCATTTAAAAAGCTGCCATGAGGCAGCTTTTTTGTTTTCTAGGATGAAAATTAGATCAATTGTGGATAAGTCTGTGGTTATTTTGTAAGTACTCTGTAGTTAAACTTGCACAAATAAGGCTTTGAGTGTTTATTCGCCATGTAATCGTTATTTTTGCATCTTTCTTTAATAAACACTTGCCAATGTGATGAACATCTCTATAATGCCGCCTCACTGACACGGCAGACGCCACAAGGCTTCAGCGAGAAATGTTAGTAAGGCAACTAGCTTTAAGCGATGATTCGCTTCTACTTTTAGAAAGTAGGAATTAATTCCAAATAAGTGTTTGACACTGAGAATTAAATCGCTAGAATGGCCGCCTCTTCCGAAGTGATGTAAGTCACAACGAAGAGAAGCTC
>NZ_MCXE02000005.1:0-16757 GCF_002877735.2 Vibrio sp. 10N.261.54.E10
CTTCGTTCAGTTACAAATTTGGGTGTTTAACCGAGTGAAGACAACACTGTTCGTGACTGTTTTCGCATTTATCGTGAAACGCTTTCGCGTTTTCGTGCGCCGCTTCACTCAGACAAATCAACCCCCAACCTCGACACGCTGGCTTACCCCCCCCGCCAGCAGCGCTCCTTTGCTCAGCACCACGTTGATAGCACCGATTTTTCGTGGCAGGAAGAGGCTGAAGCGCCCCGCCGAACCACGGACAATTATGTCCCGGCAGGGCACGTTTGTCACGGCGGTCGTGACGGGCGGCGTGGACGAACGCGAGTGCCAGGGCGTTGAACCGGGCGATACCACCCCCATGGTCTTTCAGACCTTGAACAACGGCATCTTACCCAATGGTAAGCCTCCAAACTCAAAGATTGCACCATCACAGGGGCGACCTACGGGGAAATCTCGTCGTCACGGGGGCATTGTTCGGACTCACCGCACGCTGGGCTCGCATCTTCGACAATAAAGACATTTTGGACGTGGCGGTCAGGCGCCACGGTGTTCCAGTACGGTCGTAACGGCATTCGCGTACCCACCATTTAAAAAATGGCAAAGTGGTACGTGATGGCCGGTATCTCTGGCATTTTGACGGGCTCAGGGAAGCCGAGTAAAGGTTTGTCGGAAACCACTTCTACCTCGGCGCTTGGCTCAACGAGCAGCGTCTCTGGCCAAGACATTGGCCTCAACTTGTTACCGGAATGCCACCGCGTCGGTGGGCGCGAAGTTGGCCGATTACTACATCGGACTGGCAGAGATGTATCACCCCATTGTTGAAATCAATCCAGGCTCGGTGGTCAACATCGTCTTTCTGGAGGGGGTTCCGTCCCGATCCGATGGAAGCGGCCGAGTTTGAACAGGCCCAAGCCCAAGAGCAGTCCTCTCAATCGAATCAACTCATGGAAGTGATCAGCAACGTGACTCAGAACCCGATGGCGAACCAAATCAGCGCAAGGCATTCCAAGTGCCGTCGTCGCCGTTTGGTCAAAAATAAGGAAACGTCATGCACAAACTCATTGTGTTTTTACCCTTGTTGCTCGGTGGCTCGCGGCAGGCCTGGGCGAAGATTTCAGTTGTACGCAGGTGGGCGGCACATCCGGTTGCACCACCATGGATGAGATACAGCGCCAACCGATGGGGACCTCGCCGGTGTCTGCAGCGCAGGCGGCCCCTGACAATGTGTTCTTAACGTTGCACCACGGCGCGATCGTCAAGGGGTGCCTAAGCGCACTCAAGATACGGTGAGAAAGATCACCCATTTTTCCCATTCACAGACACGCTCGGGCATTACGTCGACACCACGGATATTTACGTGATACTCGATGAAAGTCGTTGGTCTGGGCGTCCCGCTAATAGCCATCTGGAAGGATTAAGCATGCTCAGTCCCAACTGTTGAAACGTAAACCTTCGTTGGGGCTTGGCGGTTTAATCGCCGACGCCAATCAGCATCAAAACCACTTCCATCACGAATTGCCGTACCGCGACTTTGATGCGCAGACCTCAACTCTTTTCATAACCGAAAATCGTATGCAAACTTGCGCTTAAACTGACGGTGCTTGGCGGGGCCAGAATGACGAAGTGGTGATGTCGCTCAACAAGATGGTGATGGATTTCCTCAAGGTGATAAGTGGGATTATCAACTGTCGATGTTTGGTCACAATCGAGTCGCGCATTACTTAGAAGCCAATGGGGACATCATGGCCAAAGCCGAGGCGGTATTTGCCAGCGTTTAGCCGGAAGAAGAAGGAGGCTACGCGGGTTTTCTGCGGCGAAAGGGTTTTTTCCATCGTCAGCGACATAAGTTTGATTTGCGCGATTACGACGCGTATTTCTTCGATGTCGACGAAAAGAAAAAGACCGACAAGTTGGATGATGTGCGCGCGGCGATGGAAACGGCGCTGTTGCAACTCGGTGTTGAGACCGCGCGGGTCGACCCCAAAAAAGGGCTCATACCTTACGGGTGATCTTTGAACTTTGATGCCAGGCGAAGACCGCCCGATTGAGCGTGACTACAACCCGTTCGACCCGATCAACCGCCAAGTGCTGTCGCCGGATACCGAAATGATCATCAAGCGGGATCACATTGCAACGCGTCACACCAATCCTTTCGGTCAAGAGACGCGCGGGCGCACCGTGTGCCTAGGACTCTCTCGAGCCCCCACCGACTTTTCGGTTGTACGCGATGCGCAGCGTTTGCGTCGATTCGTAATGTCTCGCGCATGTTGACGTGCCCACATGTGTTGTCGTTGAGTTTTCGTCACAACGTCACGGGAATTTTGAGCACGAGAACAACAAGAAAATTAATGATTTGACCAAAACACTGAAATCCCCGATGGCCATGTTTTCACCCACCGCGGGTGAAGAGTTGGAAGAGCGCACGGCCTTGCAAAAGGGGTTGGCCGACAAAGCGACCTCGGTGTGCTCGATGGTGTTGAACTTGACCTTGTTTACCCATAAAGCGCAGCAGCGCCACGATGTGCAATCGGCCAAAGAAGCGTTTTCGGCCACGGGACTCGACATCAAAGAGCAAATCATGATGCAAAGTCAAAGCGTGCTCAGTGCGCTTGCCGTTTTTAATGAGCGAAGGCGTGTGGGAGGATTGTGGCCGAGCGGGTCGCGTTCGCACGTTAAAAAGTGCCAACGTGGTCAATTTCTTTCCGATGGTGCTCGATTTTAAACGCCTGGTCAGTGGCATGTTGCTGCCGACGATGCGTGGGCAAATCTCGTTTTTTGATCCCTTTCATTGTGGCAGTGACAACAAAAACATCGCCTTAACCGGCGGCTCGGGGGCAGAGAAAGCTTTTTTACCCGAGGCTTGGTGCTGCAGCGATCTACGCCAAAGGGGGGAAGTGTTGGATCCTCGATAAAGGGGACAGTTACAAAAAGCTCACCCTGATGCTCAGAGGGGGCACCTACTCAATCACACCAATATTTTTCCAAATCTGTTTACCCATCTAGAACAAGTCAAAAACAGCGCGCATCACGAGCCGGTCGACGGAGAGAACGTCGATCCGATGAAAGAAGCGCTCAGCAACATCACCGCCTTGTTCGCGACCATCGCGTCGCCTCATGCTGAATTGGAAGGCTATCAGATGGCGGTGTTGGGTGACGCCATTTTACGGGCGTGGGAGGACAATGGCACCATAACGATTGTGGATGACGTCCAAGCGCAGTTGTTTACGTTGGCCGATGAGCATGGCCACGATCGCCGTATTCGAGACATCGCCGTACAACTGAATAAATATTGCGCAAAGGGCATTTATGGCGACACGTTCAATAAACCTTCAATGCTCGACCCCACGGTGGATATCACCACCCTAGAGCTTGAAGGGTTCCCTGAAGATGTGCTGCGTCCGGTGGTGTTTACGCTGATTGTGTCCATCAACCAGCAGATGTACCTCTCAGGCTCTCGCTCAACCCCCAAAATGTGCATCATCGAAGAGGCGTGGAGCTTGATGTCAGGCACCAACGCCCAGACGCGCAGTTTCATTAACACCGGTTATCGAACCGCGCGTAAATTTGGGGGATCATTTTGTACGGTGACCAAGGTATTGGGGACTTTTTTGTGAACGAAGAAGCGCGCGCCTCTTACGATAATTCCGACATTCACATTACGCTGCGCCAAGGCGAAGGCTTTGAAAAGTTTTTGCAAGACAACCTCAAGGCGTTCAACGAAATGGAGCAAGGGATCATCAAAAGTTTCCCACGGGCTGGGGACGCTGGGTACAGCTGCGTGCGCATCAAAGCCGGTGGCCACACCACCTATCACCGCGTGTTTTCCGATCCGTTTACGCGAGCGTGCTACAGCACCGAAGCGACCGAATTTGAATACTGCGAAAACTTAGTGAAACAAGGCATGCCGAGTATCGAAGCGATAGAAGCGACCGCGCAACATTTCTACGGTCAGAAATCGCCGACTATCAGCAAGCGCTTCAACAAAAAGCACAAGGGGTTTCCCATGACGTTTGATTTACATGGCCTATTTATAGTGGCGTGCGTGAGTATTGCCTCCTCGGTGGTGACCACCTTAGCGTTGGAGTCGCCGCCTCCCTTAGTCAGCATGGACGTAAAAAGCACCCTCGACCAATACCATAAAGAATTGCTGAAATCCCCCCTTTCTCTGCCGGAGCAAACGGATAAATTGGCGCACTTTGCCCGCGTCATGAACGAAGAAGTGGCGCGTTACGCCACTGAGCAAGGGCAAGTGGTGTTGGTCAGCGCCGCGGTCGTCGGCGGCACACCGGACATCACCGCGCACATCCAACGTGCCATTGTTGAGCGCTATGAGCCGTAGGAGTCAGTATGCGACACCTGATGATGGTCTTCGCCCTGCTGCTTTCGTTAGGGGCGGTGGCGAAGGACTTAGGTCGAATGGGACCGACGTTCCCGATTGGCGAAATCGACATGCTGACGTGGATAGAGGCGCGGCTTAAACACTTCGAGGCAACGGGCAAACTTGAGCAAATGCAAACCGAGTTTGCTGAGCAAGTGAAACAAAGCGTGGAAACACCGCCGCCGCTTTCCTTATCGACCACGACTACACCCCCAAAACGTTTTTGGTGGATCCCAGCATCACGGTGCCCAAGGATTTAACCGATGCCCAGGGGCGAGTCTTTGCCAAAGCGGGGACGCGAGTGAATCCCTTTGATACCCGCACTTGGCCAACGGGCGCAAAATTACCGCAGTTTGAGTATTCAAACGTGCTGGTTTTTTTGATGCGCGTGATGCCAAGCAAGTCGAGTTCGTGGCCAACCTAGAGCATGCCAAGCCCCTTCGCTACATTTTAACCGGTGGCAGCCCCAATCAGGCGGCCAAACGATTCAATACCCGCATGTACTTCGACCAACAAGGGACGCTCAGCGACCGGCTTCACATCCAAGCGGTGCCCAGTCTTGTCGAGCAGTCAGGGCACGCATGGCGCGTTCAAGAGTTTGATGTGCAACACATTGTGGTGGGAGCGCAACCATGAAAATATCGTCTTTCCTCGGATTACTGACCCTGTGCGGCGCCTTGTTGGTCAGTTCGACCGCGAAGGCCGGAGGGCCCGCGTGCGTCAGCCGATTTATCAACCCCATCACCGACGTGTGTTGGAGCTGCCTATTTCCGATGACGCTGGGCTCTACCCTCATTCCATCCATTTACCCTGACACCAACAACCCCACAATGCCGATCTCTTTTTGCCCAAAACCGCCGCCGATTTTCATGCAAATTGGTTTAAACATTGGTTATTGGGAGCCGTACGCGCTGACCGATGTGACGCGGGTGCCTTATTGCATGGTCAATATGGGGATGCAACTGGCCGGCGCCAATCAGCAAAAACTCGGCGGTCGAACCACCGCGCGCGATTCCGGTTCGAGTGATGGCGGGTTTTATCACGCGCACTGGTACAAATACCCCCTCATCTACTGGCTGCAATTGATGCAATCGGCGGCGTGCATGGCCACCGATAACTTTGATGTGGCCTACCTGACCGAGGTCGACCCTCTGTGGGATGACGACGAGCTGGCGTTTATCTTAAACCCCGAAGCGATTTTGTTTGGTAACCCCATTGCGCAGTTAGCGTGCGTACCGGAGTCCATTGCCACCACGACCAATGTGGTGCTCCCGTTTGATTTTTTGTTTTGGTGTTTGGGCTCTCAAGGCAGCGCTTACCCGTTAACGGGCAACACCAACTATCGAGACACCCGATACAAGCGGGCACCCTCATTATGGAGCGGCTCAATTACAAGTTGCACCGGCAAGGGATGGTGTGGGAGACGCGCGGCGAAGATGGGGCGGTCTGTTATCAATACCCGACGCCAATCTTACCCAAGTCTCGATACCGTTATCAAATGAGCGCGCCGATCACGGACGCCGCATGGTGTCACCCTTACACCACGACGACCACCATTTGGGAAATGGGCCACGATAACCCCACTACGGGCGATAACTTCGGTTACGTTCAGTGGCGTAAGCGCAATTGCGTGTTTCTTTAACCTGAACGTAGAGGAAGAAATGAATGTCTCTTGTACTCAAAGGGCGTCGCGCCCTGGACACATTCCTATTGAGGCGTCGCCTGCCTGATGATGCTTTGACGGCGTTTTTATCGCTCGCGCAGGCAGAGGAGGGGTTCGGCTTCAATTTCCTCCCCACCTCGCGTCGCGACAGGCGCGCGAAAAAACGCCCTTGCGCGATTACTCCAACCATTGACGCTATCGGATGAGGAAAGGCACCGCCTTCTCGAACCACTCTCTTCGACCCTTGTCGGTTTTTGATGTCGGCCCCAGCGCCTGTTTCACGGCCATCCACAGCGCTGAGCCCCCCGCCTTTCCTTGCCAATTGTGCCAGACTGCGCGCGGGTTGTTTGTTCACTATGGTGAGCCTTTGTCACAACGCAGTTGGTGCAGTCAGTGTCATCAAAATGGGCCGTGCATTGATGCCGCGTTAATTGAGCATTATCGACAATGCGGCATTGAGGAGGACACCATAGAGCGCCAGCTCCCCAAAGCGCGATGGGGGTTAAGAGGTGAGGCGCCGTCTTACCAATCGATAACCGCGATTGAAACGCCTATCCCTTGGCGTTTCAGACGCCGCGGTAAGATCTGTAAATCGATGCTTTTTAATCCGCCAGTGTAATGCCCCACCACCACATTGTGAAAGACGGGCTCGAAACCATTAGCCTCTAAGAACACGCGGCCAATGATGGTTCTGTGGTGGCCATCATTAATATAAAGTCCGCCATCAATATTACGAAAAGAGACATTTCGCTTCTCATGCTCAGGAAGGTAATACAGGGGGGATTGTTGAAGCTTTCGAGCGTATTGATGACCACGCTTCAATCCACCAAGGGCATCGATACAAGGGAAGAGTGCCAGCCACGATTTTCCTGCGTATCGAGGGTCTAAGCTCCCACGACATCGGATAATCGAACCGTCGTCACATGCCAATGAGGGCCGTTGGAGTGAATCAACTTCTTCTTTGACGTTTGAAACCCCTTGGTAGAGCACTCGGTGTGAAAAATGCAGTTTAGCCACGTCTTGTTGCGTAAATTCTGTTTTCAATCATCCCCCCGGTAATACGCCATCCTGACTTTTAAGACAGCCTAGTCCAATGTGATGGGCAAGGCAAACCAGCAGAGCAATCACGTTCAATCGCCATGATTTCGCTCATCTAGGAGTATAACTTGTCATTATTATCAACTAATTGGCCCCCTAACATAGCGTCGCTTGCGGCTTTTTTGGCACAGGGTCAGAAAAGCGGTGTTCGACTGCTTTTCTCTCACTGTGCGGAGAATCACCGTTATCGACAGAGTGAATTATCCGCCCTGATCGCGCCGCTCAAGCTGAGAAGGCATGAGAAAAAGCGCCTCATTAATGAGGCGCTCATGCCTCTTGTTTACCTATACCTTGAGCCCGAGACGTGCATCAGGCCATCGAAAATGAGACGCAGCCTCCATTGCCTAGTCAGGTGTGTGATGCCTGTGCGCCTGGCGTGTTTCAGCATTATGGCTACCTGGTGGCCGATCAAGGGTGGTGCAGTCAGTGCCATGGCCGAGGCGAGTGTTTGGATGTCGCGTTGATTGAGTATTACCGGCTTAATGCGGTATTGATGATGAGACGATAAATGATCATTTACCTCGAAAGCGATGGAACTTCTAGACGGGGGGCACCCCTATGCCTATCAATCATTGGGAGAGATTAAAAAGCAGTACCAACATGTCTTTCAGTCAGCGAGCATTTAATGTCATTACTTATCACCCTCATCCTAAAGTGGGCATTTTGGCGCTGTTCACCCTGGAGCTCGCTTTTGGCTGGGTAGGCTTGCCTGCCCTGTCAAAAGGGAGTACCTTTCACGTGGAGCTTTTATTTATTTGAGGTCTTTATGTCCCCCTTGAAATCCCTAGTCGCCACGGCTGCCTTGTGCGCGGCGACGCTGTGTCACGCGTACACTCAAGAAGAGCTTCAAGCGTTCACCGAGCTTGAAAAAAACAATGGTGCAAACAGCCATGCCGTCCGAGCTCGAACGTCATTTTCAATCCCAGCAACGCGCCGGCGATGAGATAGCATCTGATGCGAAAAGCCATGGCACGTTTTTGGCAAGATAAGCTCAAGCCGCAACACCTTAAGCGCGTCATTGATATTCCTGAACCCACGCAAAACCCCAAAGCTGCCCCAACGGGGGTCATGGTGTTTGTGTCTTTGACCATGCCAGAGGCGTCCTTGCGCGCGCTTTTAAAACAAAGTGAGCAATGGCAAGTGCCTTTGGTGATACGCGGTGTGTTGCCAGGCGGTTTTCCGGCGACCGCAAGGCGCATCAATCGCTACTGAAAACCCATCAACCAGACCAACCCATTCAAAGTGGTTTTGCCATTAACCCTGAGTGGTTTCGAACCTTTTCGGTGACTGAGGGGGGGGGGGGGGGGGGGGGGGGAGGGGAGAGAGAGTGCCAACGTTTGTGGCAGTCAAACCTGGCAAGTGCTTACCCAAGCAGCCGTGCAATGAAACGGACTATGACCTTATTAAAGGTAACCTATCGATCCCCGATGCGCTGAATCAATTGGCTCGTGGTGACAATCCCGAGGTGGTGAATGCCGTCTTAAGGAGGCAGCCGTGAAACAGGTTCTATTGATCGCGAGCCTGGCCATCGTTAGCGGCGCATTCGCAAGCCAAGGCGACCATTATTACGACAATGTGGATTGGGTGAAAAGCGCACAGAAAAATATCCCTTCAACGGCGAAGGGGAAGCTCGATGTGGGGGATTACTGCGCGGGGCAAGGGTGTGACAATGATCTGCGTAACCCTGAGCAGGCTCAGCTGAACGACGGCAATATGGACGCGAACGGCGCGCACTCATTATCAGTCCAATGATAAGGCGCAAGCCGTGCAAACCCGTTTTGATAAAGGCCGACCGGATGTGAAAAGCGACCCCGCGTATGAATTTGCTCTCATGGTCCAGGATAATGCTTATGAGATATCTCATGGCTTATCCAATCCAATACGTGGATTGTGACAATGCGACGCAATGTGTCATCGATGACATTCCCAAAGTGTGTCGTCAACCGACCAATAACACCGTGCCTTGCACTAAAATGCCGACGTTCACCGCGGTCACGTCTCCTGTGATTTACAGTTGCCCATCAGGGTGGTCTCGTCATGGGCGATTTGTAAAAACACCCGACAAGAGTGTCGCTATGATTCTAGAAATTATGTTGAACGCTCTTGTGGTGATTTCTCTTTTCACTGGCAAGGGGCTGGGTTTCAGTTTTGGAAACGTGTGTCACTCTCGATACCGCTCCAGAGCAGGAAGTGTGGAAGAGAGAACGGTACTGATTACCGCGAGAAATATGAAATATGCGGCAACATTGAACAACAAGTCCTTGCAACCCTATCTTGTCGTGGTGGTTATACGCTTTCAGGCGGTAACTGCATCAAAAAACACCGATGCGTTGGACCACTCATTGCAATCTATTAAGTGAGTGTAAAGTCGTGTCCCAAACCTGTGTAGAGGGGCGAGGCACACGCCGTATTAACGGCGTGCCCACCACGCTCGATTGCTGGAAGTACCGAGTTAACCACCAATGCACGCGGGACAATACGTGTAATGCGCTGCCGACCGGGATTGCACCACCACCGCGACGCATTGTAGTGCCAAACAAAAAGGCGTGTGCATCGAGGAAGAGCTCAAAAAATCCTGCCCACAGAAGCGCTGCAGCGCCACCAACTTAACCTGTGGCGAAGAAAGTTTTTGTCTCGACGGTGATTGCTATGCGGGCACGCCTAAGCCCTCCAGTGATTTTAATGAATCGGCGGCGGCTTTAGCGGTGCTGGCCAAAGCGGCAGAAGGGCTCGGTGATCCGCCTCTCATCTTTACTGGGCAAGGTCAGAAGTGCACTAAAAAATGCTCGGCATTTCGGACTGCTGTAAAGATGGCGGTTGGGGCACCGATGTGGGGCTCGCTCAGTGCAGCGAAGAAGAAAAAGCCCTGGGTAAAGCGAAAGATGACAAGTTGACCATTTATCTCGGCAGTTACTGCGCAGAAAAAGTGCTCGGGCAATGCTTACGCAAGAAGAGAACCTATTGCGTGTTCGACAGCTTATTGGCGCGCATTATTCAAGAGCAAGGAACGCGCGACCAACTGGGATTGAGCTTGGGCACCGCTAAGGTGCCCATCTGCGGGGCGATCACCCCAGAGCAGATGCAGCAAATTAACTTTGAAGATATCGATTTCTCGGATTTCTTTGGTGAGATGAACAGCAACACCCACTTGCCGTCTAGCCAAGAAATTCAACATCGGTTATCCAGTGCTTTAGGAGATCCATAACGTGATGCCCTCTTTTTCGACCCCTTTGGTGAGGGTCGCCCTGATGTTGGGAGTGATGGGCGCGTTCAGCGCCCAAGCCTCGTCTAACCCGCAAGGTTGGAAGTGGTATAACGAGCCCCATGCGGCCCCAACCTTAACCCCGCCGCCCCCAAAACCCCTTGAGCCCAATACCACCACGAGGATCATGAGCGCTACCGAACAGATGGACTGGTTTCATGAGACGTACAAGGAAGCGCTCAACGACGCCACCATCCATTCGAAAGACGAGGACAAGCTCAAGACGGTCATGCAACTTCACCAATACATTGGTGAGCGCACCAGTGAAACGGGCATGACGTTCAAAAAGGTATTACTCCAACACCCTGAGCTCTCTTACCTCAAAGATCGCCCGGCTGAATTTGCGGCGCGCGGCACCTATCACAAGCTCGAACGGGAGAAGAAAATCGACGCCGTGGCGCACATGCGCGACGAAGGTTGGGGGGTTTTTCTTTGTGTATGACGGCCAAGACAGTCTCAGTCAGCAATTGGCCCCGTCGCTGCAAGCCTTTTCCGATACGCATGGGATTGAGATTTTAGGATTATCGCGTGATAAGACCTTTGTCACCGGCATTCGAGATAACCGCAATAACGACAACAAAGTCGAGGTGCCTTATGCGCCTGCCCTGATTTTAGTCAACCCCAATACGGGTGAGATGAAGCCGCTTGCTTACGGGTTTATTTCACAAACCGCGTTGTTGGGCCGTTTCTACAACGTCGCCAATGACTATCAAACGCCCGATTTTTAGCGCGCAGAGTCTTGCCGCTTCAAATCTCTCCCCTGCTTTGCGCCTTCACGTCCTTAAATGACGGTAAACCAAGAGAACATCATCATGTTGATACGCACCCTTACTTTACTCTTTTTGCTGCTTTCGCCTTTCGCTACGGTGCAGGCTGCGCCCAATGACGATTACGCGATGGTGTTCTTCTTTCGCAGTGATTGCCCTTATTGCCACCGTTTTGCACCGAAACTCAAACGAGTGACCCATCGGCAACAACTGCAGACGTACGCCTTTTCGCTGGATGGCCAAGCCGTTCCTCATTACCCCGTCCCTATTCCGGCGACGCCCGCGGTGAGTCAGATGTTTTTTGACAATCCCCGCAACATCACGGTGCCCGCGACGTTTTTGATAAACGTCAATTCTCAGAAATTTGTGCGCGTGTCTATTGGCGATGTGTCGGAGGTGCAGTTAGAAACCAGCATTCGCCACATTTTAAGCGATGCCGACACCTTAGAGGCCATACGATGATCCGACCTCACCACACCCCACCAGGGCGAGCCCGTCTTATCGCCTTGATGCTCAGCGGGTTACTCACTGGCGCTTCCTACGCCGGCGGCGTCAATTCGTCGTTAGACGGTTTTTTTAATGGTCTCGGTTACAACGCCAATGTCACCCACCCCAATGCTTTCAAAGGCCAAGCCGCGAATTATTACAATGGCGGCTCTTTGTATGCTCGCACCCCCATAAAAAGTGCGCAGCTCATGAGCGTGCACTTGCCCGAGGTCTCAATGGGTTGTGGCGGGATTGACGCCTTCATGGGGGGATTTTCTCATATCAACGCCGACGGTCTCGTGCAATTTGGCAAAGCGGTGGTGCAAAACGCGGCGCCGTTTGCGGTCGACCTGGCGCTTCAAGTCTGGGCGCCACAAATCAAACAAATTCGTGACAATCTGCAAAACATTGCCGATAAGTTTCTCAATCAGTCGATCAACTCTTGTGAAGCGGCGCAGGCGGGGGTCAGTGGACTGGCCGCTACCTTTGGCGGTCCGGCGGCGAAAAAGCACGTCTGCGCCACCATCGGCACCAAAGGCAACGTGTTTGATGATTGGGTCGGCGCGCAAGTGGAGTGTGGTGTGGGCGGTCAGTCGAACGCACAGGTCGCACGCGCTCGCGCGGATGGCAGCGCTGGGGTTGGAAGACATCGCCAAGACCAGCCACAACATCGTTTGGTCAGCGGCGCTTAAAAATGGCTGGTTAGCCGGAGATAAAGCGCTGGCTGAATTTTTGATGAGTCTGTCAGGGACGTATATTTATGACGCGAACGGTCGCCCCAAATACTACGCCTCCTTGTTAGCGGACAACAATAACTTGGTGGACGCGATGCTCAAAGGGGGGAAGATTGAGTATTACAAGTGTGATAACACCGATGAGAAAGCCTGTTTGTCTCCGCAGAAAAAAGAGCTGACTTTAGCGCAAGACAAAGGGCTCGAAGTGCGTATTCGTCAAACGTTAGAAGCCTTATACATCAGTGTCGCCAATGATACGGGGCTCACCGACAATCAAAAAAGCTTTTTGGAGTACACCGATACGCCGGTGCTGGCGGTGTTCATCGGCTCAGTCAGAAGCAACCGTTACCCGAACTTTTCGGCGTACGCGCGCGTCATCTCGGTTGAGTTGCTGACCCGCTACCTCAGAAACATGCTGACGGTGGTGACCACGTCACTGAACCACACGCAAGTGGACAGCAAGGACATCGCTTTAATCATGTCAGACATCGACCGCGCTCGCGACTTCACCAATGGACTCTCAGACAAAGCGAAACGTGTGATATTGACCCAAGAGCAATTGACGCAGGCGTATAAAGAGAGCGACTCGCAAGCGATGAGCAAAATCAACAAACAACTGCTGCAGAACCTGTCCTTTGGAGGCTAATGTGACACTCGAATATTACACTTACACCCAAGGCGCGGCGATACAAAAGGCGCTCAATGCCATCGCCACTTTTTTTGTCAGCCAATCGTTCGCCTCAATGATGTCCATCTCTTTGATGATAGGCGCCGCGATGACCTACGCGTACTTTGTGGCGACACGTAACCCCAAACACATCTACATTTGGGCCATTGTGTTCGCCCTGGTGCCTTCGATGTTGATAAAACAAACCGTCACCATGCAAGTCATCGATAAGACCGAGCCAACGGCGGGGTATTCGGTGGCCAACGTGCCCTATCTCATTGCCCTGCCGACGTGGTTCTTTTCGACCATGATGGTCGGTACAGCCGACGCCATCGAGTCCATTTTTACCACCACCGACGATGAGCGTTACGGTCGCACCGGCATGATGTTTGGGTCCGAGTTGTATCAGCTGTCGCGTCAAAGTGATTTAAAAGACGTGGCGCTGCGCCGTTTATGGAATGACTTTTTCCAAAACTGCATTATTGGCGACATCCAAATCAATAAAAAGTACACCTGGAACGCACTCATGAACGCGCCGGACACGTTTGCTTTCTTAGATACCAAAAACATGAGCCCACTGCGCGGTGTGATACTCAACGACCTCAACCAAACCTTTAAAACCTGCGAAGAGGTGTACCCTGACATCAAGGCCCAATTCACCACCTCCGCGGCGATTGAGCTCGATTTGATTGTGACCTACCTGCACGGCGACAAAGCGTCGACCTATAAGGCGCACGTAAAAAATGCGATGTCGAACAGTTATCAGAAATTCATTGGTATCAGCAACAACGCGGTCGATGTCCTCAAGCACAACATGGCGATGAACGCGATGCGTTACAGCATCAACACCCTCGACCCGTCCGCCAGTGCGATGAATTACGCGTACACCTCGAACAAGATGCAGCAAACCTCAATGTGGGCGACCCTTGGCATGCAGGCCAGAGAGTTTATCCCGATGTTGCACACGATGCTCTTTACCCTGTTTAGCTGTCTAGGGTTCATGGTCGCGGCGGCGGCACTCATTCCGGCGCTCACCAAGATGGTTCTGACCAACTACATCAAGACGTTCGCCTACCTCGCCACTTGGCCGGCCCTGTTTGCGATACTCAATGCGATCATGACGTGGACACTTGAGTCGCACTCAAGCGCGACCGCGAATCCAATGCGAGGACTCTCATTATCGAACAGCAATGCGATTGATGAGCTGCACATGCGCTACGGCTACATGGCCGGATTTTTGATGATGACCATTCCAGTGCTTGCGGGGAAAATATTGCAAGGGGGCGTAGTCGCGGCGCAAGCCATGAACTACCAACTGGCGGGGATGATCAACAGCACCAACGCCCGCGTCTCTGCGGCGTCTTCCACCGGTAACATGGACTTTGGTAATCTGCAAATGCAAAACCACAGCCTCAATAACACCTCAGCCAACAAGTTTGATGACAACATGCTGCTAAGAACCGGGATGAACACCGCTCAGCAACGGGATGGGTCAAGCATCACGAGCTTACAAAATGAAGATGGCCGCAGGCTGTATAACGCGCAGGAAGCGGAATCCAAACCCTTATGGCAAGCGCAAGCCTCGAACATGCTGCAAAACAGCGTCAACGACCAATATTCGGACGCAAAAACCGCGCAGACGCAGAATATGAACAGTTTCAACGACAGCTTCTCGAAAGGCTTCCAGCAAAGTGACCGCTGGAACGACAACTGGAGCAAAAACCGCTCTTATGGCGACGGTCAAACGATGTCGACCGAAGGGCAAATCAGTCAGTCCGCACTCGAAAATGGACTCGGCGATTCAGAGTGTGTCTGAGACCATGGGCTGGACGCATGATCAAGCGCAGGCGTATGTGGCGGCGAAAAATGCCGGCGTTGAAGTGGGCACCTCCGAAATTCTTTGGGACGAGCGCCAAAGCCGGTGCCAGTTGGAGTGAGGAGGATAGAGAGTCATTCAGTCACATGAACGCAGAGCAGAAACAAGCCCTAGCCCAAGCGACTTCGCAATACAGTGAAGGGGCGACGGAGATGCAGCGCAGGTCGCACACTCGATGCGAAAAAGAAAATCGCAGTGAAGCTGAGCAATACGCGCACGACTTTGCGATCAATGCGCAGCGCACTCAACAAACCGCGGCCGCGGTCAATGAATCGAACGCACAGGTCGACAGCCTCAGCACATGCAATCGAGATTGAAAACGACACGGTGAATTTCAGTGCCAGTGCCATCACCGGTTTCCAGCAGTATTTAGAAGAAAACAGTCTAAAAGAAGTGGCCCGCTTGATGAACGCCAGTCAGCTGGAAGACATGCAAGACGTTGGGCGCGCTTTTGAGGATTACACCCGTACCGATGGCTTTCAGGAACAATACGGCGTCAACACCTCAAAAGCGTCACTCAATGAGCTCAAATCTTTGTATCAACCAAGGACTTAGGGCAAACGCCAACGCTCCAACCAGAGCAAGCCACCTTAATAAACATGGGCGCTGAACAATCGTTAGCCAAAACACAGGAGGTGGCCGCCGATATGTTTAAGGTCAATGAGAGTGGCGAGTTGTTTGTCGACAGCACCTACCATAACGTGAAAGGGAATGCTTTACTCTACGCGGGACATTTGCAAAATGAGGTGCAGAGGGCCCCAACACCGACCGTCGAAGGCGATCATGAGGTGAAAAAGAAAGTCGAGGCGGAAGTCGATACCACCCCCATTAAATCGACTGAAGTGGCGAGTTATCCCTCTGCGGGCTATCCCCTCATGCCGCCTAAAGATAATGGTTAAAAACACAGCGCTGTATATTTAAACACATAGTAAATTGTGTTAATATGGTGCCTATATTGGTGAGGGTTGGAGTGACATATGAAATGGATAATAGGCGGTTTACTCAGTGTATTGGTGAGCCTACCAGCTATGGCGCAGCCGTGGCACAAAAAGCCCACGTTAGAGCAGCTTATCGTGAAACTGAACACCAAATACCAATCGGATGACTTATCAGAATATACGCTAGAGAAGATGGAACAGGTCGACAACCTGTCCTACTTCATCCGTTACCTTGACCAACCTGGCACCGAACAGCACGCTAAGCTCAAAGCGTTTTTGTGGGGAATGGGCCGCGCACATCGGCAGTATTAACCAACAAATCCAGACCAATGTGGTGCCGTGGTTTTGTCCAGCCGGCGGCAGTTTGAAAACGGTCAGTCACAACGCGAAAAACCCGACCGAGTTCATTGAGAACATTATCTGGTATGGGTTAGAGCAGGATTTGAAATTCAAGCCTAATCGATTTAATGCGTATGATGGCGCGGCTTCTTTTATGTCTTCGACAGCACTCATCGAGTACGGTTTACAAACCAAATACCCGTGTTACGACCAAGTGCCGCAATCGCACCGTTTGGCGGGCTTTAACTATTAGCCTCCTTAACGCCAACCACACTCTAAAAAGGCACGCCACACGGCGTGCCTTTTTCATGGGTGATAACAACGAAGATATTCTCCCCCCTCCGCCACTGGCACTCAAGTTAGGCGACAGATGAGGCGCCAAGCTTGCTTGATTACGCTTGGAGAAAACCAATGCAAGACACCGTCGTTGTCGATTCCAATAATGAAGCGGCGCACGAAAAACGCGAAAGCGTTTCACGATAAATGCGAAAACTGTAAGAGGTGAATTCCAACCGTCGGGTTAAACACCCAACAGAAAAAAAACGGAACGGGCGTTATGTTTGAAAA
>NZ_MCXE02000006.1:0-9261 GCF_002877735.2 Vibrio sp. 10N.261.54.E10
TGTAGGCTTGTTGTGCAACTCATCCGCAGGCTTCTTCAAATTGAGGCAAGAAACCAGTTCATTCACGTCCATGTATTTAGGCGTTAACCCAGCGCGCAACAGACCATTTTCTGATTCGCCACATCTCAAGCCTGTGCCTTGATGTGAAGCGGCGTCTCGGCATCCAGATACGTACTTAGCTTGCCCTGGCTTTAGCGTGATAACGTTCAATAGCAGCGGAGCAAACAGGCCGACATCCCCCGGATACTGTTGTTCCAACTCTGAAATCAACTGGAACACAAGGGCATCTGAAAGTTTCGCCTTCATCAACAACATGGTCAGCGCCATGCCTTTTTGTTCACCTTGCAAAGACAACAACTCGAGGAAGAAGCTCGCTAATCCATTAGGCGTTTGATCGCCCGCGAGGTCGTTAACCATCGAGTGCAGCTCAGGAATATCGAGGTACGGAAGTGCTCACGATCTCGTTGATCGACCTAAAGCCATTCATCGCCGTGTAGTCCGTTAGGGCATACACCAGTTCTGGCTTATGATTAGGATCCTTGTAGTTACGATTGCCAGCTGTCATTGGAATGCCTTGCTGCTCTTCGAGTGCATACCCAGATTCCGCTTGCTGTTTGTTTGGATGTACTTGAACAGACAGTGCCTTCTCAGCCGCTAACACCTTGAAAAGATAAGGTAACTCGCCAAAGCGACTCGCCACTTTCTCGCTTAGAAACAAGTTTAGGTTCTTAGAAATCAAGCTCGACAATGTGGTCTGTTGCCCGTTATCAGGTCACCATTGAGCAACCATTGGGGTGTGCCCATCCAAATCTCCGCTTGTGGCTCACCAGATTGGTTATTAATACCAAACAGTTGGCTAAACGAAGACGAGGCTACCCCATGCGTAGTTTTGAATCACGTTGGTCATAGGGTAGAAAAAAGCGTTGTACGAATGAGTCGTTCGCTAAAGAAAAATCAGACATCGAGATCACCATGAAGGGAAACATGGCTTGAGCTCTATTCGACCTTATTTGCAACTAAAATACGACTTATAAAAAAAGAGCAGAGGGACTCAAGCCATTGGAGTTGAAATGGCTTAAGCCGCTGCTGTTGTTAGCTTGGCTTTGCGTAGATTTTTAAGCGCGATACAAGTAACCGCAGTCACACCCGCACCTGATGCCATACACAGAAGTGCCAGCATTGGGTAGTTCATTGCGCCGAGCAGAGCCACAACAGGGCCACTGTGAGCAACGCTGTTGGTGATACCAAATGAGAACGCCATAACAGCTGCAGTCATTGAGCCAAGCACGTTGGCAGGGATAACCGACATTGGATCTTGCGCTGCGAAAGGAATCGCACCCTCAGAGATACCTACTAAGCCCATCGCACCTGCTGCTTTGCCTGCTTCAATTTCAGAAGATTCAAACAGGTCGAACTTGCGGCCCAATCTGGTTGCGATAGCCATGCCTAATGGAGCGACAGGAATTGCACACGCCATTGCACCCATGAACTGAGTTTGACCGCTGGCGATCATGCTGACTGAGAATAGGAACGCCACCTTGTTGAACGGGCCGCCCATATCGAAACCAGCCATGCCACCCAGTCACGATGCCCAGCAAAACCACGTTGCCTGTACTCATGCTAGTTAGCAGTGCAGTAAGAGCATCCATCAGCCCAGCGATAGGTGCGCCGATAACAAAGATGAATAGACCTGCGATGAACAAAGAGCCTGTGATCGGAGCGATCATTATAGGTACAAGCGGTTGAACGAATTTGTGGTAGTTAAACGAGGTAATCCACTTAACGAAGTAACCCACTAATAGACCTGCGATGATTGCGCCAATGAAGCCTGTACCCGCGTCAGCGCCATAGAAAGAGCCGTTGTTGGAGCAATCCAACCACCGATAAGGCCAGGGTTAGGCAGGGCGGTCAGCAATCGCATAAGCAATGTAGCCAGCCAAGGTTAGGATCATCACGAAGGCAACCACGCCCACTTCTAGGATTTGGTTCCACATGTTGCCAGCAGGAATCGCCATGCCAGATTCACTTGGCTCGCCGCCAATCGCCAGTGCAGCGGGCTATCAAACAGGCCGCCAGTCACTACGAATGGAATGAGTGTGATACGCCATTCATCAAGTAACGATAAAGGTCTGAACGCGCTTGTGAGGCTTTTTCTACAACAGATTGGTTGGTCGGCGTTTGTTCAGCTTGGTAACTAGGTGCGTTGAGCGCTTGCTTAATCAAGCCTTGTGCGTCTTTGATTGGTGCTTTTACGTTGGTGCTAGATGACGCGTTTTCCGGCAAAGCGAGCCATGTCGACCTGTTTATCACAAGCCACGACAATCGCGTCTGCGCGTTCGATCTCTTCTTGAGTCGGGCTGTTTTTAACACCAATAGAACCGTTAGTTTCGACCTTGATGTCGTAGCCAATAGCCGCTGCGCCTTTCTCTAGTGCTTCAGCTGCCAAACAAGTGTGTGCAACGCCAGCCGGGCAGCCAGTCACACCAATGATGAAGCCTTGTTTCTCAACGTTGGTTTCCGTTTCTGAAGGCTCAGGTTTCCTAAGCAGTAGTTCTAATGCTTCTTGTTCAGATTGAGCATTCATGAAGCTTTCGATAAAGCCTTCTTCAATCAGTTTTGAAGAAAGCTCTGCCAATACTTCGATGTGGTGATTATCGCCGCCATCAGGAGAGGCAATCATGAAGAACAGTTTTGATGGCTGACCGTCATCGGCGCCGTACTCGATGCCCTGCTTGATGGACGCCGATAACAACCGCGGGTTTGATCACCGCAGCTGCTTTTCGCGTGTGGCAGAGCAATACCTTCTTCAAACCCGGTATTAGCTTGTTCTTCACGCGCCTTAATGTCGGCAAGAAACTGTGCTTTGTCTGAGATTCTGCCTTGTGCGTAAAGCACGTCTATCAGCTCTTTAAATACCTCTTCTTTTGAATTAGCGCTAAGCGAAAGCTTAATCAAATCTTGATTGATCAATGTCGTGATCATAATGAACCCCCCTACTCTGTTTTTATTTTGTTAGGGTATTCTGGAATCTACGGCTTACCTTCTGTAGTGAAGAAAAAATGCATTTACTGGATGATTGTTGCGTTATAAATGGAGTGTGATTTGATTCGGTCGAGTGGTCGTTTTTAGGGCGGTGTTGACAGAGTTTAAGATGTGTTGAGGCTTTTATTTATAAGGGCTGTAGCGTATTTTTTTATCAGGATAGGAACGTGCTATGTCAGTTTCGGCACTGGAAATTTATTTCCGTGACTGGATTTTTGTAACCTAGATCTCAAATTGTGATTTTGCTCAATAGCACTATGTTTCACTAAGGAGTATATCTATTCCCGTAGCCTTATTGTTGCCCATAAGAGTTTTAAAAATGATATTTCATGACTTAATCTCTCTGTATTAAATGAGCGAGAACCGTTTCACAACATCTGGTTTGCTGGAGATTTTCATACGCCTCCAGCGTGCAGTTACCAGGTGAACTTTCCACGTTTAGAGTTGGTGCAGACGGAGAGTACGTTAATGAAATGGAGAGTCATGATCGCAAAATAACCAACGTTATTGCCAAAGCTGGAGACGCAATTTTCATCCTCCGAACTGTTGGAATAAACCTAACTGGGATACCGACTGTTCGGTGTTGAGCATGCTATTTGGTCGTCGTCAGCTGGGTTTAAGTTTGGTGAGTAAGCGCAAAGGCGAGGAGAGCTTTTTACGATATTCAAAAGCACAGTATTCAGACTCGTTCTGGGTTTGCGATTGATAACATTTTGGAGGCGCTAAGCTCGTTAGCGAGAGAGAGTAACAAGCAGCCGATGGATGAGTTATTGTTGCAAGCTCTACTGCAATACAGCAAGACGATGTTGGAAGCGCTCGTAGAAAATTCTCATAGCCGAGTACAGGATGTGTATCAGGGGATCTGCATCTACATTCAAGAGAACTTCCACTGCCAAATAACCCGAGACAGCATTGCGTCTCGCTTTAGGATTTCATCGAACCACTCGTCGCGAATGTTCCGTCAACAAGGCCACATGACCTCTGGCGGAGTACATTACCCGTGTTCGTGTCGACCGCGCTAAGTTCATGCTTAAGAAGTACAACTTCAAACTCAATGAAGTGTCAGTCCGCTGTGGCTTTAAAGATGTGAACTACTTCTGCCGAGTATTTAAAAACCGAACAGGAAAACCCCAACCGAATATCGTTGTTCAATCTGAATATACCTTGTAAAGTTCCCTTTTCTGACCTGAGCTTATATGACCGAAATTTGTATAACAAGAGCATCACTGCTGGCTCTGAGCTGTGGTGGTCACTTACTTTGTGTTTTCCTCTAGTGTTTATTCCTACGCTTCATCTCTAAGCTCGTTTTTCTATTTATCCACTTCACTAAATACCCCTAATTAATAACATTAAGGAGTTAGCTTTGCGAGTTGCTTATTATTTCCGCTCTCTATTAATTGAATTAAACGTGTGAGAGTTGATGTATTAACGCGATGCATTTAATGAATGTTAAGTAAATTAAAAACCACTTATCGAGACGACAAAATCTTGTTATTGTTGTCCGAGTTACTGATTGAGGTTCTTTTAAGTGATTGATTTTAAATGTTTACTTCATGTCGGATTATTCTTTGTTTACTAGCGCGTAATTAATGCCTCGAAATCGAATATTCAGGTTTATATGTCCCATCACAATCTTGACTTATAATACTACAAATTAAATTTTCTATGGATAATATGCTCTTCAGATATTAATAATAAAGAAGACTTAATTCATGGAACTCAATACTCTGATCGTAGGAATTTATTTCCTTTTCCTTATCGCAATAGGTTGGATGTTTAGAACGTTCACCAGTACAACCAGTGACTATTTCCGCGGGGGCGGTAACATGCTTTGGTGGATGGTTGGCGCAACTGCGTTTATGACTCAGTTCAGTGCTTGGACTTTCACCGGTGCAGCAGGTAAAGCGTATGCCGATGGTATGGCTGTCGCGGTAATCTTCCTAGCAAACGCATTTGGTTACTTGATGAACTACCTGTACTTTGCTCCGAAATTTCGTCAACTGCGTGTAGTAACGCCAATTGACGCGATACGCATGCGATTTGGTAGCTTCAACGAGCAAGTGTTTACTTGGTCTGGCATGCCGAACAGTATTGTTTCTGCAGGTATCTGGCTAAATGGCTTGGCGATTATTGCATCGGGCATCTTTGGCTTCGATATGACGACAACCATCGTTCTAACCGGTCTTGTTGTACTGGTGATGTCGGTTACTGGCGGCTCATGGGCGGTTATCGCGTCTGACTTCATGCAGATGGTTATTATCATGGCGGTAACGGTAACGTGTGCTGCTGTGGCTATCGTGCAGGGTGGTGGCGTTACTGAAATCATCAACGATTTCCCTGTAGCAGAAGGCGCATCATTCGTTTCTGGTAACAATCTGAACTACGTAAGCATCTTCGGAATTTGGGCATTCTTCATCTTCTTCAAACAGTTCAGTATCACCAACAACATGTTGAACTCTTACCGTTACCTAGCGGCAAAAGACTCAAAGAACGCGAAGAAAGCGGCACTGTTGGCGTGTATTCTGATGACCATTGGTCCAATCATTTGGTTCATGCCACCTTGGTTCGTTGCAGGACAAGGCGTTGACCTTGCGGCACATTACCCAGACGCAGGCTCTAAAGCGGGCGACTTCGCTTACCTTTACTTCGTAGAGCAATACATGCCAGCAGGTATGGTGGGGCTTCTAATCGCAGCAATGTTTGCAGCAACTATGTCTTCAATGGACTCAGGCTTAAACCGTAACTCAGGAATCTTTGTAATCAACTTCTATCAACCTATTCTTCGTCCAAACGCGACAGAGAAAGAGCTGATGGTTGTGTCTAAGTTGATGTCTTCGGTTTTCGGTGTCGCTATCATCCTTATCGCACTGTTTATCAACTCGCTGAAAGGTTTGAGCTTGTTCGACACTATGATGTACGTGGGTGCATTAATCGGTTTCCCAATGACGATTCCAGCATTCTGTGGCTTCTTCATTAAGAAGACTCCGGACTGGGCAGGTTGGGGCACGCTAGTGGTTGGCGCGATTGTGTCTTACATCGTAGGTTTCGTGATTACCGCTGAAATGCTACAAAACTGGTTCAATCTAGAGCCGCTAACAGGCCGTGAATGGTCTGATTTGAAAGTAGCGGTAGGTCTGATTGCTCACTTAACGTTTACCGGCGGCTTCTTCATTCTGTCGACTTTGTTCTACAAACCATTAGAAGCGTCTCGTCAGAAAGATGTCGATACCTTCTTCAACAACCTTGCGACACCGTTGGTTTCTGAATCAACAGCACAGAAGAAATTGGATAACAAACAACGTCACATGCTGGGCTCACTGATTGCAATATCTGGTGTGGCAGTAATGGCGATGTTTGTCTCACCGAACCCATTCTGGGGAAGAATGATGTTCGTGCTATGTGGCGGTATCGTGTTTATCGTTGGTCTAATGTTGGTGAAAGCCGTGGACGACTCGGTGGAAGATGCGAAACAAGAGAACAAAACGGCTTAGGTAACTAAACCTACAAGATAGGCAATTTAGAAATAGAACGGCTGAGCGTGATTGCTCAGCCGTTTTTTATTGTGTGAGCCATTGAGATTATAACCAATAGAGTGAGTAACTTAGTTGATTAGGAAATGAATTTAAAAGGGGAGATGAACTAAATCAGGCGTGAAGAGATGTACATCAATAGGGCCTGTAGGTCGACACTGCTACGGGTCTTTTGTAAACGCTCGTTGACCTGATCGTGAAGCAGGTTTCTGGTTAGATTAGTGGCCGCCACAATGTGCTCTCGCTGTGGCTTGGTAGGCAGTACCAAAGCGATGGCAACATGCACTTCACCAATGCGTGATGCCCAATCAATAGGATCATCACTGACAATGACTGCAATCGAGAGATCTTGAGTCGATTCAAACATCACATGCGGCAGTGCGATCCCAGGTGACACACACGTCGAAGAGCGTTCCTCTCGTTTAATAAACGCCAGAATCAGTTCATCCGGATCTTGTGGATACACCAGATGAGCAAGCCCTTTCAAGCATTCAAATTTGGTCAGTTGAGTTTGTGCTTTGGCATGGTGCCACTTGATGTCACAAGGCGGGCATATCTGCGGCATGCGCTGGATTAAGTCTTTCGAGAACTCATGGTTCACTTGTGAGCCGACCATGGCGTAATGCTCAGCAATCACATCTTTAAGAACGAAACACGCTAGCTCGGCATCGATGCCAATGGCAGTGATCTGGCACAAATCGCCACGAAGTAGGCCCACTTGCAACATCGCAACAGATTTGGAGAGATCAGCCGTTCGATTTTGAGTGATGTTGATAATTCGGATGGTACTTTTGAATTTCTTTGCTAAGCGGCTAAGTGGCTGCGCAACGTGTGAGTTAGCTGCAGGATCGTCAACGAAGAAGGTGATCTGATATTCGTTCATGAAAGGTTTAGGTTCGACAATGCTAATAAAGACTTTATCGACACTCAACAACACTTCTTCCATTGGAATGAATAAGGTTTTAGCTGGGTCGAAGCGGCTTGGCTGTTCAATGTCGATATCAGAGACGATCAACACCTTGTCTGCGAGGCTAATGTCCTGTGCAGAGAGTAAGTTTTCAATGCCCATAGCGCCTTGTGTTTCAACTTTGATTGAAACGTTGAATTTAGGGGCTGTTTTATTTAAAGCATCAGCTGCCATATAGGTGTGCGAATGCCTGTAGTGCACGTAGTTACCGCTACAATTCTCATTATTATTCTCGGCTTAATCTCGTCCCTGTTACGTTACATAAGCTACCTTTCAGAAGCTAGTTTGCAAAAGCTATCTTGCGTGGGAAATCCAGTATGGAAAGCTCGCATAGGGGAGGGGCGATATTGTTATGGGTTCTGTGGATTTTATGGATTGGCGTTTTTTTATTCCAAGGTGAAAGTCACACTCTGAGTTCTTGGTTACAATAATCCAGTTAATGCACCTTTCGTCCTATATATTGAGTGCCCCCACACCGTTAATCTTTTTCATCTTATTAACCTCTTTATCTCATTCATTCAAATTGGTACTCGGACGAGGCAGCACATGGATATCACTGACATTATCGAGCCCGAGATTATCTGCTTGGAATTGAAAGCAGACTCAAAACAGGCGGTATTTGAAGAGCTTGTCGAACTGCTCGACCGTGCTGGTAGCTTTCCAATAAAAGTGAATTCCTTGATGACATTTGGAAGCGTGAGGCCATTGGTAATACGGGCTTTGACGATGGTATCGCCATTCCACACGCGAAAAGTACCGCGGTTGCTAAGCCTACCGTTGCGGTTGGGATTAGCCGAGCGGGTATTGATTATGGTGCTGATGGTGGTGAACTGTCTGATGTGTTCTTCATGCTCGCTTCGCCTGACAACAATGATGACCATCATATCGAGGTACTGGCTCAGATCTCGACCAAGCTGATTGAAGATAACTTTGTTAAAAATTAAAGGCGGTTGAGTCGGTCGAGGAAGCTCAAGAGTTGTTTCTCGAAGCTAATTCTGAATCGTTCGATAGTTACGCCTCAAGCCATCATGAAGTTTACGTCGAACCACTTAGCCCTTGGGCTCAATCTCTTAATCGTCTAAAAGAACACCTGCTGTACGGAACTTCGCACATGATCCCATTCGTGGTCGCGGGCGGTGTGTTGTTGTCTTTGTCGGTGATGATGTCGGGTCACGGCGCAGTACCAGAGAGTGGCGTGCTGGCAGATATCGCGCAGATGGGCATCGTTGGCTTAACCCTCTTTACTGCCGTATTAGGCGGCTACATCGTCTACTCAATGGCCGACAAACCGGGTTTAGCGCCCGGTATGATTGGTTCTTGGGTTGCGGTGAATCAATACAACACAGGCTTTCTTGGGGCGATAGTGGTCGGCTTCTTTGCGGGTTTTGTGGTGAACCTACTAAAGAAGATCAAGCTGCCAGACAGTATGATCTCCGTTAAGCTCTATCTCTCATCTATCCACTCGTTGGTTCCCTTCGTCACTTGTGGGGCGGTGATGTGGGTGATTGGCTCTCGCGATAGCTCAAGTAATAGCTAGAAATGAACCAAATGCTCGCTGGGCATGGCACGGGTTCCAGGAAAGATGGTGCTCGGCAGTATTTTAGGCGCGATGACGGCCTTTGACATAGGCGGCCCGATCAACAAAGGTTGCTACACCGTTTGCCCTCAAACTGAAGCGGCGCACGAAAAACGCGAAAGCGTTTCACGATAAAATGCGAAAAC
>NZ_MCXE02000007.1:0-7669 GCF_002877735.2 Vibrio sp. 10N.261.54.E10
TATGTACTTCGTTCAGTTGAATTTGGGTGTTTAACCCTTCTCTGTGGACAGAACCCTCGTTTTCGCATTTATCGTGAAACGCTTTCGCGTTTTTCGTGCGCCGCTTCATTTGTTTAGTCGTCTGTGTTTTCGCATTTATCGTGAAACGCTTTCGCGTTTTCGTGCGCCGCTTCAACAGCAAAAAGCGGCCAAAGGTTATGATCATTCTTTTCTTTTAGCGGGGGAAAACTGTAAACGCGATCAATGTGCGGCTACAGTGACTTCGCCTGATACACTTGTCACTCTGAAAGTCTTTTCAACCAAGCCAGCAATGCAGCTGTATACCGGTAATTGGTTGGGCCGGAACACTAATCGAAATGGTGGTAGCTACGAAGACTACGCAGGAATTGCATTGGAAACGTTCTTACCTGACTCACCTAACCATCCAGTGGAAACAGGACAGTTGTGTTCTTGAAGCCTGAGCGAAATACCGCTACCGAACCTGTTATCAGTTTGAATTTCGAGGGGATTATTCAAACTAGTCTGCTCTAACTCAAAGTGGTTTATGCCAAATTGGCGCCTAACAAAGGGAATTATTGTTGGGAGAGTAAGGTAAGAAACCTAACAAGTCGCTTCTGTTAGGGCTTTTTTTGTATTCTATATTCGATGCTAACGGCTGGTCAGAAGACTAGCGAAAGCAAGGAGAGGCCGCTCTGCGGCTAGACGACTTTCTCAACCGAATTTCTACGAACTAAGTCCGGAGAGAGCATCATTGGCTCAGAGGAAACAGCTTCACTTTTAGCCAGCACTAACGCGAGTCGAGTGGCTTTTTCTGCCATCATCTGAATAGGGTAGCGGATAGTAGTCAGCTTGGGGTGAACGTAGCGAGCAATTAAGCCGTCATCAAAACCAACAATAGAAACCTTGTCTGGCGCTTGAATACCACCGTTTTCATCAAGCACTGAGAGTGCGCCTACTGCCATGTAATCGTTGTAAGCAACAAGGCCGGTGATAGGCAGTGACTTGGTTAGTAGGTTAGTCATCGCGTATTCGCCACCATCACTGGTGGGCGCTGAATATTCAATATAGCTATCAGATAACTCGATTTTGTAATCGGAGAGTGCTGCTAGATAGCCTTGCACTCGCTCATCGGCATCTTCAATGCTGTGTGAAGGCGATGCGAGCGATGTTTTTGTAGCCATGACGAATCAGGTATTCAGTGGCGAGGTACGCGCCTTTTGTTGTCTGAAAATACAACGGTTCGCAATCTCAGCAATATAACGATTGATGGAGAAGTACTAAGCCTTTTACTTCTTTGGCATAGGCAATCAGCTCTTCGTCGGTGAGTCCTTTAGAGTGGATTACCAAGGCATCGCAACGGCTATTAATCAGCAACTCAATCGCTTGTCTCTCTTCTTCCACGATCGTGTGAGCCATTACCAACGAGGATATGTTTTCCGTTCTCACGAGCAACATTATCGACAGCCTTAACCAGCGTGCCGAAAAAGGGGTCGGAATATCACCAGCCCACTGCACCACAGTGTTGGTGCTTTGGCTGACCAACGCACGAGCATTCGCCATTAGGGCGGTAACCCAGTTTTAACCATCGCTTTAGTCACCAGACTCTACCGAGCTTGCGCTTGCTTTTGGAGACTTGTTGATTACTCGAGATACGGTTGCAACCACGACACCAGCTTCCTTTGCTACATCTTTAATTGTTGCCATTTTTAACCTCTATATATTGCTGAATCTATTTAACACCGACAATGATACTAAGGCAATGAAACTCTCATTTTACTTCCAGTAATGAGATCTTTACCGCTTGTAATTGTTGCTCTTAGTGCTAGTGCTAAACATTTACATTTTACTTAATTTTGGTAAATGATTCAATGAATAAAAATAAACCAATATAGGAAGTGAGAAATGGATACTGTCTCTTATGGTGACTTTGCTAAGTTAGAAATGCGTGTGGGTAAGATCATCGAGGTTGTGCGTCATGAAAACGCCGACAAGCTGTACATCGTGCAAGTGGATATCGGTGAGAAGACGCTACAAACGGTGACTAGCCTAGTCCCTTACTACACCGAAGAAGAGTTGATGGGTAAGCAGGTTGTTGTTTTGTGCAATCTAGCGAAGGCGAAGATGAGAGGCCACACTTCTGAGTGCATGCTGCTATGTGCAGAAACGGAAGATGAATCTGAAAGTGTATTGCTAACACCGGAACGTGCGATGCCAGCAGGTATTCGTGTGGTTTAAGATCTCTTTAGGTCGGTGAGTCAATGCGTTGGGGGGGGGGCACCAAGCCTAGGAGGGGGGTGAATCAACTAGCTGCGAACAGTCAGTATCAAGCCATCAATCACACTGTGATGGTGCTCAGACACTCCTGCTAGGTTGCCGTATTTCGGCTGGTGGCGATCATTTTCTAATGGGTGGTGCCAACCTTGTGTGTGTTGGACAAAGTGCGCTGCAAAGCTCTCAGACACCTCTAAACATCCTGCCATGACAGTATCAACATAGGTTTGAACGATAGGGCTGTTTTCACAAGGCGCTTCGATTTCGTCTTTGATATATACCCAGATCGATTGATCCGCTTTAAACTCGGTTTGGCTCTCTATCTGATCGTTTTTAACTCAATTCGATGATAACCACGCTCACGACGATCAAATTCAGCCAACGCAACATCATCGACCTCAAGCAAAACACCATTCACTTGTCCCTCACCAAGATTGACTATCAACGGTGACAAAACATAGCTGTCGTCGATTTTACTCCAGTGACGCACTAGGCCGTGCACTATCGCAGGAATAGCTTGTCCTGTTTGACCTGTGAGTTGACGAGAAGAGGAGTTGATCAAGCTACCATAACCAAAAATATACATCGCGTTCCCTGTCTGTTCTTTTGTATTTGAGACTAGTCTTACTATATGTTTGGCTTCATCAAATGTCAGTAGTTTTTTATTTTACACACCCTCGAGTCTAAATGACTTTTTGTGGTGTGTTTAATTGACACTTTTTTGACCTCTAAATACACCTTGTTGCTTGTTTTTATTGGTTTTATATCTTTGGCGCGTTTCATGCATTGTGTTAGGTAATATTGCGGTGATGATTACTGCACCTTGAATTTGGCTATTGGTAGCAATTCAATATAAGCCACACTTGGCTTGTTATCTGAAATGAGGAATGAGTTTGTTAAATATCACAGATAAAAGCGTAGAAGATGCGATTCCAGCTTATCTTCGTTTAGGTTTTAGACCTTTCTTCTTTCTTGGCAGCCTCTATGCTGTGATTGCTATCGTCGCTTGGGTTGTCATGTTCCAAAATGGTCAGCCTGAAGTGTTAAAAGTGCCCGCGCTTTGGTGGCACGTACATGAAATGCTGTTTGGTTTTTCTATGGCGATTGTGGTTGGTTTTGTTCTGACTGCGGTGCAAACGTGGACGGGAGTCAACGGAACCAAACATTATCGATTAGCAGCGCTCGTTGGTTTGTGGCTAGCACCTCGTATTCTATTTTGGACACCTGCGCCCTTGTGGTTAATCTCATCGGTTGAAGCGTTGTTCTTGATCTTTGCCGCTTACGAGATTGGTTTCCCGTGTCGTGAAATCGAAAGGCTGGAAGAACCTGTTTTTTGTGCCGCTGTTTATATTGGCTATCGTCGCCAACTTTGCTAGTTACGCGACGATTAAAGGCATGCCTCCATTCCCATCGTCTGCAGTATGGCACGCAATGTTATGGTGGTTTACTTTGTTATTATCCGTGATGGGTGGACGAGTTATCCCGTTCTTCACGGCCCGTCGTTTTGACTTTGAAAAAGCACAACCACTGGTTTGGTTGGAATGGCTAGCTAACCTGCCTTTGGTTGGGTTGTTTGTGCTGGAGCTTCTTCCCGTTGACCTTTGCTCAAGTGGGCAATGAGTTGATGGTGTTTGCAGGTGTGACTCAGTTGGTGCGCTTTGTCCGTTGGAAGCCTTGGACAACGTTGTCTGAGCCTTTGGTGTGGTCACTGCATGCGGCTTATATGTGTATTCCTTTGAGCTTGTTGCTAAGAGGTTTGTTAGATAATCCATTTGCAAGCCATAACATGCTGCACCTGTTTGCGATTGGCGGTTTGAGTGGACTCATTCTTGCGATGATCACACGTGTCACCATGGGACATACAGGCCGTGCTATCTATAAAGGGCCAAGCATGGCGTTGGCGTTCTCGGCTATCTTTATCGCGGCATTAGTTCGTAGCTTAGGTGTCACTTTCTTCCCTGCTTACTTATTTGAGATGGTCAACATCAGCGCGGGTTTATGGACGTTGGCGTTTGGTCTGTTTATCTGGAAGTTTGGCATGATGTTATTAACCCCCGCGAGTGGATGGTCACCCAGGTTAATCAGAGGATTGATGAAGCTTGCTAGTTAAGCCTTTAGATAATGAAAGGGAAGCAATGAGCTTCCCTTTTTTGATCGTGTTGAAAAGTGCACTTTCTCTATTCGTTCAGTATTATCCATTCGTTCGTTCAGTATTATCTATTGGCTTGTTAAGCATTCACTGTTAGATATTGGCGGACTTGCGCGGTGAGTTCTTGTCTAGCCTCGAGGGGAAACGAAGCTCGCTTCAATGGCATTGATGCTGAATTGCGCTAATTCGTTTTTCGTCAGTGGATGAGCATTGGCGACAGCGAGGAAGTTGTCATTCATGTAACCACCAAAGTAAGCGGGATCATCGGAATTGATGGTGACACACAACCCTTTTCTCAGCAGTTTGACAATGTTGTGTTGTTGCATGGTTTCGAAGACCTTGAGCTTGGTATTTGATAGCGGGCATACGGTCAGCGGTGTGCGCTTTGCTATTAACTGTTCCATCAAGTCGTCATCTTCAACACAGCGAACGCCATGATCAATTCGGGTTATGCCTAACAAGCTCAACGCATCACTTATATTTTGTGCTGGGCCTTCTTCTCCTGCATGAGCCACGGTTAGGAAACCTTGGTTGATGGCTTCTTGAAAGACATGTTTAAATTTTTCTGGCGGGTTACCTTGCTCCGATGAATCTAACCCAACCGCTATGATTTTATCTTTGTATGGAAGGGCTTGCTTGAGTGTCTCGAACGCGCTGTCTTCATCAAGGTGGCGCAGAAAGCACATGATCAGTTGGCTGCTTATCCCAAGTTCCTGTTCTGCTTTCTGTAAAGCTTGAGTGATACCGCCAACAACTGTGTCGAAACCTATCCCACGTTCGGTGTGAGTCTGTGGGTCAAAGAAGATTTCGGTATGAACCACGTTGTCTTGCTGGCATTTCAATAGGTAAGCCCAAGTTAGGTCGTAGAAATCTCGCTGGTGGATCAGCACGTTGGCGCCTTGGTAATAGATATCGAGGAAGGATTGCAGGTTGTGAAATTGATAGGCTTCGCGAACTTGGTCTGGATTCTCAAAGGGAATCGACACGTTATTGCGCTTGGCGAGTTCGAACATCAACTCAGGTTCTAGTGTGCCTTCTATGTGTAAATGAAGCTCAACCTTCGGTAATTTTTTGATGAAGCTATCCATAGCAACTCCTTAGCTATTTTAATTATGGGCGGAGTAGGTGAGATGCTTACGCCTATTAATGTGAGATTGTAGATTTTAGCGATTTATTTCTCTCTGTTTGAGCATAGTTCATTTTCATTGCTGTCGATAAAACAGCGCCGAAATTGCTGGTGAATAGAGGGTTATGAAAGAATTAAAATGAGCCGCAAACGATTTGCTGCAATGGAGTGTGATCCGCTGCAAATATTTGCAGCAATATCCATGGATTTGTGCTCTAATACCGCGCTTACCAAGGGATGGTGTTAAAAGATGCTCACTTAGATGGAGTTATCAAAGTTGACCGATCCCTTAATGATCTCCCTTAGGAATAAATAGAACATGTCTAAGAACAAAAAATTTGATATCCGCATTACAGAAAAACGCAACGGTTGGTGTGCAGAGATTACTCGTCAAGTAACGTCTCGCAGCACAACAGTATCTAAGCGTGAGTCTGGTTTTGAAACTGAAGCTCTAGCACGAAGAGTGGGCGCGAAAGAACTAGCATCTTTCATCGCAAACCAAGCTGAGCGTAACGATCGTAAATCAGAGCAACGTAAAGAGCGTGATGAATTGCGTCACAAAGAGCTTAAAGCTGAGCAAGCGCGTGAAGCACGTGCAAAAGCTCGCGCAGAAGAGCTAGACGACGAGTAAGTCGCAATAATTTATGCTCTTCTTGTTTGAAGAAGAGCAGAAAAAGCCCCAATATAACTTTTCTCTTTCTAGTCAAAAGTATATTGGGGCTTTTGCATTTCTGAGCGTTATTCAGCTAACTTACTCTGCAAACTTAGTTGTTCAGAGTCGTTAACCAATCATCTTCCGCGACTTCTTCAATGTAACTCTTCAACTGACTGTCCCACTTCATCATCATCTTGCTTGAAGTAAGCAATGTGGAACACCGCGTCACCTTCATTCACTAGAGGCAGCGTTTGCTGGCCAATCACGATACCGCCTTTAGTGGTGATCACTTGGCCTTCTTGGTGGCCTAGAGGTGAACTGATGTAAGCCAGAGTTTGTCCTGCTTCAACTTGTTCACCAAGCCTTACCATATTACGCAAAATGCCGTCTGACTCAGCTCGGATCCAGCTGGTGGATTTACTCAGTACTGGCTCTGGCAACTTTTTACGGTTAGGGCGCAGCATGCCGATTTCTTTCATTACTTGATGCACGCCAAGGTAACCCGCACGAATCGCTAGGTGATCAAAACGCAGCGCTTCACCACCTTCATACGTTAGTACGAGAATCCCCCAACTTTTCCCTTCACCACGTAGTGAGCCGTCACGCAATGGAGAATCAACAATCACTGGTGTTGCGAACGCTTTTGCGATGCGCAGTGTTTCAGGTTCGATAGGTTTGCACGGATCAGTGGCAAGTTAAAGTACGTTGAATCGGACCGTGTGTAGATCCAGAATGTAATCACAGTGCTTTGCCACGTTCTCGAAGAAGGTGTAAGCGATGCGTGATGTTAACGATCCTTTCTCACTGCCAGGGAAGCAACGGTTTAGGTCACGACGGTCTGGTAGGTAACGAGATTTGCGGATAAAACCAAACACGTTAACGATCGGCACAACAATTAATGTCCCTTTCAGCTTCTTTGGATCAATCGCGTTTGTCAGTTGTCGTGCAATCTCAACACCGTTTAGCTCATCACCGTGGATAGCCGCATTTACCATCAGTGTTGGACCTGCTTGGCGACCGTGAATAATTTCAATCGGGATCGAAAGTGGAGAGTGCGTGTAAAGCAGGGCAGCTTGCAGTTCAATTTCCATTCGTTGCCCTGGCTGAACAGTATAACCGAGTAATTCGAAGGGTTGATTAGGTTTTAGTCTTGCCATTTAGGTTGTTCTCAACATAGTGATAATTCGTTAACACGGAATGTATCAATCGTTGATTTTTAGTACGAATCAATCACTTTACGGTCACTACAAAAATTTTTTATGGAGAGGCTTCTGAATTGGTTTCTGTTTTTGATTTGGTCAATTAGAGGGTGTTTTAAATTGTGAATTTTCTGGGACAATACATTGATTTAACACTGACTGAAGCGGCGCACGAAAAACGCGAAAGCGTTTCACGATAAATGCGAAAACCCCAAGTCTGAAGTGATGGACACTGGTTAAACACCCAAATGTAACTGAACGAAGTACAT
>NZ_MCXE02000008.1:0-6361 GCF_002877735.2 Vibrio sp. 10N.261.54.E10
CTTGTACTTCGTTCAATTAGTGGGTGTTTAACCTTGAGTGAAAAAGCAGAATCAGGTTTTCGCATTTATCGTGAAACGCTTTCGCGTTTTTCGTGCGCCGCTTCAGCTGTATCTGCAATTATGCACGATCGCCTAGTGAAACAATCAAAGGTCTCTTACTCGGAGGCCTTTTTTATCATCCGTTGCGCTTATTCATCAATAATTTAGGAATGAAATGGAATTCTCTGCCATTGTCATCGTGATCATTTCGGCTTCTTCATGCGGGTTAGAATTCTAGGTAAATCTAATCAAGGATCGGGTTCGTCATTCTTAGCCTCTGGCTTTGCCGCCGCAGCGATATTGACGCCATATTTGATTTGGTATGTTCACAGTGTGAGGCCTTAAAATATCTCACTTCCATTCTGGCAACTGGTTTTCTTGAGTGGGATCTGTCAAATCATCTATTTGATTGGGTTAGGCGCGCCTATAAACAGGCTGATATCGGTGTGAGTTACCCAATGGCACGAGCACTGCCTGTGTTGATGGTGGGTTTAGGCACGGTGTTGATCGGCTATGAGCTGTCGCCGAATCAATGGATTGGATTCACATTGATTACATTGGGTTGCTTGTTTGTACCACTTAAGCAGTTTTCTGAACTTAGGTCAAGCTTATCTCAGCCTTGGTGTGTTGTGGGCGTTAATTGCCGCTATTGGTACCACGAGAACAGCTACATCATTGATAAAGAGGCGCTTCTATTATTAGAGCCTTAAGCACCCCCACCGTTACTAACAAACACACTGCGATTTTCTACCCTAGGCATTCAGTTTTGGGCGATTGTGATTCCGCTGAGTGTTTGGTTATTCGTAACCAACCAAAGAATCGAGTTTACTAATGCTTGGATACTGCGAAAGAAAGCCACGGTTGCAGGCATCATGATGGCTTCGACTTATGGTTTGGTGTTATTTGCGATGACCATGACTGAGAACGTCAGCTTAGTTGTGACTCTTAGGCAAATAAGCATCATCTTCGGCGTAGTGATGGGGATCTACTTTTTAAAGGAAAAGTGGCACGTTACACGCGGTGTGGAAGTCGTTTTTATCATTGCAGGTTCAATTATCTCACTGACTTAAAAAGAAATTAAATCCTACCTCCAACCTATAATGTGACTTTTCAGTCGCATTTTTCTTTATTGATAGCAAACGTTTTACTAATGTTAAAGATGTGATCCTTCTCATAGACAAGTCAGCGAAGTTACCGGTAACATCCACCTCAACGTTACCGGTAACATATAATTACAAACCGGACTCTGTGAAACTCATAAGGATACCCAAATGAAAGCTCTGACTGAAACGCTGATTGCTGCCTCCCTCACTGGGTCTATTTGCTACTTCAGCAATGGCTGCAGACTTTAAACTTAAATTCAATCTTCAGATCCTTCTGGTGACTTGAACTTCAAAGTTCAGCAGAAGTGGGCTGAGCGCGTAGAGACGATGTCTAACGGACGTATTGATATCGATCTTCTGCCTGTAGGCGCTGTGGTTAAGCACACAGAAACGCTAGGCGCGATCAAAATGGGCATCCTAGATGGTCACATCACAGCAACAGGTTACTTCTCTGGTAAAGATCCAGCATTTGGCCTAATTGGTAACATGGTTGGTGCATGGTCAGACACAACGCAACTGCTTCAGTACATGAACTACGGCGGCGGTAACGAGCTAATGACTGAACTGTACAAGCCTTACGGGGTTCAGTTCGTCGGTGCATCTACAACGGGTGTTGAGTCTTTCATCTCCAAAAAGCCAATCGATGGTGTCGCGGATCTTAAAGGTCTTAAATTACGTGCACCTGAAGGCCTAGTACAACAAGTATTTGCAGCCGCGGGTGCGACTCCAGTAAACCTGCCGGGTTCTGAAGTATTTACTGGCCTAAGCAAAGGCGTAATTGATGCCGCGGACTACACGGTATTTTCAACAAACCAAAAAGCGGGCATGAACGACATCGCAACACACCCAGTTCAACCGGGCTTCCACTCACTGCCGCTTATCGATATCTCTGTTTCTCAGAAGAAATGGGACAAGATGCCAGCTGATCTACAAACGATTCTGCAAACATCAGTTCGTGACTTTTCTTACGACATGACAACTCAGCTGAAAATGGCTGACCAAGCTGCGCTTAAAGAAGCTCAAGCGAACCTAGAAATCACTATCCACGACTGGTCTCAAGAAGAGCGTAAGAAGTTCCGCGAAATCGCGAAAGGCCAATGGAAAGTATTTGCAGAGCGTTCTGACAACGCAGGGAAAGTTTACACTTCAGTAACTGTGTTCCTAGAAGAAAACGGCTTACTGTAATTCAAACTTAGCTTATTGATAGGGGAGGGCACTGCTCTCCCGTATTCTCCCAGGAAATTTGGCTCATGACCGACAAAATCCCCCGCTCCAGCTGAAAACGACGAGCAACCAAGAAATGCGCTTGATCGTTTTGTTATAAAGTTCAGTAATCTCGTTAGCTGGTTATTTATTTTTACTGTATTGATTTCATTTTATGAAGTTGTGATGCGTTACGCATTCGATGCCCTGACCACATGGGTACATGAAACAGCTTCTTTCATCGGTGGTTCTTTATTCATTATTGGTGGTATCTACGCGTTTGCTGCGAATAAACACGTGCGTGTGGTTCTTATCTACGATTCAGTGTCTAACCAAGCACGTAAATATCTTAATCTTGTTCACCACATTGTTGGTTTGGCTTTTGCAGGCATGCTCGCTTACGCCGCTTACTTCACTGGAAGAAGCGTGGTTTGCACCTTTGGGGTGAATTCCGTCTTGAGACATCTGGTTCAGTGTTAAACGCGCCTTATCCTGCATTGTTGAAAGGCCTGATCTTTGTCGTTTTGTGTGTTCTTGTTGTCCAGTTTGTATTGCACCTAATCCAAGAGTTGATGGGTCTAAGGAAGAATGACGATGTTTGATTTATCTTCTATTGGTATCGCATGGGGCAGTTTGCTCATGTTGGTTATGATGATTGGCTTGCTACTGACTGGTATGCAGCTGGCCTTCGTAACAGGCTTTGTCGCGATTTTCTTCACTCTATGTTGGTTTGGTCCTGATGCTTTACCTTTGATTGCGAGCCGTACCTACAGCTTTGCTTCTGGTTATGTTTTCCTCGCGGTTCCAATGTTCGTATTGATGGCGGCTTTGTTAGGACCGCTCGGGCATCGCACGAGATCTGTTTGATGCAATGAAATCTGTCGGCCGTAAAGTTCGTGGTGGTGTGGCAGTACAAACCTTATTAGTCGCGGTTCTATTGGCTTCGATGTCGGGCGTTATAGGTGGTGAAACGGTACTCACTGGGTATTCTCGCACTGCCACAAATGCTTCGTTTAGGTTACGACCGTAAGCTTGCTATCGGTACAACCTGTGCGGGTGGCGCACTTGGAACTATGCTTCCGCCAAGTATCGTACTGATCATCTACGGTATGACAGCCAGCGTATCGATTGGCGACCTGTTTAAAGCGTCTTTCTTACCAGCGTTTATCCTTGCGGGCTGTTACATCGGTTATGTATTGATTCGCTGTAAGCTGAATCCTTCTCTTGCGCCAATTCCAAGCGATGATGAGACAGAAGAAGACATCGCCAATCAGCCAAGCTACTTCAAAGCTCTGTTCTTCCCACTGCTTTCTGTTGCAACGGTTTTGGGCAGTATCTACACAGGCATCGCTTCAGTAACAGAAGCGTCTGCATTGGGTGTAGTCGGCATCATGATCAGTGCGCTGATCCGTGGTGAACTGAACTTCAGTATGTTGAAAGAGAGTGCCATCGCAACCATGCGTACCTGCGGCATGATTATGTGGATTGGTATCGGTGCAAGTGCATTGGTTGGTATCTACAACCTGATGGGTGGTATTGATTTTGTTGAAGAAACCATCCTTGCACTCAGTGGCGGCAACGCGACAGTAACATTGCTAATCATGATGGCTATCTTGCTGGTACTAGGCATGTTCCTTGACTGGGTAGGTGTGGCACTACTGACTATGCCAATCTTCGTTCCAATCATCACTGGCCTTGGTTTTGACCCAGTATGGTTCGGCGTTGTGTTCTGTCTAAACATGCAGGTGTCGTTCTTGTCACCGCCGTTTGGTCCTGCGGCATTCTACTTGAAATCAGTAGCACCAAAAGACATCAGCTTAGGTGAGATTTTCTCTTCACTACTGCCGTTCATTGCACTTCAAGTATTGGTTCTGGCACTGGTTATTATCTTCCCTCAGCTCGCGCTTTGGTGGCAATAACAGCGAAGGTTCCTGAGCGAGTTTAATGTTCAGGAACCTATCAACGGCAACACAAGTTTAACTATTAGATTCGATTGTCAGCCCCTGTTTTGGTTGGGGCCTAGGGAAGGCTTGCCTTATGAAAAGCAAAAAAAATACTCGTGATGGGCGTATCTGGATGCGGAAAGAGCCTGATTGGTAGCCGTATCGCGCAGAAGCATTAACGCTTCAGTTTTTTGATGGGGATGACTTCCATCCCCAAAGCAATGTAGAAAAGATGCGTCAAGGTATTCCACTGACAGACGAAGATCGTCAAGGATGGCTAGAAACACTGAATAAGCAATATATCGAACAACCGAGTGCTGTGATTGCATGCTCTGCACTGAAACCTCAATACCGCGAAATTCTGCGAGAGAACAATGAAGATTTAGTGATTGTGTATCTTCAAGGCAGTTTCGATACGATTTGGAATCGCCATAAAGCTCGTGAAAACCATTACTTTAATGGTCAAGAAATGTTGAAAAGCCAATTCGCAACCTTGGTTGAACCTGAACTAGATGAAGCGTTATTTGTCGATATATCGCAAGATGTTGAGCAAGTCGTAGAAAGTGCACTCAAACAAATTAAGCAGATAGGCTAAACCATGACTCAGATAAAAAATGACATCGCGATGATTGGTTTAGGAGTGATGGGCAAAAGCCTTGCGCTCAACCTATTGGATAACGGCTTTAATGTTGCGGGCTTCGATTTAAACATCGACAACATTGGATCGCGCTTGTGTGGAAGCTAAGCAACTCAATGAGACGTTTGAAGGTAAAGGGCGGTTCACAAAAGGCACTAGCCTTGAACATGTGCTGCAGGGCTTAGCAAAACCGCGTGTTATTGCGTTGTCGGTTCCTGCCGGAAACCCTGTCGATATCGTCGTGAATAGCTTGCTTGATGCTGGCCTAGAAAATGACGACATTGTTATCGATACGGGCAACAGCCTTTGGACAGATACCGAAGCACGCGAAGTGAACTACAAAGGCAAGCTTCGTTTCTTTAGCACCGCCGTTTCTGGTGGTGAAGAAGGCGCTCGTGTTGGCCCTGCGCTAATGGCGAGTGGCGACCAATCGGCTTGGCAATATGTGAAACCGATGTGGGAAGCGATTGCTGCAAAAGTGATGCTAATGGGCTACCAGTTGCTCAGTTTAAAGCGGGTGAAGCGTGCGCGGCGTATGTTGGTCCTTCTGGCACTGGGCACTATGTAAAAATGGTACACAACGGTATTGAATATGCCGATATGCAGCTTATTTGCGAAGTGTACCCAGTTCATGCGTGGTGTGCTTGATATGCCACTAAAGAGATTGGACAAGTCTTTGAGCAATGGAACAACGGTGTGCTGAACAGCTATCTGATGGAGATTAGTGCCGACATCCTTCAACAAGAAGATGTTGTAACGGGTAAGCCATTTGTTGATGTTGTGCTTGATAAAGCGGGACAGAAAGGCACGGGATTGTGGACAGCAGTTAACAGCCTTCAAGAAGGGTGTCCGAATCCAACGATTGCACAGGCGGTTTATGCGCGTGCAATGAGCGGTCAAAAGTCGCAACGAGTGCAGGGAAGCAGAACTCTTGAAAGGTAATATTGCGGATGCGAGTCAGTTGGATAAAACAGAGGTTGTCTCTGAACTTCATGATGCTTTGTATTGCGCCAAACTGTCTGTTTATGCGCAAGGTTTTGATTTACTGAAAACAGCGTCAGACAAAAGAGGGATGGAATCTCGATTTCACTCAAATTACTAAGATTTGGCGAGCGGGTTGTATTATTCGTGCCGCTTTCCTGCAAAGCATCACATCGGCTTACCAACAAAATGCTGAGCTAGCGAATCTATTGTTTGATGAAGGCTTTTCATCAAACAAGTGGAAGAGCGCGAGCTTGCTTGACGCATCGCGGTAGCGAACTCAGCTCTGTACGGTGTGCCGATGCCTGTGATCTGCTTTCTGCTCTGAGTTACTTCGATTCATTATGAAGCGGCGCACGAAAACGCGAAAGCGTTTCACGATAAATGCGAAAACCCTGGTAACTGGGACACAAGACTCGGTTAAACACCTACTCCAGTAACTGAACGAAGCAATA
>NZ_MCXE02000009.1:0-4335 GCF_002877735.2 Vibrio sp. 10N.261.54.E10
GAAATCTAGCTAGGGAAGTGTTCTGGGTTAACAAATGGGATCAGCGCTAAGATCAAAGCTTGATGATACACAGAACTTCGAGATAGTTGATTGTGTGTAAGTAAGCCAATTGCGCCGCCCTTTTGTTTTATGTTATCCGTTCCGAAGACTTCATCCATTACGTCTCCTAATTCATTCGCATGCTGGAGTTTATCAAGCACAACAGGTGGTAGCATTAAGCTTGCAGAGCGAGACTCGCCACGTTGACCATTTGCTTCAATTATCATCCAAGCAAAGGTAACGTTGCCTTCAATTCCAGATTCTAACCCAACATGAAAATCTGCATTTGGCAGTTCTTGGATTGCATTGTTAACGCGATTTAGAGCGCCTTGATAAGTCTCATCATTGCTCATCGGTTGATCGGACACTCCACTAGGGACGCTGATACCTTTGAATTCGAATTCAGAATCAGGAAAAGCAGAAAGGAATGCACTTTTAACGGCGTTTATTTTAGCTGGGTTCAGCGACGCAATGACGACGGATTTCATGTATTGGATTCTTTTTGTTGTCGATTAAATTGAGTTGGTGTAGTCGATACCATTCGTTCAGTTCTTCCAATGGCATCGGTTTACCGAAGTAATAGCCTTGCAGCATATCGCACTGCGCATCTTGCAACCAGTGATGCATGCTTTCGGTTTCGATGCCTTCGGCTGTGACCTTTTTGCCTTGAGCATGGCATAGCCCGATAATCGGTTTTACTATGTTCTGATTATCGGTTTCAATTAAGGTGTCTAAAAAGACTTTATCTAGTTTGATTTTTTGAGTCGGATACTGCACCAGTTGAGTGATCGAAGTATATCCAGATCCAAAGTCGTCAATCGCTAATCGATAGCCCATTAGCGAGAGTTGGTTGAACAACGGAAAGCCTTGTGAATCTGAGTAAAATGTTTCGGTTATTTCGAAATCAATCAAGCTAGGTGGAATTTGATTAATATCAGCATGTTCTTTAATGAAGTCAGCAAGGTGCGTCGTTTCTATCCCTGCAGAAGATAAGTTAATTGATAGCTGTACCGAGTGATCAAATTGAGCCTGAAGTCGATGAAAAGACATGAATGCATTTTGAATTACCCAACGGTCAACTTGTTCGAACAATCCAGTTTGTTCAGCAATTGGAATGAATTCATCAGGTGGAACTAAACCAAGTTGTTTCGAATCCCAGCGCAATAAAACCTCAACACCAATAATATGGGCTCCGGTTGAATCCATATAGGGCATATAGACGAGTCTAAATTCGTCATCAAAGTTCTTGTCTCTGAGTGCTCGCTCGATGTTTGCTTGGCGTTGAATTACTTTGTCTAAATCTCTTGAATAGTCAGCAAATTGGTTTTTCCCCGCACGCTTGGCTTGGTACATCGCCGTGTCAGCATGTGAGATTAACTTCTCAATTGAGTGACCGTCGTTAGGGTATGTTGCAATGCCGATACTGGCTGTAATTGGAAAACTTCCAGATTCGGTGGTAAAGCCTTTTGAAGTGGTGTCAGCAAATCGTCCGAAAACTTATGGGCGATATTTCCTCTCTGAGTGGGAGCATTGATGTACACGACAAATTCGTCTCCAGAGAGGCGAGCAGGCATACAGTGAGCGTCGTATTTTGTTTGATAATGGGCACAAATATCGGAAATACGCTTGGCGAAAGAGACCAATATTGAATCACCAATTTGATGTCCGTATTTGTCGTTAACAAACTTGAAATTATCCAGGTCAAAGTAGAGAACCCATGTTTCGGTATTTGAGCTAGGCTTTGGTAGCGATTGTTGAACAAGGTTTGAAATTGATGCCTATTGGCTATTTGTGTTAATTGATCATTCTCAGCCAAAAGCTTAGTTTGCTGATAGGTATTATCTAACTCTTGGTACATGTCATAAAAACGCTGCGATAGACGACCAATTTCATCACGAGTACCCAAGCGTTCAATATTCTTACGTTGTTTTTTCTCTACTTGTTGTAGCTGTCTATCGAGTCGTGTTATCGGAGTAATAACACTGCGTGACAAAAGCATGAGCAATAAAATGACGGTAACTAAGGCAGAAAGTGCAAATGATAAACTTAGTTTGTTCCAAATGGAGTCGAGTTTGTTCTCTAATAGAAACTGTGCAGGGTCTACTGTGGCGTAAAGCTCTGGTGCAAGCTTTACTGAGTGAGTAACACTGTTGTCCATCGAAACCGCGATAGGTGTGAAAAACAGACTTGTTTGATAGTCGAACTCTATCTGTTTTCTCAGTGCATTAAATTTGTCGAGAGAGACCGAGACTACAACAAAAAAAACATCATTGAGTGGGCTGTTTGTGGATGGAGCAACGGCTTTTTTACCTAGCATATCATAGTGAACCAACATTCCTTCTCCTTGAGAGTTTTGGATATAGTTGGTGCTCGATGTTGCTAATGTCTCTTGGTAATGTTGATCAACAAATTCTAATATCTTAGTGTCAATCTGAGCTCTAACATCATTGCTATTGTCTGCGTAGTAATTGAGCTTTCGATCACCATTGAGGATCGCTAAGCCAGTATAACTTTCATCACCATCCTGCAATACATGTATGGCTTTTCGAAGATTACTAACCAATTCAAGATCGCGAGATAAACTCTGTTCGGTGAAAAAGTACCGCTTAACCATATCACTTTGAGTCAATGTGTAAGAGTAGCTATTGAGGAAGGCGCGAGACTGTCGAAAATGCCCGGCTAACTTTTCCATATTCAGTTGGGTCGTTGTCTTCGCGTTTGATGAAGCTGCTTTCTGCGTTGAATAGATAATATAGTTAGAAGCCGCGGTACTGATCAGTATCACAGGAGTTATCAGTAGTAATAGTTTAGTACTTAGCTTCATAGTTAATGACAACACTATTTATAAATTAAGCAGATGATTTTATGTTGCAAAAATACTTGCTCGCTATTAATTGCACTTAGTTCACTGATGCGTTCCTGTGAAGGGAATTAGATTTTCGATTTATTGTTGGAAGTTTTATCAATGAAGATGGAGTGAATGAAGCTGTTGATTTGGTGAAGCTAGAAAAGGTTTGATAGCTGACAATAACCTGCTAACGAATAACTAATTGAGATATAACAAAATATTTTTGTACGTGTTTGGTCGAATCGTTATTACGTTGGCAGTGATGTTATTTTTACTTAGTGGTCTATCATAGGCCAAATGTTAGTCACGTCATGCTCACGACAACTTAACTTGGGTCGCCTTAATGTTTTCACTTGGGTAGCATCCCAGTACTTTCAGGTGACGGGTAATGGCCGTTAGTTCAGTTATCGCTTGTTGCATGTTATCTGAATCTAGGTGCGCCTCTAAATCAACATAGAACGCATCTCTTCCGGGTTTACATGATAGGACGAGATTCCAGCTTGGTCATGTTGATACCTAGACGTTGCAAAATAAGTAGTGTCTCCACTAGGGAGCCAGCTTCTTGAGATGTCGACATAATCAACGTTGTTTTAGCTGGAATTTGAGTTGAAACCTCAACGGGTTTGCGAGCTACAACGATGAAGCGAGTATGGTTCTCCTGTTTGGTTTGCAATATTGCCTTGGATAGGCTGCAGGCCGTAGAAACACCACTAGACGCATTACCAATAGCGGCAACATCATCACCATCCAGTTCTTTTACTTTCTTCATTGCATCTGCTGCTTGCACAAGATTCAAGACTCACACCTTTGTAGCGACTCAAAAAGCTCACTGCATTGTTGATGTGGCTGTGGGTGTGAATAGAGTGTTTTGATGTCTTCTAAACGGATATCACTTTTCGCAACAAGGCAGTGCTCAATAGGCTGAGAAAGTTCACCAACGATGTAAAGAGTCGTGTGTTGTAGTAGGTCGTAGACTTCGTTAATTGACCCTGAGCTGGTGTTCTCAATAGGCAATACACCGTAGTCAGCATGGCCAGATTCTACCGTTGATGCTACTTCTTTGAAGTAGTTACAGTTTAATTCAATCAACTCCATATTCTTACGGCTAAAATATTCACGGCTCATGAATGAGAGTAGGAGCCTTTAGAGCCTAAAGAATGCAACGCGAGCCAGTGGCTTACGGCTTTGTGGATTTAGCCAAATTTTTACCAAGTATGACTGTTGCAGTAGAACGGAATCTTCAATGATTGTGAAACAGTTTAGTGATGTACTGCGCATCAAGCTCGCAACTATCTTCACCATTGTTAATGAGCTTAACCAGAAGCTGCTGCTCACGAACAGCATCGCGTACAGGCTTTGATGTTTCTACTTTGCTTTTCGCAACTGATACTGAGTTTGCGACGTTCAGAAAGTAAACTCAGCAGTTCGTCATCTAAATCGTACAAGAC
>NZ_MCXE02000010.1:0-4236 GCF_002877735.2 Vibrio sp. 10N.261.54.E10
AGCAACGAGCAGCCGAGTTGGGTGTCAGCGTATCAGATATCTCAGACACGCTAGAAATCATGCTTGGTGGGCGCAGCGAAACCACGTTTGTGGACCGTGGCGAAGAATACGATGTTTACCTTCGTGGTGATGAAAATAGCTTCAATAACGCTAACGACTTAAGTCAAATCTATATGCGTACTCAATCTGGTGAGTTAGTGACACTAGATACGCTGACGCATATTGAAGAAGTCGCTTCATCGATTCGTTTGTCGCACTACAACAAGCAGAAATCGGTGACCATTAAAGCGAACTTAATGGAAGGTTATACGTTGGGTGACGCACTCGACTTCCTTGATGAACAAGCGATTGAGCAACTACCGGGTGATATTTCTGTGAGCTACTCTGGAGAGTCAAAAGACTTCAAAGAGAACCAATCGAGTATTTTAGTGGTGTTTGCGTTAGCGATGCTAGTCGCGTACTTGGTATTGGCTGCGCAGTTTGAAAGCTTTCATCAACCCGTTAGTGGTGATGTTCACGGTTCCTATGGGTATCTTCGGTGGCTTCTTAGGCCTCGTACTGATGAACCAAGGTCTTAACGTGTACAGCCAAATAGGTATGATCATGTTGATCGGTATGGTAACTAAAAACGGTATTCTGATCGTAGAGTTTGCTAACCAACTTCGTGACCGTGGCATTGAGTTTGAAAAGGCGATCATTGATGCTTCAGCACGACGTTTGCGTCCAATCTTAATGACGGCGTTTACGACGCTAGCCGGTGCAGTTCCATTGATTACCTCAACAGGCGCAGGCTATGAAAGCCGAGTAGCAGTGGGTACAGTTATCTTCTTCGGTATGGGCTTCGCGACGTTGGTTACTCTGTTCGTCATCCCTGCGATGTACCGATTGATTTCAGGCACAACACGTTCACCTGGTCATGTGGAAGCGGTTCTAAATAAAGAGCTGAGCCATGACAACGTGGGAAGAAGCAGTCACGGTTAATGAACACGCACGGCCAATGAACATGGAATAGTGTAACAATATAGAAAAGCCTGCGTTTGCTCCTAGCGAATGGCAGGCTTTTTTTGTATAACAACTACAGCTCAACGAATGAATACAAGAAAACAAATACTAAAGGAAAGTAAAGTGGCTGAATTTAAATACAAAGATCTTTCTCAAGAAGAACAAGATAAACTAGACGCAGCAACCTTTCGTCGCCTGTTAGCACATTTAGATAGCAATAAAGATGTGCAAAACATCGACCTAATGATCTTGGCGGGCTTCTGCCGCAACTGTTTCAGTAAATGGTACAAAGCCGAAGCTGAGCAACAAGGCCTAGATTTGGATATCGATGACGCTCGTGAGCGCGTTTATGGCATGACTTACGATGAGTGGAAACAAAACCATCAGCCAAAAGCGACACCTGAGCAACTAGCGGCGTTTGAAGCAAAGCAGAAGCCAGAATAATTTGTCGCATTAGCAGTAAAGACATAGGAATAAGCGACACTGACTGCAAACTATCTATAGCAAAAAGAGCCCATCATGGGCTCTTTTTTGTTTTGTATTTAGGGCGTGTTGATCTTTCGAGCTGATTTTTGCAGCGAGTTGCAGGGTATTTATACAAGGCAGAGGCTTTGATGTGTAGCTAGCCTACATGAGAAGCCGATAACGCAGTAGAAATGACCAGCAAACGCTGCCCGGAGGGTTCGAGCTGGGCGCCCCCGCAAAAAGCGTTTTACTCTTTGTTGAGGGAGATTTGCTTAGAATGACTAGGCGACTTCCCCTTCGCCGCGATTAAAACGCTTTTGACTAGGCGTCCCCATCCGAACAAAATTTAACCACGAAAGGTCAGCACGCCCTAGTCTTAGCTATGAATGCTAGTTTCGATCTTAAGCCAGCTCACCCGTTTGCGAGAAAGCTTCTAGCTTCGCCGCGTAAGGTTGTAGGTCACCGATATTCAGATTTACCCACTCGTCATTGAAGTAAGTGTCTAGGTAACGTTCACCGCTGTCACATAGCAAAGTCACGATAGAACCTTTCTCTCCACGCGCTTTCATCTCACTGGCTAGCTGAAGCACACCGTACATGTTAGTACCGGTTGATGCGCCAACTTTGCGGCCAAGAATATCAGACAACCAATGTGTCGTTGCGATGCTTGCTGCGTCTGGGATTTTACGCATTTCGTCAACCACACCAGGAATGAAGCTTGGTTCTGCACGTGGGCGACCAATACCTTCAATCTTGCTGAATGTATTGCCTTTCACGTTCGCATTGCCTGTTTGGAAGTATTCGAGGAATACTGAGTTCTCTGGGTCGACAACACAAAGCTTAGTTTCATGCTGTTGGTAGCGAATGAAACGGCCAATAGTCGCTGAAGTACCGCCAGTACCTGGGCTCATTACTACCCATGCTGGAACTGGGTGATCTTCCATCTGCATTTGATTGAAAATCGAGTTCGCGATGTTGTTGTTACCACGCCAGTCGGTTGCGCGCTCAGCGTAAGTAAATTGGTCCATGTAGTGACCATTCAACTCTTCTGCTAAACGGCGAGACTCATCGTAAATCTCATCTGAGCGATCAACAAGGTGCGCTTGGCCGCCGTAGAATTCAATCTGCTCAATCTTCTTCTTCGCTGTGCATTTTGGCATTACCGCAATAAACGGAAGACCAAGTAGGCGAGCAAAGTACGCTTCAGACACCGCCGTACTGCCCGATGAAGATTCAATGATCGTTATTTCTGGATAGCCAACCCAACCGTTACGGATAGCGTATAAGAACAGAGAACGCGCTAAACGATGCTTCAAAGAGCCAGTAGGGTGTGTACTTTCATCTTTAAGATAAATATCAATGCCTTCTACGCTAGGTAAATCGAGCTTGATCAGGTGCGTATCCGCTGAGCGTTGGTAATCTGCTTCAATTTTACGAATCGCGTTGTTAATCCATTGATGGTCAGTACACATAGGCATTCTCTTGATACTAAGTAGGAATTATTTGTAATTGGTATGGTTATAATCTAGCGATATCTAAGGAGAAAAACTTTGCCATATTTCCTTTGTTTTTGCTTAAATTGTAGAAATTATTCTCTTTAAAAGTGGTTTGGTGAAATTGTGATAGATGCCGTAGATAAAAAGATATTAAGGCTGTTACAAGAGGACAGCACGCTGTCGTTGAATGACATATCTGAAGCGGTCAACTTGACGACCACGCCTTGTTGGAAAAGGCTTAAGCGACTTGAAGAGAACGGCATTATTGAGAAAAAAGTCGCGTTGTTGAATCCTGAAAAACTCGACCTTTCCTTTACCGCGTTCGTGTTGATTAAAACCAGCGATCACTCTCATGAGTGGTACGGTCGTTTTGTAAACACCGTGTCTGGAATTTCCAGAGGTGATGGAGTTCTACCGTATGGCAGGCGAGTATGATTATATGATGAAGGTTCAAGTGAAAGACATGAAGTGCTTTGATGATTTCTACAAACGCTTAGTGAATAGCATTGATGGTATCTCTAACGTGACATCGACTTTTGCGATGGAACCATTGAAGTTCACGACAGCATTGCCGCTTTAAGCAGTGGCAAGTGTCTGATTAATAAACACTAGCATAACCATCGTCTCAGTTTAGATGTCGCCTCTGCGATAAAGAAAAGGACTATTCATGTTTGCAAAAGTATCTACTGCTATCCAGCTGGTATTGGCGGTACGCCATTTTTTATTTGGGTTACACCATCTACTCATTTACCAATAAAGTCGGTGAAATCGTTGATACTTACCCGCAGGTGATCGAGAACTTATCGGTACTGACCAAAGAACTCAAAGTTGAAGAGTGGTTGGCATTTGCTGAGCATGTTGATGAACTTGCTCCTCAAGTATTAGAGACGGTTGAAGATGTTAGAAAAACCATCGCTCAAGTCAATAACACAGTTTCATCGGTCACGATAGAAAAATCCCCGCCATTCTAGATGAAGTTAAGAGTGTTCGAACAGAAGTCGAACAAGTTAGAACCGATGTGATTCCTCCAACATTGACGGAATTAAAGCGATATCGTGTCGATGTGATACCAATGCTTGCTGAGGAAGTGGTATCTTATCGAGAGCAAACCATTCCAGTGATTATTACTGAATCTGAAATGCTAAGAGCGGAAGTACCGGATATTTTGGTACAAGCGAATTTGTTGGCAGATAAGTGAAATTAGCTCAGGGCGCAGCAGAAGGAGCGGTGAAAGGAGTGGTGCTATCACCATTTAATTTACTGCAGAGACGCG
>NZ_MCXE02000011.1:0-3764 GCF_002877735.2 Vibrio sp. 10N.261.54.E10
TCGCTACACCCTGATCACACAGGCTCAATCGGTTTCCTTATCACGTCAGATGAAGAAGGCCCTTTCATCAACGGTACGGTACGTGTTGAAGCTCTGATGGCTCGTGGCGAGAACATCGACATGTGTATTGTTGGTGAACCATCAAGTACTGAGTACGTTGGTGACGTCGTGAAGAACGGCCGTCGTGGTTCTATCACTGGTGATCTAACAGTTAAAGGCACACAAGGTCATGTTGCTTACCCTCACCCAGCGAACAACCCGGTACACAGCTTCCTGCTTGCGATCAATGAACTGGCTACTACCGAGTGGGACAAAGGAAATGACTACTTCCCACCAACCAGCTCTCCAGATCCCAAATGTAAGTGCGGGCACTGGCGCGTCAAACGTTATCTCCTGGTGAATTTAATGTTCAGTTTAATCTTCGTTTTAGCACAGAGTTAAACAACGACATCATCGTTGAGAGAATCACAAATACACTCGACAAGTACGATTTCGAATACCCCCGATTTGAAATGGACATTCAATGGCGACCCGTTCTTAACAGACGCTGGCTCGTTGCTTGATGCTATTGTTGATGCAGTTGGTCACGTGAATGACGTGAAACCTGCACTATTGACTACAGGTGGTACATCTGACGGACGCTTTATTGCGCGCATGAAAGGGCAAGTGGTAGAACTAGGTCCGGTTAATGCAACCATTCACAAGGTTAACGAATGCGTGAAAGTGGCTGACTTAGAGAAGCTCACTGACATGTACGAAAGAACATTAGTGAATCTTTTCGCTAAATAGTGTTTCACCAGAGATTCATAGCATCCCATTATTGAGAGACGCGTTATGACACCAGAGCAGCTTACCGGACAATCAGATTCTCATCTGGAACCTAACCTGATTGGCACCAAGACATTCTTGGTTCACAGTGATGTCAAAGATGATCTGAACAATTTGATTGAAGCTGCTCAACTTGCTGGTTTTAAAATGGAGATTGCCAGTGGCTTTCGCGACTATGAAAGGCAATCTCTGATTTGGAATCGTAAGTTTTCTGGTCAAGCGCCGATATTAGACTCAGAAAGCCAACCACTTGATGCTTCAACACTCAGTGAACAACAAAAGTTGTCGGCGATCCTAAGATGGTCTGCGCTTCCCGGAGCGAGTCGTCACCATTGGGGTTGTGATTTCGATGTCTTTGCTCGTAATCACTTACCTGAAGATATACAGCTGCAATTAGAGCCATGGGAATACCTTACTGGCCACCAGCAAGTGTTTTATCAATGGTTATCTGTTCATGCATCTCAGTTTGGATTCTTCTTTCCGTACAACCAAGACCTTGGCGGTGTGGCGATTGAACCGTGGCATATTAGCCACCGTAAGGTATCAGACTCGTGCTTATCACAGTTATCACCCACTTTACTTGGCAAGCAACTCCAATCTAAGCCAATATTAGGGTATGAGATTATTATGGAGCAGCTAGACGCAATCTATGCACGCTTCGTAGCAAATATCAATCATTAGAGCGCTTATGTTGGAGTGGCTTACAAACCCTTGGGTTATCATCATCATCGTGGTTAGCGTTGTGGGGTAATATTGCTGCGCTCAAACAGACCGCCAATATGGATCTGACAGGTCGTAACAAAACAGAGAAAGACTTAGACAAGCTCAATCAATTAGATAAACAGAACCAAGAGAAAGCTCAAAAAGATGGGGAAACTATCTCATGCCAGAAACGAGAATTAGAACAATTAGGCGCACTATTGGTAAGAAAAAAATAAAAAATTCGTCAGGTTTCGACGGTTAACCATTACCTACCCAACCCACAACACGCCCTACAACTTCCCCCTTTCTCTATCGTTTCAAACTCACTATTAGCAGGAATGAATCGACCACGGTACCTTGCGTCTAAAGTTGAACGTGCCGCCTGCTTTCACAATCACCAAAGTATTGTCATTCACTGATTTCATTGGCTCAACAATGATGTAACAGCCCACAGGGTAATTCATCGCAAAGTCAGGGGAAATCATCGCAGCATCACGCACCTTAAGCGCGTAGCTTTCAAGCTTGGCACCGTTTGGGTAAAAGATAGTACCTTGCGCTTCGGGATCTTCTTGGGCGATATCCGTCCAGTTTATAACGTTCACGTTCTTCGTGTGAAAGCCCGTGTGTTTCTTCCGTTTCCATGCGGGTAACAAACTCACCTAAAGTGATGTTCATTTTTCTCAGGGCACGGATTAACACTTGCGTTGGCAAATCGCCTTCACCTTGTTCAAATCTGCCGATAGTTGCACGGCTTGCAATACCTATAAAATCTTTCTGTTTGAGCTTCTTAGATTTTCGAATAGCCGAAAATATCTCGTGTGCTTCTGGCATGGTTATACTCCTATTAAAATAACGCCCAATTAAGTTACTAATAACTTACATGCCTTAATCACCGAACCCCACCGCAAACTAAAAATGCCAAGCGTTGAGAATCGCTCTTAAATGCCTTGTTATCTAACGCCCTGCTAAGGTGTGAGCAACGCATAATAAAAGTGCCACGCGTTCCCTGTCATCTTGAACAGTTTGTTATATTCCCTTTGTTTCAAAAGGGCTGTAACTCATTGTGTTTATTTGTGTTTATCAACGTGCTCAAAAAAAAGAGCGTAGTAAGCCACTGGTGAAGCCCAGTATTATTATTGTTGTTTTTATGTTTCTTTAAATTTGATTATAAAACATCTCATGATCTTGGGAACGCTTTTAGAGTGTTTTTTAGTCATTAAAGTCACTATAAGCCACATATAAAAACCTTTTGATGTCAGTGTTAATCGAAGCGGCGCACGGAAAACGCGAAAGCGTTTCACGATAAATGCGAAAACAAGTCTGAAGTGATGGAAACTGGTTAAACACCCACTTCCAGTAACTGAACGAAGTGTTTGCTTAAATAAAACTTATATTAGGCCTAAACAAAACAACATCACATATGGAGTTACAATGAGTAACCAAGCCACGTAAAAAAAAAGCACCATCGACTGAGAAGATCAGTGGTATGGACCGCTTTCTAAACTTCATTGAACGCGCCGGCAACAAAATTCCAGATCCAGCAATCCTGTTCTTCTGGGCTCTAGTTATTGTATGGGTAGCATCTGCACTTTTATCGAATCTTTCATTCGACTTAATCAACCCTCAAACGGGTGCTGCTCTTGAAGTAAACAACCTACTAACTGGTGAAGCGCTTGCTAGCTTCCTAGCGAATATGGTTACCACGTTCAGAGGCTTCGCACCTCTAGGCATCGTACTTGTTGCTATGCTAGGTGTTGGCGTTACCAGACTCTTCAGGCTTCATTACGACTGGCCTTAAGAAGATGCTTAACTTCACGCCAGCTAAGCTACTAACGCCGATGCTAATCTTGGTTGCTATCGTGTCTCACACAGCAGCTGATGCAGGTTACGTTCTAGTAATCCCTCTTGACGGTATCATCTTCCACGCTGCGGGTCGTCACCCTCAGCGGGTATTGCAGCAGCGTTTGCTGGTGTATCAGGTGGTTTCTCAGCAAACTCTATCCTTCAGGTATTGATCCGCTACTAGCTGGCTTCACTCAAACAGCGGCAAACGTTCTTGACCCTGCATATGTGATCAACCCTCTAGCGAACATCTTCTTTACTGGTTTGTCTTCAATTCTAATTGTGGCAATTGGTTGGTACGTTACAGAGAAAATTATCGAGCCTCGTCTTGCTAATACGCCTGTAGATGAAGATGCAGAACAAGCACCTGATTTCAGGTACGTTCACAGCCA
>NZ_MCXE02000012.1:0-3391 GCF_002877735.2 Vibrio sp. 10N.261.54.E10
CAGGACTATCTTGTGACGAAAGTTTCTTCACCATCAGAGAGTAGCAAGCCCAAGTAAAAAAGCGGCGCCAACGGGTAACAGTGTTGCCCAACTAAAGTCTTCGCCCCATGGTTCAAGGATGACCATCGCACCAACGAAACCGGCTAAAGTTGCCCCCCAACGAGCTGCCCCCACTTTTTCTTTCAGGAAAAGGCCAGAACCTATAGTTGAAAACAGTGGTGAGGTCATGAGCAGGGCTATGCCTTGCCACCAATGGGTACAGGGTAAGCAAGTGCCCAGATCCAGAGTTGGATACCAATAACTGATAAGAAAACACGGAATACGTGCATTTTTAGATTGTCGGTTCTGAGTGCACGGCGAATCCCCAGTGTTTTTAGGTATGGGAGAATGGCGCACAATGCAATGGCATATTGGATAACGGCGACGGTGGTAGAAGTAAGTCCGAAATGAATACTGGCGACCTGGGTTAAGCTATTAATAACGGCAAAGGCTAAGCCTGCGGTTAGCATCCAGCTAGCGCCTTGGATCGGATGATGTTGTGACATGATGCTTCTAATTCTTTGATGTGGTCTGCGTATGATACGGATTTAGCACCACTTAACCAGAAAAAGCATTGATGAAGTTCGTCATAATATTTGAATATGAAAAAAGGTTGAGCGATTGCTCCAACCTTTTTACTTTCAATCTAAAGTCGATTTAGGTTAGAAGTCGTAACGTAGACCTAGGCGCAGAGAATCTTCGCTTTGTGTTTCTAGGCCTGAAACCTTCACATCGTCTAGGTTGTTTAGTTGGTAAGCAACGTATGTACGGATAGATTTGTTGAATTTATAAGTCCCGTTAGTTCAAAGAAGTCAGCTGTGTCTACAGTTAAGTTCTGTGTCGCGTCTTCTTCTTGTTTTTGGTACAAACCCGCCAGTTCAAATTGGTCTGTTAGCTTGTACTTAACAGCAACTTCCACACCTGAGAACTCAGTTTTTGATTTGTCGTCTAGGTCGCCCATTGTATATGTCGCACCTAGGGTATAAAGCATCCATTTTGTAATTAATACCAGCGATTACAGCCGTTGCCGAACCATTACCAGTACCGTTGTCATTACCTGAGTAGCCAAGACCAAAGCCTAAACCCATTGGTAGTGTGTAAATACCAGAGATGCCGTAACCGTCAGTGTCTTTATCTTCACCTGCGATAAAACTTGCTTTCAAAGAAAGCGCGTCAGCGTCGTAAGCGTATACAAACGTGTTGTTTACCTGTTCGTCGCCAGCGTTGATGAATGCTTTTTGGTCACCAGAGTAGATAGCAACATCTGACATTTCCGAAATTTGAGCAGCAGCTGTATCTTGACGGCCTACCGAAACAGCACCAAAATTACCTTCTAGGCCTGCGTACATATAACGTTGTTTGAAGTTATCTGTCTTATCGTTATCAGCTGAAGATTTCACGCTTTGTTCTGCTTCGTAGAAACCAAAACCTGAGAGGTCACTATTGATTTCTGTAGTACCGCCAACGTTCAAACGAAAACGGCTTTTATTTTCCATTGTACCTTCGATTTCTTCACCGCCTGAACCAATGAAATCACCACGGAATTCTGCGCGACCGCCAATTTTAAGTTCAGTACCATCAGAGCTGTAAACTGTTGCTGCTAGAGACGAACCTGAAACTAGTGCCGCTACGACTGCAGAAGCTAAAACTGCCTTATTCATAATCACTTACCTTGTATTTTAAAATCCGTGAGCAATGTGCTCTCCGTTTCGATATGAAGCTAATTTAGAGCAGCTAAATTACGCTTTCATTTCTATAAAATTACATTTTCGTGAATGGGGAACTTTTTACGTTTTGATTTTATTGCACTTTTATTTCCAATACCTAAACGGTTTGTGAATGGTACGGTCAATCATGTGGGTTTGAGTGCTGACTTTCGAAAAGACGTTTTTGGATCAGTGGTGACAGGATGAGTGATTTTTACGCTCAGATTCGGGTTTGCTCATCCGATTAACTGTTTGTGCTGGATTAATATATCCTCTATGATGCAACAACTTAGAAAGAATAGTTTTGCTCAACAAGATGGAGACGTTGGATGAAAACAGAGTACTTAGGCGATGTTTTACAAGGTAGGCAGGTTATTGGTTCCTTGAATGTTGAAGACTTACCCGCTGGAGAGCATGGGTTTTGGTTTCAAGTAACCAGTGATGGGTTAGGGCAACCTAAGAATATGCCTGTTTCTGTTTTTAAAGGCAGTCAAGAAGGCCCTAAGCTGATGATTACCCTGCTGGTATTCACGGTGATGAGCCAAATGGTGTGTTGGCTGCTCAGCAAATTATCAGAGACTTAGTAGGTAAAACTCTCAAAGGTACGGTAACGATTGTGCCTACTGTGAATTTGTCTGGTTTGCTGAACCATAGCCGTGATTTTATATCTTCGGATCGGGTTCTTGCCCGGCCAACCTCAATCGGCTCTTTCCGGGGATGCGAATGGCCTAGCTGCGGAGCGCTTTGTTGCGTCTTTGTGGGAGCGTTTGCTTAAGCATAATGCTACCCTTCGCCGTCGACCTCCATACTCAAACTCGTGGTGCAGTCTACCCGCTTTATGTGTTTGCTGATTACCGAGTGAAGCGGCGCACGAAAAACGCGAAAGCGTTTCACGATAAATGCGAAAACATGAGTTCTCGTAACAGGACGCAAGGTTAAACACCTGTACTCCTCCATCTGGGAACTGAATCGAAGTGTTGCTAGAAACCTATGTTAATGACTCGAGGGATACCGAAGCGAGTACATAAGTTAACTAGAGGGCTACATAGCAAAGAAATAAAAAGCACCAAAGATGATTGGCAACAAAAATGGCTTGGCGATATGTAATGTAAAAATAGACATCATGAGAACAGCAAGGAGATTTTTGGGGGTTTGCAATTAATACTCCCGTTGTCTAAGAATACTGTATTTTTTTTTGATGTCATTTTATTCCTATGAGTAGAAGGTTTTGTTTTTGAGGCTTCGTCAATTTGAATCAGGCACTCGATACCGTCAGCCAACACCAATTTGAATCAAAATGATGGTTACTTAAGTAAATTAAGTAGCAGCGATAGCTGTTTATAACCAAAAACAGACGATTTAAAACGATGAGTTCGATTCAAAATTACAACACCAAGGCCTGTGATGCCAAGAGCATACAAGGGGTACTCGTGAACAAACTCTTTTCCTTTGTGACGAATAAGTCCCATACAAAGTTCAACTTGACGAGCTCTACTTCTCCCCTCAAGTCTTTTCATTTGAATCTGTCTTTGTCGATTTTTGAGTGCCGACATGTAACCCCTCCTTCAATTGCTCTTTCGTACATTCAAAACCTATAAATTGCTTTAAGTAACTAGAACGAAGTATCAAGCATATTAGAATCAAAC
>NZ_MCXE02000013.1:0-3047 GCF_002877735.2 Vibrio sp. 10N.261.54.E10
TGAGAACACGGCAAGTTCCGTTGTGCCCATGTGACCGAAGATCATTTGGTATGCCATGGTACCCATTGCCCACAGCACGGCATTCATCGTTAGGGGTAACGCAATACGACGGTAAGACAGCCACAGCGACGGACGATGTGGTGAGCTTGGCGTAGTTAATAACCAGTGCTTACGTATACGCATGTAGCTATACATCAAACCCACTTGAATCAATCGCGCTAAAGTTGTTGCTAGTGCAGCACCAGCAACGCCCATTGCTGGAATACCAAATGCACCCTTAATGAGAACAAAATTAAGTGCAATATTGAGGGCAATAGTCACACCACCAAGCAACAGCGGAGTTACTGTGTCACCAGAGGAACGCATGCTCGCTTCTACCACCACGACTATATGAGTGAGAAGTAGAACAGGGAATCCATACCACAAGTACGTAGCACCAAGCTCAATCACGGTGTGATCGCTGGTTTGCAACATCATTAAAAATTGAGAACCAAGAGTGATGATTGCAGTAACTGGCAGCAGAACTTTTAAGCCAAATACCATCGCGATGGATGATACTGTGCGCGCGCTTTTAGGGTCATTCTTTCCCCAGTATTGAGCGACTAGTGTTCCGTTTGCTGAGGCCAACCCTGCCATAATCATAATAGCGACGAAGTGCCATTTTGATGCAATTCCCACAGCAGCAGCTGCTTCCATGCCAAAATCGCTGACCATTAAGACGTCAGCAAGGGCAAGAATAGCAACAAGCGCACTTTGCAAAGCAACAGGCAAACCAAGTTTGATGATTCGAGGTAAGATGCTCTTTGGCTTGTTATTCATAGATGCGTTAGGGTTGATGTTAGTTGTCATAAGCTCTCCGATTTATGGCAGAACTATAGTGATTTGAGCGACGTAACAACATGTTTAAAAAAACAACAAAACCTGTGCGAATCTGTCATTGAGACAATGAATCCAAAATCAACGTGGCAAGATGATGTTTTTCTCGCAGAGCATTGCAAAGAACGTTTTTTGACCGTTGAAGAAATCCCAGAGATGAAAAGTTGTGGTGTCTACATGGGTGGTATGGCGAAGCTGTATGACGCGTATTGGGTTGAACGCGAATCTGTGAATGTCCATACGCTGATTTTTACTCAAGAAGGGGGCGGTATATTGACAACCGAAACCTCGTACAAGCGATTACGCCATGCACGCTGGTGGTTCTTCCTGCGGAAACGCCATTTCGTTTCGAGCTTGACCCTCAGTACAACTATTGGAAAATGGCTTGGATGCTGACGCCCGATACCCGCAATGGCAACATATTGCGAGCTTAGGCAGAGTATTGTACCTTTCGGAGAGTGTGAACAAATTTGGTCCTTGATGAACTTAGTTCATTTTGAAATTGGAGGTCGAGGCAGTTTTAGAAAATTGCTGATGAGCGAGATTATTCGAACCTTGACTGGCTTTGAACCTAAGTCGACTAGCACCACAGCACGTGTTCAAGCGCTCTATAATGAGATTGAAAGTAGTCTGCACCTGCCGTGGACTGTTTCTGGTATGGCATCGCGCGTGTTTATCAGTGAAGAACAGCTAAACCGAGTCACCAAGTCGCTGTTTAACGTTTCTCCTCGCAGCAAATTGATTCAGTTAAGAATGGACAAAGCGACCAGCTTGTTGAAACAGCAAGATTGGTCGGTATCTATGATTGCCAACCGTTTAGGTTATAAAGATCCCTACAACTTCTCACATCGTTTTAAAAAGCACTTTGGTTTATCGCCAAGTCAATATCGCAAGCGTAATCAAACCTCGGATTAGACCTTTGGTCTGCAGTTCCGGGTCTTGGAATCTAAATCAGACATTTGTGCGACTACTATTTTACCCGAGGATATAAGGCGATGTTCAGTATCAGCGTGTAATAATGGTCTAAGCAGTAAAAGTACGGTATTGAGATGTTTATCAGTTTAGTATTTTTACTCTATTATGTAATATCGTAAACATTGAAGAATACGTCTACTTATGCAATACGAGGTATATATGGAACAACTTACCAACGAATTAGGTGATTTTCAGGGCTACCGTCCAAACTTGTTTTAAATAATAGAGAGTTTCAATCAGGAACTAAGATTGTTAGAAAACAGGGGTTGCGGGTCGATTATTGGGACGCTCTCAGAACCTCACCGTAAAGTATTGTTCTATCTATACCAAAATAAAGGGCAAGTGGTCAGCAAGCAAATTTTGAAGAGTGTTGGCTGGGCTGGTAAAGCTGTCACGTCTGCCTCAGTGCTTGTCGCTATTTATGAGATCAGAAGGATTCTCGATTGTCGCTGCATTCAAACTGTTTCAAATGAAGGTTATGTTATGGAGCAAAGAAATAATCCTCTATTGATATCCTGTTAATATTTTAATAATAAAAATTTAATCTCTTTACCGTACGAGTTCCATTGATTATCGTTATTTTTAAAACGTCCACTTATAAGCGACGTTATATTAAAAAAAATACCGAATCTGACTTTGTCGCTGGCTATATAGTAAGGGAATTATATAAAAATGGACTTTATCCTGCATTAGAAACGAACCACTCTGAAAATAACGTAGTAATTGAACTCAATGGTAAGATAGTTGAACTCCACACCAAGCTCATTCGAAAAACGTAGAAAATGGATATGTGTTAGCAACGCTGCCGTTAGCCTATCGAAAAATTATTCTATTTATGAATCGACATCGTGGTGAATTATTCAGCGTTGGCCAATTAAAAAAGATTGGTTGGGAGAACGAAAAAGTGACTAACTCGTCTGTGATTGTCGCAATATCTGAAATTAGATCGTTATTCGGAGACGGTTTGATCATTACGATTACAGGTGAAGGATACGTATTCCAACCTTAACTTTGTTCTATTTTATGATCTTGGTAGTCGATCTTTCCTCCAGATGACCAACGACAAAGGGCCATTTGTCATACTCGAGTTGTGAAGCGGCGCACGAAAAACGCGAAAGCGTTTCACGATAAATGCGAAAACCACACTTATCAACTGCTCCAGTGACGGTTAAACACCTACCTCAACTGAACGAAGT
>NZ_MCXE02000014.1:0-2867 GCF_002877735.2 Vibrio sp. 10N.261.54.E10
TCTGCCGTGATGTAACCATCTTTATTTTTATCAAAATGATTAAAGCGCTTTGTGCCAGCTTTAAACTCTGAAGCCGATACTTTTGCATCGCCATCTTTATCAAATCGATTAATAAATTTATTACTTTGAGTACTGCTTTTGATTTTGTTGTTTTGTTTTTGAGTCGTTGAACCCGTCAGGTTACTTGCCCTTGCATATTCGTTAATATATTCAGTCAGAGGCTGCTCATATGTTTGGGCCGCTAAAACGACATTGCCATCTCGTACACTGCGTACAAAATTCTCAACTCGAATAAAATCGCCTTGTGGCCCACGAGACATCGGTGCACCTGTTTTAGGGTCGCTGCGCTGAGAACCCGCGCCATGAACATCCATTGTTATGCCACGCATTTCACCTAAGGCTTTACCAAAGGCCACATAAACCGCTGCAGATTCTGGCACTGGCCCATCAAGATGAGTTGTTGAACTCCAGTAATAAGGATAATCTTTTTCGCCAGATTCATTCTTTATCGAAGATGTGTAAAAAATCGGGTCGATTGCCGCTGAATTAGAGGTTTCAGGTGAGCGGGTATAATCCACGATGCTTTGTAACTCTTTTGCATCTGGTAAACGCCAATCGCTATGGCCAGCTAAAGTTAGATCCTCAGAATATTGCAGTGTTTGTTGCCAATTCAAACCTTTGTTACTGTCTGTCTGTTGCCAAGTTAAACCAGTCGCCAAATCAGTGGTGGTACCATCCCTATTGTCAATGAAGTTACGTTTATTCATAGGCTTTATTTCCCCTCACAAACCTAAAGTACATTTTATTCGGCGTTTTAGTGCGTGGATTAAACTTTAGGTAACCTTTAATACGGCCATCAACAAAATTCACCCCAAAACCGTATCATCACTTTTCATTGTTTTGCCGACATACTCGGTACTCGACCATGTTTGGGCATCAATCTCTTGTTCTTCAGCTTTAGTATTACCAAGAGGTTGATTGAAGAAACTGGTGTCGATGAAAGGGTGAGCGCTTTTTCTCCCTTTTTAACGCTGCCTGTAAATTGAATGAGAGAATAGAGCTCTTTAATGGTGGGAATTCGCCAGTCACCATAACCTGCTAATTTTAGAGTGTTTATTTTTAAAAGTGCTTCATCATAACTCAGTTTATCCCCCATCTGTTTTTGCCAGATTAAACCAGTGACATTATCGGTGATAGTGCCATTGTTATTGTCGGTGTAAGAAGGAGGGTTAGTGCTATAACTGGCATCTTGACCATAAAAATCATTGGCATTGTCTGGTAATGGTATTACTGCATTGTTGCTGTAGGATTTTCTTTGTCCGGTATCGACGATTGGGTAACTTGCTATCTTTTGTGATGTTTTGACTATGCTTTCCTTCACTGCAGTATTAACGGCCATAAGATCTTCACCGAAAATGACATTACCACTATAATTTTTATGAATTTCTTTTAAGCTCGCTTCAGCATCAACTTTCCCGCAGTAAAATGGGTGTAGACCAGATTTTTGACATTAGCTTTTTGGGCAAGTGTACTGGAGTCGTTTAAATTAAGGTGAGCACGATTTTTTTTATTACCGCTCTTTTTATTTTTGTTGTTCGAACCTTTATTTATGCTTTGATCATTAGATTTTTTGTTTTTATTCCGTCCACCCATCATTACCATTCCGCCAGAATCGATAATCATATAATCTGCATTGCTCGCGAAGGTGGGCAGTGCTTCTGAATAAGTCAGATCTCCAGTAATGACAATCGATTGGCCATTGTAATCGAAGCGGTAAGCAACAGTATGAATGGTGTGTGGAACTTGAAGCGTGGTGACCTGTATATCACCGACCTTAAAGGATTCTCCGCCTTGTATATCTGTAACATCGAAAGCCTTGATACGATCGGCAAGGTTTCTCTTAGTTTTGCCTAGTCGATATGTAATATCAGCTTCATACAAATCCAAATTTGTTTCCGTGAGTTTCTTCGTATTGGGTGGACCAACAATGGTGAAGTTATTTCGCCCTAGTAACAGACGAATTAACATGGGTACAAATTCTTCATTATGATCAAGATGATGATGAGTAATAAGTAGGCTAGATAAATGACGAATATCAACGCCGAGTTTAGACAAATTAGCTTGAGTGCCATTACCCATATCAACCAATATATGAGTGTTTCCGGCAGAGATTAACGTACTCGCGCTCGCACGGTTTTCATTATAGATAGGCGAACCAGAACCAATAATAGTGGCCGTTAATTGATCTGCTGCATGAGCAGTAGCAGCTAGCAATGAACTGAACATAAAAAAACCAAATATTATCTTTTTCATAGAAACCTTTTTTATGTCTATTGGATGCTATCAACAACGAAAATAGGTAAATCAAGTCGTCATTATTGTTGCTTGATATTTTAAAAAATACCAATAAAAAAACCAACAAAAAATAAAATTTACTTAACTTTAATAACTTTACATAACGGGCTTTAGTTTATAGTTTTATCCACATAAAGGTATCTCGGATGCTGTTAAACGCTAAGGAATGTAGCGCTGTGATTAGGGTGAATTGATGTTAATACAGACATATTAAAGGTAAAGCTAGGGCAGGGGTTTAACTCAGAAATGTAAAAATGTATTGCTTCGTTTTATGTGGAGAAATACGCTAAATGTTTGAAGTCGTGGCCACTAATACATAGCCACCCATTAGTTATAACATAACGCCATTCGTTTTGAGTTGCCAACACTAACATTCATTTACTGATGGGATTATTCCTGCCAAAACATCCAGAAACATTTCATCATTAATCACCAAATTCACTCATAACCAAATTCAACACTGAAGCGGCGCACGAAAAACGCGAAAGCGTTTCACGATAAATGCGAAAACC
>NZ_MCXE02000015.1:0-2425 GCF_002877735.2 Vibrio sp. 10N.261.54.E10
GGTGTTAAGTAATGGCATTACTGCATCGAAAACTTTGCCGCCTACGTTTTCAAAATATACATCGATCCCGTTGTCACACGCTTTAGCCAACTGATCAGCGAAGTCGTCGGCTTTGTGGTCGATACATTCATCAAAGCCAAGAACCTCTTTAGCGTACTGACACTTCTCTTGACCACCAGCAACACCGACAACACGACAGCCTTTTAGCTTACCGATTTGTCCAACGGTTGCGCCTACTGGACCCGTTGCTGCAGCTACAACCAGCGTATCGCCTTTCTTCGGTTGGCCAATATCTAATAAACCCATGTAAGCCGTAAAACCAGGCATGCCCATGATGCCAAGCGCGTAAGAAGGGTGCGTTGGCTCTTTACCTAGTTTGATTAGGCCTTCACCGTTAGAAACCCCGAGATCTTGCCAACCGGTATAAGCCAATACCCATTCGCCGATTTCAAAATCGCTGTTATTCGACTCTTCAACCTGACACACGGTTGCACCGACCATCACGTCGTCAATTGCAACTGGATCAGCGTAAGATTTAGCGTCGCTCATTCGGCCACGCATGTATGGGTCTAGAGAAAGGTACACTGAGCGAAGTAACATTTCGCCATCTTTAATTGCTGGTGCGGCTACTGTCTCTAAGCGAAAGTTTTCTTGAGTAGGTGCGCCAACTGGGCGAGAAGCCAATACGATGCGGCGATTGTCTTGTTGAGTCATTGGATGTCCTTAATTTTGATTATGTTCATTTAGAATTAGACCAGTCGTCTAGTCTTGTCGTCTAAAAATCCCGCCATCACCAAATTGATAAGAGGGCGGGTAATTTTTATCAATAGCGATTAATACTGTGTATTTTTGTGTGATAACACACCTAGTGACCTGCATTTAGGTCTCAGTATTTAGTCGTTACCTTGTAAAACTTGCTTGGTCAGTCTCAGTGCCGATTCTAAGCTATGTGAGCTTTGACTTAACTTGCTTAGCAAACTTGCACCCAACCACATCGAGTAAAGGTTTTGAGCGGCATCTTGGCTGTTATTAACTTTAATAGAGCCGTCTTCAACACCACCAACAACGCAATTCTCAATCGTATGGGTGACTTTTCCAGCTCCTTTATGTGAGCTTGGCGCATAGGATCAGAAAGATCAGACACTTCTGCACTGAGTTTAACCACTAAGCACTTATGAGCGTTGCAGGTACCATTTTCAATTTTTGTCCACAGCGAAAAGTAACTGATGATTCGTTGAAAATGATTACCTTCGCCATGCACTAAGATCGATTCAATTTTAGTTATGTAATTTTCAAAATAGTGTTGAATCAATGCTTCGCCAAACTGCTCTTTCGATTTAAAGTAGTGGTAAAACGAACCTTTCGGAACATCCGCTTCTTTGAGCAATTGCGATAAACCAACGCCATTAAAGCCGTTGTTCACTATTAATTGATATCCCACATTCAAAATATGCAGGCGAGTATCGTTCGTTTTTTCGTTCATGGACGTTACTATAATTTAAATTAGACCAGTCGTCTAGTGGTTGGTTTTTTCTGCATTGTGAAATCTTCATAACGTCTAAGGTAGCGTGCTCTTGAAGATTTTAACTTGTCGATTCAAGCGTGCACTAAACGGTAAGCGGATAATAAAAAAAGCCCCGACATATCTAGCATGTTGGGGCTTAAATCAATGAGATTGTTGCCTTGATTACTATTCGGTTATTTAATGGCAATTAGCTCAACATCAAAAAATTAAAGTCGATGAAGGTGGGATAGGACCTGAGCCGCCTTTCCCGTAAGCTAATTTACTCGGGATAAATAGACGAACTTTTTGACCTTCAACCATGTAAGTCAAACCTTCTTGCCAACCTTTGATTACTTGCTTAAGAGCAAATGAAATAGGCTCGCCACGCTCAACAGAACTGTCGAAGACAGTGCCATCTATAAGTGTTCCGTGGTAATGAACCGTTACTTTACTGTTCTTAGTTGGATGCTCAGTACCAGTGCCTTCTTCAAGTACAAGATATTGAAGACCACTTTCAGTTGTAACCACACCGTCTTTGGCGCCGTTTTCGATGAGGAACTGTTGACCTTGCTTGATATTTTTCTTCGCCAGATTTATGGTTCATCCAAGTGCGGTAGATCATGAAGCCAGCCAAAATAAAGACAATGACCGGGATGATAAATTTAGACATAGTAAAAACCTATTTATAGTTAATGCTGAGTTTCGTAGTTAATGCAGAGGGTGTTAATAATTGACTACCGCTGTGACTATGGTTGAGTCAAAAGGAAGTTAATCGTTTTCGCGATCCCAGTAACAGTTGAAGCGGCGCACGAAAAACGCGAAAGCGTTTCACGATAAATGCGAAAACAAGTGTTTGACTAGGAAGAGATCAGAACGGTTAAACACCCAAATACCTTCCGGTAACTGAACGAAGTACATAAA
>NZ_MCXE02000016.1:0-2318 GCF_002877735.2 Vibrio sp. 10N.261.54.E10
CTCTTTAGCGGAAGAAAATATTTGGTTCAACATGATATAAACAGCGTACAAGAATAACAGATTTCGCTTTAGACCACATTGAGATATACGGCACCAAGTTTTGTAGCACTCACTTGTCTTCAAAGTTTGATGAAAGATAGGGGTTATTGTTGAAATAGGTAAAAACAATTTAGTAAATTCTCAAATTTGGTCGACACTTAACAGGTAGAGTGATGTTGTGTGGAAGGAGTCCAGAAATGCAGTCATTAAAAGTTAAAGATTATATGAACCATCAAGCAGTTACATTTACCCCAGGTATGTCATTGTCTGCAGCACTGAAAGTTTTGCACTCCGCGCATGTGGGTGGGCCGGTAATTAATGAACAAGAAGAGGTAGGATTCTTATCGGAGCAAGACTTACTCGATAAGTTGATCAAGGTGAGTTACCACTGCCAAGATACGCATATTGTCAGCGACTGTATGTACAAAGACGTGCTTTCAGTCACCCTGAAACCTCGATCATAGATTTAGCGTCAATGATGCAAGTAGGAAAACCTAAGGTGTACCCAGTGATTGATAGTGGAAAACTGGTGGGGATTATTTCACGCAGTGACGTGCTTAAGGCGGTAGGTGCATCTATTGACTTGTGCTTTAAAAACCCAATCTAATCAAAATCTTTGTGAGCTCAGTTAAGCCTCGGATTTTTCGAGGCTTTTTTCGTTTGCCCAGCGAAGCTGGCAAACCCGTTAGGTTGAGAGAAACCTGAATCACCCCGACTGAGGGGAAGATAACCCGACTGGCAAGGGCGTTGTTGGCTAACGGCAAGGTCTGAAGGAAGCCATAGGAAGTTAACAGTACATAACGCAAGTGAACCTGCTTCGGCAGTGTAGGTGGGTAAGCGTCCGAAATAGCGCGAAGCCCAATACTCAGTCAGACCTATGCTGTGCTTGAGGATGGCATTGTTAACAGGGAGTCAGTGCAGTAACTGGGGAAGCCTGACACCACATCCGGGTATATGCCGGAAGACATACGCTTAAGGTGAAACCAAGACTTATGTTGGTGCGAGGTGGCAGATGAATCCGTAGTAGTGAGTAAGGCACAGCCTGTGAAGCCCAGTAATGGTGTGGAGGAGAAAACTGAGCTGATCATCAGCATTATGTTTGATGGGGCACTGAACAGCCAAAAGCAGTCAGTGTTGCGAAGGGAGGAAGTACACTTTTTAAGTCTGTGATGAACAGATGTTTTTTTTTAGTGGTACACAAACCGATTCGCTATCGGGGTATTCCGGACTGGTGATCTGTGGAGACAGAAAACTGGGTCGAGAAACCGTACATGGGAGTAGCTCTGACTCACTTTAGTATATTGCCATTAGGCTAGAAGGCTAAATAGCAGAGGGAAACAGACCAACACGAAAGAACACATTTTGTCCCCACACAGCACACAGTCCAAGGTGAGACGTTGAGAGTTTATTACAGCCTGTATGGGCAGTTGCTCCACAAAGAGCGACTATATAAAGGATTTAAAAAAGGTGTGGAAAGCGAAAGGCGCGGCCGGAATAGATGGGCAGAGCCTGAGCGACTTCGCCTCAAATCTGAGTAATAATCTCGATCAACTTCTCGCTGAACTTCAAAACAAGCAGTATGAACCTCAACCAGTGAGACGGGTTGAAATCCCGAAAGAGGGGGGAGGTATCAGGCTACTTGGTATCCCAACAGTACGGGATAGAGTTGTCCAACAAACTCTGAATGACCTCCTAACTCCGATCTTCGAAGAGCAGTTTCACCCATCGAGCTTTGGGTACAGACCGCATCGAAGTTGTCATGATGCTATCAATAAATCGACGATGTTTATCCGCCGCTATGGATTGGAGCATGTTGTCGATATGGACTTATCAAAATGCTTCGACAAGCTTGATCATGAGCTTATCTTGAGAAGTATTAGAGAGAGAGTCAGGGATAGCAGTGTACTGGCACTGATAAGTCAGTTCCTGAAAAGCGGAGTGATGGTAGGTGAGCATTGGCAGAAGACCGAGATAGGAAGCCCGCAAGGTGGCGTAATAAGCCCCTTGATAGCGAATATCTATTCTGGATGCGTTCGATCAGGAGATGCGGAATCGAGGTCATCGAATTGTTCGTTATGCAGATGATATTCTAATCTTCTGTCGCAGTCGAAAAGCGGGTGCAGAAATGCACTTGCTCAAGCGACCAAGGTGCTGGAGAAAGAGCTGAAACTGACGGTGAATCAGGCGAAATCACATATCGCGCACAGCAAAGACGGTGTGAGGTTCCTTGGTGTAGAAATCGGGAGTCGATATACCCGTATTCAAGCCAAGAAACTCGT